>NZ_DIAX01000030.1:0-26190 GCF_002414845.1 Gordonia sp. UBA5067 | reverse complement strand
GATACGGTCACCGACGCCGGTGGGCAGACCTAGGAGACGGACGGAGCTTCGGTCCTCGGACCGAAGGCGGCGTCGATGATCTCCTGTTGCTCGACGGCGTGCACCTTGCTCGACCCCGATGAGGGCGCCGACATTGCGCGCCGCGAGATGCGCCGCAGGCCGCTGAGGATGTCGGGCAGCATCTCGGGCAGCCAGAGGCCCAGGAATGGCCAGGGTCCCTGATTGGCCGGCTCCTCCTGCACCCAGACATGGTCCTGCGCGTTCGGGTACTTCTCCAGCGTCATTCGCATGCGCCGGTAGGGCACCGGGTAGAGCTGCTCGATGCGCACGATGGCGATGTCGTCGCGGCCCTCTTTGTCGCGCCGGGCGACGAGCTCGTAGTAGAGCTTGCCGCTGACGAGGACGACGCGGGTGACCTTGGCGCGGTCGGCGGGGCGATCGGCGAAGACCGGGTCGTCGAGGACGGACAGAAACTTGGAGTCGGTGAACTCCGAGACGGGGCTGACGGCCGCTTTGTTCCGCAGCATCGACTTCGGCGTGAACACGACGAGCGGACGCTCGATGCCGTCGAGTGCATGCCGCCGCAGCAGGTGGAAGTAGCTGGCGGGCGTCGACGGCAGGGCGACGGTCATCGACCCTTCCGCACACAGTTGCAGGAAGCGTTCGATGCGGCCGGAGGTGTGGTCCGGGCCCTGGCCTTCGTGCCCGTGGGGCAGGAGCATGACAACGCCGGAGGTCTGGCCCCATTTGGCCTCACCGGAACTGATGAACTCGTCGACGATCGACTGGGCGCCGTTGACGAAGTCGCCGAACTGTCCCTCCCACAGGACCAGGGCATTGGGGTCGCCGACGGAATACCCATATTCGAAGCCGACGACGGCGTACTCCGACAGCGGCGAGTCGTAGACCATGAACCGGCCGGCGGGCGCCGCGTCTTCCCCGGGGATGTGGTTTAGCGGCGTGTATTCCGAACCGTTCTCCCGGTCGATCAGCACCGAGTGGCGCTGGGTGAACGTGCCGCGGCGCGAGTCCTGTCCGGACAGACGAACGGTCCGTCCTTCGAGTACGAGTGAGCCGAAGGCCAGCAACTCGGCGAATGCCCAGTCGATGCCGCCTTCGCGCGCGCCCTGCTGGCGGCGCTTGAGGACGGGCAGTACGCGCGGATGCGCCGTGAACCCGGCCGGCAACGTCATGAACGCATCGCCGATCCGGGCCAGCGTCTGCGTGGATACCGCGGTGATCAGCTTCGACGGCAGCGTCTGCTCGGCTTCGACGGACGGGCTCGGCTCCGGCGTGTAGCGCTCGAGTTCTTTGACCTCGTTGAAGACTCGCTCGAGTTGTCCCTGGTAGTCGCGCAGAGCGTCTTCGGCCTCTTTGGTCGAAATGTCGCCACGGCCGATCAACGCCTCGGTGTAGGACTTTCGCACGCCGCGCATCGTGTCGATGATCTCGTACATGGCCGGCTGGGTCATCGACGGGTCGTCGCCCTCGTTGTGACCACGGCGCCGGTAGCAGACGAGGTCGATCACCACGTCCTTCTGGTACGCCTCCCGATAGTCGACGGCGAGCTTGGCGGCCCAGACGCAGGCCTCCGGGTCGTCGCCGTTGACGTGGAAGATCGGCGCGCCGATCATCTTCGCGACGTCGGTGCAGTACTCCGTGGAGCGGGAGTACTCGGGTGCGGTGGTGAAGCCGACCTGGTTGTTGACCACGATGTGGACGGTGCCGCCCACGCGGTAGCCCGGCAGCATCGCGAGGTTGAGCGTCTCGGCGACCACGCCCTGGCCGGCGAACGCGGCGTCGCCGTGGAGCATCAGCGGCAGGATCGGGAAGTCGCCGGCGGAGTCGCCGAGCAGGTCCTGCTTCGCGCGGACGAGCCCTTCGAGCACGGGGTCGACGGCCTCGAGATGGCTGGGGTTAGCGGTCAGCGAGACGGTGATCTCGTTGTCGCCGAACATCTGGTAGTACTTGCCCTCGGCGCCGAGGTGGTACTTCACGTCACCGGAGCCGTGTGACTGCGACGGGTCCTGATTGCCCTCGAACTCGGTGAAGATCTTCGAGTACGGCTTGCCGACGATGTTGGCCAGCACGTTGAGGCGGCCGCGGTGCGGCATGCCGATGATGACCTCGGTGAGATCATGTTCGGCGCTCTGGTCGATGACGGCATCCATCATCGGGATCACCGACTCGGCGCCTTCGAGGGAGAACCGCTTCTGCCCGACATACTTCGTCGCGAGGAAGGTCTCGAAGGCCTCGGCGGCGTTCAACTTGCTCACGATGTACTTCTGCTCGGCAACCGGCGGTTTGACGTGTTTGATCTCGACCCGCTCCTGCAGCCAGCGCTGCTGGTCCGGTTCGAGGATGTGGGTGTATTCGACACCGACGTGGCGGCAGTAGGCGTCGCGAAGAATCGAGAGCACGTCGCGCAGCCTCATGCGCTCCTTGCCGTGGAAGCCGCCGACCCGGAACGAGCGGTCGAGATCCCACAGCGTGAGCCCGTAGGTCTCGATGCGCAGGTCGGGGTGGGAACGGCGCGCATCGCTATCCATCATCAGCGGATCGATGTCGGCCATGAGGTGGCCGCGGCTGCGGTACGCGGCGATCAGCTCCAACACCCGCGTCGACTTGTCCACCAGACCCGGTGGGACATCCTGACGCCAGCGGATGGGCTCGTAGGGGATGTGCAGCGCGGTGAAGACCGAATTCCAGAATTCGTCGTCGAGGAGCAGATGGTGCACCTTGCGCAGGTAGTCGCCCGATTCGGCGCCCTGGATGATGCGGTGGTCGTAGGTCGACGTCAGGGTCAGCAGCTTGCCGACGCCCAATTCGGCGATCTGCTCATCAGAGGAGCCCTGGAACTCGGCGGGGTACTCCATCGCGCCGGCACCGATGATGGCACCCTGGCCGGGCATGAGCCGCGGCACCGAGTGGACGGTCCCGATGGTGCCGGGGTTGGTCAGCGAGATGGTCACGCCGGCGAAGTCCTCGGCGGTCAGCGCGCCTTCGCGGGCGCGCCGGATGACCTCCTCGTAGGCGGTCCAGAACTCGTAGAAGTTCTTGTCCTCGCACTCCTTGATCGCCGCGACGACAAGGGAGCGGCTGCCGTCCCGGCCGGGCAGGTCGATCGCCAGGCCCAGGTTGGTGTGTGCGGGGGAGACGACGTTGGGCTTGCCGTCGATCTCGGCGAAGTGGCTGTTCATGTTCGGGAACGATTTCAGTGCCTGGACGAGCGCGAAACCCAGGATGTGGGTGAACGACACCTTGCCGCCGCGGGTGCGGGCGAGGTGGTTGTTCACGACAATGCGGTTGTCGATCATCGCCTTGACGGGTACGGCCCGCACGCTGGTCGCCGTCGGCACTGTCAGCGACGCGGACATGTTCCGAACCACCGCAGCGGATGCGCCGCGCAGGACCTTCGAGGTCTCGGTGGGCGCGGGCTCGGCCACCGGCGCCGGCGCCGGCGCGGTCGGTGCGGGGGCGGGAATCGTGTCGCCCCCCGAGCCGTCGCGGGCGGTGGTGCCCGCGCCCGAGGCGGCCTTGGTGGCCGGAGCCTCGGTGACCGGCGCCTTCGGCGCGGGCGCCGGCTTGGCGGGCTCCTCATCGAGGGTGACGGCGTTGGGCTGTTGACTCGTCAGAGGCGCTGCGGCGGGTTCGCCGTTCGGCGAGGGCCGGTAGTCCTTGAGTACCTCCCGCCAACTCGGGTCAACCGAGTTCGGGTCCTTCTGATACTGCTGGTACATTTCCTCGACCAGCCAAGTGTTCTGGCCGTAGTCAGATGCCGGGGTGTTCACAGCGGTACTTCGCCTCAATTCCCTTTTGTGGGGACCCGTCTGGGTGGGCCCGCGCCTGGTTTCACGTTGCCGCGCCGAGTCATGAGCAACCGACACGGTGGTGTCGCGATCAGTCCTCCAAGGGGATGCTACGCGCGCGAGTGCGAGTCTGCGCCCGCAGTGTCCGCACTGCTCTCCCAGAGCTCTCGATAACGTCCACCGACCGCGATCAGCTCGGCGTGCGAGCCCTGCTGGATGACTCGTCCGGACTCGATCACGGCGATCGAATCGGCCTGCGCCGCAGTAGCCAGCCGGTGGGCGACGATGACGCTCGTGCGCCTGGTCGTGGTGATCCGCGAGGCGGCGAGCACGCGTGCCTCCGTCTGCTGGTCGAGGGTGGCCGTGGCCTCGTCGAGCAGGACAAGGTCGGGTTCGGCGAGTTCGGCGCGGGCCAGGGCGATGAGTTGGCGCTGCCCCGCGGAGAGGCCGCGTCCGCGTTCGCCGATCCAATGGTTCATCGCACCCGGCAGGGCGGCGATGGCCTCGAGCGCCCCGACGGCGGCAGCGGCCGACTCGATCTGGCCCCGGTCCGCGGCGGGACGGCCGAAGGCAATGTTCTCGGCGACCGTGCCGGCGAAGAGGTGCGGCTCTTGCGGGACGACGGCGAGCCGGGCCCGGTAGTCGTGCAAGGGGAGTTCGCGCAGATCGGTGCCGTCGGCGCGGACCACCCCGGACGTCGGGTCGTAGAAGCGCGCGAGCAGTTTGACCACCGTCGATTTTCCGGCGCCGGTCGAACCGACCAGGGCGAGCGACGATCCGGCGGGGATCTCCAGCCCGACGTCTTGCAGTGCAGCGCTACTGGCGCCGGCGTAGGTGAACCCGACCTCGGCGAGGGACAGGTGCGCGGGGCGGGGCTCGCGCGGCTCGCCGTCCGCTTCCGTCGTCGCCGGTTCCGGTGCGCAGGCCTCGAGCGAGGATTCGGTGGCGAGCAGTTCGCGTATCCGCATCAGGCCCACCCGGGCCTGTTGATAGCCGTCGAAGACCCCGGTGAGCTGCTGCACCGGACCGAACAGCATCGCGAGGTAGAGGACGAACGCGATGAGCGCGCCGGTGGACAGGGTGCCCGCGGCGATCCGGCCGGCGCCGAGGACGAGTGCGGCTGCGGTGGCCAGATCCGCAGTCAGAACGATGAACGGGAAGTAGCAGGCGATGGCGCGCTGGGTGACCATGCGGGCGTCGAGCCAGTTGTCGGAGTGGCGGGCGAACCGGGCGAGGGCGGCGTGGCCGTGGCCGAACGCCTGTGTGGTGCGCAGGCCGGCGATGTTTTCCTGCAGATCGGCGTTGACGATGCTGACGAGTTCACGTGAGCGCAGATAGCCGCGCGAGGAGACGCGACGGAACACCAGTGTCGCAATGGCGAGCACTCCGACCACGGGGGTGAGCACGACGGCCAGTGCAGGCTGGGTGATCGCGAGTGCTGCCGCGACCCCCACGAGGGTGAGCCCGGCGACGCCGGCCGAGGTCAGTCCCGTCTGCACGAAGGTCGTCAGTGCGTCGATGTCGGTGGTCATGCGGGTCATGATCCGGCCGGACAGTTCGCGCTCGTAGTAGTCGAGCCCTAGGCGCTGCAGGTGGGCGAAAGTGCGGACTCGCAGCCCGAAGAGCACACGCTCGCCGGCTCGGGTGGACAGCAGCAGGGTGGCCACGGCGAGCGCCCAGCCGACGAGGACGAGCAGGGCTCCGAGGGCGAACGTGCGCACGATCGCCCCGGTATCGCCGCGGCTGGCGGCATCGACCGAGATCCGGGCCAGTGACGGGAACGCCAGACTCACCATCGCGTCCGCCGCCACGCACAATGCGGTGGCCAGCAGGATCATGCGCACCGGGGACAGGGTGCCCAGCAGCGAAAAATCGGTGCTCGCCCGGCGCAAGACGGCGACGTCCGCCTGCGGGTCGGCCGTGGCCGGGGGCAGCGACTCAACCGCCGCCAGCAGCTCCGGGGTCGCCTGGGCGGCGCCGAGTGCCCCGGACATCGCCATACCGCCGCCCGGGCCGCCCCGGCCGCGGGGCGGTGCCGCCACTGCCCGCCAGTCGTCGCCGGAAAGGGGCTCGGGCCACAGGGCCTCGCCGAATTGCCCGGGCTCGAAACGGTCCTGGGGCTCGTCGTCGGGCGGGGAGCCGGGCAGCGGGCTGGTTGCGGCCTGCGACATCAGCGCGGCGAACCGGGCACTGCCGCGGGCGAGTTCGGCGAGGGTCCCGATCTCGGCGATGCGGCCGCCGTCGATGATCGCCACCCGATCGGCCACCCGCAGGGTAGACAAGCGATGGGCGAGGACCAGCACCGTCGATCGGTGCCCGCGCAGTCCAGTCAGGATGCGCGCCTCGGTCGTGGCGTCGAGCGCCGAGGTCGCGTCGTCGAGGATCAGGAGGCGGGGCTGTGCGTATAGGGCCCGGGCGAGGGCCAGGCGCTGGCGCTGACCGCCCGACAGGGTGAGTCCGCGTTCGCCGACCACGGCGGCCTCGCCGCCGGGGAGGTCGGTGACGAAGGTCGTCGCGCCGGCCTGTTCGATCGCACGACGGAGGCGTTCGCGCGCCGCGGGGCGCAGGCTCTCGAGCGGAGCCAGTGCGACGTTGGCTGCGATGGTGTCCGAGTAGAGGAACGGTTCATCGGGCACGACCGCGACCGCCCGGTGCAGGTCATCGCCGGTCATCTGGGCGATGTCGACGGCGCTTCCCGAAGCCGTGACGAGCGCGATCGAACCCGCTTGTGGGCGGTAGTGGCGGGTGGCGAGGTCGACGAGAGTCGACTTGCCCGAGCCGGGCGCGCCGATCACCGCGAGGCATTCGCCGGGGGCGATGGCGAGGTCGAGGTCGGCGAGCACGGGTGTGTCGGCGGCATGGGGGTAGGCGAATGAAACGCCGTCGAACCGTAGTCCGAGGTCCCCGTCGGGGACGTCGTGCGGGTTGGCCGGATCGGTGTCGCGGGGGTGATCGATGACGTCGAAGACGCGCTGGGCGCTGGCGTGGGCGAGCTGGGCCGCGACGATGACGTTGGACAGCATCCGGGTGATCGCCATCAGGGCCGTCACATAGGCGGCGAACGCGAGGAAGGTGCCGGCGGTGATCGATCCGGCCAGCACGAGCAGGGCGCCGGCACCGATGACCGCGACGGTCGCGAGCTGGGGCAGGGCGGAGATCAGCGGCACGTACCGGGCCTCGACGCGCGCCGCGCGGACCCGGCGCGCATAGAGGGCGCGGGCGAGGTCGACGAGCCGGTCGACCATCCGGTGCTCCTGGCCGAAGCCCTTCACCACGCGCACCCCGGTCACCGTCTCCTCGACGTGTGTCGCGATGTCGGCGGCGGCCTGCTGCGCCGACCAGGTGGCGGCGAAGAGCTGACGGCGGCTGCGGTACGCGGTCCAGGCAAGTGCGGGGAGCACCGCAAGGGTGACCGCGGTGAGCACCGGCGAGAGGTGGGCCATGATCGCGAAGGCGAACACCGCTTGGACGGCGCCGCCGATCGCGAGGGGGGCCATCGCCATCAGGCCTTGGACCACCTGCAGGTCCGAGATCGATCGAGAGACGACCTGCCCGGTGCGAATGGTGTGCTGCGCGGGACCGTCGAGGTGTAAGAGGGTGGCGAGCAGGGCCACGCGCAGGTCGCGCTGGACCCCGATCGCGAGGCCGCCCGCAGCCCACCGTCGTCCCAGGGCGGACAGGTAGCGGACGACGGCCAGGGCAACGATGGCGGCGATGATGCCGGCCAGCCCCCACCCGGCGCGCGCGGCACCGGTCGCGTGGTCGAGTGCCGCGCGTGACAGCAGGGGGAAGGCCAGATCTGCGGTGACGCCCACGGCCACCGCTGCCACGGTAAGGGCGAAGGCGCCCCGACGCACCGCGGCTTGACGCGCGAGGCGCCGCAGCCAGCGGTCGTCGGGGGCCGTCACCGACCGGAGGGCAGCTGCGGCACCGGTGCGGGCACAGCGGTGACGCCGGCGATGACTCCGTCGATGACCGGCGAGGTCGGCCAGTGTCGTGGCGCCGGGCCGAATGCGGCGCGGGAGTTGGTGATGATCCGCTTGCCCAGCGCACGGTTGCCGACGGCGCCGATCGTCGCGCCGATGCCGGCCGGCAGAAGTTTGCCGACGATGACCGGGGCCCGTTTGAGGGCGAACTTACGCATCACCTTGTTCAGCATCTTCTGGTTGAAGGCCGACAGGTTGACGCCGGGAATGGCACTGCTCGACAACTGCCGCAGGGCGGTGGACCGCCCGCCGCCCACGAGCCTGCCCAGCGCGGTGAGGCCTTCTTCGCCCAGGGCGACCGTGAGCACCAACGATTCGCGGCGCTGCTGGTCGGCGGGGTCGACGCCGTGGACTTCGGCCACGGCCAGCGCGAGCAGTGCAGAGGCCTCGAGAAAGAACAGCGACTCGCCCGCGACGGCCGACAACGCGGCGACCGTTCCGACGCCGGGTATGGCCGCGGTGGCGCCGACGGCGCCACCGGATCCGGTGACGGCGAGAAGGTACTGCTTCTCGAGCCGCGTGATGATCTGGGCGGGCGTCTCGTCGGGGTGGGCGGCCCGGATTTTGCCCACATACTTCGCCACCGCGGGTCCCTGCAGGCGCTGGGCTCTGCGCAGCATCTTGTCGGCTGCGCCGATCGCCGGTGCGGGCGGGCGGGGATGCTCGAAGTCGTGTGCGTCCGGTGCGGGCAGCGCGTTGTCTCGCTTAGCCATGAGTGGGTACCCCATCCTTTTCTGGCACGACCTCGTCGGGTCGCGGCGGTGGCGGAGGCGTTCCGTCGCCAAACGGGCGGCCGCCGAGTTGGTCGCGGTGGTGGGCGGTGCGCCACCCGCGCAGATCTGGTCCCTTGGGTACGATGCCGGTCGGATTTATGTCGCGATGCACAAGGTAGTAGTGCGCCTTGATCTGGGTGAAGTCGACAGTGTCGCCGAACCCGGGGGTCTGGAACAGGTCACGGGCATAGGCCCAGAGCGCCGGCATCTGCGCCAACAGGTTGCGGTTGGTCTTGAAGTGGCCGTGGTAGACGGAGTCGAATCGCGCGAGCGTCGTGAACAACCGCACGTCGGCCTCGGTGATGGTGTCGCCGACGAGGAAGCGCTGGGTCGTCAGGCGTTCGTCGAGGACGTCGAGCTGTGCGAACAGGCGGTCGTAGGCCCGGTCGTAGGCTTCCTGGCTGCCCGCGAATCCGCAGCGGTACACGCCGTTGTTCACCTCGGAGAACACCGTCGCATTGATCTCGTCGATTTGATCGCGCAATTGTTCGGGGTAGAGCAGTGGGGCGCCGTCGCGTGTGAAGCCGGTCCACTCCGTGGAGAAGTCTAGGGTCATCTGGGCGTAATCGTTGGTGACGACGGCGCCGTCTCTGGTGTCGACGAGTGCCGGCACGGTGATGCCCTTGGGGTAGCCGGGTATGCGCTTGTCGTAGGCGTCTTTGAGGCGCGCGATGTGCAGCACCGGATCGACTCCACCGGGGTCGAGGTCGAAGGTCCACGAGTCGGCGTCGTGGGTAGGTCCACACAGCCCCAGCGAGATCGCTTCCTCCAGTCCGAGGAGGCGGCGCACGATGAGGGTCCGGTTGGCCCACGGGCAGGCGCGGGCCGCGACGAGTCGGTAGCGGCTCGCTTCGACGGGGTATCCGTCGCGACCGTCGCGGGTGATCCGGGTCGAGAGGTAGCGGGTGTCGCGGACGAATTCCGCGCCGGGCGTGACGTACCCGCCCGGCACCGGCTCGGCGCGTTTGGCGTCGTGCTCACTCATCGGCTCGCGCCTCCGATCTGTCGCTGTCGTAACACTGGACCAACGTCGGATGATCCCGCAGGGATTCCCGAGCGCGCCTATGACTCATGTCACAATGCGATTCGGGCTGGAGATCTGGGCCGGCCTCCAATCCTACGAGTCATCGTCGATAGAAGGGGCGGATGGCCGTCGGATACGTCTCGCTGCCGAGGCCCATTCCTGTTCGGCGGGCGGTGCCGGAAGTCGGGTGAGCGCGGCAACGTGCGGGGCGCTCGGCGTCATCTGCCGCCCGTCGGGTGCCGTTGACAGCACCGGCGCCGAGCCCTATATTCCAGTTGGAATATTCGAGTTGGACTAACTCGGGCAAATCGGCGATAGAGGGGTCGTATGGCCACCGGCAGGCGCGAGCAGAAGCCGCTGGACCTGCTGGTTCTCAGCATGCTGGTTGAGCGGCCCATGCATCCCTACGAAATGGCGCAGCTGGCGATTAAGCGGCATCTTGATCGGCTGGTGAGCATCCGGACCACCTCGGTCTACAACGTTGTGGCCCGCTTGCTCGACAAGGGCCTGGTCGCGGTCTACGAGGTCCAGCGCGAGGGGAATCGTCCCGAGCGAACCGTGTATGCGCTCACCTGCGCCGGGCGCGAGGCGCATCGGCGAACCCTGGAGTCGCTGTTGGCCGAGCACCCCGTCGAGCATCCCCGGCTGTACCTGGCCCTCGCGCAGGCCCATGAGCTCCCGCGCGAGGACGCCATCAGGCTGCTCCAGACGCGCCGCGCGGCGATGGCGACCGAACTCGCCGCCACCGTCGGCCTCATCGCGGAGAACTCCGCGGTCCCCGAGATCTTTCGCCTCGACGGCGGCATGCGCGTGGCGACGCTGCGCGCACAGATTGCCTGGCTCGAGGACCTGGTTGAGCGGATCGACACCAACACCATCGCGTGGCTAGATGAAGCGCTGCGCGACTGCAACGACAACGGATTGGACGGAATCGACTCATGACGACCCAACAGGCGGGCGAGGCGCTCGGACCCGAGCCGTCAACCGACTACGGAAAAAACCCCTGGCTGGCCATGCTGGCCATGTGCGTCGGCTTCTTCATGATCCTGGTCGACATGACCATTGTCGCCGTCGCGCAGCCGGCGATCCAGAGTGCCCTGGGCGCCGACTTCAACTCGATCGTCTGGGTGACCAGTGCGTATCTGCTGACGTATGCCGTGCCCCTGCTGGTCGCCGGGCGCCTTGGCGACAAGTTCGGGCCGAAGCTGATCTTCCAGATCGGTCTGGTGCTCTTCACCGCTGCCAGCGTGTGGTGCGCGTTCTCGTCGACGATCGGCATGCTGATCGCGGCCCGTGCCGTACAGGGTGTGGGCGCGGCGCTGATCACGCCGCAGACGATGGCGATCGTCACGCGGATCTTCCCGATGGAACGGCGTGGGGCCGCCATGGGCGTCTGGGGCATCGTCGCGGGCGTCGCGACGATGGTCGGACCGCTGCTCGGCGGCGTGCTGACCGACAACTTCGGGTGGGAGTGGATCTTCCTCATCAACCTGCCGGTCGGCGTCATCGGCCTCGTCTTGGCCCAGGTACTGGTGCCCAGCGTCGAGACCCACGATCACCGGTTCGACTGGATCGGCGTGATCCTGTCGGGTATCGGTCTGGCGGCGCTGGTCTTCGGCATCCAGGACGGTGAGAAGTACGACTGGGCCCCGTGGATTTGGGGAATGATCGGCGTCGGCGTGCTCTATCTGGTGCTGTTCGTCCTGTGGGAGGCCCGCCTGCGCCGCGACCCGCTCGTGCCGCTGTCGCTGTTCCGCGACCGCAACTACTGGGTGTCCAACGTGGGTATCTTCGCCCAGGGGTTTGCGCTCACCGGCATCATGATCCCGGTCATGTTCTTCCTCCAGTTGGTCGGCGGGATGTCGCCGACGCGCTCGGCCCTCATGATGGTTCCCATGGCCTTGGTGAGCGGGTTCCTTGCGCCGATCATCGGCCGGCTCGCCGACCGCGTCCACCCGCGATCAATCATTGCCACGGCGATGCTGCTCAACGGCATCGCGCTGTGTTTGATGGCCGTCATCAACCGGCCCGCGACTCCCGTGTGGCAACTGCTCATCCCGACGATTCTGATGGGTATCGCGGGGGCGGGCATCTGGGCGCCCCTGGGGGCGACGGCCACCCGCAACCTGGCGTGGCACCAGGCCGGGGCCGGTGCGGGCGTGTACAACACCACCAGAGTCGTCGGGTCGGTGCTCGGCAGTGCGGGTATCGGCGCATTGATGCAGGCCCTGTTGCGCCGCGAGTTCCCCGGGTTCGACATGCGTGCTGCCCAGGCACACGGCCATGGTGCCGCCGGACTGCCATCGCAGATGCACCAGGGCTTCTCCCTGGCGATGGGGCATTCGATCTTCCTGGCGGCGGGTGTCGTCTTTGCCGCCGCGGCCGTCTCGTTGTTCCTGGTACCGATGAAGACGCCGGCGGGCGCTCCGCCGGCGGGAGTGGGCGGCGACGTCTGACAGCCGCTCTAGCGCTGGCGGGAGGCGAGTTCGGGCAGCGCCCGGCTCGCCTCCCGCGGTTTGTCAGGGGGTGCTCATACGATGCACATCGACGGGGTCCCGCCCGATGAGGAGTCTGCGAAGGAGGTGCGCCGATGACTGCGACGCTGTTCGACGAGTTATTCGATGATGATTCGTTCGGTGACGAGTCGTCGGCCGGCAGCCGAACCGGTGTGGTGCCCGAGCGCGCGGTCACCTTCGTCCACACCGCCGACTGGCAACTGGGCATGACCCGGCACTTCCTCGCGCCCGAGGCGCAGGCGCAGTTCACCGCCGACCGACTCGCCGGGATCTCGCGGATCGGCGCGATCGCCGCCGAGGTGGGCGCGGAGTTTGTCGTCGTCTGCGGCGACGTCTTCGACGATCACCGGGTGTCGTCGCGGATCATCACCCAGGCGCTCGACCGGCTGCGTGAATTCGCCATGCCGGTCTATCTGCTGCCGGGCAACCACGATCCCCTCGACGTGGCGAGCGTGTATCGATCCGGCGTGTTCGCCAAGGCCTGCCCGCCCGGGGTGACGGTGCTGTCGACGCCCGGCGTGCGGGAGGTCGCCGACGGCGTCGACCTGGTCGTGGCGCCGTGGCCGACCAAATCACCGTCGAACGACCTCATCGCCGAACAGGTCCGGCGACTCGGGTCGGATGACCGAATCCGGATCGTCGTCGGGCACGGCGGTGTCGACCGCCTGTCGCCGAACCCTGACCCCGCGATCATCGCCGTCGATCCGCTGGAGACCGCGCTGCGCGAGAACCTCATCGACTTCGTAGCGCTCGGCGACCGCCATTCGGTGACCGACCTGGGCGACTCGGGCCGGATCTGGTATTCGGGGGCGCCCGAGGTAACCGACTTCGACAACGTCGAAAAAGCATCGGGAGCGGTGCTGTCGGTGTCGCTCACGCGTGGGCAGCGGCCGAGCGTGGCGGTGGCCGAACACGAGGTGGGCAAGTGGTGCTTCCGCTCGCTCACCGCAGAGGTCGACGGTGCGGATGACATTGCGGCCCTGAGCGCCACGCTCGACGCCGTGCCGGCCAAGGCGACCACCGCGGTGCGGCTGGGCCTGGTGGGGAGGCTGTCGGTGGCCGACGACGCCGCGCTCGGCGAACTGCTCGAGACGGCCGCGGATCGCTTCGCCGCGCTGGTGCGGTGGGAATCCCGCGATGACGTGGCGGTCACGGCAGATCCCGAAGATGTCGCGGCGATGGGTCTGCGGGGCTATGCCGCAGAGGCAGCCGATGAACTTGTGGCACAGGCGAATTCGGGTGATGAGTCGGCCGCAGCCATCGCGCGCCATGCGCTGGCGCTGCTGGGCCGACTGGCCGGTGGTGCGAGGTGAAGCTGCATCGTCTCCGCCTGCGGAATTTTCGGGGCATCACCGACCGCGATTGCGTTTTTGCCGATCGCGGGGTGACCGTGGTGTCTGGGCGCAACGAGGCCGGTAAGTCGTCGATGGTCGAGGCGCTCGATCTGCTGCTCGACGTCCCGTCCGGGTCGAAGAGTCGTCGCGTGCAGACGGTTCAGCCGGCCGGATGTGATGTCGGAACCGAGATCGAAGCCGAGATCAGTTGCGGCCCTTGGCGGTTCACCTACGCAAAGGTCTTCAACAAGGGGCAGTCGACGTCGTTGCGGATCGTCGCCCCGCGCCCTGAACAGTTGACCGGCAAAGCGGCGCACGAGCGTGCGACGGCGATCCTGGGCGAGGCCGTCGACCTCGCGCTTTTGCGTGCCGCGCGCGTGGTGCAGGGCTCCGCGGGCACCGCCGTCGCGATGTCGGAGGCGGCATCGGTGACGCGGGCGCTCGATCGCGCCGTGGCCGACCGGCCCGACGGCGATCCCGGCAACGGGTCGGGTGACGCGGCCGACGGCCTCCTCACCGCGGTCGAGGAACAGTACGTCCGGTATTACACCGCCGGTCGGGGCCAACCGACCGGCGAGCTGCTCGATGCCATCAAACGGGAGAAGTCGGTCCGGGCGGAGCTGACGCAGCTCGACGCGGCGCTGGCGGCCATCGACGACGACGTGGCGAGAGTGGGGCGACTGACCCGGCGGCGCAAGCAGATCGATACCGCCGTCGAGCAGCTCAAGGTCGACCTGGAGCAGGCCGAGGTCGTGCGAAAGGCGGCTGACGACCTGCGCGACCGGCTGGCCGCGGCGACCAGCAGGGCTGAGGTGGCCGCACTGCGCCGCGGCGCGCTCGTGGGGGAGCAGGAACTCCGCGCCCGAACGGCGAAGAAGATCGCGGAGCTCACCGCCGTGCGGGACGAGTCACAAGGCGCGAAGCAGACCGCGCAGACCGCCGTTGAAGCGGCGACGGTACGCGTTGAGCAGGCCGAGCGGGCCCGGGTCGAGGCCGGCGCTGCGCTGACTCGGGCACGCAGCCGGGTCGAGGCCGCCGAACTCGGCGCGGAGCTTGCGGCGAAACGCGCCGACCTGGCCGCCGCGCTGGATCGCCTGCAACGCGTCGAGAAGGCACAGCGCGCACAGGGGGAACGCCTGGCCGCGCTGGCTGCCAATACCGTCGACGCGCAGGTCCTGGCCGTTGCGGTCCAGCTGCGCGACTCGTTGCTGGGAGTCGAAGCGCGGTTGAACGCGGTCGCGACGTCGATGCGCGTGATCGCGCTCGGCGATCATCCGGTGACCGTGAACGGCGCCGAGGTGGGCGCCGGCGAAATCAGCGTCGTTGACGACATCGTCCTGGAAGTTCCCGGTGTCCTCCGCGTCGAGCTGGCGTCGGGCGCCGATACCACGGGGCTGGCCGAGCAGCGCCACGACCTTGAAGGCCGCGTCGCCGGCCTGTGCGCGTCGCATGGTGTCGGCGATATCGCCGCACTGATCGTCGCCGGTGAGGAGCGTCGCACACTGGCCGCCGCGGTCACGGTGGCGAACGCCGAGGTCGATCGTCTGCATGCGGGCGAGACGGTTGAACAGCTCCGGAAGTCGGTCGGCCGGCTGCGGGACGAGGTTGGTGCGGCAGATGCCGTGCGCGTCGATGCCATCGACGGTCCGGCCGACCCCACCGGCGAACCCGCTGGGCTGCCCGACCTGCCCGCCCTGCGCGCTGCCGAGCGTGCTTGCACCGCAACATGTCTCACAGCGGAGCGGGGTGCGTCGCAATATGCGCGGATACTGGTCGAGCACTCGGCCGCCGTCGACCGGACCGGCGATGCGGCCGCACGCGCCACGGCTGACCTGTCCGAGTTGACCACCGCGCAGGACCTCGCGCGTGCGGCGAAGCCCGATGCCGACCTCGCCGTCGACCTCGCCGCCGCGGTGGCCGAGGTAGCCGAACGCGAGGCGTCGGTGCAGCAGGTACGGTCCGAGCTGGAGGCGGCCGATGCGGTGGAGCTCGAGCGCCGAATCACGGCGATGGACGACCGACTTGAGGCGATCGCCGCCGAGCGGGCCGCGGGCGAGCGGGAGGTCGCGCAGGCACTGGCCCGGATCGACCTGTGCCGCGAGGATGCCCGCCGCGACCGCCGAGATGAGGTGGCCGCCGCCCACAGTGCTGCACAGGCCGACTTGGCTCGGATCACCGCGCGTGCGGACGCCGCGAAGCTCTTGCGCGAGACGCTGATCCGCCACCGTGCCGAGGCCCACGCGCGATACAGCGAGCCATTCCGGCGGCGCGTCGAGGAACTCGCCGAACCATTGTTCGGGCCGGATGTGCGTTTCGATGTCGACGATGCGCTCGGGATCACCGCCCGCACCCTCGGCGGTGCGACGGTGTCCTTCGACGAGTTGTCGATGGGGGCGCGTGAACAGATCGGCATCATCGCGCGGCTGGCCTGCGCGATGCTCGTCGATGAGGCCGACGGCGTGCCAGTCATCATCGACGATGCGCTGGGGCATTCCGACGCCGACCGCGTCGCTCAGATGGCGCGGGTCCTCACTCGCGCCGGCGAACAGGCCCAGGTCATCGTCTTGACGTGCGCGCCGGAGCGCTATCGCGAGGTGCAGACGGCGAGCATCGTCGCGCTGTAAGCGCCATGGCCCACCCCGTGCGGGGCCAATACAAATTCGCGGAATGGGCGGTCTGGCGACCCGCCGTCGATGTGCTTTGGAGCGCACCGCGGCGATGGGATAGGCTGTGCTGCGTCCCGAGCCCCCGTAGCTCAGGGGATAGAGCGTCTGCCTCCGGAGCAGAAGGCCGCAGGTTCGATTCCTGCCGGGGGCACCGTGAAGTCATCCGAACGCATTCCAGGTGCCGTCTGGGTACTAGTGTCCGCGGCGTTCGTCATCGCCCTCGGCTACGGCCTGGTCGCACCAGTCCTCCCCGCGTTCGCGCGCAGCTTCGACGTCTCGATCACCGCCGCGACGATGGTGGTCAGTGCCTTCGCGTTAATGCGACTTGCCTTCGCGCCGGCGACTGCGCCCCTGCTGCGGCGGATGGGGGAGCGACCCGTCTATCTCTGCGGCCTGCTCATCGTCGCCCTGTCCACCCTGGCGTGTGCCTTCGCCAACAGCTATTGGCAATTGTTGGTGCTGCGCGCGCTGGGCGGTGTGGGATCGGTGATGTTCACCGTTTCCGCCATGAGCCTGCTCATCCGGATCAGCCCGCCGGCGATCCGGGGCCGCGTGTCCGGGGTGTACTCCTCGAGTTTCGTACTCGGCAACATCGTCGGCCCGCTGGTCGGCGGCGGACTGGTGGGGCTCGGACTTCGGGTGCCTTTCCTGGTATATGCGGCGGCGCTGGTCGTGGCCACCGCCGTCGTGTGGGTCGCGCTGCGGCATTCCGCGCTGATCGCACCGGCCGCACAGGAGGCAACGGGTCCGAGTCTGCGGCAGGCGTGGGCCGACGGCCCGTATCGGGCCGTCCTCGTCACCGCGGTCGTCTTCGGGTGGGTCTTCGCGATGCGCGTCTCGCTGCTGCCGCTGTTCTTCACCGATGTGCTCCACCAATCGCCGTCGATGGCAGGGTTCGCGCTGGCCGCGTACGCGGCCGGCGACGTCCTCGTCATGATTCCCGCCGGGCGGGCGTCGGACACCTACGGGCGCCGCCCGTTCCTCATCCTCGGGATGGTGATTCTCGCGGCGGCGACAGCGGGGCTCGCGATGACTGACCAGGTCGGCGTCGCCCTGCTCGTCACCGCCGTCGCGGGATTCGGGACGGGACTGGTGGCGCCGGTCATCCAGGCGACGGTCGCCGACGTGCTCTACGGGGGGCGCGGCGGATCGGCCCTCGCGAGCTATCAGATGGCACAGGACTCCGGGGTAATCGCCGGGCCGGTCATCGCCGGAGTCGTGGCCGACCGACTCGGATTCGGCCCGGCGTTCTCGTTGACCGCAGCACTCGCGGCCATCGTCGCGGTGGTCTGGATGTGCACCGGCGAAACCCGTGGCCAGGCGCCGGTATCGCAGGCGCCGGTCACCTGAACCGCCGGGTCAGGGCAGTGGGGCGGCGTTGCGAGACGCGAGCAGCTGCGTCATCGTCGCCTCTTCAGCGGTCTGTGCCGTGTTCATCTGTTCGGCCAGGGCCACGACGTAGGTCGGTGCGCCGGCCTTCGGATCAACGACCGCGGCCATCATGTGGTGGCCGCCCTGGTGGTGGCGCAGCATCAACTGTAAGAAATAGGTGTCGACCGCGGGACCCGACAGCGAACGCAGCCGCGTCATCTCGGCCTCGGTCGCCATCCCGTCCATCACCGGCTGATCACCCCCGGCGCCGGGGCCCGGGGCGCCGTGCCGGGCATGATCACCGCCGGTCGTGTCGTGGCCCATCCAGGACATCGGGTGACCGGGGTTCGCCGCCGGGGCCCCCCACGCCTGCAGCCAGCCCGTCATCTGGCCGATCTCCGTGGTTTGGGCACTGCCCATCCGCCGCGCGAGGGCGCGGACTGCGGGGTCGGACCCGTGTTCGATCACCGCCTGCGTCATCTCGACCGCCTGCCGGTGGTGCACGATCATGTCCTGGGCGAAGCCGACCGCCGTCGCATTCGCCTGATCGCGGCCCTGGTCAGAACCGCCGGCGTTTCCGATTGCGAAGCCGACCCCGATGCCGAGCAGCAGCGCTGCGCTCGCCGCCAGTGCGGTCACCAGGGCACGCGTGCGGCCGCGGTGTGCGTCGGATTCGACGCGCGGGGCACTCGAGGCGGGACCAGGCTCATCGTTGGACATGGTCACCACGGTACCCACGCGACGCGGATGTGACCCGTGCCAACTCGGGCGATACCGAATACCGCTGGACAGGGGAGATTCCATAGAATGGTCTTCCGTGACTCCCGCCGACCTCGCCGCGCTGCTGCGCGGCGTCACGCAGACCGTTCTCCACGAGCGCGATCTCGACGCCGCCGTCCTGCCCGAGATGGTGACGGTCGAGCGTCCGCGCAACCCGGACCACGGTGATTACGCGACCAATATCGCGCTGCAGATCGGCAAGCGGCTGGGCGTTGCGCCCCGCGAACTCGCCCAGTGGCTCGCCGAGGCCTTCGCCGCCGCTGACGGCATTGACTCCGCCGACGTGGCCGGACCGGGCTTCGTGAACCTGCGCCTGGCTGCGGCTGCGCAGAACAGTGTCATCGCGACCATCCTGGAACAGGCGGCCGATTTCGGCCGGGGCGGCGACCTCGCCGACTCGGTGGTCAACCTCGAGTTCGTCTCCGCCAACCCCACCGGCCCGATCCACCTGGGCGGTACCCGGTGGGCCGCCGTGGGCGACGCCCTGGGGCGCGTCCTCTCGGCATGCGGGGCGACGGTGACCCGCGAGTATTACTTCAACGACCACGGCGGCCAGATCGACCGGTTCGCCCGGTCGCTCGACGCCGCCGCGCGGAGGTTGCCGACTCCCGAGGGCGGTTACGCCGGGGAGTACATCGACGACATCGCGGCACGAATCGTCGCCGAGGTCCCGGGCATTCTCGCGTTGGGCGACGACGAGCGCGTCGAAGCGTTCCGCGCTCACGGCGTCGCGATCATGTTCGACCACATCAAGGCGACGCTGCACCAGTTCGGCACCGACTTCGACGTGTACACCCATGAGAACTCGATGTTCGAGCGCGGCCTCGTCGAGGAATGTGTTAACGAACTCAAGGCCAATGGGAACCTCTACGAGGCCGACGGGGCCTGGTGGCTCCGGTCGACCGATTATGGCGACGACAAGGACCGCGTCGTGCTCAAGAGCGACGGTGACGCGGCCTATATCGCCGGCGACATCGCCTATCTCAAGGACAAGTTCGACCGGGGATTCAACCACCTGATCTACATGCTCGGCGCCGACCACCACGGGTATGTCGTGCGGCTGACGGCCGCGGCGGCCGCCCTGGGATACCCGGCGTCGAGCGTCGAAGTGTTGATCGGCCAAATGGTGAACCTGGTCAAGGACGGTCAGCCGGTGAAAATGAGCAAGCGCGCCGGCACCGTCGTCACCCTCGACGACCTGGTGGAGATGGTCGGCGTCGACGCTGCTCGTTACTCGTTGATCCGCTCCTCGGTCGACGTCAACATCGACATCGACCTGGACCTGCTCCGCAAGCAGTCCAGTGAGAACCCGGTCTACTACGTCCAGTACGCCCACGCCCGGCTCGCCGCCCTGGGGCGCAATGCCGCCGACCTCGGATTGTCGGCCGATCCTTCGGCCGTCGCGCTGCTCACCGAGCCCACCGAGGGCGATCTGATCCGCACCCTCGGCGACTTCCCGGCGGTCGTCGCGACGGCCGCAGAACTGCGCGAGCCACACCGGGTTTGCCGCTACCTGGAGGCGCTCGCCGGCACCTATCACCGCTTCTACACCCAGTGCCGCGTGCTGCCGATGGGCGACGAGGAGGCGACCGACGTCAATCGCGCGCGACTCGCCCTCTGTGCCGCCGCGCGGCAGGTGCTGGGCAACGGACTCGACCTCGTAGGCGTATCTGCGCCGGATCGGATGTAGTTGATGATCGAGACCGTGTCGGCGGCAGAGCTCGCCGACCTCCCCGCCAACGTCTACCCGCGGGGCACCGCCCGCAGCGCCAACGGTGTGGTCACGATCGCGGGCGTGGCCGTCGACGAACTCGTGCATCGCCATCAGACGCCGCTGTTCGTCTACGACGAGGCCGATTTCCGTGCGCGGTGCGCCGCGATGCGCGAGGCGTTCGGGCGCTACGGCAGGGTTCACTACGCGTCGAAGGCGTTCTTGTCCGTCGAGATCGCCAAATGGGTCGAGGAGGAGGGGCTGAGTCTGGACGTCTGCTCCGGCGGCGAACTGGCCGTGGCACTGCACGCCGGATTTCCGGCCGCGCGAATCGCGTTGCACGGCAACAACAAAAGCGTCGCGGAACTCGACGCCGCGGTGGCCGCCGGGATCGGCCACGTCGTCCTCGACTCGCTGACCGAGATCGACCGCCTCGATGCGGTCGCCGCCCGCCACGGTGTTGTCGCCGATGTGCTGATCCGCGTCACGCCCGGGGTCAACGCGCACACCCACGAGTTCATCTCAACCGCGCACGAGGACCAGAAGTTCGGGTTCTCCATCAGCGGGGGCAAGGCGATCGAAGCGGTCCGCAGGGTGTTCGCCGCCGACCACCTGCGCCTCGTCGGCCTGCACAGCCACATCGGTTCGCAAATCTTTGAGCTCGACGGGTTCGAAGTCGCAGCCGGGCGCGTCATCGGCCTGCTGGGCGACGTCGTCGACGAGTTCGGCGAGCGCGCCGAGCAGCTGTCGATCATCGACCTCGGTGGCGGCCTGGGTATCTCCTATCTCGCCTCCGACGACCCCCTTCCGGTGGCCGAGCTCGCCGATGCGCTCGCCGCAATCGTCGAGCGGGAGTCGGCGGCGCTCGGACTGCCCATGCCGACGCTGGCCGTCGAGCCCGGGCGTGCCATCGCCGGCCCGCCCGGGGTCACCCTCTATCGGGTCGGCACCATCAAAGACGTTGTGCTCGACGGCGGCGGAATCCGCCGGTATGTGTCGGTGGACGGCGGGATGAGTGACAACATTCGCAGCGCCCTCTACGACGCGGAGTACGACGTCCGGCTGGCGTCGCGCCGCTCGACGGCCGACGGCGTGCTCAGTCGTGTGGTGGGCAAGCACTGCGAGACGGGCGATATCGTGGTCAGGGACTGTTGGTTGCCCGGGGACCTGGTGCCCGGCGACGTGCTGATCGTCGGCGCGACCGGCGCCTACTGCTACTCGATGTCGTCGCGCTACAACATGGTTTGCCGGCCGGCCGTCGTAGCGGTGCGCGATGGGCAGTCACGAGAGATTCTGCGCCGGGAGACGGTCGCGGACCTGCTGAGCTTGGAGGTAACGCAGTGACCGAGGATATGGGGCAACACGCCGGAGCACCGCGCGAGCTGGGTGTCGCGGTACTCGGCCTGGGCAACGTCGGCACCGAGGTGGTGCGGATCATCACCGAGAACGCGATCGACCTGCGTGAGCGGATCGGTGCGCCCCTGGTGATCCGGGGCATCGCGGTCCGCGATCTCGGCCGTGACCGCGGCGTGGCGCGTGAACTGCTCACCGATGATCCGGCGAGCCTGATTCGCCGTGACGACGTCGACATCGTCATCGAGGTCGTCGGCGGCATCGAGCCGCCGCGCGAGCTCATTCGCACCGCCCTCGAGTTGGGGAAGTCGGTCGTCACCGCGAACAAGGCGCTGCTCGCGGAGTACACCGGCGAACTGGCGGCCGCGGCGGCCGCGGCGAACGTCGACCTCTACTTCGAGGCGGCAGTTGCCGGCGCGATCCCAGTGGTCCGCCCGCTCATGCAGTCGCTGGCCGGCGACCAGGTCGAGCGCGTTGCCGGCATCGTGAACGGCACCACCAACTACATCCTGTCGGCAATGGCCGAAACCGGGGCCGACTATGAGACGGCACTGGCCGAAGCCGGCCGCCTGGGCTATGCCGAGGCAGACCCGACCGCCGACGTGGAAGGCTATGACGCTGCGGCCAAGGCCGCGATCCTGGCGTCGATCGCGTTCCACAGCCGGGTGACCGCCGCCGACGTCTACCGCGAAGGCATCAGCTCGGTGACCGCAGCAGATCTCGCCAGTGCCGCCAAGTTCGATTGCACCGTCAAACTGCTGTCGATCTGTGAGCGAATCACCGAGGCCGACGGTACCGAGCGCATTTCCGCGCGTGTCTATCCCGCGCTCATTCCGTTGGCGCATCCGCTGGCGACGGTGAGTGGCGCGTACAACGCCGTTGTCGTCGAGGCGCACGACGCGGGTCGCCTCATGTTCTACGGCCAGGGGGCCGGGGGAGCGCCGACCGCGTCGGCGGTGATGGGTGATGTGGTGATGGCGGCGCGCAACAAGGTGCATTCTGGGCGCGGCCCGTTGGAGTCGACGTATGCCTCGCTGGCGATCGCGCCAATCGCTCAGGTACCGACCCGCTACTACGTGGCGATGCACGTCCTCGATCGGCCCGGCGTCCTGGAAGGCGTCGCCGGAGAATTCGCCAAACACCATGTGAGTATCGCCGCCGTCCGGCAAGAAGGGGATGGCGGGCGGACCCAACTGATCGTCATCACCCACCGGGCGCCCGACGGCGCACTCGCGGAGACTGTGGCGGCACTGAAGAACATGGAAGCGGTAACCGCCGTGACCTCGGTGCTGCGGATGGAGGGAACCGATGAGTGACAGCAGTAGTGTGCACCGGCCGTGGCCGGGCCTGATCGAGGCCTACCGGGCCCGAATGCCGGTGGGTGAGGAGTGGACGATCGTGACCCTCCTGGAGGGTGCGACCCCACTGATCAAGGCGAACCACCTGTCCGAAATCACCGGATGTGAGGTGTACCTGAAGGTTGAGGGTCTCAACCCGACCGGCTCGTTCAAGGACCGCGGGATGACGATGGCGGTCACGACCGCGCTCAACAACGGCAAGCGCGCGGTGCTGTGCGCGTCGACCGGCAACACCTCCGCCTCTGCCGCGGCCTATGCCACGCGGGCGGGCATGACCTGCGCGGTGCTGATCCCCGAGGGCAAGATCGCGATGGGCAAACTCGCCCAGGCGGTCATGCACGGCGCAAAGATCATTCAGGTCCAGGGCAACTTTGACGACTGCCTCGAGTTGGCGCGGAAGGTGACTGCAGACTTCCCCGAGATCGAACTGGTCAACTCGGTGAATCCGGCCCGCATCGAAGGGCAGAAGACGGCTGCCTTCGAGATTGTCGACGTGCTGGGCCGGGCGCCGGATGTGCACGCGCTGCCGGTTGGTAACGCCGGCAACATCACCGCGTATTGGAAGGGATACACCGAGTATCGGTCCGACGGCGTCATCGAATCGCTTCCCCGCATGCTCGGCGTGCAGGCGGCGGGGGCGGCGCCGCTGGTCAACGGGGCCCCGGTGGCCAACCCGGAGACGATCGCCACCGCCATCCGCATCGGCGCGCCGGCCAGCTGGAACCAGGCCGTCGCCGCGAAGGAGGAGTCGGGCGGACAGTTCCGTGCGGCAACGGACGAAAAGCTGCTGGAGGCCTATCGTCTGGTCGCGGGCCGCGACGGAGTCTTCGTCGAGCCGGCGTCCGCGGCATCGGTCGCCGGGCTGCTCGCGGCGCGCGCCGACGGCTGGATCGAACCAGGCTCGACGGTGGTGTGCACAGTCACCGGTAACGGTTTGAAAGATCCCGATACGGCCTTGCTCGGCATGCCGGAGGTGGCGGCGATCCCGGTCGACCCGAGTGCGGTAGCCGACGCATTGGGATTCGGCTGAGCCGGTGACCGACGTCATGACCACGATCCTTCCGGCCGACCTCCAAGTCGCGGTGCGCGTTCCGGCGTCGAGCGCCAATCTCGGCCCTGGATTCGATTGCCTCGGCCTCGCCCTCGGAATCTACGACGACATCACGGTTACGACGATGGATGCGCCGGGGGTCCGCGTGCGGGTCAGCGGCGAGGGGGCACAGACCGTGCCCCTCGATGAAACGCACCTCGTCGCGCGCGCCGTCGAGCGCGGGCTGGCTCGCGCCGGTGTCGCGGCTGCTGGGCTGGAGGTCGACTGCGTCAACGCGATCCCGCATTCGCGGGGGGTCGGATCGTCGGCTTCGGCTGTCGTCTCCGGGCTCCTCGCCGCGTCGGAGCTGCTCAGCATCGCCCCCGAAGCCTTTGGGACACAAGCTCTTTCCGACGAGGATCTGGTTCAACTGTCGGCTGAGTTCGAAGGCCACCCGGATAACGCCGCAGCCAGCGTCCTCGGTGGCGCGGTGGTCACCTGGACCGACGGGGATGGGGAGGCCATTGGCTACGCGGCCCGGCGCCTCCACGTCGATCCGCGTATTCGGGCCACGATTTTCATCTCACACACGGAGTCATCGACGTCGCAGACGCGCGGCCTCCTGCCGGACTCGGTGCCGCGCTGCGACGCGGTGTTCAACGTGAGCCGCACTGCACTTGCGGTGGTGGCGCTGACCCGTGAGCCCGACCTGCTGCTCGCGGCCACCGACGATCGGCTGCACCAGCAGTATCGTGCCGAGGTCCTGCGTCCCTCGGCAAATCTCGTCGCGGACCTGCGCGCGTCCGGCTATGCCGCGACGATTTCGGGTGCCGGTCCGACTGTCCTCGTCCTGCACACCGCCGACCTGCCCGCAGGGATGGCGGATCGGGACGGGTTCACCATGGTTGAGACATCTATCAGCGACGGACCCACCGTCGTCGACGCGCGCTGACCGGCGTGTCAGGGAGTCTGGTTGTTGCCCAGGCCACTGCAGCGCGCTAGTATGACAGCGTCTCGCTGAGTGAACGTGAAATCGCCGTTTGCGGACGTCCCCCGATCTTCCGGTTGATTCCGGGCAACGGCTTGTGACTTCCACCGCCAGCAGACCCATTGTTTTCCCGTGCAGGGATTTCATCCACCTTCGCGCATCAGAACGCGTCGAGGGAACGAAAGGACTTCCGTGACTGAAACGGATCTCACTACCGCCCCGGTCGCCTTGGCGACCCCCGTCGAAGCCCCCGCGGCCCCGGCTGCTGATCCGGCCGCCGTCGACCGGCCGGCGTCGAAGGCCAAGACCGGGTTGTCGGGCATGGTCCTCCCAGAGCTCCGCTCCTTGGCCGGCGGGCTCGGCATCAAGGGCGCATCCGGGATGCGAAAGGGTGACCTGATCAGTGCGATCAAGGAGCGCCAAACCAGTGCTGTGTCTGCCGGTGCGAGTCCCGAACCGGTCGGCGACCGGCGCGAGAAGGCCGCCCCAGAGAGCCCTGGGGCCGAGAATTCCAAGGTTGAGGGTGTGCCGGCTGAGAGTGTGCCAGCGGGGAGCGTGACGGGCGACCGCGCCGAAGGCGCCGGCAGTACTCGTTCCGGCGTGGATGGCGAATCCGCCGGCGACGGTTCGGGCGAGGCGAAGAACGAGGGCCCGGGCGGCAACCGCAACCGCAACCGCAACCGCAACCGCGAGGGTGGCGAGCAGGGCGGCCAGGGCGGTCAGAACAAAGATCAGGGAAGCCAGAACAAAGAGCAGAACAAGGGCGGCCAGGGCGGTCAGAACCAGGGCGGTCAGAACCAGGGCGGTCAGAATCGGAACCGCGACGACGACGGCGAGGGCGGCGGCCGCAACCGGCGCAACCGCCGGTTCCGTGAGCGCAATCGCCGCGGCGGTCGCGACCACGATGCCGAGCCGCAACTGTCCGAAGACGACGTGGTTGCGCCCGTCGCCGGCATCCTCGACGTTCTCGACAACTATGCCTTTGTGCGCACCTCCGGCTATCTGGCCGGCTCGAACGACGTCTATGTGTCGATGAACCTCGTCCGTCGCTACGGGCTCCGCCGCGGTGATGCGATCACCGGTGCGGTCAAGGTTCCGCGCGAAGGCGAGCAGAGCGGCGGCGGGGCCGGTGGCGGCAACCAGAGCAACCGTCAGAAGTTCAATCCGCTGGTGCGCCTGGATACCGTGAACGGCGGCGATCCGGAGTCCGCGCGCAATCGTCCCGACTTCAACAAGCTGACGCCGTTGTACCCGAACGAGCGGCTGCGCCTGGAGACGACGCCGGATCGACTCGATACCCGCGTGATCGATTTGATCATGCCGATCGGCAAGGGTCAGCGCGCCCTTATCGTGTCGCCCCCGAAGGCGGGCAAGACGACCATTCTGCAGGACATCGCCAATGCGATCGCGACGAACAATCCCGAGTGCCACCTGATGGTCGTACTCGTCGACGAGCGGCCCGAAGAGGTCACCGACATGCAGCGCAGCGTG
>NZ_DIAX01000041.1 GCF_002414845.1 Gordonia sp. UBA5067 | reverse complement strand
CACGCTGCTCGGCGAGTCCAAGGCCAACGACATCCTGCAGGAGGCCCTGCCCAATGTCGTTGCCGCCCACGTCGTCCAGTCCTACATCGGCAGCTACGGATCGATGATCCACCCGGTTGCCGCCTGTGCCACCGCCGCGGTGTCGGTGGAGGAGGGCGCCGACAAGATCCGCCTCGGCAAAGCCCTGTTCGCGGTTGCCGGCGGGTTCGACGACCTGGGCATTGAGGGGATTGTCGGCTTCGGTGACATGTCGGCGACGGCAGACTCGGCGGCGATGGCCGCCCGCGGCATCGACGAGCGCCGCTACTCGCGGGCCAACGACCGTCGACGCGGCGGCTTCGTCGAATCGCAGGGCGGCGGCACGGTGCTGCTGGCCCGCGGCGATGTCGCGGCGCAGTTCGGCCTGCCCGTGCTCGGGGTCGTCGCGTTCGCGCAGAGCTTCGGCGATGGTGTGCACACGTCGATCCCGGCGCCCGGAATCGGTGCACTCGGTGCGGCCCGTGGTTCGCTCGAGTCGCCGCTGGCCCGGTCGTTGCGCGAATTGGGTTGTAGCTCAGACGATGTCGCGGTGGTTTCCAAGCACGACACGTCAACGAAGGCCAACGACCCGAATGAGTCGAAGCTGCACGAGCACCTCGCGTCGGCCATCGGGCGCAGCGACGGCGCCCCGCTGTTCGTCGTGTCGCAGAAGGCGCTGACCGGCCATGCCAAGGGCGGCGCGGCGGCCTTCCAGCTGATCGGGCTGTGCCAGGTGCTGAACTCCGGCATCATCCCGCCCAACCGAAGCCTCGACTGCGTCGACGACGCGCTGGCGGAGTACGACCGGCTCGTGTGGCCGACGACCCCGATGCGGATGGGTGGGCAGTTCGAGTTGAAGGCGGGTCTGTTGACGTCGCTCGGCTTCGGCCACGTGTCGGGTCTGATTGCGGTTGTTCATCCGGAGGCGTTCATCGCCTCGTTGCCGGTCGACGAGCGGGAGGCCTATCGGGCCCGCCGCGCCGAGCGGCTGCGCGACGGTCAGCAGCGGATCCTCGCCGCGATGTGCGGCGGCGACCCGGCGTACCGCCGGCCGGCCGGCCGGCGCTTCGACGATGCCGCCGACCAGAGTGAGGGCAGCCAGGAGGCTGCACTGCTGCTCGACGACGATGCGCGGCTGGACTCCGGCGGGGCGTACCGCGTGGGGTGCCACCGGTGACCGTGCTCGGGGTGGGGCTCGACATCGTGTCGATCCCCGGGTTCGCCGAGCAGATGCGCCAGCCGGGGACGCGGTTCGCTGAGGCGTTCACCGCCGGTGAGCGACGTGACGCCCGGTCGGGCGCCGGTGATGCCGAGCGTTCCCTGGCCGCCCGCTGGGCCGCCAAGGAGGCGGTGATCAAGGCGTGGTCGGTGAGCCGTTTCGCGCGCCGGCCGGCACTGCCGATGATCGTGCACTCCGACATCGAGGTGGTGACCGACAACTGGGGTCGCCCGGCGATCCGGTTGTCGGGAGCCATCGGAGACTTCCTCGCCCAGGCGCGGATCCATGTATCGCTCACCCACGACGGCGACACGGCCGCGGCCGTGGCGATCCTGGAAGAGGGGGAAGGCGGTGCAGGCGGGTAGAACGGTGCAGGCGGGTAGAACGGTGCTCGCGGCTAGGGGCCGAGCTTGTCCTGCTCGCCCAGCAGATAGCCGCCGAGCATCAACTTGAGCTCGCTCACAACGGCGGCGCGATCCTGGCCCGCCTGCACGGAGAAGCTCAGCGCGGAGTACGCGGTGTGCACCAGCAGGCGGGCCATCGTCTTGCGCCGAGCACGCTGGTGCGGCGTCAGCGGCGCGAGAATGTGCTCCACCTGCTCGGCCAGGGCTTGCTCGTTGAGCGCGGCGGTGGCGCGCGTCGCGGGCGTGGACTGCACCGCCAGCCAGACGGCCCGCCGCGAGGGGTCGTGCTGCCACAACGCGGCGAGATGGTCGAGGAAGCGCTCGAGGAGATGCGGCCACTCCAACGACGGGATCGCCGAACCCAGTTCGACCAACTCGGCCTGCACCGCCACGGTGTCCTGCCGGTCCAACTCGCACACGATCACATATTTGTTCGCGAAGAACTGGTACAGCGTGCCGATCGGCACATCAGCGCGGGCGGCGATCTCCTCACACGTCATCGACTCGAAGCCGACGTCGGTGAGAAGATCGCGCGCCACCGCGAGCATGGTGTCAAACTTCCGTCGGCTGCGCTCCTGCGCGGGCCGTCGCCGGGGGACCAGTGGTGTTGTCGTCGGGTCGCCCATATCGGGTGCGGCTAGATCTTGAGGTCGCGGCGCAATTTGGCCACGTGGCCGGTGGCCCGCACGTTGTACTGGGCCACTTCGATCCGCCCGTCGGGTCCGACGACGAACGTGGACCGGATGACACCCTGGACCGTCTTGCCGTAGAGCTTCTTCTCGCCGAACGCGCCCCACCGCGCCAGCACCGTCTTGTCCGGGTCGGACAGCAACGGGAAGGTCAAACCGTCGGCATCGGCGAACCTGGCCAACTTCTCGGGTTTGTCGGGGGAAATCCCGACCACATCGAGGCCCGCATCATTCAGCTCGTGCAGGTTGTCCCGGAAGTCGCACGCCTGCTTCGTACAGCCCGGCGTCATCGCTGCCGGGTAGAAGTAGACGATGACTCGCCGCCCGGCGTAGTCGGCCAGGGAGACCGGTGTGCCGGTCGAATCAGTGAGGGTGAAACCGGGTGCCGGATCACCGACGGACAGGCGCTGATTGGCGGACATGCGTCTGAGGCTAGCCGATCGGCGCCGGGTCCCGTCCCGATCGCCGTCCGCCGGCGGCCGGGCCGCAGAGTATCCTCAAACGTCGAGTGCAGTACCGCAGCGAGAAGGAGATCCCCCAGTGGCCGACGACACCGAGCGCATCGAGCAGCAGATCGCCCAGGCCCGCGAGGACCTGGCATCGACGCTCGACCAGCTGGCCGACCGAGCCAATCCGCAACGGTTGGCCGACGATGCCAAGGCGCGGGCCGTCGAAACCCTGCAGAAGCCCGCCGTGAAGTACCCGCTTATCGGTGCCGGGGCACTGGTGGCAGTCTTGGCCATCCGCAAGCTGCGCGGCGGGCAGCGGTGAGTCGGCGGTGGCGGCTGGCGGCGCTCGCGCTCGCGCTCGGCGTCGTCCTGGGTGCCGCCGGTTGTACGAAGGCGCCGACGTATCCTGACCAGGTTCAAAAGGTCACCGGCTTTCAGAACGAGGCGCGCCCGACGCTGGCGGTGACCGGCTGGCAGGGCAAGCCGCTCAAGGACGCCGCCGTCGGGGTGATGCCCGGTGCACCGGTCGAGGTCACCACTCGCGACGGCATGTTGTCCGATGTGGCGGTGTCCGGCCCGACAGGTCGCGTGCCCGGGCGGATCAGCGACGATGGACGGCACTGGCAGTCGACGGGGACCTTGTCGTTCGGGGCCCATTACACCTTGACCGCCGCGGCGCGCGGCGTCGCGGGGGAGCGGGCCGAGCAGGTCGGCTTCACGACGAGTTCGGCGTCGAGTTTCGCCGATGTGTCGACAACGGTCGGCGACGGCGAGATCGTGGGCGTCGGCCAAACCGTGCCGATCAACTTCGACGCACCAGTCACCGATAAGCGCAACGCGCAGCGGGCGATCACCGTCACCACCGACCCGCCGGTCGAGGGCGCGTTCTACTGGCTCAACGACTCGATGGTCCGGTGGCGGCCCGAACACTTCTTCGCGCCGGGCACCAAGGTGTCGATCTCGGTGCGCGCCAAGGGAATCGACCTCGGAGACGGCGTGTTCGGTGCTAGCAACCTGACGACGCACTACACGGTTGGGCGTCGCTTTGTGGCGATCGCCGACGACAAGAACAAGCAGATCGTCGTCTTCGTCGACGGCAAACAGGTGCGCACCATGCCGACCTCGATGGGCAAGGACTCGACCCCGACCAACCCTGGGATCTATATGGTCGCCGAGCGGGTGCCCAGCGTGATCATGGACTCGTCGACCTACGGCGTGCCGGTGAAGTCCGCTGCGGGCTACCGCGAGGTCGTGTACAACGCCTCCCGTATCTCGTTTAGCGGGATCTACGTCCACGCGGCGCCCTGGTCGCTCGGGCAGCAGGGCAACACCGACGTCAGCAACGGCTGTCTCAACGTGAGCGACGAGAACGCGCTCTGGTTCCGCGAGAACGCCAAACGCGGCGATGTGGTGATTGTCAAGAACACCGTCGGTCCGACCTTGCCCGGCGACGACGGGCTCGGCGACTGGAACGTCCCGTGGAACGTGTGGAAGAAGGGTAACGCCTGAGGCCCGCGAAGCGGCGGGCAGATAGCGCCGCTACCAGCTGATTTCGTCTCTCGGTCACGGTGGTGCTAGTGTCTTGAGGTCGCATTCGCGAGCGCCATTAGCTCAATTGGCAGAG
>NZ_DIAX01000047.1 GCF_002414845.1 Gordonia sp. UBA5067 | reverse complement strand
AGATGTGTATAAGAGACAGAGTTTCCCTACCTGACCGGGGCCAACGGCGGCGCCGGCTTCCTCCTGGTCTACGTGCTGGCGACGCTCGCCGTCGGCCTGCCGGTGATGATCTCCGAGATCGCGATCGGCCGCGCGGCACGGGCCGACGCCGTGACCGCGTTCGTCGAACTCGCCCCGCCGCGCCAGCCGTGGTGGCTGATCGGCGCCATGGGCGTGGTCGCGGCGGTCCTGATCATGGCCTTCTACAGCGCGGTCGCCGGCTGGGTGTTCGCCTACGTGCTGAAGTCGCTCGTCGGCGGGGCGCTGTCGACCGATCCCAAGGTCACCTCGGCAGCGTTCGGTGCGCTGGTCGCGGATCCGCTGCAGGCGCTGCTGTGGCAGTGGCTGGTGCTGGTCTTCGTCGGCGCGATCATCCTGATGGGCGTATCCAGGGGGATCGAGGCGGTGACCAAGCGCCTGATGCCGGTGCTCTTCGTCCTGCTGGTGCTGCTCGGGATCCGCGGCCTCACGCTGCCGGGTGCGGGCGAAGGTCTCGCCTTCCTGTTCCGGCCCGATTTCTCGCGGATCACCCCGGCCGTCGTCCTGGTCGCCGTCGGCCTCGCGTTCTTCAAGCTCTCGATCGGCATGGGCACGATGGTGACCTACGGCAGCTATTTCCGCTCCGAGCAGAACATCCCGGTGACGGCCGCCCGCGTGATGCTCGCCGATCTCACCGTGTCGATGCTGGCCGGCATCGCGATCTTCCCGGCGGTGTTCGCCTTCGGGTTCAAGCCCGAAGCCGGTCCTTCGCTGGTGTTCATCACCGTGCCGGCGGTGTTCGCGAGCATGCCGGCGGGCGCCGTGTTCATGTTCGCGTTCTTCGTGCTCACCGCGGTGGCCGCGACCGGCGCGATGCTGTCGATCGTCGAGGTGCCGGTCGCCGTGCTGGCCGGGCGCCTCGGCCTTACCCGGCGCGTGGCGACGGTGGTCACTCTGGTCGCGATCGCGCTCCTCGGCGCGATGCCCGCGCTGTCGCAGGGCGCGGCGGCACAGTGGAAGCTCGCCGGGATGAACGCCTTCGACCTCTGCGACTACCTGACCTCGAACCTGTTGCTGCCGGCCGGCGGCATCCTGGTATGCGTGTTTGCCGGCTGGTTCTGGGGGCGCGACCGGGTGGCGGCGGAGCTTTCGAACCGGGGGACGCTCCGCAACGGCGCCGTTCAAGGCGCGCTCGTCTTCCTCGTGCGCTGGGTGTCGCCGGTGCTGATCGCGGCGGTGATGCTGCGGGGATTCGGCGTCGTCTGACCGTCGCCCTGCGGGACGATCGACGCCGCCGCGCCACCGGTCGGGCCGTTCCCGGCGTCCGCGTTACGCCTGCGCCGCGACGGGCTCCGGCGGCACCGCGAGCCGGTGGTCGACGCTGAACTGGTAGTCGCGGAACACGTCGGCGGCATTCAGGATCTGGTAGCGGCCGTCGGGCAGCCGGCGCGAGGTGTCCTTCAGCCGGTACGTCATGTGCCCGCAGGTCCAGCAGTCGAAATTGCGCATGTGGGTGCACAGGCAGGTCTTGTCGCGCACCGAGATCTCGGTGCCCTCGGGATGCTGGTCGAGCTCCCGGTTGTAGGCCTCGATGTACGCGCAGTTGCCGTTGCCGTCGAGCAGGTAGCCGTAGGCCTCGCAGTTGGGGCGGATGCCGGCGCCGATCGCGGGGCTGCTCTTCAGCATCCGCATCGGATAGCCGGTGGGCGAGATCAGGTTGACCTCGATGTCGTCCTCGTTGGCGCGGAAGTACTCCTGCTGGACCTTTTCCGGCAATCCGCATTCGTGGGTGACGGTGAATCGCGTCGCGACCTGCACGGCGGCGGCGCCGATCTCCAGGAACTCGACCGCATCGCTGCCGGTGAAGATGCCGCCGGCGGCGACGACGGGAATGTCGAGCTGCTCCTGGCGCAGATAGTCGATGACCTCGCGGGTGATGGTCATCAGGTCGTAGTTGGCCCAGTCGAGGCCGAAGCCGAGGTGCCCGCCGGCGAGGGGGCCCTCGACGACGATGAAGTCGGGCAGGCGGTCGAGGCGGGCGCTCTTGCGCAGGAACAGCAGCAGCGCGCGCAGCGACGACACGATGATCCCGAATTTCACGTCGCGGAAGCGCGGGTGATCCTCGACCAGGGCGAGCGAGCCGAGGTGCAACCCCGCGGACAGCGTGATGCCGTCGATGCCGCCGTCCATCGCGCCGACGAGGCGGACGCGCAGCGTCTCGCGCGGATTGTTCATCGTCAGCTTCTCCATCGTGTTGATGAAGATCAGCCCGTCCCCCTTCTTCGCCTCCATCGTGCGCCCGACGTGCATCCGCGTCGCCTCCGCCAGGTGGCCGAGGTCGAAGTGAATGCCCGACTTGTCGCGATTGGCGACGTTGTACTTGTACTTCTTCTGCTTGTCGGTGACGAAGCGGGTGCGGAACCGCCGGTCGGAGACGGTCGGGATCATGGCGTCCGAGATGTGCCCGATGCCGCCCAGCCGGGCCGCCTCCAGCGCGAGCTCGGCG
>NZ_DIAX01000084.1 GCF_002414845.1 Gordonia sp. UBA5067 | reverse complement strand
CGAGTTCTCAAAGAACACACACCCCGTGGCGTAACCGTTGCCGGTTCGTTTCACAAAGCTTCCCCAGGGCGCAGTCAGAGACCACGACCTTGTTCTCAGGGTTTTGCGCCACTTGATCCGTTTCCCTGTATCGGGTCTCGGTCTAAGCGACTCGGACCACCGATACTACCAGGCGCGGTGACAGTTTCCAAATCGCCGAGGCCATCTGGTTTCTGTTGCTCGCTGCGGTGCATTAAGTAAGTTACACAGCTGCGATCCACTCCGCAAATCGGCTGGTCAGAGCGATATTTCTAGGATCTATCGAAGTCCGAACCGCGCCCCGGCAAAGGATTTCTTCCCCCGGCGCAGGACCAACCACCTGCGGTGGAGCAAGTCCGCCTCGGCCGGCATCCACCCGTCGTCGTCGATCTTGACGTTGTTGACGTAGGCGCCGCCCTCGCCGATAGCGCGCCGAGCGGCCTTGTTCGAGTCGACGAGGCCACTGTCGACGAGCAACTCCACGATGGTCGGCCGGGCATCGGCGGGATACTCGGCTATCGCGGTCTCCCCCAATGCGGCGGCAACGGTCGTCTCGTCCAGGCCCGCGAGTTCGGCCCGCCCGAAGAGCGCCGCACTGGCCTGCTCGACGGCGGCCGTTTGACCGGCCCCGTGGATCAGCGTCGTCATCTCCGCGGCCAGGCGTTTCTGGGCGAGCCTCAAGTGCGGTGTGTCGCTGGTGGCCGCGGCAAGTTCATCGATCTCGTCGCGCCCGAGGAAGGTGAACCACTTGAGGTAGCGCACGACGTCGGCATCGGCAGTGTTCACGAAGTACTGGTACCAGGCATACGGCGGTGTCAGCGCTGGGTCGAGCCACAGGCTTCCGCCGCCGGTGGACTTGCCGAATTTCTTCCCATCCGACGATGTCACCAGCGGGACGGTCAATGCGTGCAGCGACGTGCCGTCGAGGCGCCGCCCGAGGTCGACACCACCCACGATGTTGCCCCACTGGTCGGATCCGCCGATCTGCAAGGTGCATCCGTATCGCCGGTTGAGTTCGACGAAGTCGTTGGACTGGAGCAGCAGGTAGCTGAACTCGGTGTAGCTGATCCCGTCGCTGTCCAGCCGCCGCTTCACGGTCTCCCGAGCCAGCATCACGTTCACCGAGAAGTGCTTGCCGATATCGCGCAAGAAGTCCAGCGCACTGAGCTGCCCGGTCCACTCCATGTTGTTCACGATGAGCGCCGCGTTAGCCGAGCCGGGGTCCAGACTCACGAACCGCCGCAGCTGGTCGCCGATGTGGTCGGCCCACTGCGCGACGGTGTCCTGCGCATTCATGGTCCGCTCACCGACATCACGCGGATCACCGATGAGGCCGGTGGCCCCGCCGGCCAGCACGATCGGCCGGTGCCCGGCCTCCTGGAACCGCCGCAACGTCAGCAGTGGCACCAGGTGCCCGGCGTGCAGGCTGGCAGCGGTGGGATCGAATCCGGCATAGAGGGTGACCGAGCCGGTCGCCAGGTGCTGGCGCAACTCGTCGAGATCGGTCGACGCGGCGATCAATCCGCGCCACTGGAGTTCGTCGACGATGTCGATACCGCTCACCGGTCGGCACCGCCGGTGATCGTCGCGTGCTCGGCGTCGCCGACCGCGCGGGCCTCACCGGCCAGCATGACCGGGATCCCGTCGGAATCGATCCGGTAGGCGACCCTCAGGCGCGGGTTGTACAACTCGTCGCCGGCATCGAGCAGCGGCCCGTGATCGGTCGGGCAGACAAGCCGCTCCCGGACAATCGGATCGATTTCAGCTGCGCGAGACATCGGTGGACTCCTCCAAGATTTTGTGCCGACGACGGACCCGCCGACCTCAGCAATTCTAGTCAGTCAGCACCCGCGCGCCCCAGCAGGTCGGCCGCCTACTCCCACCCGCGTTCGGTGGCGACCGCCTTGGTGAACCGCCGATAGCGCCCCTCGTCGTCGCGGTACCAGACCCGGGCACCCGGCTTCGGCACGCCCTGCGCGGCCAACGAACTGCTCAGCGGTCGATAGGATTCGCTGAGTTCGATCGAATCCACCATCGTGATCAGATGCGGGCGCTCCTGTGCCGGCAACCTGCCGAGGGCCGCCCGCAACGTGGATACCGTGACGGCGCTGGCCGATCCTGCCCGGGCGGTAATGGCCGCGACGGCCAGATCGTCGCCGCCGGCCGCCAGGCCTCCGCCCACCTGAACCCGGTACGCGGTGACCTGGTCCACACCGCGGGCAAACGACAGCGCCTGCTCGATTGGCGGGCGATACACCGATCCGTCGCGCGACACGATCACCGAGGCGGTGGCTCCCATGTACCAGAGGTCGGCGGCCGAGTCCGTCCGGAACAGGTGGTTGGACAGTTCCCACCGGTCGTGTGGGGCGAACACATCCGACAGCACCGGTCCGTTCGTGGCGAATCGGTGCCGCGCAGCCGACAGGAGCAGGCCGACCTCGCCGACGGCGGCTTTCTCGATGAACCCGTCCGCCCCGACTCGCAGTGTCTCGTTCTCGGCGTCGATCGCCGCGATCTCGACGTCGGACGTCTCTGGCAGCGGCCGTCCCATGGCGCCGAGCTTGACCCCGGACAGGTTGGACAGAATGGCCGACCCGTCCGCAGTCGCAAAAAACTCGAGCACGTGGGCCCGCGGAAAGGATTCCAGCACTTCGGCCCACAGCCCGGGCGGCATACCCGAGCCCATGAACAGCCGGATCGGATTGTGCTGATCGATCTCGAAGTCGGGTGACCGCACCACGTCGCGCATCATCGTCCAGGTGTAGGAGACGACGGTGACGCCGTAGCGCATCACTTCGGTGCTGAAGGTTTTAGCGTCCACCCCATTGGACAGCGCGATACGGGAGCGGCCGACGAGAGTGGCGCCCAGCGTGGTCAACAGGCCCGACGGATGACTCAGCGGCGGCAAGCAGTAGACCGTATCGGTACTGGTCAGGCCAGCCGCCGACGCAGCGCCGAATGCAGAGATCGCGAACCTGTGATTGGTCACCGGCCAGGGCGTCAGATCGAACGTCGCACCTCGCGTGAAAAGGATGAAGGCGAGGTCGCCGGCCAACCCCGGGTCCGGCCGGTACCAGCTCGGCAACCGCACCGCCGCCGGGTCGATCTGCTCCATATCGACCACCGACTCCCCGTCGGCGGCCTCGATCACCCGTGCGTCGCCGCTACCACCACCCAACACGAGCACCCGGTTCGAGTGCTCGCGTGCGACCTCGAGGTGGTTCGGATCGGCGATGACGACCCGCGCCTCGGCGATCTTGATACCGACGGAAATGTCCAGGTCGGTGGTCAACAACACCCCGACCGCGCCCAGCCGCGACAGCGCCGCGACGACGACCAGTGCACTCGGCCGGGTATCCATCAGCACGCCGACGCGTTGCCCGGGACGGACACCGCACGAGATCAGACCGGCGACAACATTGTCGATGCGGGTGTTGACCTGCTCGTGGGTGAGCACGCGGTTCTCGAACAGGAAAAGTTCCTTGTTCCGCGCACGACGATTGTTCTCCGACATGAGCTTGCCCAGCGAGATGCGGGTGCTCGGCTGAATCTGACCGAGGCGGAACAGTCGCGGAACGGTGCGGACCGACTCGGCGGCAATCGCGCGCGACGTGCGCTGCACCGCCACCGCGGTGTCGACGAGGTCACGGCCGGCGGCCACCCCGGCATCAGCCACCGCGTTCAGGCCGTGCTGAACCCGCGAGGACATCGTGACGCCGGTGCCCGACTCGTCGGCATGGTCCGCCATCGCCTCGACGTCCTCGGGCTCGGGACCGAGGTCGTCGCGCCACCGGATCCATTCGGCCGTCGTCGGCCACGTCTGCCCGCCGGCCACCGATCCGACGACGAGACCGAAATGTCCCACCGGCAGCCGCGATTCGTATACCTGCGCCTTCGGTGCAGCGCGCAAGATCCCCCGAACGGCCGCCGGCTGGCCGATGTCGTCGGCGGTACCGACGAAAGCCAGCACCGGGCAGGTGACCTCCGCCAGTGTCACCAGGTCGCCGTTGATGACGAACCCGCCCGACATCATGCGGTTGTGCGACACGAATTGGCGGAGCAGTTCGGCAATCGCCGGGCCCGACCACGCCACCCAGCCATCGTCCTCCAGGAACCGACGCTGATCCTCGCGCGGCAGCAGCGCGTCACGGTCGTGGAGTTGCAGCAAGAAGTCCAGGCGGCTGCGGGCCGTCTTGACCGGGTCGAGCAACTGGAAGCCGGTACGGGCCAGCCAGCCGGGAATGGAGATATGCGGGAAGATCTTGTCGGCGAGGAATTCCGCGCCCGGCGCGGCGATGCCCGCGGGCAGTCCGAGGGGTAGGGCCGCGAGCACGTCGACCGGCGAGCCATACGTGATGACGCTGGCGATGCCCTCGGATCGGCGCAGCGCCGCGCACTGGTAGACGAACATGCCGCCTTGGGAGTAGCCGGCCAGGTGGACGTCACGGCCGGTGATTTCACGCACGATGTCCACGATCCGGGAAAGCGCCACGATGTGGTCGGCCAGGGTTCGCTCCCGTCCGCCCTCCTCCCGGTCCGGCGACCCGAAATCGACGACCCACGGGGTAATGCCGTACCGATGTAGCACCGACACCGCGCCCTTGTCCTCGGTGACGTCGTAGATGTTGGCCGAGACCATCATCGGGTGCACCAGGATGACGTCGGCGACCGAGTCCTCGTCGTCGGGGAAGTAGCGCCGCAACCGAAACATCTTCTCGGTTTCGACCACCTGGAACGGTGCCGGCTCGGTGCCGGTCTCGAGTCCGCCGAAACGGAGGACCTCCAACCCGTTCTGCGCCGTCGCCAACACCCGATTGACCGCTCCGCCGATTCCCATTGGCAAACTCCACCTCTGCTCTGCGCCCGACTGACCCCCAGCCGAGACGTGCCCGTTCACTCTATTGCCAGCGCCGTCCATGGGTGGCCAGATCGGCTCGCACACCGTCGATCTGGACGGCCACCGCCGACGAGGCGGTCCCGCCGTGGGCGCTGCGCGACTCGATCGATCCGCGCACGGTGAGGACATCCCGGACCTCGCCGGTCAGGTCCGGGTTGATCGCGGCGAAAGTCGCGTCGTCGAGGTCGGCCAGGCCGATACCGGCCTCTTCGGCGGCGCGGACGCAGGCGCCCGCGGCTTCGTGGGCGATGCGGAACGGCACCCCACGTCGCACCAGCCACTCGGCGATGTCGGTCGCAAGCGTGAAACCCGCCGGGGCGAGCTCGGCCATCCGGTCGGCGTGAAATGTCAGGGTGCCGACCATTCCGGCGATCGCGGGCAGCAGCATCTCCAGCTGTGCCACCGAGTCGAATACCGGCTCCTTGTCCTCTTGCAGGTCGCGGTTGTAGGCCAGCGGCTGTGCTTTGAGGGTCGCCAACAGTCCGGTCAGATTGCCGATCAGCCGACCACTCTTACCGCGGGTCAACTCGGCGACATCGGGGTTCTTCTTTTGCGGCATGATCGAACTGCCGGTCGACCAGGCGTCGGCGAGCGTGATGTAGCCGAACTCCGGCGTGCTCCATGCGATGACTTCCTCGGCCAATCGCGACAGATCGACGGCGATCATCGCAAACACCCAAGCCGCCTCCGCGGCGAAATCGCGGGACGACGTGGCGTCGATCGAGTTGGCCATCGGGCCGTCGAACCCGAGGTCGGCAGCGATGGCTGCCGGGTCGAGCCCCAAGGACGAGCCCGCCAGCGCGCCCGACCCATACGGCGATACCGCGGTACGGCGGTCGGCGTCGGCGAGCCGGTCGAGGTCCCGCAACAGCGGATGGACATGCGCGAGCAACTGATGGCTCAGCAGCACCGGCTGGGCGGCCTGCAGGTGCGTCTTACCCGGCATGACGACGTCGGGATGGGCGGCGGCCTGGTCGACCAGCGCCTGCGCGACGCCCAGGATACCGGCGGCGACCCGCCGGTAGGCTGCCCGCAGCCACATGCGGAACAGGGTGGCGACCTGATCGTTGCGCGAGCGGCCCGCGCGTAACCGTCCGCCCAGCTCCGGTCCGACGCGCTCGATGAGGCCCCGTTCCAGCGCGCCGTGAACATCCTCGTCGGACTCGGCAGGACCGAAAGAGCCGTTGGCGACGTCGCCGGCGAGCCGATCCAGCCCGTCGAGCATCCCGGTGAGCTCACTGTCGGTGAGCAGGCCGGCCTTGTTCAGTACCCGGGCATGGGCTTTGGATGCTTCGATGTCAAACGGGGCCAGCACCCAGTCGAACTGCGTGGAACGGCTCAGCGCGGCCATCGCCGCGGCGGGGCCGTCGGCGAACCGCCCGCCCCACAACGCGCCGGCGTTGGTGGCCGAATCCCTGTCCGAGCTCATAGACCCAGGTCGCGCCGGGCGGCGATCTTCGACGAGAGGCCGTGCAACTGCACGAAGCCCTTCGCGTTCGACTGGTCGAAGGTGTCGCCCTCGTCGTAGGTCGCCAAATTGAAGTCGTACAGCGACTCCGCCGAGCGGCGGCCGTTGACGATGATCGAACCGCCGTGGAGCATCAGCCGGACATCGCCGGAAACGTGTTCCTGGGTGTGATCGACGAACGTGTCCAGGGCCGACTTGAGCGGCGAGTACCAGAGGCCGTCATAGACGAGCTCGGCCCACTTCTGGTCAATGTGGCGCTTGTAGCGGCCCAGTTCCCGCTCGAGTGTCACGTGCTCGAGTTCTTCGTGGGCGGTGATCAAGACCATGGCGCCGGGCGCCTCATAGATTTCCCGGCTCTTGATCCCCACGAGCCGGTCCTCGACGACGTCAAGGCGACCCACCCCCTGGGCACCGGCGCGCCGGTTGAGCTCCTCGATCGCGGTCAGCACCGAGACCGGCTTCCCGTCGATGGCGGTCGGACGGCCCTTCTCGAAGGTGAGGATCAGCTCATCGGGCGCGTTGAAGTTGATCGTCGGATCTTCGGTGTAGTCGTACACGTCCTTGGTGGGGGCGTTCCACAGGTCTTCGAGGAATCCGGTCTCCACCGCGCGGCCCCACACGTTCTGATCGATGGAGAACGGCGAGCGCTTGGTGACGTTGATCGGAATGGCGTTCTCCTCGGCGAACGCGATGGCCTTCTCCCGGGTCCACGCGTAGTCGCGCACGGGGGCGAGCACTTCAAGATCGGGGGCCAGGGTGTTGAAGCCGACCTCGAAGCGCACCTGGTCGTTGCCTTTGCCGGTGCAGCCGTGCGCCACCACCGTGCCGCCGTGATCGCGCGCCGCCTGCACGAGGTGCTTGACGATGAGCGGCCGGCTGATCGCCGACACCAGCGGGTAACGGTCCATGTAGAGGCCATTCGCGGTAATCGTCGGCAGACAGTACTCGTCGGCGAACTCGTCCCGCGCATCGACCAGGACCGCTTCCACCGCGCCACAGTCGATCGCCCGCTGGCGGACGACTTCCATGTCCTCGCCGCCCTGCCCGAGGTCGATGGCGACGGCGACAACTTCCTTGCCCGTTTCCTTGGCGATCCAGCTGATCGCGACGGAGGTGTCGAGGCCTCCGGAGTATGCCAAGATGACGCGTTCGGCCATGGGGTGTGTGCTCCTACGGGTTGTGATTTGTCGGTTCTATTGTGCGGGCCGGCCCAGCGGATCGGCACGCCGGGTCGTCAGACCAGCTTCTCCAGGTGTTTCGCCAGTTCGGCGCCAGTCATCGGTTCTCGGGCGAGCGCGAAGATGGTGTCGTCACCGGCGATCGTGCCGACGACGTCGGGCAGGCCGGCACGGTCGAGCGCGCTGGCAAGGTAGCCCGCGGCACCCGGCGGGGTTCGCAGGACAGCGAGCTGCCCGGCGGCGTCGGTGCCCACCAGCATCTCACCAAGAAGGCGGGCGAGCCGGTCGGTGCCGCCGACCACTCCCCGCACCGGGGAGCCGTCTTCGGGCACGATGTAGGCCCAGGGCCCGCCATCCGCACCGCGCAGTTTGACCGCCCCGATCTCGTCGAGGTCGCGGGACAGCGTCGCCTGGGTCACCTCCACGCCGGCGGCGGCGAGGATCTCGGCGAGTTCGGTCTGCGAGCCGACCGTCCGCGTCGACAGAATTTCGACGATGCGGGCGTGCCGCGCGGCCCGCGTGGTGGAGGTGATCACGTCAGTGGGCCGTTCTGACTGGCCAGCAACCAGACCAGCAGCGCCTTCTGCGCGTGCAGCCGGTTCTCCGCCTCGTCGAACACCACGCTGGCTGGGCCGTCCATCACCTCGTCGGTGATTTCGTCGCCCCGGTGCGCCGGCAGGCAGTGCAGCACGATGGCGCCCTCGGCGGCCTGCGCGAGCAGCTCGGCATTGATCTGGTAGGGCCGGAAGGGGGCGGCCCGATCCTTGCCGTCGTCCTCCTGCCCCATCGAGACCCAGGTGTCGGTAACCAGCACGTCGGCACCACTGGCCGCCTCGATCGGGTCGGTGATCACCGTCGCCGATCCACCGGTGAGTTTGGCCCGCTCCACGCTCGCGGCGAGGACGGCCGCATCAGGGGTGAACCCCGCCGGTCCGCTGATCCGCACGTGCATGCCCGCGGTGGCCCCGCCCAGCAGCAACGAGTGAGCCATGTTGTTGGCCCCGTCGCCCAGGTAGGTCATGGTCAGCCCGGCCGCCGTGCCCTTGTGCTCGATGATCGTCTGCAGATCGGCCAGCACCTGGCACGGGTGGAAACTGTCGGACAGCGCATTGACCACCGGAACGGCCGCAAACTCCGCGAGCTCCTCAAGAAGCTCCTGACCGAAGGTTCGCCACACGATCGCGTCGACGAAGCGCGACAACACGCGGGCGGTGTCGGCGAGGGACTCGTCCCGGCCCATCTGGGTCGAACCGGTGTCGACGACGACGGCGTGCCCGCCCAGCTGGGCGACACCGACGTCGAACGAGAATCTGGTGCGCGTCGAACTCTTGTCGAAGAGCACCGCGACCCCGCGTGGACCGGCCAGCGGCCGCTGCGCGAACGGGTTCGCTTTGAGCTCGGCGGCCAGCGCCAGCACCTCGGCCTGCTCGTCGGGTGTCAGGTCATCGTCGCGCAGGAAGTGGCGGGTCATGATTCTCCTCCTTTTTCGGCGTCCTGTGCGGTGTCGAGGAGGCCGGGAAGCGCATCGACGAAGGTCTGTCCCTGCTCCTCGGTGAGGATCAGCGGCGGTGCCAGGCGCAGCACGTCGGCAGCCGGGGCGTTGATGAGGAATCCGGCGTCGCGGGCGGCGGCCTCGACGGCCTTCGCAATGTCCGCGCGCAGCACGACTCCCAGGAGCAGCCCCGCGCCCCGGACGTGATCGATCAGTGGATGGTCCAGGCTTTCGATCCCCGCGGCCAGCGATTTGCCGACGGCGGCAACGTGGTCGACCAGACCGTCCCGGTCGATCACTTCCAGCACGGCAAGTGCGGCCGCGACGCTCATCGGATTGCCGCCGAAGGTGGTGCCGTGCATCCCCGGCGCGAACAAATCGGCGGCCCGGGGACCGGCGATGACGGCGCCGATCGGGAAGCCGCCGCCGAGCCCCTTTGCCAGAGTCATCACGTCGGGCACGACACCGGCGGCCTGGTGGGCAAAGAAGGCACCGGTCCGGGCGATGCCAGTCTGCACCTCGTCGAAGACGAGCAGGGCCCCCCGCTCGGCGGTGAGGGCCCGGGCGCGCGCGAGGTAGTCCCCCGGCGGCACGATGACGCCACTCTCCCCCAGGATCGGTTCGAGGATGACCGCGGCGGTGTTCTCGCCGACAACAGCGTCGAGCGCTTCGGCATCACCGTAGGGGACGAATCGCACCCCTGCCGGCATCGGCTCGAACGGCGCCCGTTTGGCGGGCTGCCCGGTCATCGCCAGGGCACCCATCGTGCGCCCGTGAAAGCCCTTCTCGGCGGCCACGATCTCACTGCGGCCGGTGAGCCGAGCGAGTTTGAACGCTGCCTCGTTGGCCTCGGTTCCCGAGTTGCAGAAGAACACCCGCGCACCGTCGACGCCGAACCTGGCGAGCAACTTCTCGGCCAACTCGACGACGGGCGGGGCGATGTACAGGTTCGACACATGACCCAGCGTCGTCATCTGCTCGGTCACGGCGTCGATGATCGCGCGATGGCCGTGGCCGAGCGCGTTGACCGCGATACCGCCCAACAGGTCGAGATACTCACGACCGTCGACGTCGGTGACGACGGCACCGGAGCCGCGGGTCAGCGCCACCGCGGGGGTGCCGTAGTTGTTCATCATCGAGGTCGTCCAGCGCGCCTGCCACGCCCGCGTTTGATCAGTGTTTCCGGCGGTCATCTGTCCTCCTCGTTGACGGTCACCGTGGTGCCGACCGACTCGTCATCCGGTGCGGCCAGCAGTCGGGCCAGCACCGCGTGCGGTTCCCGCCCATCGATCACCTGCGCCGCGAAAACCCCGCCCCGCACGGCGCGCAGGCAGGCCTCCATCTTGGGGATCATCCCCGCGTCCAGCGATCCCAGCAGTTCGGCCAGGGCGTCAGCACCGAGATGGCTCGTCAGCGACGAGCGATCCGGCCAGTTCGTGTACAGCCCGGGAACGTCGGTCAGCATTACCAGGCGCGCGGCGCCCAACGCCTCGGCCAGTGCGCCGGCCGCGGTATCGGCGTTGATATTGTGCGCCACCCCGTCCCGGTCGGGGGCGATGGTCGAGACCACCGGGATCCGGCCGGCCGCAATCAGGTCGTCGATGGCCGAGGTGTTCACCGCCGCAATGTCGCCGACCAGCCCGATGTCGGTCTGCTCGCCGTCGACCAGCACCGTCCGGCGGGTGGCGGTGAACAGGTGCGCGTCCTCACCGGTGATGCCCACCGCGTAGGGGCCATGAGTGTTGATGAGGCCGACTAGCTCGCGTCCGACCTGCCCGAACAGCACCATCCGGACGATGTCCATCACCTCGGGGGTGGTAACGCGGAACCCGCCCCGGAACTCCCCCTCGAGGCCGACGCGGGCGAGCATTGCCGAAATCTGCGGGCCGCCGCCGTGCACGACGACCGGATGGATGCCACAGGCGCGCAGCAACACCATGTCGTCGGCAAAGGCCCGCTTGAGCTCATCGTCGACCATCGCGTTGCCGCCATACTTCACGACGACGGTCGCGCCGTGCAGTTCCTGGAGCGCGGGCAGGGCATCGGCCAGTAGCTGGGCCCGCTCAAACGCCGCACTCATGACGAATACGCCGAGTTCTCTTCGACGTATGCGTGCGACAGGTCCGTCGTGCGGATCGACGCGGTGCCCGACCCGATCCCGAGGTCGACGAGCAGGTGGATGTCGGCGCCGGACAAATCGACCTCGCGCGCGCCGGGGACGCCAACGCCGTTGCGGCACACCTCGCTGCCGTTGAAGGAGACCGCGATCGTGTCCGGGTCGAGGTCGATGGGGGCGATCCCGATGGCCGCCATGATGCGACCCCAATTGGGGTCGGAGCCGAACAGTGCGGTCTTGACCAGTGAGTCGCGCGCGATCGTGCGGGCGCCGACCAGCGCCTGGTCGTCGTCGGCGGCGCGGACGACTTCCACGATCACCCGCTTGGTGACCCCCTCGGCGTCGGCCATCAACTGGGCGGCCAGATCGTCGCAGGCAGCAAAGACGGCCGCATCCAGCGCATCCTGCGCGACCCGGAGTTGGCTGGCCCCCGAGGAGAGCAGCAGCACCGTGTCGTTGGTCGACGTCGCGCCGTCGACGTCGAGCCGGTCGAAGGTCCGCGCGGTGGCGCGCCGCAGGGCGAGGTCGAGCTGCTCGGGCTCGACGAGGGCGTCGGTGGTGAGGACGACGAGCATGGTCGCCAGGGCAGGGGCGAGCATGCCCGCCCCCTTCGCCATCCCACCGACGTTCCATCCGTCGTGGTGGTGCACCGCCACCTGTTTGGGCACGGTGTCGGTGGTCATGATGGCATGGGCGGCGTCGGTGCCACCGGACAGCCCGCCGGCCATCTCGTGGACGATCTCGGTGACCCCGGGCAGCAGCTTGTCCATCGGCAGCCGATCGCCGATCAGCCCCGTCGAGCAAACGGCGACCTCGATGGCACCGGTCTCGGTCCCCCAGTTCGACAACGCCTCGGCGACGGCTTCGGCGGTCTGATGGGTATCGGCGAAGCCCGCGGGCCCGGTGCAGGCGTTAGCACCGCCGGAATTCAGTATGACCGCCCGCAACCACCGCGACCGGAGCACTTTCTCGCTCCACAGCACCGGCGCGGCTTTCACCTTGTTCGCGGTGAACACCCCCGCCGCGGCATACTCGGGCCCTTCGTTGAAGACGAGCGCCAAGTCGAAGTTGCCGTTGGCCTTGATCCCGGCGGGAATTCCGGCCGCCCGGAACCCGAGCGGCGCCGTGACGCCTTGGGTACGCCAAAGCCGGTAGGCGGCTTCATGTTTCGGTGTCATGGGGCCACTCCCACGGTGGTGAGGCCCTCGACTTCATCGAAGCCGAGAGCAAGGTTCATCGATTGGACTGCGGCACCGCCGGTGCCTTTGGTGAGGTTGTCGACGGCTCCGACGGCCACCAGGGTGCCCGCCCGCTCGTCAACCGATACCGATAGCTGCACGGCGTTGGAGCCGATCACCGAGGAGGTCGCCGGGAATCGGCCGGCCGGCAGCAGGTGGACGAAGGGCTCGGCGGCGTAGGCGTTCTCATAGGCGACGCGGATCTCCGATTCGGTGGCCGTGGTGCGCGCTGTGCAGGTGGCGAGGATCCCGCGCGACATCGGGGCCAGGACCGGCGTGAACGATACCGACACCGGGAGCTCGGCGGCCTCCGACAGCGCCTGGGCGATTTCCGGGGTGTGACGATGCGTGCCGCCGACGCCGTAGGCGCGCGCCGAGCCGATGACTTCCGAAGCGAGGAGGTCGACCTTCAGCGAGCGGCCGGCGCCGGAGGTGCCGCTGACCGCGACGACCGTGACGTGCGGGTCGACCAGGCCGCCCGTGAGCGCGGGCAACAGCGACAGGATCGACACCGTCGGATAGCACCCGGGCACGGCGATGCGGCTCGCCGACGCCAGTCTTTCCCGGTTGCCGGGCAATTCGGGCAGTCCGTAGGGCCAACTACCGGCATGATCACCGCCGTAGTAGGTCTGCCACTCGTCGGCGTCGGTGAGCCGGAAGTCGGCGCCACAGTCGATGATCAGGGTCGCCGGGGGCAGCGTGTCGGCGATCGCCGCCGATGTCCCATGCGGCAGCCCGAGGAAGACGACGTCGTGCCCGGCCAAAGTCTCCGGGATGGTCTCCACCAGCACGCGATCGGCCAGCGGAAGCAGGTTGCCGTGATGCTCGCCGAGTGCGGAGCCGGCGTTTCCGCCCGCGGTCAGCGCCCCGATCGTCACCTCGCCCGACACGACGCGCGGGTGCCCGAGTAATAGGCGCAGAATCTCGCCGCCGGCGTACCCGGAGGCACCGGCCACAGCCACAGAAATCGTCATAGAATCATTATGCATCATCGTGCAACATCATTCATTTCCGGCCCGGGACGTACCCCGAATGGGCCGGCCGGCGCAGGTCACCGCCGCAGCGTGACCATGGCGATCTGCGGTGGTGCGCCGACCCGCACCGGCGGGCCCCATGCCCCGGTGCCGCGTGAGACGAAGACTGGCACGTCGCCGACAGTGCCGAAACCGGCCACGATCGGCTGCTGCAGACGGACGGCATATCCAAACGGCCAGATCTGGCCTCCGTGAGTGTGCCCGGAAAACTGCAGGCCGACACCGCGCCGCTGCGCCTCCTTCGCCTGCCGGGGCTCGTGCGCCGCCAGGATCAGCGCCCGGCGGAGATCGCGGCCGCCCAACGCCGCCGCGAGATCGGGCCGGTAGGGCGCCGGGGCCGTCGCGTCGTAGACGCCGGCCAGGTCGATCACCGCGGCGCCGCGACGCAGTTCAACGCGCTCGTTACGCAGCGGGCGAATGCCCAGCGTCTCCCAGAACCGCAGCCACGACCCACCGTCGTCGGAGTAGTACTCATGGTTTCCACTGACCCCGAAGACCCCGAGCGGGGCGCGCAGATCGCGCAACGGCTCGAGGTCGGAACCAACGTTGACGATGGTGCCGTCGGCCAGGTCGCCGCCAAGAATAACGACGTCAGGCTTTGCGGCGTTGACCTGATCGACCACCCGCCGGGTGAAGCCAGGCCCGCGCACCGGCCCCACATGGAGGTCGGTGATGAATGCGACGCGCACACCGTCAAACTCAACAGGTAGTCGATCGACCACCGCGGAGTCCTCCGTGACGGCCGGCCGGGACGCCTCCACGAGCCCGAACCCCACCGCCGCCATAGCCGCGAGAACCATGAGTCCGGTCAGCACCGACACCCAGGTGCGCGGGCCTTCGGAACGGCCGCGGACCAGCCCAACCCCCAGCGCCAGCAGGCCGATGACCGCTGCGCCGAGCGACACGTAGAACACCAGCGCCCACCAGGTGAATCCGACCAGGCCGATGGGCCGGGCCCACGCCGGATCAAGGGTGCGGCCCACGAGCAGGGCGGCCACCCCGGCGATCGACCCCGCGCCGAGGACCAGGTCGGCGGCGAGGGCCCACCGGCCGCTGAGACCGGTCGCGACAACCAGTCGGCGGTGCAGCCAATAGGCCGACAGGGCAACAAAGGCGATGCCGATGACTCCGGCGAGAACGACCACCATCCGGGGTATCCGCCCTAGCGCAGGCGCGCGCCGACAGCGCTTCCCGCATACTCGACGGCGGCCAGCTTCGCGGCGTTGGCCTCATCCTCGGTGAGGGTGCGATCGGCGGCGCGGAACCGCAGCGCGAACGCCAGCGACTTGCTCCCGGCCCCGACCTGGTCACCGACGTAGACATCGAACAGGTCCAGCGATTCCAGCAGTTCACCGGCACCTTCGCGCAGGGCCGCGGCAACCTCGGCCGCGGGCACCGCGTCGTCGACGACGACGGCCAGATCCTGTAGTACCGCTGGGAAGACCGACAGGCTCGGCGCCGGCAGCTTCACCGACAGCGGAAGCGCGTCGATGGACAACTCGAGCGCACAGGTCCGCATGGGCAGGTTCGCCCGGTCGCAGACCGCCGGGTGCAGCTCGCCGGCCCAGCCGACGGTGACCTGCTCACCGGCTGCGCCGTCGACGACGATCCGGGCGCAGCGGCCCGGATGCCACGGCAGGTGTTCGTCGGCGAGAAGTGCGACGTCGACGCCGGCGGCGCGGGCGATCGACCGTGCCGCCGCAAAGGCGTCACCGGCATCCGCCGGCCGACCCGGGCCCCACGGACCGGCCGGCTCGGCCGCACCGGTCAGTACCGCCGCGACATGGACGGGCTGGGCGGGCAGACTGGCGTCGAGCCGGTCCAGGTCGGCCTCGCTGGGGCGCGCGGTCACATCAAGGGCCCCCACCACCGCGTCGCCGCCGCCGCCGCCGCCGAGTACCACCTGACCGATGGTGAACAGCGCCACCTCGCGCTGCCCGCGCGCCAGGTTGCGCCCCACCATCTCCAGCAGGCCGGGCAGCAGCGTCGTGTTGAGCTCCGGGCGGTCGGATTCCAGCGGGTTGAGCACCCGGACGGTCGCCCGCCGCGGATCGTCGCCGGACAGGCCCCACGTGTCGAAGACGCCGGCGGGCATAAACGGATACGGCAGCACCTCGATGAATCCGTCGAGGGCGAGCGTGCGCCCGATGCTGCGCCGCCGTCGCTGAGCGGCGGTGAGACCGTGCCCGCCGGGCGCGCGCGGCACGACCGCGGGAATGTCCTCCAGGCCTTCGAGGCGCAGCACCTCCTCGACGAGATCAGCCGACTGTCGCAGGTCGGGCCGCCACGGCGGCGGAGTCACCCGCAGCCGATCGCCCTCCGCCACGACCTCGCAGCCCACCTCACGCAGGCGATTGCCCGACGTACCCGCCGGGTAGTCGATGCCGGCCGTACGATCGGGCGCATCGGCGGCGAAGTCGATGGTCGGTGCCGGCGGAACGGGCAACCGAACGTCGGTCCGCACACCTTGCAGGGCGCCGCCGGCGATCTCGACGATGAGCTGCGCCGCCCGCGCCGAGGCCACCGCGGTGATCTCCGGATCAACAGTCCGCTCGAACCGCTTGGCCGCCTCCGAAGTGAGCTTGTGGCGCTTGCCGGACCGGAAGACGCGCACCGGGTCAAAGGTGGCCGCCTCCAGCAGAACTCGCACCGTCTCATCGCCGACCTCGGTGGCGGCGCCGCCCATCACCCCCGCCAGGGCGACGGCACCGGATTCGTCAGCGATGACGACATCCTCGGTGTCCAGGCAGCGCTCGACCCCGTCGAGGGTCACCAGCTTCTCCCCCGCGGCCGCGTTGCGCACCGCAATGTCGCCGCGCAACCGGTCGGCGTCGAAAGCGTGCAACGGCTGACCGAGCTCGATCATCACGTAGTTGGTCACGTCCACCACGGCCGAGATCGGCCGGATGCCCGCGACCAGCAGGCGCTTGCGCAGCCACCACGGTGACGCCGCGGCCGGGTCGACACCCTCGATCACCTGTGCCGTGTACCGAGTCGCACCGGTGGCCGGATCAATCGTCACCGCCCATCCGTCCCCGGCGGCACCCGGGTCGACATCGGCGCCCGGCTCCCGGAATCCGACGCCGAGGCTCCCGGCCAGTTCCCGGCCGAGGCCGCGCACCGAGAATGCATAACCACGGTCCGGTGTCACGTTGATGTCGATGGCCGTGTCCGGCAGTCCCAGCACGACTCGTGCGTCGTCGCCCGGCTCGGCCGACCCGGCGGGCAGCACGAGGATGCCGGAGTGGTCATTGCCCACACCGAGCTCGGTCACCGAGCAAATCATGCCGTCCGACGTCTTGCCGTAGGTTTTCCGCGTCGCGATTTCGAAGCCGCCGGGCAGTGTGACGCCGGGCAGGGCGACAACGACCAGGTCGCCCTCGGTGAAGTTGCGCGCACCACACACGATGTCGCGGGGCTGCGGCTCGCCGACTGCAACGTGGCAGAAGCGGATTGGCTTCTTGAAATCGGTGAGTTCCTCGATCGCCTCGACGCGGCCGACGACCAGTGGCCCGTCGATGTCGCCGAACGGCTCGACATCCTCGATCTCGAAGCCGACGCGGACGAAGGCCGCATCGATGTCATCAGCGGTTCGCGGGACGGCGCTGTCGAGTACGTCGGTCAACCAGGACTGTGGGACACGCACGGTGGCTGCTGCTTTCGGATTGGTCGGTGAGGGTGGTCTGCGGGGTCTGCTCCGCGGGGTCTGGGCGGGGCCGGCGTTCAGGCCGCCGGGCCGAACGGCGCGGTGAAACGAATATCGCCCTCCACCATGTCGCGCATATCGGAAATGTCGTTGCGGAACTGCAGCGTGCGCTCCAGGCCCATCCCGAACGCGAACCCGCTGAACTCCTCCGGGTCGATGCCGCTGGCGCGCAGAACGTTGGGGTTGACCATGCCGCACCCGCCCCACTCGACCCAGCCGGCGCCGCCCTTCTTCCCTGGGAACCAGACATCGACTTCGGCGGAGGGCTCGGTGAAGGGGAAGTACGAGGGACGCATCCGCGTCGTCGTATCCGGACCGAATAGGGCACGGGCCAACGTCTCCAGCGCACCACGCAAGTGTGCCAGCGTGAGGCCGCGGTCGATGGCCAAACCCTCGATCTGGTGAAACACCGGGGTGTGGGTGGCGTCGAGTTCGTCGGTGCGGAATGTCCGGCCGGGGCACGCGACATAGATCGGCAGGTCGCGGTTCAGCATCGCGCGCACCTGTACCGGGGAGGTGTGGGTGCGCAGAACCTGCCGCGATCCCGACGGCGCGATGTAGAACGTGTCCTGCATCGACCGAGCCGGATGATCGGGCAGGAAGTTGAGGGCGTCGAAGTTATAGTGCTCGGCCTCGACCTCGGGCCCTTCGTCGATCTCCCAGCCCATACCGATGAAGACGTCGGCAATCTGTTCGCTGATCACCGTGATCGGATGGCGGGCGCCGACCCGACGACGACCACTGGGCAGCGTCACGTCGATCGACTCGGACTCGAGAACTGCGGCGTCGCGCTGTGCCTCGAGTTCTGCGGTGCGGGCCCGCAACGAGTCGGCGACCCGCGTTCGCACAGCGTTGACCGCCTTACCGGCGGCGGCCCGCTGGTCGCCGGGCAAAGCGCCCAACGCGCGGCGCGCCAGCGAGATGGGCGCTTTCTCACCGAGATGATCGGACTTGGCGACGGCCAAGCCCTCGAGATCAGCGGCCCCGGCGAAAGCCGCGAGGGCCGCGGCGGCGGCCGACTCGAGCGCTGCCGGTTCCAGTGCGGAGGAGTCGATTCCGGTGTCGTCGTTCGCGTTGGCCACGGACATCAAGACTAGTCGATGGCCGACCGGTGCTGACCTGCGGGTTGACCCGCCCCGACACTGATCAGGCGACCCCCGACTGCTGTTGCTGCCGCCAGGCCCAGCATCGGTGCGCCGACCAGCATTCCGTCGCGGGCGAAGAGCAATAGCGCGACGCCGGCCACGACCATGAGGACGAACACCGCCCCATCCCGCCAGCGGTTAAGCGCAAGGGCAGAGCACCCGATGGCCCGCGAGTCGTCCCACCAGGGCAACGGCCGATTCTCCAGCGGTGACAGCGCGGCGACAACCGGGACTAGCAGCACCAGCAGCACCACCGTTTGCACCGCGACGATCGCCAAGTGGCGGCCGGAAGCCGGGTCGTCCCGCATGAACCCCAGGAGTGCGCCCACCCCGATGATCACACCCAGCAGTGGCAGGTGCCACAGGTACAGCGTCATCACACTACGGTTTCCCAGGGCGACCCACCACCAGACCCGGGGGCGCTGCGCCCACCGGCCGAGCACGCCCGCCGCGGTGATGGCGAGCAGGCACAGCACTAGCGCGTGTCCGGCGAGCAGCACGCTGGGCGGACTCATGTTCGACAGGCGCTGACCGGGCACGGTCACCATCGAGACGTCGTACGGCCCGACGAGAACCAGTGCCGTGTTGACGCCGAGCATGACTAGCGCACCCAGCCCGGCCCCGCCCGGTCCGATGAGGTTCTTGGCATAGGCGATTCCGAGGATCGCCGGGATCATCCAGGCGGCGGCGAAGGTGATCATCGTCCACGCCGGAGCCGATCCCTCGGTATGCAGCCGCGCGACGTCGGAAGCCCCGGTGACCGTGTAGCAGGCGCCGACGGCGCGCACGACATGACGCGGGCGCGAGATGCCCTGTAGCAGTGCGACGGTCGCGAGGATCACCAGATAGGCGCCGAGGAACCACAGCAACTGGACACCGAGTCGGGCGATCACGTCGACGGCCGCCGCACTGCCCGTCCATGTCGCAATGCCCAGCGCGGCCCCGACGGCGAGCAGGTACCAAAACACCGGGCGCAGCAGCCGCTGGGCCCGGCGCAGGAGCCAATGGCCCGGCGCGGTGCCCGGGTGGTACCCGTACACGGCGGCCGCCGCGCCGGCGAAGAAGAACAGTGGCAGCACCTGCAGGAACCACGTCGCCGCCTGCAGGAACCGGTGCTCTGCCAGGAGGTTGCCCAACATCAGGTGATCGCTACCCGGCCGGGCCGCCACGGTCAGCATGATCGAGTGCCCGGCGACGACGACCAGCAGACTGGCCAGTCGCAGGACGTCGACCGCGCGGTCCCGGGTCGCTCCGGTGCGACGGTCGAGTTCGGCGGCGTCAAGAGTGCGCGGAAGCTCCGAAAGGGGGGTGGTCATACGCTCCAGTGTCGGGTCCCCGCGGCCTCACGGCGTCGGGTGAACTACTCAACCGGTGGATCCACGGACGTGGTTCGCACCCAACGAAATAGCCATCGCCCCCGCTCAGACTTGAGCGCGGGCGCTCTCGTAGAGGCAGATCGCCGCAGCGGTCGCCAGGTTGAGGCTCTCCGCGCGGCCCCGAATCGGGATGGACACGCGGTGGTCGGCGACTGCCACCACGGCTTCGGGAAGACCATGGGCCTCATTGCCAAACAACCAGGCGGTGCGGCCGGCGAGCAGCCGGCCCGCGTCGGTCAGCACCGTCTCACCGTCGGCACTCGTGGCGAGCAATGTCAGACCCGCGTCGCCCAACGCGGCGAGTCCGGCTGAGACGGAGCGCTCGCGCGCGATCGGCAGGTGGAAGACACTGCCGGCACTGGCGCGGACACACTTACCATTGTGCGGGTCAACCGCGTCGCCGAGAATGACCACTGCGTCCGCGCCCATCGCGTCGGCCGTGCGGATGATGGTGCCGAGATTGCCTGGCTCGCGCGGCTCGACCGCGACCGCCAGCAACCGCGGCGCGGCGTCAAGGACCTCAGCGAGCTGAACGTCGAGCAGCGCGCACACGGCGAACACCCCCGGCGGGGTGGTGGCGTCGGCGAGCTTGCCCACCGCCCGCGCGGTCAGCACCAGTACCGCGACGCCCTGCCCGGCGGCCGTCGCCACCAGGTCGGCATAGCGGTCGGCGGAGTCCTCGCCCACCAGCACGGTCTGGGCACGACCGGTGACCAGCGCCGACGCCACAGCGTTGGCCCCCTCGACGAGGAACTCGCCCCGTTCCCGCCGCGCGGCGCCGCGGTGCAGCTTGGCAAACGACACAACCCGCGACGAACGTTCGGTCAGAACATCCATCGCGGGTTGCTTCGGCGATTGCGGCGCGATCAGGCGGCCGGTGCGTTCACGTCGTCGGGCAGCGCCTTCCGGGCCACCTCCACGAGGCCGGTGAAGGCCTGCGGGTCACTCACGGCGATCTCGGCGAGCACCTTGCGGTCCACCTCGACACCAGCGGCCTTGAGACCCTGGATGAAGCGGTTGTAGGTGATGTCGTTGAGCCGGGCTGCGGCGTTGATGCGCGAGATCCACAGCTTGCGGAACTCACCCTTGCGCGCCCGGCGGTCGCGGTACGCGTAGGTCAACGAGTGGAGCTGCTGCTCCTTGGCCTTACGGTACAGACGCGAGCGCTGTCCGCGGTAGCCCTTCGACGCCTCCAGGGTTGTCCGACGCTTCTTCTGGGCATTCACTGCCCGTTTCACGCGTGCCATGTCTAGTCCTCTTTACTTCGTCTGGTTTGTCGGTCGGAGCTTGATCTAGCCGTTGCCGTTGAGCAGTCGCTTGATGCGCGGCGCATCGGACTCGGCCACGACGGCGGTTCCGTCGAGCCGGCGCTTGCGGCGCGACGACTTGTGCTCGAGGAGGTGGCGCTTGTTCGCCTTCTGGCGCATGATCTTGCCGCTCCCGGTCACCTTGAATCGCTTCGCGGTGCCCTTGTGGGTCTTTGCCTTTGGCATGGGTACTTCCTGTTCGTCGACCGGGCTCGCGCCCGGATTCATCGGCCTCGCCGCGGTGGCAAAGCCGGACTGGTCTGTGAGTCACTGACTCGATTACTCGGGAGCCGACTCCGCATGCGCACCCTGGCCCGAATCGTGAGCGGCCTTGGCACGGGTCTTGGCGCCCTTGTGCGGGGCCAGGACCATCGTCATGTTGCGGCCGTCCTGTTTGGCAGAGGTCTCGACGAAGCCGTAGTCGGCCACGTCGTTACCCAGTCGCTGCAGCAGTCGGTAGCCCAACTCCGGACGCGACTGCTCGCGCCCGCGGAACATGATGGTGACCTTGACCTTCGATCCGGCTTCGAGGAAGCGGATGACGTGACCCTTCTTGGTCTCGTAGTCGTGGTCGTCGATCTTGGGGCGGAGCTTCTGCTCCTTGATGACGGTCATCTGCTGGTTGCGACGCGACTCGCGCTGCTTCTGCGCGGCCTCATACTTGAACTTGCCGTAGTCCATGATCTTGCAGACCGGCGGACGGGCGTCCGGCGCAACTTCCACCAGATCAAGATCGGCCTCGTATGCGAGCCGTAGCGCATCCTCAACGCGCACGATGCCCACCTGCTCCGAGTTCGGTCCGACAAGTCGGACCTCTGGGACGCGGATGCGCTCGTTGATGCGAGTCTCAGTGCTGATGGGGCCTCCTAGGTAGGTCGGTTCTGGCTCGACCGCGTCCGAATCGCGGGAGACAAGGGCCACCACCTCAACAAGAAAGCCCGCCGAGTGCTGGTCACGTAGACCAGACCCGAGGGCTCCGATGCCGACCGAACAACCGCACGCCGGACGAACCGAATCGTCTCGGAGCGCGTGTCGGACCGTGAAACTGCGGTCGCCGGGAGGCGGTTGCGTCGCACGGTGGGAGCGGAACTCCACTTGCCTGCCCCGGAATTCCGGAGCGGTCGCACTGTGAGAGTCTAACAGCTATGTCCGACGACTCCTATTCGACGCCCGAGCAGGTCCGCGAGCTGGCTGACATTCCCGCGATCGAGGTCATCACGCGCGCCATCGTCATGCTGATGAGTTCCGCCGCTGAAAAGCTCGGCCTGGCGGAGGGCGCCTCCCCAGACGACGTCGACCTCGATGAGGCGCGCAAGCTGATCTCCGCGCTCGCCGGCCTGTTCGACGCCTCGCGCCGCGACCTCGGGCTGCACGCCAATCCCATCCGGGACGGTGTCAAGGGGCTGCAGGCGGCATTCCGGGAGGCCAGCGCCTACCCCGACGAACCCGGCGAAGGCCCCGGCGAAAAGCTCATCTGAGACCGCACCACCAGCACCGCGGTCTGCCCGTCGTCTGCATAACACCGGTGACCGGTGACCATGGCGGCGTCCAGACCTGCCGCTGCCGCGATCCCGGTGGCACCGAGCACCTGCCCGCGGTGTAGTTCGACGAGGAGCACTCCGCCCGCCATCAGCCATTCCGGCACCTGAGCGAGGAGCTGACCGATCTCGGCGAGGCCGTCCGCCCCGCCCGAGTGAGCGGCAAACGGCTCGTAGTCGCGGGCCTCGGCAGGCATCATCGCCCGCTCGCCGACCGGAACGTAGGGCGGTACCGCGGCAATCACCGAGACTGCGCCCCGCACACCGTCGGGCAGGCCACCAAGCCCTGCGCCCACCCAGGTCCGGGCCTCCTCGCCCACATTGGTGCGCACATATGCCAAGGCGGCCGGATCGATGTCGGTCACGCCGATCGCCACCCCGGGATGGTCGCCGCGGACAACGGCGGCGATGGGCCCAACCCCGCCATACGCCTCAACGAAGAGCGCGCCGGCCGGATCGCGGCGCAACGCCGCACCGACCTCATCGCTCGCGATGGCCGCCACCAGTCGGGTGCGTTGACGCGGAATGAACAGTCCTGGGCCGACCGCAAGGTCGTGCCCGCCGAACTCGACGCTGCCGACGATGTGCTCCAGGGGCTCGCCGGCGACCCGGCGGTCCGACCACTGCACCAGCTGTGCCGCATTCGCCGCGGCGCGCCACAGAACCTTCGCCTCCTCGTCGGCGAAGACGCAGCCCGCGGCACGCAACCGCATCACGAGAACCGCCTGGTCGTCGTCCACACCGTCTAGCGTAGGTGCGCCCGGTCTGGGTTCAGACGAAGGTCCGCAGGCCGCCCTACCCGGCGTCGGCCACCGCCTCGGACTCCAGGGCCTCGGCGAGGAATCGGCCAGTATGGCTGTGTGGCGCCGCGGCCACCTCTTCGGGCGTTCCGGTCACGACGACGGTGCCGCCGCCGTCGCCACCCTCCGGGCCCATGTCGATAATCCAGTCGGCGGCCTTGATCACGTCGAGGTTGTGCTCGATCACGATGACCGTGTTCCCCTTCTCGACAAGGCCGTTGATCACGTCGAGCAGCTTGCGGATGTCCTCGAAGTGCAGGCCGGTCGTCGGCTCGTCGAGAATGTAGACAGTGCGGCCGGTGGACCGCTTCTGCAGCTCCGCCGCGAGTTTGACACGCTGCGCCTCACCACCGGAGAGCGTGGGCGCCGGTTGCCCCAGCCGCACATAGCCCAGACCCACGTCGTCGAGCGTCTTCAGATAGCGGTGGATGGAGGTCACCGGCTCGAAGAACCCCACGGCCTCCTCGATCGGCATATCGAGCACCTCGGCGATCGTCTTACCCTTGTAGTGCACCTCGAGGGTTTCGCGGTTGTAGCGGGCCCCGTGGCAGACCTCGCACGGCACATACACGTCGGGCAGGAAGTTCATCTCAATCTTGATCGTGCCCTCGCCGGTGCAGGCCTCGCAGCGACCACCCTTCACGTTAAACGAGAACCGCCCCGGCTGATAGCCGCGGACTTTTGCCTCGGTCGTCGCCGCGAACAGCGTTCGGATCTTGTCGAAGACACCGGTGTAGGTCGCCGGGTTGGATCGCGGCGTGCGCCCGATCGGCGACTGGTCGACCTGGACCAGCTTGTCGAGTTGGTCAAGCCCCTTGACGCGCTTGTGCCGTCCCGGCACCTGCCGGGCCCCGTTCAGCTTGTTGGCGAGGACGGTCGCGAGGATGTCGTTGACCAACGTCGACTTGCCCGAGCCCGAGACACCGGTGACCGCGGTCAGCACGCCGAGCGGGAACGACACATCGATGCCGTGCAGGTTGTGCTCATTCGCCCCGACGACCGTCAGTTGGTTGCGCTTACTGATCGGCCGCCTGGTCGTCGGGACGGGCAGGGCCTCCCGGCCCGACAGGTAGGCGCCGGTGATCGACGCGGTGTTGGCGAGCAGCCCCTCGTACGAGCCGCTGTGCACGACATGGCCGCCATGCTCCCCCGCACGTGGGCCGATGTCCACGATCCAGTCGGCGGCGCGGATGGTGTCCTCGTCATGCTCGACGACGATCAGCGTGTTCCCGAGATCGCGCAGGCGGACGAGGGTGTCGATCAGGCGCCGGTTGTCACGCTGGTGCAAGCCGATCGACGGCTCGTCGAGCACGTAGAGAACTCCGGCTAGGCCGGATCCGATTTGGGTGGCCAACCGGATGCGTTGGGCCTCCCCGCCCGACAGCGAACCCGCGGCCCGGGACAGCGAAAGGTACTCCAGCCCGACGTCGAGGAGGAACCGGATCCGTGCCTGCACCTCTTTGAGCACGCGCCCGGCGATCGCCTCCTCGCGGGTGCCGAGTGTCAGGCCGGCGAGGTACTCGGCGCACGCGGCCACCGACAGCGAACTGACCTCGGCAATCGACTTCGGCCCGAACTGCTCTGAATCGAGGGTCACCGCCAAGATCTCCGGCCGCAGGCGAGCGCCACCGCAAGCCGAGCACGGCACGTCGCGCATATAGCCCTCGTAGCGCTCCTTCATCGCATCAGACTCGGTTTGCTCCGAGCGTCGCGAGAGGAATGCCATGACGCCCTCGAACTCGGTGTAGTACGACCGGGTGCGCCCATACCTGTTGCGGAACCGCACGTGCACCTGGTGCTCGCTCCCGTTGAGGATCGCCTTGCGCGCAGCTGCGGGCAGCCTATTCCAGGGGACGTTGAGGTCGAATCCCATCTCTTCGGACAGGCCGGACACCAGCCGCAGGAAGTAGTCGGCGTTGTGGCCGGTCGACCACGGGGCGATCGCCCCCTCGGCCAGGCTCAAGTCCGGGTCCGGCACCACCAGTTCCTCGTCGATGACCTTGCTGACGCCGAGGCCGTCACACACTGGGCAGGCGCCGTAGGGCGAGTTGAAGGAGAAGGAGCGCGGCTCCAAGTCGTCGATCGCGATGATGTGGCCATTCGGACACGCCATCTTCTCGGAGAAGCGGCGCACCCGGTTGGGGTCCGCCTCGTCGACGTCCACGAAATCGAGGACGACGATCCCGTCGGCCAGGCGCAGGGCGGTCTCGATGGAGTCGGTCAGCCGCTGTTTCGCCGAGGCCTTGACCGCAAGTCGGTCGATGACGACATCAATATCGTGACGCTCCTGCTTCTTAAGCGTCGGCGGTTCGGTCAACGGGTAGACCCGGCCATCGATGCGGGCGCGCGCGAAGCCCTGCGTCTGCAGATCGACGAACAGGTCGACGAACTCCCCCTTGCGGGAGCGCACCACGGGGGCGAGCACCTGGAAGCGGATCCCCTCATCCATCGCGAGCACCTGGTCGACGATCTGCTGAGGAGACTGCTTGGCGATCTTTTCCCCGCACTCGGCGCAATGGGCGGTCCCGGCGCGCGCGTACAGCAGGCGCAGATAGTCGTAGACCTCGGTGATCGTGCCGACCGTCGACCGCGGGTTGCGGTTCGTCGACTTCTGGTCGATGGACACCGCCGGCGACAACCCCTCGATGAAGTCGACGTCGGGCTTGTCCATCTGGCCGAGGAACTGCCGGGCGTAGGCCGACAGCGATTCGACGTAGCGGCGCTGCCCTTCGGCGAAGATCGTGTCGAAGGCGAGCGACGACTTTCCCGATCCCGACAATCCGGTGAAGACGATCAACGAATCACGCGGTAGGTCGACGTCGATCCCCCGCAGGTTGTGCTCGCGCGCGCCACGCACGATCAGACGGTCAACCACAGCACGGCTTCCTCACGGTTCTGTCGGGCACATCTCTGTCGGCACATCGTCACGCCGGTCGCATCCAGGTATACCGGCGACCTCTGACACTGCTCCCAAGTCTAGGCGCCGGACCCATGCGACGGCCGGGCACTACCGTGGACGCATGACCGCGATCAGCCCCGTCGACGACAACTACACCGGCACCGTCGCCGGCCCGCACCAGCCGATCCGCCGCACGACGGCGCATTCGACGATCACCAAGATGTCCGTGGGCCCGATGGACAACAACACCTACGTCGTGACCTGTACCGCGACCGGCGACCAGCTCTTGATCGACGCCGCCAACGACGCCTCGGCGATCCTCGCCCTCCTCGCCGAGCTGCCGGGGACGCTGCGCGCAATTCTGACCACCCATGGCCATCCCGATCACGTGCTGGCCCTGGAGGCCATCGCCGCTGCCACCGGTGTGCCCACGCTCGCCGGCCGCGACGACGCCGCCGCCCTGCCCCTGGCCCCCGATCGACTGCTCGACGACGGCGACGACATCACCGTGGGCAACCTCACCCTGCGCGCCATCCACCTCGTCGGCCACACCGAGGGCTCCATCGCCCTCGCGTTGCGCGACGCCAGCGAGGATGGCGCCGGTCTGATGTCGGTCCAGCTGTTCACCGGCGACTGCCTCTTCCCGGGCGGTGTCGGCAAGACCTGGCAGCCAGGCGATTTCGAACGGCTGCTGGGCGGGGTCACCACGAAGCTGTTCGGCGCCTACCCCGACGACACCGCCGTCTATCCCGGACACGGCAACGACACGACGCTGGGCGCGCAGCGTCCGCACCTGACCCAGTGGGCCGCGCGCGGCTGGTAACCGGTCGTACGGCGGACCGCGATACCGGTCCATACCGCGTACACTGGACAAACTGTGAGTCCTGATCCCCGCCTAGCCGACGAGCAGCACCATCTCGAAGCCGTGTACGGCCGGATCGACCGGATCCGGGCCACCACCAACCGTCGGCTGCGGGAAACACTCGCCGAAAGCGGCGGTACCCCGCAGGCACAGTCCGAGCGCGAATCCTACGAGCGGCTCTACGTCGACGATCTCGCCAAACTCGACGCGGCCGAGCACAACCTGTACTTCGGCCGACTCGACGTCAACGGCGACGGGCCGGCTGAGACGCGCCGCATCGGTCGCATCGGCGTCCTTGATGACGACGCCGACGACACCACCTTGCTGCTCGACTGGCGCGCACCGCTGTCGAGGCCCTTCTACCTCGCCACTCCTGCCGATCCCGACGGTGTTCGGGTGCGCCGCCACATCCGCACCAACAATCGAGCGGTGCGAACCGTAACCGACGAGGTGCTCGACGGTTCCGCAATCACCACCGACCGGTCCGACACCGTGGTGACCCTCGGCGACGTGGTCAACGAGAGCGCCTTGGTCGCCGCCCTCAACACTGCCCGCACCGGCGAGATGGCCGACATCGTCGAAACCATTCAGCGCGAGCAGGACCTCATCATCCGGTCGCCGCACCGCGGCGTCACGGTCGTGCAGGGCGGGCCGGGCACCGGAAAGACCGCCGTCGCCCTGCACCGTGCGGCCTACCTGCTCTACACCCATCGTGATCTCCTGTCCCGCAGCGGCGTACTCATCATCGGGCCGAACACCGAGTTCCTCCGCTACATCTCGCAGGTGCTTCCCTCGCTCGGCGAGACCGGCGTGCTGCTGACGACGATCGGCGATCTTCTCCCCGGCATCAGCACCGCCGTCGTCGACCCGCCGGCCACCGCGGTCCTCAAAGGTTCGACAGCCATCCTCAATGTCCTCAAACGCCACGTCCGCGCCTACCAGTCACTCCCGAAGGCACCGGTCACGGTTACCTTTGACGGCTATCCCCTGCGCATCGATTCATCACTGGTGAAGACCGCACGCGCGAAAGCCCGCGGCACCCGGCGAGCCCACAACCAGGCGCAGCGGGAGTTCCTGCGCGCTGCGCTGCACGGTCTGGCCTCCGCCTACGCCGGGCGCATCGGTTCGTCGCTGCTCGACGGCTCACAGATCCTGTCGGGTTCGGAGATCGCCGACATCGGCGACGAGATGCGTGCCGACGAAGATATTGTGCGCGCCGTCCTGGCCTTCTGGCCCCGACTCGAACCCAAGCGCGTCCTCACCGACTTGTTGACTGCGCCATCGGCAATCCGCGCGGCCACCCCCGGGTGGGCCGACGACGACCGTGCCGCGCTCGAACGGCCGGCCGGGGCCCCGTTCACCATCGGCGACGTGCCGCTGCTCGACGAGATCGCCGAGGTGATCGGTGCCGGCACCGCTGAAGACGAAGCCGCCGCGCGCGCCCAGTGGCGCCGGCAACTCGCCGAAGCGCAGGAGGCCCTCGACATCCTCGCCGGGTCCGCCCCCCAGGACCTCGAGGACGAAATCGATCCCGAAATTCTGATGGCCTACGACCTCATCGATGCCGAGCAACTGGCTCAGCGGCAGGTCGTCGCGGCGCACCGAACCACCGCCGAACGCGCCTACGACGATCGGACGTGGACCTTCGGCCACGTCATCGTGGACGAGGCGCAGGAGTTGTCGGCGATGGCCTGGCGAATGGTGATGCGGCGAATCCCCAACCGGTGGATGACGGTCATCGGGGACACCGCGCAGACCTCCAATCCTGCTGGCGCCCAATCGTGGTCGGCCGTCTTCGAGCCGTACGTTGAAAAGCGCTGGCAGCTGCATGAACTCACCGTCAACTATCGGACGCCGGCCGCGATCATGCGCTTCGCCGGACGGCTGCTGGGCCGAATCGCACCCACGCTCACCCCGCCGACCTCGTTGCGGGACAACGGGATCGAGCCGACCGCCCAGCGGGCGGCATCCGGCCGCGCCGTCCTCGACGCAGTCGCCATCGCGATCGACGCCGACTGGCCCGGACTGACCGGGATCATCGTCGCCGACGCCGACTATGACAGCGCCGTCGACGCGCTCGGCGACCGCCCGCGCATCGTGGTGCACACGGTGACCGGCTGCAAGGGACTGGAGTTCGACAACACCGTGGTCGTGGAACCGGCGGCGATCGTGGCCGCATCCGGCCGCGGCCTCAACGACCTCTACGTGGCGCTCACCCGCGCCACCCAGCGCCTCGTCGTCGTCGCCGAATGCGACTTGCCACCCGAGTTGGCGGACCTACCCGGGTGGCAAGAAGAGAACTGACGGGGGCGCCAGGCGCCCCCGGCGGCTACGTCGTGTGGACGATCAGCACGTCGACAGCCGCTTTGCGCGCGGCATCGGCGGGCACCGACCCCAGCAGGCGGCCGGACAGGGTGTTGAGGCCCTTGTTTCCAACCACGAGCAGATCAGCTTTGACGTCGACGACGAGCTGTAGCAGCGCATCAACCGGAGCACCCTTGATTGGGCGCTGCTGGACCAGCTTGGCACCGGCCGAGGTCGCACGCTCCTTCGCGGTGCGCAGGATCTCCTCCGTCGGCGCGGAACCGTGAACCTGGTATGCCTCGTCTTTGAGAACATCGGACATCGCGTTGATGTCGCGGCCCTCGTTCGGGAAGTAGGCGCACGCGATTACCAGTGTCGCCGTCTCGCCGGCCAACGAGCCGGCGCGTTCCACCGCCTTCAGCGAGGACTCCGACCCGTCGGTGCCCACTACTACGGTGTTATATGCAGACATTGACCATTCCCTCCAGAATTAGCTTGTGCGGTAAGCACCCTATCGGATTGTAGGTCCACTCGGGTCACAGTGCGCCCGCTGGTGTCCACCGCCACTACAGTGCCGCTATTTGATCCCCGCCGCATCCATTCCGCGTAATTCCTTCTTCAAGTCGGCGATTTCGTCGCGCAGCCGCCCGGCCAGCTCGAACTGCAGGTCGCGGGCCGCCGACATCATCTGGTCGGTGAGCGCGGCGATCAAGTCGGCCAATTCAGCACGCGGCATCGCCGAGGTGTCCCGGTGGGCGATGACGCCCGTGCTGCCCGGCCCCTTCGGGTTGTCACCCTGGGCGCGGCGCCCCCGGGTGGCATTGCGGCCCGATCCGCCGACCGGTGCCGCGCCGGCCACATCATCGTCGGCCTCGCGGTAGACCTGGTCGAGGATGTCGGCGATCTTCTTGCGCAGCGGCTGCGGATCGATTCCTGCTTCCTTGTTGTAGGCGATCTGCTTTTCGCGACGGCGTTCTGTTTCGTCAATCGCATTCTGCATCGAATCGGTGATCTTGTCGGCGTACATGTGCACCTCGCCGGAAACGTTGCGGGCGGCGCGACCGATCGTCTGAATGAGCGAGGTGGTACTGCGCAGGAAGCCCTCCTTGTCCGCGTCGAGGATTGCCACGAGGGACACCTCCGGGAGGTCGAGGCCCTCGCGGAGCAGGTTGATCCCGACGAGCACGTCATATTCGCCCAGGCGCAGCTGCCGCAGCAGTTCGACGCGCCGCAGGGTATCGACCTCCGAGTGCAGATACCGGACGCGAATCCCCAGTTCGAGTAGATAGTCGGTGAGGTCCTCGGCCATCTTTTTGGTCAGCGTCGTGACGAGAACGCGCTCGTTGCGCTCGGTCCGCTCGCGGATCTCGTGCACCAGGTCGTCGATTTGACCTTTCGTCGGCTTCACCACGACTTTCGGGTCGAGCAGTCCGGTCGGCCGGATGACCTGCTCGACGAACTCGCCGTTGCTCTGCCCCAGTTCGTAGGGCCCCGGCGTCGCCGACAGGTAGACCGTCTGGCCGACCCGGTCGACGAACTCGTTCCAGGTCAACGGGCGATTGTCGACGGCCGACGGCAGCCGGAAGCCGAAGTCGACGAGGTTGCGCTTACGCGACATATCCCCCTCGTACATGGCACCGATCTGCGGCACCGTCACATGTGATTCATCGATGACGAGCAGAAAGTCCTCGGGGAAGTAGTCGATCAGGGTGGCCGGAGCCGAGCCGGCGCCGCGCCCGTCGATATGGCGCGAATAGTTCTCGATGCCGGAACAGAAGCCGACTTGGCGCATCATCTCCAAGTCGTAGCTGGTGCGCATTCTCAGCCGCTGAGCCTCGAGCAGCTTCCCCTTGTTCTCCAACTCGGCGAGACGTTGCGCGAGTTCGTCCTCGATGCCCTTCATCGCACGTTCCATGCGCTCCGGTCCGGCCACATAGTGGGTGGCCGGGAAGATTCGGACCGTATCGACCTGCCGCACGACGTCCCCGGTAAGCGGATGCAGGTAGTACAACGCCTCGACCTCGTCGCCGAAGAACTCGATACGGATGGCGAGTTCCTCGTAGGACGGGATGATTTCGACGGTGTCGCCGCGCACCCGGAATCCGCCGCGCGTGAAAGACATGTCGTTACGGCTGTACTGCACGTCGACGAGCAGGCGCAGCAGCGCGTCGCGGTCGATCTCGTCGCCGACCGACATCTCCACCGAGCGGTCGAGGTAGGACTGGGGCGTGCCCAATCCGTAGATGCACGACACCGAGGCCACCACGACGACATCGCGCCGCGATAGCAGGCTCGAGGTCGCCGAGTGGCGCAAGCGCTCCACATCGTCGTTGATCGACGAGTCCTTCTCGATGTAGGTGTCGGTCTGCGCGATGTACGCCTCGGGTTGGTAGTAGTCGTAATAGGAGACGAAGTACTCCACCGCGTTGTTCGGGAGCATTTCCTGCAGTTCGTTGGCAAGCTGCGCCGCGAGGGTCTTGTTGGGGGCCATGACCAGCGCGGGGCGTTGCAGGCGTTCGATCAGCCAGGCCGTCGTCGCCGACTTGCCGGTGCCGGTCGCGCCGAGCAACACGATGTCGCGCTCCCCGTCGTTGACTCGGCGCTCAAGCTCATCGATCGCTGCCGGCTGGTCACCGGCCGGCTCAAACTCGCTGACCACGTCGAAGCGTGCATCGGCACGCTCGATCTCGCCGATCGGGCGGAACTCAGAATGCGCGAGGACCGGTTTCTCTGCAGGGAACGCCATGACACCAGGATAGGGGCGACCCCCGACATGCCGCCCCGACGGCGAACAGGCCAGCGGTACTTCACCTCGCCGAGCAAACACTCACCCGCACCAACCGGTTTGGGGTGACCCGGCCCCAGCGTGGCCCGTTCGGCATCGGGAAGTCCGATTCGTATGATTGGGCCATGTTCGTATGATTGGGCCATGCCCGAGCGCAACTCCACCTGCCGATGGACCCCGCGGACCTGCCCGGCTACGCGGCCGCGCTCCACGACCACGCCATCACGCAGCCCGAGCCCATGCGCTTGATGCGGTGGGGTCAACTCGAATTCACCACGGGTGCCACCGCCGAGGAGGACCGCGACACCTTCCTCGCCGCGCGCCGACACGCCAGCGACACCGCAGGCGGACGCGTGTTCCCGGCGCACGCGGACGAATCACCCGCCGAAGGCTCGGAGCGACACTGACGATGGCACCCACCGCACATCCGCCCAAGGTCGAGACCTTCGACGTACCGGCCAAGACCAACACGGACCCGAAAGGCTTCGTGCGGCCGGTCGAGGTCTATCGCGCCACCGACTATGGGCTCTACATGTCACGACCGGCCGACCACCCCAGGTTCGAACGGCTTGAGTCCTGGCTACTCCCCACCCTCGGACTGCGCGCCAACATCTTTCATTTCCGCGAGCCGGACTATCGCCCGGGCCAGCGTCTGTATCTCGACGTCGGCGAATTCACCGGACCCGACGCCGACGGCCGCTGGCACGCGACCGACTGGTACCTCGACCTCGTCGATGTCGTCGGACGGCCGCTGGAACTGATCGACGTCGACGAAGTCTTCGACGCGCACGCAGACGGCTATCTCACCACCGCGCAGTGCGAGCTCGCGGTGCAGATCGCCACCAGGACACTCGTCGGCGCAGCAGAGCGCGCCCATGACGTACAAGGCTGGCTCGACGATGCAGTCGGCGAGCCCGTAACCTGGCGCGACCGTCCTTGAACCCTCAAGGAAGGGCGATTTCGACCTTCGCGGGGCGACCGGGGTCCGCCGAGGCGAATGCTCCCAATCCGTCGGCGGGGAAGCCGCCGGCCCGCAGCAGCTCGGGCAGGGCCGCCCCCGCCTCGCCATCACGCGCGGCGATTCTCAGTGCGGTCACCGGTTCGGTGGAAGTGACCTCGATGGCGACCGCCTTGTCCCCCGCGATCGCCCACAGCCGGTTGGTCAAGCGGGTCGGCAACGCAGCGGAATCCGGATCGGCGGCAACAAGATCGGGATCGGGAGTTGCCACGACCCCGGCTCGCACGTTGGCCTCGTAGGGCACCAAGCGTCGCGCCCACAGATCAATCGCCTGCTCGAGCAGATGCGCGTGCTCATTCGAGTTGTCCAGCCACGCGTCGGCGACCACACGACGCTGTTGCTCGGTCGCCTGCGCGGCAATGCGGGCCCGCGCATCGGCCTCATCGAGTCCGCGCGACGTCACCAACCGATGCACCCGCACATCCACGTCGGCGTTCACCACCACGACCGCATGGAAGAACGGGGCGGTGTGGTTCTCCACCAGCAGGGGAATGTCTTGCACGACAATCGCATTCGCTGGGGCCGCGTCGAGCAGCTCAGTTGTGCGGGCGCCGATGAGCGGATGCGTGATGGCGTTCAGCTTGGCCCGGGACTCGTCGTCGGCGAACGCCTTGGCGGCAAGTGCCGCACGGTCCAGCTCACCGTCGGGGCCAATGATGCCGGCACCGAAAGCCGCCATCAGGGCCGCCAGGCCCGGAGTGCCCGCCGCCACCACCTCGCGCGCAATCTTGTCCGCGTCGATCAGGTACGCGTCCCGATCAGCAAAGGCCTTCGCAACGGTCGACTTCCCCGCGCCCATTCCACCGGTCAAACCCACTCGAATCACGTCCTCAGTGTGGCAAACGAGCCGGCCGAGGACCAGCACCGGCTACCGGTGGCGGACCGAAACACCCGCTGCCGCGAACCCACTCGCATAGAGCGCAGCCACGTCGGCGTCGTCGATGCCGACTGCGAAGTCCTGGAGAACCGTCGTGCCGAATCCCGCATCAGCGGCGTGGATGGCCGTCTGCTTCACGCAGTAGTCGGTGGCGATCCCGGCAATGTCGACGTCGGTGACACCATCGGACCGCAGCCGATCGAGTAGCCGCTCATCATCTCCGGTGACGCCTTCGAAGCCGGAATACGCGGCACTGTAGTGCCCTTTGAACACGCGGATCACCGGGATTGTCTCGATGCCCGCCACCGCGTCGTCGAGCTCGGCAATAATGCGGGCACCATCGGACCCGGCGACGCAGTGGACGGGCCACGATGTCTGGAAGTCTGGCACCTGCCCCGCTGCCGCGAAATGCGCACCCGGATCGATATGCCAATCCTGGGTCGTCACCAGCACGTCGTAGCGGCCCACAAAGGCCTCGTCGCGCAGCGCGGCGGCCAGCCGACTGGCCATCCCGAGCCCGCCCACCACCGCGAGCGATCCGCCTTCGCAGAAGTCGTACTGGACGTCGACCACGATCAGCGCGTTAGACCTCACTACTCGAGTCTATCGCCACCTACGCCGACTCCCCTGGCCTGCTCCGAAGCACGGGCCGGCCCACCAGGTGCCGCCACGGTGGTTACGCTGGCGCAATGCCATTACTGCGATTCGGCTGCGCCGCGGCGCTCACCCTCGCTCTCACCGGCCCGGCCAGCACGGTCCCGTTTGCCGCTGCCGCGCCGCGGGTGGATTACACCCTGCGCGTCTGCGCGAGCGACACCACGCCGACCAACGCAACCATCACCTACGGCGTCGGCGTTGGTGAGTCGGTTGCCGAACAGGGACGGACTTCCCGCTGGCTCGGCGCAGGTTGCTGGGAACGCACCGTCGCCGCATACACCTACGACGGGGCGGCCGTCGCCGCCACCGCCACCAACCCGCAGGCCTATATCGGTTGTGCGGTGTGGGCCAACGGGCGTCGAATCGCCAAGCACTATGCGTATGGCCGGTGCTCGACGTCGGCCCGGGCGGGCTGACGCGCCGCTGCCGCGCACCAAACAAACAAGCTCCCCGGCCCAATCGGACCGGGGAGCTTGTTTGCTACCGAGATGTTCAGGCGTTGCCGGCGAGCTTCTCGCGCAGAGCAGCGAGCTGCTCGTCGCTAGCCAACGAACCACCGGAGCTCGGCGCCGAGGCGCCAGCTGCCGAATCGTCGGTCGACGAGGAGTAGTCGCTCGGAGCGTTCTCCGCCTCGGCGGCAGCCTTGGCGAACTTCTCCATCTGGGCGGTGTGCATCTTGTGACGACGCTCAGCCTCGGCGTAACGCGCCTCCCAGGCCTTCTGCTGCTCCTCGAAGCCCTCGAGCCACTCGTTGGTGTCAGCGTCGAAGCCCTCGGGGAAGATGTAGTTCCCCTGCTCGTCGTAGCTGTCGGCCATGCCGTACTTGCTCGGATCGAACTCTTCGGTGTAGTCCTCGTTGGCCTGCTTGAGGCTCAGCGAGATACGACGACGCTCGAGGTCGATGTCGATGACCTTGACCAGCGCATCGTCGCCAACGGCGACAACCTGATCGGGCACCTCGACGTGGCGCTCGGCGAGCTCGGAGATGTGGACCAGGCCCTCGATGCCCTCTTCGACGCGGACGAACGCACCGAACGGAACCAGCTTGGTGACCTTGCCCGGCACGATCTGGCCGATCGCGTGGGTGCGGGCGAACTGACGCCACGGGTCTTCCTGGGTCGCCTTGAGCGACAGCGAAACGCGCTCGCGGTCCAGGTCGACGTCGAGGACCTCGACGGTGACCTCGTCGCCCACGGTGACGACCTCGTTCGGGTGGTCGATGTGCTTCCAGGACAGTTCGGACACGTGGACCAGGCCGTCGACGCCGCCGAGGTCGACGAAGGCACC
>NZ_DIAX01000050.1 GCF_002414845.1 Gordonia sp. UBA5067 | reverse complement strand
CGGGGTGGGGGTGCCCACTCGGCGCTAGGCGGGGCGCGCGACGGCCTTGGACTCGAGGTACTCCTCGAAACCGGCGACGCCCATCTCGCGGCCGATCCCGGAGGCTTTGTAGCCGCCGAAGGGGACATCGGCGGCGTACCAGATGCCGCCGTTGACGCCCATCGTCCCGGTCCGGACACTGTTGACGACGTGGTTGATGCGGTCCTCGTCAGAGCCGTACACCATCCCAGACAGTCCGTAGGGGGAGTCATTGGCGATGCGGATCGCGTCGTCGTCGCCGTCGTGGGCGATGATCACCAGCACTGGGCCGAAGATCTCCTCCTGCGCGACCCGCGCGGAGTTGTCGAGCCCCGAGATGAGCGTCGGCTCGACGAAGAAGCCCTTATCTTTGCCTGCCGGGCGACCGCCGCCGCATTCAATGGTTCCGCCCTCGTCGACCGCCAGTTTGATGTACCCCTCGACCCGGTCGCGCTGCACCGCTGAGATCAGCGGCCCACAAATGGTGCCCGGCTTCGACGGATCGTCCGCCCGCAGGCCGGCCATCGCATCGCGGGTGGCGGCGATCGCCTCGTCGAGCTTGGCGCGCGGCACCAGCAGCCGGGTGGTGATCGCACACCCCTGGCCGGCGTGGGTCACGACGCTGAAGGCGGCCATCGAGCAGGCGCCGGCGAGGTCGGCGTCGTCGAGGACGATGAAGGCCGACTTGCCGCCGAGTTCCAAAAACACCTTCGTGAGGGTTTCCGACGCCGCGGCCATGACCTTGCGGCCCGTCGCGGTGGAACCGGTGAAGGAAATGATGTCGACACGGGGGTCGCGGACCAGTTGCTCGCCGAGTGCGTGATCAGATGACGTCACGATGTTGACGACGCCGGGCGGGAAGTCGGTCTCCTCGGCGATGACCTTGCCGACCAGCGCTGCGGCCCACGGGGTGTCGGGTGCGGGCTTGAGCACGACGGTGCAGCCGGCGGCCAATGCCGGGCCGATTTTGGCGAAGTTGATCTGGTGGGGGAAGTTCCACGGGGTGATGGCGCCGACGACGCCGGCGCCTTCGTAGCGGACCTCGCGCACATTCGGGATGCCCATCGGCTTGGCCTCGCCCAGGTCTTTGGTCCACCCATAGTTTTCGGCGAGGTCGGCGAAGTAGCCGAGGTCCTCCGCCGGACCCTGGAACTGCGGGCCGCCGGTGAGGAAGCTGGGCGCCCCGATCTCCTCGGTGGCCAAGGCTTTGAACTCGTCGGCGTGAGCGAGCAGGGCGTCCCGTAGCTGGCGGAGACAGGTGGCGCGGAAGGTGTGATCGCGCGACCAGTCGGTGGTGTCGAATGCCCGGCGCGCGGCCTCGATCGCAGCATCGAGGTCGTCGGGGCCGGCATCGGCGGCCTGGCCGATGACGGCCTCTGTCGCCGGGTTGACGATGTCGAACGCACCGCGCGATCCGGGGACGAGCTTTCCATCGATCAGCAGGTCAGAGCTATTGTCCGGGCGCAATGCCATGGGGTCTCCCTTGTTCGAGGGTTTGGTAACGCGGTCTGGGCCACCGTCTGGACATGTGTCTAGACGCGAGTTCAAACCTAGTGTAGCGTGAGTCACATGTCCACACCACTGGCGCCGGGAGCGCAGGCGAGCGGGTCACAACTGGGGCGGCCGACTTCGCTTTCCCAGGAGTCCACCCGTCGGCGCCTCTCTGCGCAGCAGGCCGAGACCGTCGCCAAGCTGACCGACGCGGCGGTGGAGGTCCTGCGCATCGAGGGCTTCGACGGCCTCACGGTTCGCGCGGTGGCCAAACGGGCCGGCGTCGCACCGGCGACGGCCTACACCTACTTCAGCTCCAAGAGCCACCTCGTGGCCGAGGTCTTCTGGCGCCGCCTCGCCCAAGGGGTCGCCGAGCCCGACCCCGCGCTGGCACCTGCCGACCGCGTCGTCGCGCTGCTGCGGTCGGTCGCCCTCATCGTCACCGGCGACGGCGACCTCGGTGGCGCGGTCACCGTGGCACTACTCGGCGCCGACCCCGACGTCGAACACCTGCGCGTGCGCATCGGCGGATTCATGCGTCGCCAACTCGCTGCCGCGCTCGACGTCGACCCGGAGAACCCGGGGCCGATCGTCGAGGCGCTCGAAATGCTCTACGCCGGCGGCCTTGTTCAAGCCGGGATGGGTCACATGTCCTATGAAGACACCGCCGAGCGCCTCACCGAGACCGCGCTGCTGATCATGCGTGCCGACGCCAAGTCCCCCTGACCAGTCATAACCACCACCGCCCCAGAAGTCTCAGCCCAAGGAGCAATTTGTGAGCACCACGATCGCGGGAATGGAACAGCGACTTCCGTTCGACCCGTATGCCTACGACTTCCACGAGGACCCGTACCCGACGTATGCGCGGCTGCGGGCCGAAGCACCGGTCTACTACAACTCGACCCTCGACTTCTGGGCGCTCTCGCGTCACGACGACGTGCGCAACGCCTTCCGCAACAACATTGCGCTGTCCAACGCCTGGGGTGTGTCGCTCGATCCGAGTGCCTACGGTCCGGACGCGTCGAAGTCGATGTCCTTCCTCGCGATGGACGATCCAAAGCACATGCGCATCCGCAAGCTCGTATCGAAGGGGTTCACCCCGCGCCGGGTCAACGAGCTGGCCGACAACATCCGTGCGCTCACCAAGCAGCACTGGGACCAGTGCCTGGCGATGGGCGAGTTCGACTATGTCACCGATTTCGCAGCCAAGCTGCCGATGGACGTCGTCAGCGAACTGCTCGATGTCCCCGAGGCCGATCGCGCCTACCTGCGCGAGCAGTCCGACCTGCTCATCCACCGCGAGGAGGGTGTGCTCGACATCCCGGAAGCCGCGGTCCACGCCTTCCTGGGTCTCTACGCCTACTACAACGAGCTGCTTGCCGAGCGGCGCACGAAGCCGGGGCAGGACCTGGTATCGGCGTTGCTCGACGCGGAGATCGCCGACGAGGAGTCGGGCGAGAACGTGCGGCTCACCGATGAGGAGATCGTCGGGTTCATGTTTCTGATGGTCGTCGCGGGCAATGAGACGACGACGAAACTGCTGGCCAACGCCGTCTATTGGGGTTTCCGCAACCGTGCGCAGCTCAGTCGCGTGCTCGACGATCCCGATCTCGTGCCGCTATGGACCGAAGAAACGCTGCGCTACGACAACTCGACGCAGATGGTGCTGCGCCGCGTCGTCGAAGACGTCGAGTTCGGCGGCGTCGTGATTCCGGCGGAGCAGCGTGTGCTGCTCCTCGTCGGCTCCGCCAACCGCGACACCGAGGTGTTCGGCGACGACGCCGACCAGTACCTCCTCGGCCGCGACGTCGGACAGAACCTGATGAGCTTCGGGCTCGGCACGCACTTCTGCCTCGGTTCCCACCTGGCCCGCCTCGAATCCAATATCGGCCTCGACGAGGTCGCCCGCAGCGTCGCCGACTACGAACTCGACCTCGACCAGGCGGTGCGCGTGCACTCGGTAAACGTTCGCGGCTTTGCCAACCTTCCGATGACAGTGCAGGCCCGCTGATGCCCCGATTTCAACCGCATCCCGAGCGGCGGCCGGTGTTCGTTGCCGGCGCCTCGTCGGGTATCGGCGAGGCCACGGCCCGCTGGCTCGGCGCCACCGGCTATCCGGTAGCCCTTGGTGCGCGCCGCGTCGAGAAGTGCAAGGAGATCGCCGAGTCGATCATCGCCGACGGGGGTGAGGCCATGGCCGTCGCACTCGACGTCACCGACGACGAATCCGTGTCCGAAGCGGTCCGTGAGGTCGAATCCTCCTGGGGCCCCATCGAAGTCGCGATATCGGGGGCTGGTGATCTCGGAGTCGGGCGGGCCCACGAGATCTCGGTCGAGAAGTGGGCCGAGCAGATCGATATCCACCTCGTCGGCGCCTTCCGGCTCTACCGCGCGATCGTGCCCGGGATGATCGAACGCCGACGCGGCGACTTCGTCTTCATCGGGTCCGACGTGGCGGTCCATCCTCGGCCGTGGTCGTCGGCCTACGTCGCAGCCAAAACCGGCGTCGACGGCCTCGTCGCCACCGTCCAGATGGAGCTGGAGGGCACCGGCGTTCGAGCCAGCATCATCCGGCCCGGACAGACCCTGACCGGCATGGGCATGAACCTCGATCAGGCGCAGACCGAGGCGATGCTCAACGACTGGATCTCCTTCGGCCTGGCGCGGCACGGCAACTTCCTCGCCCCCGACAATCTCGCGCAGGCCATCGCCGCCGTCATCGGCATGCCGCCCGGCGCCCATATGCGCGTCGTCGAGGTCGAGGCCGAAGGCAAATTGACCAGACTTCCCCAACCCGAAAAACAGTGAAAGGCGCGAACCAATGACTACTACGACGCTTCCCAAGCGCGTTTCCGGTGGCGACGGTGAGCACGGCCACCTCGATGAGTTGACCAACGATCCGATCGGGCTGTTCTGGCGGGTCCGCAAAGAATGCGGTGACGTGGGCATGTTCCAGCTCGCCGGCAACGAGGTCGTGCTGGTGTCCGGCGCGGCGGCGAACGAGGAGTTCTTCCGCGCCCCCGACGAACTGCTCGACCAGGCCGCGGCGTACCCGTTCATGACGCCGGTGTTCGGTGAGGGAGTGGTCTTCGATACGAGCCCCGAGGAACGATCCAAGGCACTGCACAACCAGGCGCTCAAGGGCGCCCACATGAAGCAGCACGCCGTGACCATCCCCAACGAGGTGGAACGGATGATCGCGAACTGGGGTGACGAGGGCGAGATCGACCTCCTCGAATGGTTCGGCGAGCTGACGCTGTACACCTCGTCGTCGTGCCTGATTGGCGCGAAGTTCCGGGAAAGCCTGAGCAAGCGGATCTCGGAGATCTATCACGATCTCGAGCGCGGCACCGACCCGTATGCGTACGTGGACTACCACGCCGACATCGAGAGCTTTCGGCGTCGCGACGCCGCCCGCGCCGAGCTGGTGAAGTTCATGTCCGGCGTCCTAGCCGAGCGTGCGGCAAACCCTGAGCAGGACAAGGAGAATCGGGACTTGCTCGACGTCCTGGTGTCGTTGAAGAACGAAGACGGGTCGCCCATGTTTACCGCCGACACCGTCACCGGGATGTTCATCTCGATGATGTTTGCCGGGCACCACACGACGCAGGGCACGTCGGCGTGGACACTGCTGGAATTGTTGCGGCATCCCGAATTCATGACCGAGGTCGTCGCCGAACTCGACGATATCTACTCCGGGAGCGATAGCGAGCAGGCCGAATCGGGACCGGGTAACGGGCCGCGGGTGCCGTACTCGTTTGCCTCGATGCGCCAGATTCCGTTGCTGGAGGCCGGAATCAAGGAGACGCTGCGCCTACACCCGCCGCTGATCATCTTGATGCGACTGGTGCGGGAAGATTTTGAGATCGAGGGCACGGCAGTCAAGGCCGGTCAACTGATCGCGGTGTCGCCGGCGGTAAACAACCGACTGCCCGAAGACTTCCCCGAGGCGGACTCCTTCGACCCGTACCGTTACATCGACCCGCGCCAAGACGACATCATCAACCGCTGGACGTGGATCCCCTTCGGGGCCGGACGGCACCGCTGCGTCGGCGCTCAGTTCGCGATGATGCAGATCAAGGCGATCTTCTCGGTTCTCCTGCAGAACTATGAGTTTGAGCTGTCGCAGGACCCGGAGTCCTACCACAACGATCACTCGAAGATGGTCGTCCAGCTTGCCCAGCCCTGCAAGGTTCGGTACCGCCGCCGGGAACGGGTCTAGCGATATGCGCGTCGAAGTCGACCTGGACCTGTGCCAAGGGCACGGCATGTGCGAGATGGAAGCGCCCGAGGTATTCGAGGCGCAGCGCGACCACGTCGAGATCCTTGAGCGCAATCCCGACGAGTCGCTGCGCCCGGCCATCGAGGCCGCGGTGCGCTATTGCCCCACGCAAGCCCTACGGATCGTCGAAGACTGATCTCCGTGCCAACCAACCACCAAAGGAAATCAATGACCGAGATTGCCGCCGCCACCAGCTTCGGGCCGTTCGATCGCGCCGAACTGGAGGAGATGAAGGAGCGTTGGCTCAAAGCCAACATTGAGTGCGAGGCGGCTGGTGATTGGAAGCCGCTGGCGAGCTTCTACACCGTCGATTCCACCTACGGCTGGAACTACGGGCCCAAAAAGGACTTCATGGCAGTCGGACGCGACGAAATCCGCGACATTGCCCTCGGCCAGGAGATGGAGGGCTTGCAGGGATGGATCTACCCGTACCAGACCTGGGTCATCGATGAGAAGACCGGCGACATGATCGGCCTGTGGAAGCAGGTGTACGAGGGCACGCGCGCCGATGGCTCGAACTACGCGCTCGAGGGCATTCAGGGCAGCTGGTTCAAATACGCCGGCAACTTCGAGTTTGCTTGGCAGCGGGACTTCTTCGACTACGGCAATGTGTCGTCGCTGTTCATCGAGATGATGACCGACAAGGCGATGAGCGAGCCAATGCTCAAGCGGGTCGAGAAGTCGGCACCGGGCAACCTGCCCGGTTGGTACGACTTCGGCACCGCGCCCGTCGCTTTCTGGTGATCTGAGATGACCGAATCAGGCCCACTCGGTCGGGAATCGACGTATGCGGAGTTCACGTCGGATCAACTCGCCACACTGGTGCCCGAACTCCTGTTGTCCGGACAGTTGATCGATCGCAGCGGGATGGCTCATCTGATCTCGGCGTTCGGTCGTGCCGGCATGACCCAGGTGGCCATCGAGGAGTGGATGGCCGCCAGCCCGGTGTATACCGCGCGGATGCGTGCGGCGCTGGGCATCGACGGCGACGGCGTCGCCGACATGTTCAAGTGTCTGCAACTCGACATCGGCGCGCCGCCGCAGTTCATGGACTTCCGCTACGTTGTGCACGACAAGTACCACGGCGGATTTGTCCTCAATCACTGCGGTGCGCTGATGGATGTGGAGCCGATGGGCGAGGACTACGTGACGGCAATGTGTCACGACATCGAGGATCCGACCTTCGATGCGACGGCCATCGCTACCAACCGGCGGGCCCGGATCCGGCCGGTGCACCGGCCGCCTCGCACCCCGTCGGATCGGCATCCCCACTGCGAATGGACGGTGACGATCGAACCGGGGCGCGAAGAGCTGCCGCTTCCGGAGTTCACCGTGCCGATGCTCGAAACCGCCGCGGCCACCGTCGAATTGAGCCCGATCGATTCGTCGGCAACCGACGGCTACGTCGACTACCGAGGTGACCTGGTGGAGGACTTGGTGTTCGGCGACTTCTCCCACAGTGCCCTGGTGCGGATTGCCCAGGAGGTGGCGCTGCAGCATCACCTCCTGGCCATCGGCTTCCGTCTGGCGGTGCTGCGCCGCACCGACGATGCGCAGACGCGGGAGATCACCGGTAAGCAGTTGATTGGTATCGCCGGCATGACCTCGGAGCGGCTGCGCAATGCGTTGTCGTTGGGGGACAGCGCATCCGATCTCGCCACCGTCTTGCGTGCACACCCGATCCTCGGACCGAGCCAGTACACCGGCGTCGTCGTCGAGGAGCAGGGCGACGGCGTCCGTATCCGCATTCCGCACGGTGCGCCCGCCATCGCCGACGGGGGCTGGATGGATCTGCTGACGCCGACCTTCACCGGTCCACTCGATGCGATGGTGGCGGGTGTCGATCCACGGTGGGCGGTTGGTTCGGCGTCGCTGACCGATGGTGACCTGGTGGTCGACGTCGTGCGCGGGGAACCCCGCAAAGAGGCCGGCGAAGTGGCGATCGTGCGGTTCTCGGGCGGATCGACTTTCGAGTTCGCCGAGCGGGGCCGGTCAATCCCCATCACACCGGTTGGTCGCTGAGATGGAACCGGTCCTGGGCGGTCGGGTTGCCGTCGTCGCCGGTGCGACGCGGGGGATTGGCTTGTCCGTTGCCTATGCCTTGGCGGGGGCCGGTGCGTCGGTGGTCGTCAACGGCCGCGACGGCGATGCCGTCGCCGCGGCCGTGGACGAGATCGGCGGCGGTGGGGGAGCGGCGGTCGGCGTCGTCGGATCGGCGGCGGACGAGGGCGTCGCCGAACAGCTGGTGCAGACCGCGCTGGACCGGTTCGGCGCGCTCGACGTCGCGGTGAACTGCGCGGGGATCGCCGAGCCGCCCGGGTCGACGATTCTGACCATCAGCCGCGACGAGTTCGTCGAGCAACTCGACGCCCATCTCATGAGTGCCTTCGCGGTGACGCAGGCGGCGGGGCGGGTGATGGCCGAGCAGGAGTCGGGCTCAATCGTGCTGACCGGCTCGGCAGCGGCGTACGGGATGTTCGGCGGCAGCGGCTATCCGGCCGCCAAGGGCGGGGTGAGTTCGTTGACGCTGGCCGCGGCCGCCGATCTGCGGGGTGCCGGCGTGCGGGTCAATGCGGTGTTGCCCGGGGCACGGTCGAGGTTGTCGGCCGGCGACGACTACGTGCGGCACATCAATGGCTTGCACGAGCGCGGGATCCTCGACGACGGTCTGCGGGCCGCCGCCCTCGATCCGGCTCCGCCGGAGTACGTGGCTCCGATGTACGTGTTCCTGGCGGGGGAGGCGACCGCGGGAATAACGGGTCAGATCTTCAGTGTCGCAGGCGGATTCATCGGGCGCTTCGAGGAAGCGCAGCCGACGTTGATCGCGTATCGGGACCACCACGACTCGGCGCCCTACACGTTCGACGAACTGACCGAGTTGCTCACCTGATTTCGTCGAGTGGGCACCCGGCCGTCGTCATGAGCGTGACCTGCCCGCGCTCACCGTCCTGGCGCTCCTCCCCATCGAACCGCGGCACCCGTATGACATCCACCGATTCGTCGTTCTTACCCGCAAGGACTTCGTCACCGGTGCGCCGCGCAGCATCTACCACGCCTTCACCCGGCTCGAACGGGCCACCTCGTGGAGCCAATCGGGTCTGAGTGGGACGGTGGTCGCCGAGAGTGGACCGTCTACGCACGCGCCGTTGCGGCATTGCCTTCCTGCACGTCCGTAAGCTTCAGGAATGAGAGATACAATCATCATCCTGCCCGCAGCTAGGCCTGCTGGACAGAGGAAGCAGTTCCACTTGTTGATGATGATCATCACGTGCGGTGCGTGGACGCCTGTTTGGGTCATCGACGTGCTGGTATCAGGCGGGTGACTTAGGTTGGTGGCTTCGACTGTGTTCAAGGCTTTCTCTCTCTTAGTTGTGCGGCCGAGCAGGACTGGTTCTCCCGGCTGGTGACGCGGCTGGAAAGCGGAGAACTTTTGTGGGAGAAACCCGACCCCATATCCTCAGACCATGACAACCGAAACAGTCGCCCAGGCTCTGCTTGATGCCCAGGTCGCATGGGTGATCGGCCGACTCACCGGTGACGAACTGCCCGAATTGGCCGCGAAGGCGGTCGACGACGTGCTCGCGATCGCCGAGTCCGCGACGGTGTCGGCGCTCGTCGATCCGGAACTGGTCACCTCGATTGCCCGCACCCTGGCGAAGAATGTGCCGCCGAGTACGGCCGCGTCGACGCTGGTCGACCACAGTGCCAACGTCGTGATGTCCAATCCGGCCGGCACCTACTCGCTGCGCGAGGTCATCGACAGCGACAACGTGGAGCGGATTACCGACGAGGTAATCGGCCTGACACCGCTGCTGGAAAAGGTGCTCGACGATCTGACGCACAGTCCGATGACCGCGGCGATCGCCTCTCGGTTTGTGGGCCGAATCGTCAACGATGTGGTGGCCGGCAATCGTGCGATGGCGGAGAAGATCCCCGGTGTGGGGTCACTCGTCTCCTTTGGTTCTAAGGCCGCGGGCAAGGCGATCGGCAAGACGGGCGAGCAGTTTGAGGCGCTATTCAGCGACACCGCCGCTAAGGGTGCCGAATTCGCCATGGGGCGATTGAACAAGATCATCGTCGCGACGCTCAAGGACCCGTCGACACGGGCAGCGGTCATCGAGGTTTTTGATCTCTATGCCGACAGGCCGATCGGGCGACTCGACAAGGTGCTCTCGCTCGACGACGCCAAGCGTATCGGCGGACTCGGCCAAGATGTGTTCATCGCCGGGGCGGTTTCCGAACCGGTACTCAAACTGGTGGACGCGCTGATCGCCGGTTTCTTCACCGTCTATGGCGAGAGTCCGGCGGCGGAACTGCTCGACGAACTCGACCTGACGCGCGACATCCTGGTCGAGCACGCCGTACGGGGGGCACCGCGATTGTTCGACGCGGTTGTGGCGACAGGTGAGTTGGATCGTATTGTCCGCGAACAACTTTCGCCGTTTTATGAATCGGATGCGGTGGCCGCGATACTAGGTGCGACGAAGTGACGCACTCGCCCACGGATGCGTTCGAGGCCTTCGCGATTCGGGTTGTCGCCGATAGTGCACCGATCGCGATGACCCAATCGTTGGGCACACGAATTCTCGATCATCGTGGACTGGTTGACCTGCCGGCGTTACTGGTTCTCGTCGACGACCTCGGTGGCGTGCCCTTTGCCCTCGCCGACCGCTCGTCGTCGTCATTGCAGGCGCGACTGACCATGTCGATGGGAGCACGACCCGACCGGGGCGATGTCCTGCGCGGTGACAGTGAGCTCGAGATGTTCGACGATGCTCTCGGCTCGACCACCGTACGAGTTGTGCGCGACGATGAGGTGGTGGTCCGCGGGCAGGCCCGCAGTGTCCGGGTCGGGCGTACGGTGATTGGCGAGTCCGGGGTTGTGGTGGGTGAACCGCTACCCGCCCCCGACGAGGCGGAGCCGCCACCAACTATCGACCCGACACTCTCGGGCGCCGCGGTGATTGCCTCCATCGCTGACGGAACACTTCGGATCGGTCCTCTCGCCGAGCTACTCAACGCAACGATTATCGATCCCGACCCGACGGCGCTTCGCCTGGCGGTGGAAACGTCCCGGTGGATGGGAAACTTCTTTGGCACAATGCACGGCGGGATCATTTCGACGATCGCTGCACAGGCCGCGTCGCTGGGGATTCAGGCGAACATGCCAACCGGTCACGACTACCAATTGATCGAGTTCACTATCGCCTTCTTGCGTTCACCGGCCGTCGACGGCCAGCGCGTCACGGCGACGGTCAATCCAGTGAAGATCGGCCGGCGACTGTCCACCGTCGACGTCCTCCTCCAGGATGCTGAGGGAACCCTCGTGGCTCGCGCCACCGCCGACGCGCGGTGCGATCTGTAAGGTCGCAGCCCCCGTCGAGTGGGCGCCTCGACGACCTCGAGTGGGCACCTCGACCACCTCGAGTGGGCACCTCAGGCCCGCGGACCAAGCGGGGAATACCGCGCCAGTTACTGCCGCCGACTTAATTGGGTGCCCACTCGGCGACGGTGTGGTGCCCACTCGAGAAAACAATCAAGCAAGATTGCTTTTTGTCGGTGGGTGTGTGACGGTTGACACCATGCCAGTTGTAGCTGCGATCGTGGCCGATCTGACGGCCCAGAGTGATTCGCTCGACGACCTCGTCGCCGAGTTGGCGACGGAGAGGTGGAGCACACCCACGCCGGCCCAGGGCTGGACCATCGCCCACCAGGTCGGGCACCTGCTCTGGACCGACCGCGTCTCCTACCTGGCGATCACCGACGGTGAAGGCTTCACTGCGCTCTTCGGCGAAGCGATGAAGGATCCGCTCGGCTTCGTTGACGTGGCCGCCGAAGTCGAGGCGGCCCGGCCGCCAGCCGAGCTCCTTGCCGACTGGCGGGAAACCCGGGCCAAACTGGCGGATGCACTGTCTGGCGTCCCAGCAGGCACAAAGCTGCCGTGGTTTGGCCCGCCCATGTCGGCCGGGTCGATGGCCACGGCCCGGATCATGGAGACGTGGGCGCACGGCCTCGACGTCGCCGAAGCCCTGGGGGTCCGCCCGGTGCCGACCGACCGTATTCGCCACGTCGCGCACCTCGGCGTGCGCACCCGCGATTTCGCCTACACGGTCAACAACAGGCCCATACCGGCCGAGCCGTTTCGATACGAACTCACCGCACCGTCAGGTGAGATCTGGACGTGGGGGCCCGAGAATGCGGCCAACATTGTGCGCGGCTCGGCCCACGACTTCTGTGAACTCGTCACCCAGCGCCGCCACCCCGCTGATCTGGATGTGCTCACGGTCGGCGACGACGCCGCGGAATGGGTGACCATCGCGCAATGCTTCGCCGGACCGCCCGGTGCCGGCCGCGCGCCGATGGCCTGAAGTGGGAGACAGGGAAGAGTGATGACTGACGCAGTCCGTATCGGCAACATGTCCGGCTTCTACGGCGATCGCGTCTCGGCGATGCGCGAGATGCTCGAGGGCGGCGAGCTCGACTACCTCACCGGCGACTATCTCGCCGAACTGACCATGCTCATTCTCGGCCGTGACCGACTCAAGGACCCGTCGCTCGGCTACGCGAAGACGTTCCTGCGTCAACTGGAGGAGAACCTCGGCCTGGCGCTGGACAAGGGCGTACAGATTGTCACGAACGCCGGTGGCCTCAATCCGCACGGCCTCGCTGTCGCGATCCGCGAACTCGCCGGCCGACTCGGGCTCGACGCCCAGGTCGCCTTCGTCAGCGGCGACGACCTGATGAAAGATGCGACGAAGCTGGGACTTGGCAATCCCCTCACCGCGAACGCCTACCTCGGCGCCTTCGGCATCAAGACGGCCCTCGACCGTGGCGCCGATGTCGTCGTTACCGGGCGCGTCACCGATGCCTCGCTGACCGTGGGCTCGGCGGCGGCTGCCTTCGACTGGGGCCACGAGGACCTTGACGCGCTGGCTGGTGCGGTCGTCGCCGGTCATATCATTGAGTGCGGCGCGCAGGCAACCGGCGGCAACTACTCCTTCTTCACCGAGATACCCATGGGGCACTTGGGATTCCCGATCGCCGAGGTCGGCCGCGACGGCTCATCGGTCATCACCAAGCACGACGGCACCGGCGGCGCCGTCACCGTGGGCACGGTCACCGCACAACTCCTCTACGAGGTCGGTGGTCCGCGCTATCTCAATCCGGACGTCATCGCACGCTTGGATTCGATTGAGCTGGAACAGCTTTCACCCGACCGGGTTGCGGTGCGCGGGGTACAAGGCGAGAATCCGCCCAGGGATCTCAAGGTGTCGCTGAACTTCCTCGCCGGGACCCGCAATGAACTCGACGTCGTGCTCACCGGCCTCGACATCGAGGCAAAGGCAAAGCTCTTCGAAGAGCAGTTTCGCGCCGTTCTGCCCGCCGAACCGGCCGAGCTGACCTTCGAACTCGCCCGTACGGATGCGCGTGATGCCGTCACCGAGGAGCAGGCCAGCGCACTGTTGCGCGTCGTCGCCCGCGACCCAGACCCCGCCAAGGTGGGCCGCCCCTTCTCGGCGGCCGCCGTTGAATTGGCCTTGGCCAGCTACCCCGGCTTCACGATGACCGCGCCGCCGGGAAGCGGGGCGCCCTACGGTGTTTTCGAGCCCGGCTACGTCGATGCCGCACTCGTGCCGCACCGTGTCACCCAGCCCGACGGTGTTACCGTCTCGATCGAGCCATCCCCGTTGCGCGCCGCGGCGGCCGTCGACGGTGATTCGCCGCCGCCAGTCCGACGAGACTTCGGTCCGACCTCCGTGGCACCGCTGGGCACGATCGCCGGGGCTCGTTCCGGGGACAAGGGCGGGAGCGCCAACATCGGCGTCTGGGTTCGCTCGGACGACGAGTTCGCCTGGCTCAACCAGACTCTGACGAGCGAGTTGCTGGGTGAACTGCTGCCCGAAGTCGCCGAGCTGACCATCCGCCGCTACGCGCTGCCAAATCTGCGCGCTGTGAACTTCGTGATCGAAGGCGTCCTTGGTCGCGGCGTCGCGGACAACGTCCGCTTCGACCCGCAGGCCAAAGGGATGGGCGAATGGCTGCGGTCGCGCCCGGTCCCGATCCCGGTCGGCTTCCTGTCTTCGGGCTCGGAGTCCTGATGCCGTTCACCTCGCCGTTGTGGGACTCGATGGAGCGGCGACATCTGCGCGCCACCGTCGCTGCCTTCACCGGGCGACACATCCTGCCTCACCAGGACGATTGGGAGCGCGACGGCCTCATTCCGCGGGCGACCCACCTCGTCGCCGCCGAACTGGGCCTGTTCGGCCTCGGGGTACCCGAGGAGGTCGGTGGCTCGGGCGGTGACTTGATCGACGCCACGATCATGGCCGAGGAGATGCTCTACCGCGGCACATCCGGCGGGGTCATGGCATCGCTGTTCACCAATGGAATCTCCCTGCCCCACTTGATTGCTGCGGGTGATCGGGACCAGATCGACCGGTGGGTTCGTCCGACGCTGGCCGGGGAGAAGATCGGGTCACTCGCGATCACCGAGCCCGGCGGAGGCAGTGATGTTGGGCATCTGCGCACCACGGCGGTGCGCGATGGCGACGAGTACATCGTCAACGGATCCAAGACATTCATCACCTCGGCCGTGCGCGCCGACTTCGTCGTCACCGCCGTCCGTACCGGCGACGATGGTGCTGCCGGGGTGTCGCTGCTGGTCGTCGAGAAGGGCACGCCGGGTTTCAGCGTCACCCGCCGACTCGAGAAGATGGGCTGGCGCGCCTCGGACACCGCTGAGTTGACCTACGACGACGTGCGGGTGCCGACCACCAACCTGGTCGGCCCGGAAGACTCGGGTTTTGCGCAGATCGCCGCCGCTTTCGTCACCGAGCGGTCGGTACTGGCGACGCAGGCCTACGCCGCGGCGCAGCGCTGCCTGGACCTGACCCTCGACTGGGTGCGCGCCCGGGAGACGTTCGGGCGCCCGCTGATCTCCCGACAGTCGGTGCAGGACACGGTAACCGAGATGGCTCGGCGGATCGACGTGGCGCGGACCTACTCGCGCGCGGTCGTGGAAGCCAAGGTTGCGGCCGATGCGGCGGGCGGTGGTGCGGAAGAATCCGGCCCGCTTCCCGGCGCCGATCTCGTTGCCGAGGTCTGCTTCGCCAAGAACACCGCGGTCGAGACCGGTGAATGGGTTGCGAACAAGGCGGTACAGCTCTTCGGCGGGATGGGGTACATGCGCGAAGCCGAGGTGGAACGCCAGTATCGCGACATGCGGATCCTCGGCATCGGCGGTGGCACCACCGAAATCTTGACCGGATTGGCCGCAAAACGATTGGGGTACCAGCCATGACCGCACTGCAATCCACGCTCGATCCGACCGGCTCGGCCTTCGCTGAGGCGTCGTCGTCGATGATCGACAAGCTCGCCGAATTGCACGCCGAACTCGACCAGGCGATCGCCGGCGGTGGGGAGAAGTACGTGGCGCGCCATCGCAAGCGCGGCAAGATGACTGCCCGCGAGCGAATAGCGCTCCTCATCGATCCGGACAGCCCATTCCTCGAACTCTGCCCGCTGGCCGCGTGGGGCTCGGACTTCCAAGTTGGGGCGTCGGTTGTCGTCGGCATCGGTGTCGTCGAAGGCGTCGAGTGCATGATCGTCGCCAACGATCCGACGGTGCGCGGCGGTACGTCCAACCCGTGGACACTGCGGAAGAGTCTGCGGGCCAACGCGATTGCCAGAGAGAACCGACTGCCTTGTATTGCGTTGGTGGAGTCCGGCGGCGCCGATCTGCCGACGCAGAAGGAGGTGTTCATCCCCGGCGGGCAGATGTTCCGCGACATCACCAGGCTTTCCGCAGACGGCATCCCGACGATTGCGCTGGTGTTCGGCAACTCCACCGCCGGCGGTGCCTACATCCCCGGCATGAGCGATCACACGGTGATGATTGACGGGCGGTCCAAGGTCTTCCTGGGTGGTCCACCGCTGGTCAAGATGGCTACTGGCGAGGAGAGCGACGACGAGACGCTCGGTGGGGCGGCGATGCATGCACGCCAGTCCGGCCTCGCCGACTACTTGGCCGTCGACGAACAGGATGCGTTGCGGATCGGGCGCCGGATCGTGGCCCGTCTCAACTGGCGAAAGAAGGGACCGGTGCCCGTCGCCGCGTCGATCGAGCCGCGCTACGACCCGGCGGAGCTGCTGGGCGTCGTGCCCTCGGACCTGAAGATTCCGTTCAACCCTCGCGACGTCATTGCCCGGATCGTCGACGACAGCGACTTCGATGAGTTCAAAGCGGAATACGGCAACTCGCTCTGCACCGGCTGGGCGCGGATCCACGGCTACCCGATCGGCATTCTCGCCAATGCGCAGGGTGTGCTGTTCTCGGCCGAGTCGCAGAAGGCAACCCAGTTCATCCAGTTGGCCAACCAGACCAACACCCCACTGCTCTTCTTGCACAACACGACCGGGTACATGGTGGGGGCGGAATACGAGCGGGGCGGGATGATCAAGCACGGCTCGATGATGATCAACGCGGTATCCAATTCGAAAGTCCCGCACCTGTCGGTGTTGCTGGGGGCCAGCTACGGCGCCGGTCACTACGGTATGTGCGGCCGCGCCTTCGACCCGCGCTTCCTGTTCGCCTGGCCCAGTGCGAAGTCGGCGGTCATGGGTGCTGCGCAGCTGGCCGGTGTCGTGTCGATCGTTTCGCGCGCGGCCACCGAGGCGCGCGGCGGCACCGTCGACGAAGCGGCCGACGCGGGCATGCGGGCCATGATCGAGGCGCAGATAGAGAAGGAATCACTCCCGGCTTTCCTGTCGGGCATGTTGTACGACGACGGAGTGATCGACCCGCGCGATACACGAGCGGTGCTCGGCATGTGTTTGTCGGCAATCCACAGTGGCTACGTCGAGGGCGCGGACGGCTATGGCGTCTTCCGGATGTGAGAGCGAAACGATGACGAATCAGGAAATCACTTCGGTCCTTGTTGCCAACCGTGGCGAGATCGCGTGCCGGGTGTTTGCAACCTGTCGCGCGATGGGTATCGGCACCGTGGCGGTCTACTCCGACCCGGATGCGCAGGCGCCGCATGTGCAGCAGGCCGACGTGGCAGTGCAGCTGCCGGGCTCGACCTCGGCACAGACTTATCTGCGCGGCGAACTGATCATCGACGCCGCCCGGGCCGCCGGAGCCGACGCCATCCACCCTGGCTACGGGTTCCTTTCGGAGAACGCCGAATTCGCAGAGGCGGTCATCGATGCCGGATTGGTGTGGATCGGCCCGCCGCCGGCCGCGATCACCGCGATGGGATCCAAGGTCAACGCCAAGGAACTCATGGCGGCCGCGGGCGTACCGGTGCTCGGGGATCTCGATCCGGCGCGGGTCACCGCGGCCGATCTGCCCTTGCTCATCAAGGCCTCGGCCGGTGGGGGTGGGCGCGGGATGCGCATTGTGCGCGATCTGGCCGAGCTCGAGGAGAACGTGGCGGCCGCGAAGCGTGAGGCCGAATCGGCATTTGGCGATCCTACGGTGTTTTGCGAGCCCTACATTGAGCGCGGCCACCACATCGAGGTGCAGGTGATGGCAGACGGGCACGGGGCAGTCTGGGCCGTCGGGGAGCGCGAATGCTCCATTCAGCGCCGCCACCAGAAGGTCATCGAGGAGGCGCCGGCACCCCTCATCGAGAAGCTGACCGCTGATGGCAAGACCGGCGTGCGTGAGCAGCTCTATGACGCTGCTCGCAAAGCCGTTGCCGCTATTGGATATTCGGGGGCGGGCACCGTCGAGTTTCTCGCCGATCAGAGCGGTCGCTTCTATTTTTTGGAGACCAACACCCGACTGCAGGTGGAGCATCCGGTCACGGAGGAGACCACCGGCCTGGACCTCGTCGAATGGCAGCTGCGCGTCGCGATGGGCGAGCCACTCGCGGGTGCGCAGCCACGTGCCACCGGGCACGCCATCGAGGCCCGGCTGTACGCGGAGAACCCGGCTGCGGACTGGGCGCCCCAGTCGGGAACGGTGCACCGGTTCCGGATCGGGGAACATCACAGCGCCGCGTCGCGCATTCGCGTCGACACCGGAATCGCCGACGGCAGTGAGGTGTCGACGTATTACGACCCGATGCTCGCCAAGGTGATCAGCTGGGCTCCCACCCGCCGTCGGGCGTCGGCGGCGCTGGCCGCTGCACTGGCGAATGCGACGCTGCACGGGCCCATCACCAATCGCGACATGCTGGTGAACACGCTGCGATCGGCGCAGTTTCGCACCGGGGATACCGACACCGGATTCATCGAGGAGGTGGGCCTGGACGCGCTGTCAACGCCGCTGGCCGGCAACGATGACGTGCGGCTGGCGGTGATTGCCGCCGCGCTCGCCGACGCCGCGGCGAATCGCGCTGCAGCGCAAGTGCTTGCGACGATTCCCTCGGGGTTCCGCAACGTGGGGCCGGGCTATCAGGTCAAGAAGTTCACGGTCGGCGACGAAGAACTCGCCGTGCGGTACCGCGTTGGCCGCAGCGCGGCGGGGAGTGCCGCCGCGCCCGGCGGTGTGGTGTGCCTGCCCGACGATGACGGCGTGGTGGTGGTGGCCTCGACCCCGGGCCGGGTAGCCCTCGTGCGCAGTGGTGTTCGACACGAATTCACCGTCAGCCGGTACGGCGCCACGGTGTTCGTTGATTCGCCGGGACAGTCGGTGACGCTGGGTGTCGTGCCGCGCTACGTCGACCCGTCCACGATTCAGCGGCCCGGATCTTTGTTCGCGCCGATGCCGGGTTCGGTGATCCGCGTTGCGGTTGGCGAAGGCGACCGCGTTGTCGCGGGTCAGCCGCTGTTGTGGCTGGAGGCGATGAAGATGGAGCACACCGTCGCCGCGCCAAGCGACGGCGTGGTGACCACGCTTGCGGTCGAAGAAGGTCGCCAACTCGCCGTTGGCGATGTGCTTGCTGTCATCGAATCCGTGGACGCGGCCGACACCGATGTGTCGCTCTCAACCCCGAAATGAAGGTGTACCAATGAGTTTCATCGAAACAGACGAGCACAAGGAACTCCGGTCCGCTGTTGCCGCGCTGGGAAAGAAGTACGGCGCGGACTACTTCCGTGCCTGTGCCCGGGAGAATCGCAAGACGGACGAGCTATGGGCCGAGGCGGGCCGGCTGGGGTTCATCGGCGTCAACCTGCCAGCGGAATACGGTGGCGGTGGGGCCGGAATGTACGAGTTGTCCATCGTCATGGAGGAACTCGCCGCGTCGGGCACCGGCCTGCTGATGATGGTGGTGTCACCGGCGATCTGCGGCAACGTGATCGCCCGGTTCGGCACCGATGAGCAGAAGCAGCGCTGGCTGCCCGGCCTGGCCAGCGGCGAGATCACCATGGCTTTCGGGATCACCGAGCCCGACGCCGGCTCCAACTCGCACACCATCACCACTACCGCGCGCCGCGATGGCGACCAATGGGTGCTGTCGGGGCAAAAGGTGTTCATCTCCGGGGTCGACCAGGCGCAGGCCGTCCTCATCGTCGGCCGTACCGAGGAAGCCAAGACGGGGAAGCTGGCCCCGGCGCTGTTCATTGTGCCGACCGATGCGCCGGGCTTCAGCTTTACCCAGATCCCGATGGAGTTGGAGAACCCGGAGAAGCAGTTCCAACTCTTCCTCGACGACGTTCGGCTGCCCGCCGATGCCCTTGTCGGCGACCCGGAAGCCGCGTTGAGTCAGCTGTTCGCCGGTTTGAACCCGGAACGCATCATGGGCGCCGCGTCGGCCATCGGAATGGGACGCTTCGCTCTTGGCAAGGCCATCGAGTACGTCACCCAGCGGACTGTGTGGAAGGCGCCGATTGGCTCGCACCAGGCGATTGCCCACCCGTTGGCCGCGGGCAAGATTGAGTTGGAGCTGGCCAAACTGATGATGCAGAAGGCGGCCGCCATCTATGACGCGGGGGATGACTGGGGTGCGGCCGAAGCGGCCAACATGGCGAAGTATGCGGCCGCAGAAGCTGCGGTGAAGCTGGTCGACCACGCCGTGCATTCGATGGGCGGAAACGGGTTGACGACCGAGTACGGCGTGGCGCAGATGCTGTCGCTGGTGCGCATCGCCCGGGTGGCGCCGGTCAGCCGCGAGATGATCCTGAACTTTGTGGCCAGCAGCAGCCTCGGGCTGCCGAAGTCGTACTGAGGGGGAGCCATGGTTGTCGACGCCGATAACATCGTGCGAGCGGAGATGACTCGGGCGGTCGCCACGCTGACGCTGAACTCGCCGTCGACGCGCAACGCGCTGTCCTCGGCGTTGGTGGCGCAGTTGTCGTCGGCGCTGTCGGACGCCGCTGCCGACCCTGCGATACGGGCGGTGGTACTGACCCACGCAGGCGGAACCTTTTGTGCGGGAGCAGATCTGGGCGAGGCGTTGCGGCGGGGCCTGAGCCCGGAACAGGCGACCGCCGAAGGGGCGTCGGCCATGGTCGGACTGATGCGGACCATGCTGACGATGCCGAAACCGGTCATCGTCGTGGCTGACGGACATGTCCGCGCGGGCGGCTTTGGGCTCGTCGGTGCCGCGGACGTGGCGCTGGCCGGGCCGCAGGCCACGTTCGCCCTCACCGAGGCGCGGCTGGGGTTGGCGCCGTCGATCATTTCGGTCGTGCTGCTGCCAAAGATGACGGCGCGCTCGGCCGGGCGGTACTTCCTCACCGGAGAGATATTCGACCCGGCGACTGCCGAACGCAGTGGGCTGGTCACGCGGGCCGCATCGAGCGGCGAGGAGTTGTCGAGGATTGTCGACGAGGTGCTCGATGGAATCCGCAAGGCTTCGCCGCAGGGCCTGGCGGCCTCGAAAGCGCTGACTACCCGGGGGATTCTCGCGGGGTTCGACGAACATGCGGCGGCACGGGCGGCCGAGTCGGCGGCATTGTTCGGCTCCGAGCAGGCGCGCGAGGGTATGACCGCCTTCCTGTCGAGGAGCAGGCCGAGTTGGGACACCAGCGAACCATGATGCGAGCTCGCCAGCCGCAGCAGGAGCGGTCTCGTGCCACGCGGGACCGACTCCTCTATGTGACGGTGGAAATGCTTGCAGCGCAAGGATGGTCGGCGACCACGGTCGCCGCGGTCGCCGAGGCGGCCGGGGTGTCGCGCGGCGCCGCCCAGCACCACTTCCCGACGCGCGAGGCGCTGATCACCGCCGTGATGGAGCAGATGTTCGACGCAATGACCAGCGAGGCATCGGCATCGGCGACGGAGTTTCCGGTAGATCATGAAGCCCGGGTCGCAGCCGTCGTGGACCGGGCGGTCGCGATCTACGTCGGGACAGATTTCAAAGCGGCGTTACAAGTGTGGTCGGCTGCCGCATCCGATCCTGGTCTGCGTGCGGTGATCCTCCCGCTTGAGGCGAAGCTGGCTCGTGCGGCGCACCGGTTCACGGTGACCGCCCTCGATCCCGACGGGGAACATCCTGAGGCCCACCGACTCGCTCAGGTGACCCTTGACCTGGCGCGAGGCCTCGGGTTGGCCGACACGTTGTCGGACGACTCGCGCCGCCGTCGGCAGGTCGTCGCAACCTGGACTGAGCAGCTCGCGGCCGCGTTGCGCTGATCTGCCCGCTCCGGATCTGGGCACGGTCGGCTAGATCGCGGGCACCCCCGGCGCGGATCTGGGCACAGTCGGCGCGGATCTGGGCACAGTCGGCAGGGTCAACTGACCGACCGGCGCAGATGAACCAGGGTGTCCGTCCGTGATGAGGGGTTGCCGTCGGGGGCGGTCATCGGGACGTCGACGATGTCGGTGCGAACGATCGACCACTCGGAGCCGACGGAGTCGACACCCAGGTCGGCGAGCACATCATCGATACTGGGAAAGGCGGGCGGGTCGCCGTCGAAGCGCCACGCCGGCATCGCCCAATGCCCGACTATCAGTAGCGCCCCACCGGGCGCGACGGCTGCGGCAGCCTTGTGCAGGATGTCGGCCCGGGCTAGCTCCACCGTCGAGTGGAGGTAGCACGCGCTGACAAGATCCCATGTGCCGGTAGGGAAGTCGGTGTCGAGGTCGGCCTGTTGCCAGACGATGGCGCCGCCGGTCAGCCCGGCCTCGCGGGCATGATCGCGACCGATGTCCAGTGCTGCCTCGGCGATGTCGACGGCAGTCACCGTCCAGCCTTGTTCCGCCAGCCAGATCGCGTCGGCGCCGGATCCGCAACCCAGATCGAGTGCCGTGCGGCCCGGGGCGGCGAGGTCCCCGATCGCGTCGACCAGGATCGTGTTGGGTTTACCGGTCCACGGTCGCTTCCCGGCGCCGTAGAAGCCCTCCCAGTGCTCCCGGGGATCGACGGGACGGGCCGGATCGCCGTGCTGGTGTGCATTCACACCACCACGGTAACCCGGCCCGGTCGCGTCGGCAGGTGCCTAGTGGTGGAGGTCGAAGCGGTCGTTCTCCATTACCGTGACCCACGCCTTGACGAAGTCGGCGACGAGCTTGTCCTCGCCGTCGTCGGCGCCGTAGACCTCGGACAGCGCCCGCAGTTCGGCGTTTGACCCGAACACCAAATCCGCCCGGGTTCCCGACCAGACCGGCTTGCCGCCCACCGAGCCGATGAACACCTCTTCTTCGCCGGGCTTGGGCGCCCAGCTGATGTCCATGTCGGTGATGGTGGTGAAGAAGTCGTTCGTCAGGGCCCCCGGCCGCTCGGTGAGCACGCCGTGTGGCGACTCGCCATGGTTGATCCCGATCACGCGCAGACCGCCGACGAGCGCGGCCATCTGCGGCGCCGACAACCCGAGCAGGTTGGCCTTGTCGACCAGCAGGTATTCGCCCGGTTGTGCGAGGCCCTTGCCGAGGTAGTTGCGGAAGCCGTCTGCCGTCGGTTCCAGGACGTCCTGCATCTCGATCTCGGTGTCCTCCTGCGCCGCATCGTTGCGACCAGCGGTGAACGGGACGGTGGTCGAGTGTCCGCCGGCCCGGGCCGCCTGCTCGACGCCGAAGCCGCCCGCCAGGACGATCAGATCTGCCAGCGAGATGCGGACCCCCCCGGTTTGGGCGTCGTTGAACTCGGTCTGAATGCCCTCCAGGACGCCGAGCACCTCCGCCAGCTTCTGCGGTTCGTTGACCGCCCAGCCGCGCTGTGGCTCCAGGGCGATGCGTGCACCGTTGACGCCGCCGCGCCGGTCGGTGCCGCGGTAGGTCGACGCCGCAGCCCATGCGGTCGACACCAGTTGTGCCACCGTCAGCCCCGAATCGGCGACCCGCTTGCGCAGGTCGGCGATCTCCTTCTCGCCCACGAGGACGTAGTCGATGTCGGGCACCGGGTCTTGCCAGACGAAGACCTCATCGGGCACCTCGGCACCCTTGTAACGCGTGCGGGGCCCCATGTCGCGGTGGGTCAGCTTGAACCACGCTTTGGCGTACTCGCGGGCGAACTCCTGCGGGTTCTCCAGAAAGTGGCGCGAGATCTTCTCGTAGGCGGGGTCGAAACGCAGCGCGAGGTCGGTCGTGAGCATCATCGGCGCGTGCCGCGTGGCAGGGTCGGCGGCGTCGGGGACGCTGGTCGCGCCGGCGCCGTCCTTCGGGCGCCACTGCTGGGCGCCGGCAGGGCTCTCGGTCAACTCCCACTCGTAGCCGAACAGCGTCCAGAAGAAGTTGTTGTCCCAGGTGACGGGAGTGCTGTTCCAGGCGCCCTCCAGGCCCGAATTGATGGTGTCGGCGCCCTTGCCCGAGCGGAACGAACTCTTCCAGCCGAGCCCCATCTGCTCGATCGGGGCGGCCTCGGGCTCGGGTCCGACGTGGTCGGCCGGTCCGGCACCGTGCACCTTGCCGAAGGTGTGCCCGCCGGCGATGAGGGCGACAGTCTCGACGTCGTTCATCGCCATGCGTTTGAACGTCTCGCGAACGTCGACGGCGGCGGCGAGTGGATCGGGGGTGCCGTTGGGGCCCTCGGGGTTGACATAGATCAGCCCCATCTGAACGGCGGCCAACGGGTTATCGAGGTCGCGTTGACCGGTGTAGCGCTCGTCGCCGAGCCAGGTGGTCTCCGGTCCCCAGTAGGTCTCGTCGTCGCCCTCGTATTGGTCGTCGCGACCGCCCGCGAAGCCGAGGGTCTGGAAGCCGCAGTTCTCCATCGCGACGTTGCCCGCCAGCACGATCAAATCGGCCCAGCTCAGTTTGCGGCCGTACTTCTTCTTGATCGGCCACAGCAGGCGGCGGGGCTTGTCGAGGCCGACATTGTCGGGCCAGCTGTTAAGGGGGGCGAAGCGCTGTTGGCCGCGGCCGGCGCCGCCCCGGCCATCGGCGACCCGGTAGGTGCCGGCCGCGTGCCAGGCCATGCGGACCATCGATCCCACGTAGTTGCCGTAGTCGGCGGGCCACCACTCCTTGGAGTCGGTCATGAGCGCCTTTAGGTCGGTGCGCACCTCGTCGAGGTCGAGGGACTCGAATTCCTTGACGTAGTCGAAGTCGTCGCCGGACATCGGGTTGGACACGGGTTGGTGCGAAGCCAATATCCGCAGGTTCAGGCGAGTGGGCCACCATTCCTGGTTGGCCGACCCCTCAGTGGGGCGGCTCAGGGTGTGCATCACCGGACAGGCCGCATCCGATGCGTTGACGTCATCAAGGGTGGCGTCTTCGGTCATTTCAGGTCCTTTCGATTGGGGCTGTGGCTGGAGTCTTCGGGTGAAGTCGGTGGGTTCGGTGCCGAGCATTGGGCGCAGGTACCCCAATAGATGACTTCGGCCTCGTCGACGGTGAAGTCGCGCGGAGGCCCGTCGAGGCAGGGCGCCGCGCCGGTCGCACAGTCGACGTCGGAGATTGACCCGCAGGTGCGGCAGACGGCGTGGTGGTGGTTGTCGCCGACGCGCGCCTCGTAGCGCGCAAAGGTGCCGGCGGGCTGGATCCGCCGGACCAGTCCGGCGGTGGTGAAGGCGGCAAGAATGTCGTACACGGCCTGCTTTGACACGGTGGGCAATTCGGTGCGGACCTGCGTCAATACCTGGTCGGTGTCGGCGTGGGGGTTGCCGTAGACGGCTTCGAGCACCGCCACGCGCGGCTGCGTGACGCGGAGATCGGCGGAGCGAAGCGCCGTGGTGAGCTCATCGATCGATGGCACGCCCTCAGTATGCGCCGCTTCTTTTTGACTGAGTACAGATTCGGTGGAAATCGTCGTGGTGGGACTGTGGCGCGGCCGTCGTGGCCACGAAGGGGGGCTGGGGCGACGAAACTATTCGGCCGAGGCGGGCAGGTCCTCGATGACCACGGGCAGCGGACGACAGGCGACGGCGGCGCCGGCGATGAGTGCGGCGATGGTGATGACCAAGAAGACCATCGGCACGGTCCAGCCGTGGGTGGCTTCGTGCAGCACGCCGACGAGCAGCGGTCCGGCGCACGCGAGTAGGTAGCCGGCGCCCTGGGCGAAGCCGGACAGTGCGGCCGACTCCGCGTCGGTCCGGGTCCGCAGGTTGATCAGCGTCAACGCCATGGGGAACGTCGTCGGTCCGATCCCCAGCAGGGCGACCCACACCCAGGTTCCGTGCGTCGGCGCCCACACGATTCCGGCGAGCCCGATGAGCAGGCAAGATATGAAAAACAGGACGAATCCGAACGGATTGGCGAACCGGGCACAGATCGTGGGTGCGGCCAGGGTGCCGAAGAACCCGAGTGCGGCGAACACTGCGACGACGGCACCACCGAGGCTTTCGCTGCCACCGGCATCGGTGACCATGGTCGGCATCCAGGTGAACAGGGAGTAGGTGACCAGCGAGGTCATTCCGAACATGAAGGTCATACCCCAGGCGAGCGGCGTGCGCCACAGGCCGGTGACCCGACTCCCGGGGGTGGCCGGGCGGTCGGCGCGGGCGCGCCGGCGGGTGAGGACGATTCCGGCCCACGGTAGGGCGGCCATCGCCGGCACCAGGGCCCAGGCGCCCAGCGAGATCCGCCAGCCGTACGCGTCGGCGACGGGAATGGCCAGGGCGGCTGGGACGGCCGTGCCGAGCTGGACGAAGGTGATATAGGCAGTCGACATCAGTGCGATGCGGTCACTGAAGTAGCGCTTGACCAGGGGTGGGATCACGATGTTGCCGATACCCATGCCCAGCAGGGCCACGCCGGAGGAAACGAGTAATGCGGCTGTCGATGCAGAGAAGGACCGGAGGACCAGCCCCACCCCGGTGGCGACCACCGCGGCCAAGGTGAGTTGTTCGAGGCCGACGCGACGACTCAGGGCCGGTGCGACGAATCCGGCGAGGGCAAACGTCGCCGTCGGCATCATCCCGACGATCCCGATGGTGGTCGCGCCGAAGCCGATCTCCTCGGCGATCCGGGACAGCAGCGGGGCGATCGAGGTCACCGCAGTGCGCAGCGACGCGGCGAAGGTCAGGATCGCAACCACCACGATGACGCGGCCCGACAGCATCGACCTCGCGGGTGCGCGCTTCGACGGGGCGACGTCGGGCCATGTCGCGGCGGGCCGGGGATCGTTGACTAACATCGTCGGTTACCAATTCGTAGAATGAACCACTGACGCCAAAATCATAGGATGAATCCATGGCGGCCCCCAACCGAAATAAGCTCGAGGGTGGGCAAGACAGCCCACCGTCCACCCGTGTCGCACAGGTCACCGCCGAACTGCGGAGCCGGATTGCCGCCGGCAACTGGGCAGTGGGGGAGCGGATCCCCACCGAGCCGGCACTCGCCGGACTACTCGGCGCCTCACGCAACACCCTCCGCGAAGCGGTCGGGGCATTGGTGCACGCGGGGGTGCTCGAACGTCGGCAGGGGTCGGGCACCTACGTGCTCGCCCTCGACGAGAAGGAGGTCGCGCTCGGCGGCTACTTCTCCACCGCGCGCCGACGAGATCTTATCGAGCTCCGGGGGGCCCTCGAGGTGACCGCGGCCGATCTCGCGGCAGCCCGTCGTGACGACGCGGACATCGCGATCCTGCGCGAGACGGTGGCCCGCCGCAACGAACTCTGGGCCAGGCCGGCGGCGGCGTCGGCCGGTGAGCGCGACGCGATCGTCGACGCCGATGCCGAACTGCACCGGGCGATCGTGGTGGCCAGCCACAACGAGGTCTACCTCGAGTTCTACGATCTCCTCCTGCCGGCGCTCCGGTCGACGATCGCCGACTACCCGGTCGGCGCGGCGTACTCGTACGAGTCGCAACACACCGCCGTGGTGGACGCCGTGATCGCCGGCGACTCCGCGCGCGCGGCGCAGGCGGCCCGCGAGGTACTGGACTGCGCGCGCGAGTTCGCCGGCTAGCTTCATTAGCGTTGGGGCATGCGCGTTGCAACGTGGAATGTGAACTCGGTGGCCGCCCGCGTGCCGCGGCTGCTGCCCTGGCTCGAGGAGCGACAACCCGACGTGGTGTGCCTACAGGAGACCAAGCTCGACGACGCCGGGTTCGACGCGCTCCTGGGCGCGGATTTGCGCGCCCAGGGCTATGCGTGGGCCCATCATGGGCAGGGCCGATGGAACGGGGTGGCGCTGCTCTCGCGCGTGGGCCTCACCGATGTGCAGAAGGCGTTCCCGGCCACCCCCGGCTATCCCGACCCGGCCGACCCGGTTGAGGCGCGGGCCGTCTCGGCGGTCTGCGACGGGGTGCGCGTCTACTCGCTCTACGTCCCGAACGGCCGAGAGGTCGATTCCGGCCACTACCGGTACAAGCTGTCGTGGCTCGCCGCCCTGCGCGCCGCGGTGATCGCTGCAGGGGCCTCGTCGTCCCTGGTCTGCGGGGACATCAATATCGCGCCGTCCGACGACGACGTGTTCGACCCCGCGGCCTATGCCGGGCACACCCATGTCACCGATGCCGAACGCGCCGCGCTCGCGGCCGTTCTCGATGCCGGGCTCACCGATGTCATCCGGCGGCGCTGGCCCGATGAGCGGGTGTTCAGCTACTGGGACTATCGCGCGGGCATGTTCCACAAGGACCTCGGTATGCGGATCGACGTGATCCTGGCCGGTGCCGACCTGCTGCCCCGGGTTGCCGCCGCGTTCGTGGACCGTCGGGCACGCAAGGGCAGCAAACCCAGCGACCACGCACCGGTCATCGTCGATCTCGATGTCGCACCCGATGGCGACATCGGCCCGATGGTGCCGCCGCCGTCGAATCCGGTGCAGCGGGCAGGGGCTGCGGAGTTGCCGCAGGGACGACGGTAGAAGGGTGGGACCAATGCGGCGCCTTCCCAACAATGCCGGAAGCATGATGGTATGAAAAGACGGTTAGGACGGTAGTTTTCGACACTAGAGGGGTTGTTCGAGATGAAACATCTGACGTACGTGTTGACAGCAATCGCGAGTGCCGCGGTGGCCTTGCTCGTCGTGCCGGTGGGCACCGCGGGTGCGGCTCCGGCCCCGGCGGTCACCACCGCGAACTTCGCGGTTTCCGCGACCGGTGACTCGCAGTCGGTACTGGTCAAGCTCCGCGATGGTGTGTTTCAGCAGGTCGACGGTGCGCTGCTGGTGGTGAACTCGGCGGGCAAGACGCTCGAGCGGGTGCCGCTGTCGGTATCTGGCAACGGGAAGACTGTTCCGCTGCGCTCGTCCGTCGCCGCTGACAAGAAGTCGGCAGAGCTGGTGCCACTGGTCGCGCAGAACCGGCACCAGGTTTCCAAGGCCAAGGACCAGGCCTGGAACAACATGATGGCGCAACTCAACAAGGACTGGCCGTGCGCGAGTGGCTTCATCGGCGGCGGAGCGCTCATCGGGTTCCTGCTCGGTCTGCTGACCATTGTTGGCTGGCCCATCGGCCTCGGCGTCGGAGCCGCCGCTGGCGCCTATATCGGCTACACCACGTGCAACAACGGTGCCGGATGGCGGGCCGCCATGAAGTGGTGGAACACCCCATAGTACGAGCTGATAGAGCGGTTTTCTCGGACCGGGTCCCCTCGTGGACCCGGTCCGAGTGCTTGTGATCCGAGCGGCGGCTACTGGAAGATTGAGCGCAGGACGAGGTCGATTTGGCCGGTGAAGAGCACTTCCGGCCGGCCGAAGGAGTCGGAGCCGTACTGTCCGAAGACCTCGAGGCTGATGGCGCCGATGATCGTCGCCCACAACGCTGTCGCGGCGAGAACGGCGGCGTCCGACAGCTCCAGGTCGAAGTCGGCGGCCACCGCCACCAGTTCGGGGACCAGCGGGTCGTCGGGGGTGGGGAGGTCCGCGCGCAGCAGGCCGCCGCGCTGAGCGGCGTCGAGGGTCTGCAGGAAGGCGCGTACCGCGCGGGTGCCCGGACCGACGGTCTGTCCGGCCGGCGCCGCATAGCCCGGTACCGGACTGCCATACAGCAGTGCCCAGCGTGCCGGATCGACGACGGCCCAGGAGCGCATTGCGAGCGCCCCCCGCCCGATGTCCGCCCGGGGGTCGGCACCGCCTCCCAGTGCTTTCTCGACGCTGGCGGCGAGGTCGTTGTAGGCCTCGACGAGCAGCAGTGTCAGCAGGTCGTCCCGGCTGGGCACATAGCGATAGACCGCGGACGAGGCGATGCCCATCTCGCGGGCGATGGCCCGCAGGGAGAGTTGCGCTGCGCCGTGGGTCGACAGGTGCTCGCGGCCGAGGCGCCCGATCTCCGCGGTCATCGCGGCCCGGTTTGCCGCGCGTTTGGTGCTCGCCATGAACCCGATGATGCCATAAAGCAAGAGCGGTGCTCTTGCTTAATGCGGCGGCGTGGCGCACACTCACAACGAGAGCACTGATCTTGTTTCCATGAAGGGAGATCCCCATGACCGGCTCAACTCACTACATCGCCCCGTCGTCGATGGACCGCGCGTTCAATACCGTCGTGCGCTGGCTCGCACAGCGGGGGATCGGCATCGCCGGATCGCAAGCGCTCACCGTCGTCGGGAGGACCAGCGGGCAGTCGCGCACGGTGCCGGTGAACCCGCTGGCGGTCGACGGTTCGGTCTACCTCGTCGCAGTGCGCGGGGAGACCGACTGGGTGCGCAACGCGCGGGTCGCGGGGTCGGCGCGACTCGGGCGTGGGCGTCGCCAGGGGCGAATCGGCCTCACCGAGGTGCCGGACGCGCAGCGCGCACCGGTCATCGCCGCGTATCTTCGAAAGTGGGGCTGGGAAGTGGGTCGCTTCCTGCCCGGCGGTGTTACCGCCGGGGCCGGCATCGACGAGCTGGCGGCGGTGGCCCACCTGATCCCCGTCTTCGTGGTCAGCTGAGTCGTGCCGGAATTGGTTTTGACCCGATCAATCGCGGTCGGTAAAGTACTTGGGCGGTGCCTGGCGACAGCTGGGCCGGTCTGCATGCGTGTCGACGGTTGAAGCTCGCGGGGTTGCGCCCCGGGGTTTGCCGGAGGGCGGATCAGGCTGACTGGCGAGCCCGGGATCAGGCGTGAGACACGCCCGACCCCGGGGTGGCGATCAATGTACTGACCAGTACAAACGTGCTGGTGGGGCGAGTTGTGGAGGTGAATCACGGTCGTCAGTGGCGACAGTGATCATCTGCCCGGAGCACCAACCGCAGCACACACGCGGACCGGCGAGAGTCGGCTTCACGTGGCAAACAACGAATGAAGGAATTCAGTGCCAACTATTAACCAGCTGGTCCGCAAGGGCCGCAAAGACAAGGTCTCCGTCAAGAAGACCGCGGCCTTGAAGGGCAGCCCGCAGCGTCGCGGCGTGTGCACGCGTGTGTACACCACCACCCCTAAGAAGCCGAACTCGGCGCTTCGCAAGGTCGCGCGTGTGCGCTTGACCAGTGGCATCGAGGTCACCGCCTACATCCCCGG
>NZ_DIAX01000029.1 GCF_002414845.1 Gordonia sp. UBA5067 | reverse complement strand
TGAAGTCCGCCAGCGTCCTGACCTGCGTCTTCGCCGTGTGCACGTAACCTTCGTCGTGCGCGTGAATGGCCAGCGCCTTGATGCCCGGGAACTCCTCTTGCGCGGACTGAACGAAGTAGTCCCAGGCGGCGCGGCTGGCCGATTCGGCGCTGTTGGTCATGAACGGCAGTTCGAAGACTTCCATCAGCGGAAACCGGCCGGCGGTGTAGCCGGGCAGCGTCCAGACGATGTCGACGACGCCGTCCTTGACCTGATCGATGAGCTGGGGCGGCGTGCCGCCGAGCTGCATCGATGGATAGATCTGGCACTTGATCCGGCCCCCGGAGTCCTTGCCGATCCTCTCGCACCAGGGCGCGAGCAGCGTCGACGGCCCCATCGCCGTCGACGGCCAGAAGTGGTGCACCTTGAGCGTGATCTCCTGCGCCAGCGCGGGTGCGGCAAGGAGCATCGCCGACGCGAGCGCCAGCGTGAGGCGGAAGGGACGGATCATCGATTTCTCCTCGGAGTGGACGGTCGGTCGCCGTCGTGCCGCGGCGGCCCGGATGGTCCGGGGCGGTCGCGAACGGGGGATGGTATCCGCAAACGCGCGGCGGCGTCTGCCCGGCGCCCGCGGGGAAGCGCGACGTCCGGGCCGCTGCGGTCGACCCGGCGAGGTGGAAGCGAGCAACTGGCGAGGAATTGGTTGAGCGGCCGACTCGGAAAATGAGAAAATGGCGGTCTATGTTCTCCCGCCTGCGCGAAGACATCGCCATCGTGTTCGAACGCGACCCCGCCGCGCGCTCGACCTGGGAGGTGCTGACCTGCTATCCGGGATTGCACGCCCTCGTCTGGCACCGCCTGGTGTCGCACAGGCTGTGGCGCGCCAACTGGCGCTGGCTGGCGCGCTGGCTGGCGCATTGGGGGCGGTTCCTGACCGGCGTCGAGATCCACCCCGGCGCCACGGTGGGCCGCCGCGTGTTCATCGATCACGGCATGGGGGTGGTGATCGGCGAGACCGCGGAGATCGGCGACGACTGCACCCTCTACCACGGCGTGACGCTGGGCGGTACCTCGTGGAACCAGGGCAAGCGGCACCCGACGCTGGCCCGCGGCGTGGTCATCGGCGCCGGAGCGAAGGTCCTCGGCCCGATCGTCGTCGGCGAGGGCGCCAAGATCGGCTCGAACGCGGTGGTCGTCCGCGCGGTTCCGCCCGGAGCGACCGCGGTCGGCATTCCGGCTCGCATTCTGACCGCCGACGAGGCCGAGCGGCGCGAAGACCATGCCGTCAAGCTGGGTTTTTCGGCGTACGCGATCGCCGCCGACATGAACGACCCGGTCGTCCAGGCGATTCATCGGCTGATCGACCATGCGGCGCTCACCGACGCGCGGATGGAGGCATTGATCGCCCGCCTGCAGCAGGGGGGCGTCGATTGCGGCGATGCCCAGGCCACCGCCGACGGTTTCGACCCGCAGCGGCTGAATCGGATGATCGATTGAACTTTTCGGGGAAGTAGTTGATCAAAGTAGTCGGGATTGATAGGATTCGGGAAGTGCCGAACCTGGACGCCCCGACGCGCGCCGCCCGCGGGCTTGGCGCGACCCGAGAAAACCTCTGCAAAGGTGCACAGCCATGCGTCTCACCACCAAAGGACGATTCGCAGTCACGGCGATGATCGACGTTGCCCTGAACAACGGCAAGGGTCCGGTGACCCTCGCCGGCGTGTCGGAACGCCAGAAGATTTCGCTCTCCTACCTCGAACAGCTGTTCGGCAAGCTGCGGCGGCACGGACTCGTCGACAGCGTCCGCGGCCCCGGGGGCGGCTACAATCTCGCCCGCGACGCCGCGACGCTCTCGGTCGCCGAGATCATCCTCGCCGTCGACGAGCCGATCGACGCGACGCAGTGCGGCGGCCGGGAGAACTGCCACGACGAGGGGCGCTGCATGACGCACGAGTTGTGGTCGAGCCTCAACGACCACATCTTCACCTTCCTGCGCGCGGTCACGCTGGAGCAGCTGGTGCGCGAGCAGCGGGCGAAGCGCGCCGACACGACGGTGCTGCAGGACCAGCGCGGCAGCGCCAAGGTCGCCGGCGAAACCGTTTCCACGGCCGCGCTCTGACCGCCGGTCGACGCCCGGCGGACAACGACAGCCAGCCAACATGACGGACAGCTCGCGATGAAGACCCCGATCTACCTCGACTACTCGGCGACGACCCCGGTCGATCCGCGGGTCGCGCAGAAGATGATTCCCTACCTCACCGAGCACTTCGGCAATCCCGCGTCGCGCTCGCACGCCTACGGATGGACCGCCGAGAAGGCGGTCGAGGACGCGCGCGCCGAGGTCGCGGCGCTGGTCAACTGCGACCCGAAGGAGATCGTCTGGACCTCGGGCGCCACCGAGTCGATCAATCTCGCCCTCAAGGGCGCAGCCCACTTCTACGCCGACAGGGGCAAGCACCTGGTGACGGTCAAGACCGAGCACAAGGCGACGCTCGACACCGTGCGCGAACTTGAGCGGCAGGGCTTTTCGGCGACCTATCTCGACGTGGGCCCCGACGGCCTCGTCGACGTCGAGGCCTTTGCGGCGGCGCTGCGGCCGGACACCATCGTCGCCTCGGTGATGGCGGTGAACAACGAGATCGGCGTGGTCCAGGACTTCGCCGCGATGGGGGCGATCTGCCGCGAGCGCGGCATCATTTTCCACGTCGACGCCGCGCAGGCGACCGGCAAGATCCCGCTCGATCTCGCGGCGCTCAAGGTCGACCTGATGTCGTTTTCGGGGCACAAGACCTACGGCCCGAAGGGTGTGGGCGCGCTGTACGTGCGCCGCAAGCCGCGGGTGCGGATCGAAGCGCAGATGCACGGCGGCGGCCACGAGCGCGGGATGCGTTCGGGCACCCTGCCCACGCACCAGCTGGTCGGCATGGGCGAGGCGTTCCGGCTGGCGCGGCTGGAGATGGCGACCGAGAACGAGCGCGTCCGGATGCTGCGCGACCGCCTCTGGCAGGGGCTGTCGAAGATCGAGGAGGTCTACCTCAACGGCGACCTTGACCGGCGCGTGCCGCACAACCTCAACGTGAGCTTCAACTTCGTCGAGGGCGAGAGCCTGATCATGGCGGTGAAGGACATCGCCGTCTCGTCGGGCTCCGCCTGCACCTCGGCGTCGCTCGAGCCGTCGTACGTGCTGCGGGCGCTGGGGCGCAGCGACGAGCTCGCGCACAGCTCGATCCGCTTCACCGTCGGCCGCTTCACGACGGCCGAGGAGATCGACTACACGATCGCGCTGATGCAGCGCAAGGTGGCGAAGCTGCGCGAGCTGTCGCCGCTGTGGGAGATGCACCAGGACGGAGTCGACCTCGACTCGGTGCAGTGGGCGGCGCACTAGCGGCCGCCGGCAAGTCGCAACACGGAGAACGCAATGGCTTATAGCGAGAAGGTACTGGACCACTACGAGAACCCGCGCAACGTCGG
>NZ_DIAX01000059.1:107990-140122 GCF_002414845.1 Gordonia sp. UBA5067 | reverse complement strand
GCCCTCGCGCGCCTACGTCAGCGCGTTCGGCTTCAAGGGGGCCGATCAGCAGAAGCCGTCGGAGGTCCTCTCGGGCGGCGAGCGCAACCGCCTGAATCTGGCGCTCACCCTCAAAGAGGGCGGCAACCTGATCCTGCTCGATGAGCCGACCAACGACCTCGATGTCGAAACGCTCTCCTCGTTGGAGAATGCGCTGGAGCAGTTCCCGGGTTGTGCCGTGGTCATCTCCCACGACCGCTGGTTCCTCGACCGCACCTGTACCCACATTCTGGCGTGGGAGGGCAACGTGTCGGAAGGGCAATGGTTCTGGTTCGAGGGCAACTTTGAGGCCTACGAGGCCAACAAGATCGATCGTCTGGGCGCCGACGCGGCCCGTCCTCACCGGGTGACGCACCGCAAGCTGACCCGCGACTGACGGTAGGCGGTCGCGGGCCGGCTTGCCGCAGCCGCGGTGATCTAGCAGTTGTTGCAGCCGCCGCTACGCTTACGGCTGCGGGCGGGTTGGGCGAAGGTGGAGGTCCGCCGGGTGTCTGTCCGCGGTGCTGGGCCAGGCTACATGGATGGAACGCTCCCGCTGCGCTTGCGCTTACGGCCGCGGGCGGGCTGGGCGAAGATGAAGGTCCGCCGGGTGACTGTCCGGTTCGATTTCCTCATGACGCACTCCGTGTTCCTCATGACGCACTCCGGGTGACTATTAGCGAGATCGTTTCTTCACGATAGCCCGAAATGTTCACTTTGGCCGTTGTCTTGGGTCCGGTGACCAAACGGCGGTGGAGTGTCTAGCATCGACCTTGTGGACGGCGTGCCGGTCGAGTGCCTCGAAGCTGGACAAGTGCGTGTCGACGGTGCTCCGATCATCGACATTCGTCGTTGCGATGACGGGCACGGCGAAGTGGTCCTGATCAATGACGACATGCCGATGCTCGTCGAATCCGTCCTCTCGGCAGTGCACGGCCGTGGTCTGCGCGTTGACACAATTGAGCACCCGGTTCTCGGCGTTCGCCGCGACGAGCACGGACAGTTGCTCAGCGCCGGGGATCGTGGCACCGGTGACGAGGACGAGTCGTGGATCCGGCTGCAGTTCAGCGACTCCGGTCAACGCGACACCGATGGTGATGACACCTTGCGCACGGCGACCACCGCGGCGCTCGAGCAGGTCGGCGCGATCCAGGCCGATCGCCCGGCGATGCTCCTAGCGCTGGGGCGCCTCGCCGACGACCTGGATTCAGCCGACGAGGATCCGGAGACGGCCGCGCTGTTGCGCTGGCTCGGCGATGGGAATTTCGTTCCGCTGGGGCAGACTGGCCCGGAGGTGAATCGGGGGATTTGCCGACCCCACCTCGCCTATCGTGCCCAGCATCTCGCCGATCGTGCCCTGCCGCCTGTCTTGGCCCGCGCATATCTTCCGACGGGGGTGGTGCGGACGCAGTTTCCGGTTCTGGTCAGCATCCGGGTCGACGACGAGGAGCAATTCTTCATTGGTCTGCTGAGCACGGCGGGCCTGAGCCAGTCGGTCTTCGAGATCCCCGTCGTACGGCGGGCGGTCAGCGCGGTTTTCGACGATGCTGATGTCGACGTCGAGTCATTCGTCGGCGAGGAGATGACGGACTACCTCCAGAACTACCCGCTGGCTGAGTTGTTTGCCACGCCCACCGATGATCTGGCCAAGCGGATCGACGCTCTGGTGGACTCGGCGGCTTCGTCAGCGCTGGACGTTTTCGTGCGTGTCGACCCGCGAACACAGACCGCCGCCGGACTGGTCTACTTGCCGCGAGAGCGCTACAGCACCGCCACTCGACTGCGCCTACAGGATGAGTTGGCAGGCGAGTTGGGGGGTTCGCAGGTCGAGTACACCGGACACGTCGGGGAGGGGCCGCGCGCCCTGCTGCACGTCGTGATGCGGATCGACCCGGACGCTGACCGGCCCTCGTATGCAACGGGATCGCCCGCTCAGCGGGCACTGCGGGAGGGTCTCGGCGCGGTGATTCTCACCTGGGACGAACGCCTTGCCGAAAACGTCCCCGAAGAGGTCGACGGCACCGAACTGCTCCGCTTTGCGTCGGCGGTCTCCCCGTCGTATCAAGAGCTTCGCGATCCGCGACGCGCCTACGACGATTTGACTCACTGGCAGGCGATGTCACCGGGGGAGGTTGTCGTCGCGGCACCAGACCCGCGGACCGTCGTGATCTACCTGTGCGACGACTCAGCCGACCTGACCGATCTGCTGCCTGTCTTCGACAGCCTGGGCGTGCGGGTGGCCGAGGAGCAGGCGTTCCGCATCGACCGACCCGATGGCGTGACGTGCTGGGCCTACGAGTTCGACGTCGACGTGCCCGCCGGCGACGACGACCCTGAGGGGCGAACGGCTCGGCTCATCGATGCCTTCGAGGCGATTTGGCGGGGCGATGCAGAGCTCGACGCGTTCAACGCACTGATCCTGAGTACCGCCCTCACCTGGCGAGAGGTCGCCATCCTGCGCGCCTACCATCACTATTTGCGCCAATGTGGCTCGGCATACCGCGCGGTCTACGTTGCCGACGTGCTCGCCTCGCACCGTGCGGTGACCGCCGCGCTACTGGCACTGTTCGAGGCGACATTCGATCCGGACCAGGCCGACGACGAGCGCCGCGCAGAGGCGGCGGTCCGCCTCGACGCGGAGGCGGCCAAGGTCTTCAGCCTGGACGCCGATCGCGTGTTGTCGGCCTTGCGATCGGCGGTGCTGGCCACCTTGCGGACCAATGCCTTTGTGTCACAGGACTATTCGCCGGGAGTCCGGCGTGCACTGGTGCTGAAGCTGGCGCCGCAGAAGATTCCACTCGCCCCCGCGCCGCGGCCACGTTTCGAGTTGTACGTCCACTCGCCCCGCGTCGAGGGCGTGCACCTGCGCTTCGGAATGGTTGCGCGCGGCGGGCTGCGCTGGTCGGATCGCGGGGAGGACTATCGCACCGAGATCCTCGGTCTGGCCAAGGCACAGTCGGTGAAAAACGCGGTGATCGTGCCACTCGGCGCAAAGGGGGGATTCGTCGTCAAAGACGGTCGATCGCCCTCGCGCGAGACTGTCGTGTCGCGCTACCGCGAGTTCATCGCCGCACTCCTCGACGTGACCGACAACATCGACCTGGTCACCGGGGACATCGTCACACCCGAACGAGTGATCCGCCGCGACCGCGACGACCCCTATCTCGTGGTCGCCGCCGACAAGGGGACCGCGTCCTTCTCCGACGCGGCGAATGCGGTCGCCGCGGACTACGGTTTCTGGCTCGGCGACGCATTCGCCTCGGGCGGTTCGGTCGGCTACGACCACAAGGCCATGGGAATCACCGCGCGGGGAGCGTGGATCTCGGTCCAGCGCCACTTCGCCGAGATCGGGATCGACCCGCAGCGCCAGGACATCACCGTCGTCGGCATCGGTGACATGAGCGGGGACGTGTTCGGCAACGGCATGCTGCGCTCGGCGCATATCCGACTGGTCGGGGCCTTCGACCACCGCCATGTCTTCCTCGACCCCGATCCGGATCCGGCGTCCTCGTTTGTCGAGCGCAAGCGACTGTTCGACCTTCCGCGCTCGTCGTGGGACGATTATGACACTGGGCAGATCAGCGCGGGCGGCGGCGTCTTCAGTCGCGACCGAAAGTCCATCCCGATCACGCCACAGGTGCGATCGGTGCTCGGACTCGACGACGATGTCGCCGAGCTTGCGCCGCCGGAGCTGATCCGGGCCATGCTGCTCGCCCCGGTCGACTTGCTGTGGAACGGCGGGATCGGCACCTACATCAAGGCGTCGACGCAGACGAATGCGGAGGTTGGGGACAAGGCCAACGATGCGGTACGCGTCGATGCCAACCGGCTCCGCGTGACCGTCGTCGGGGAGGGCGGCAATCTCGGGGTCACCGAACAGGGGCGGATCGAGGCCGACCTGCACGAAGTCGCCATAAACACCGATGCCCTGGACAACTCTGCCGGTGTCGATTGTTCCGATCACGAGGTCAACCTCAAGATCCTGCTGCAGGCGGCAGTGACCTCGGGTGCCCTGGGTGCTCATACCCGCGCCGACTTCCTGGCATCGTTGACCGACGACGTCGCCGATGCGGTCCTCGCTGACAACGTCGCCCAAAACAACGAACTCGGCTTCGAACGCACTCAGGCGTCGCGTTACGTCGATACCCATGAGCGGATGTTGGCCGACCTCGCCGACCGGCGCAAGGTCGACCTGGCCCTGGAAGGGCTGCCCACGCCGGCACAGCTGCGGGACCGATTCGCCTCGACGCGGGCGGCGGGTCGGGCGCGTGCACTGACGTCGCCGGAACTGGCCACCCTGATGGCTCAGGTCAAACTCGGCCTCAAGTCGGACCTGCTCGATTCCGAGCTCCCAGACAATGACCTGTTCACCGTCCGGTTGCGCGGCTATTTCCCGACCGCGGTGGTGGAGCGCTTCTCCGGTGAGCTCCACGGGCATCGGCTGCGGCGGGAGATCATCGCGACGAGCATTGTCAACGACGTCGTCGACTTGGGTGGGCTGTCGCACGTATTCCGCCTCGGGGAGGGCAGCGGGGTTGGCCCGATCGACGCGGTGCGCGCCTTTGTGGTGGTCACCGAGGTTTTCGACCTGCGTCCGCTGTGGACGCGACTGGTTGCGTCGCCGGTCGCCACTGCGGTGATCGACGAGATGCTGTACTACTCGCGCCGACTCCTGTTCCGCGCGTCGCGCTGGTTCCTGGCGACCCGACCGCAGCCACTCGCCCTCGCCGCGGAAGTCACCCGCTACCGCCACCGCGTAGCGGAACTGCACGACGAATTGAACGGTTGGCTCGGGTCGGCGTCGAGGGCCGACGTGGACTCGCGGGCGCGTCGGCTGATCGTCGAAGGCGTCGAACCGACGGTGGCGCGCACGGTGGCGCTCAGCCTGCACAGCTATGCGTTGCTCGACATTATCGACGTCGCCGAGATCACCGACCGTGATGTCACGGAGGTGGGGCTCATGTACTGGATGCTGTGCGAGCGGCTCCAGGTGGAGCAGTTGCTGAGCGCTGTCACCGATCTGGATGCGCACGATCGGTGGCAGGTACAGGCGCGCCTCGCGATCCGCGACGATCTGCACGGCGTCCTGCGCACCCTGACCCAGGCGATTCTGGTTCAGGGGGACGCGACAGAGTCGCCGGAGGCACAAATCGCCGATTGGGAGTTGCGCAACGTGGCGCGGATCGCCCGGGTGCGGACGACGATCGGTCAGGTACGAGGATCGGACGTCTTCGAGTTTGCGTCTCTCTCGGTTGCGGCTCGGGCGTTGCGCAGTATCGCCTTCTGAGTCTGGGGTGCCCACTGGGCGGGGTGGGGGTGCCCACTCGGCGGGAGGGGAGTCGCCCGGTGGACAATGGTCGGTGGAGCCGGACAAGTCGACACGAGAGGCTGTGTACACGATGGAGATTCCCGACGAGGGGTGCCGGACTGCCCGTGGATACCTGGTCAAGGTGCCGGTGCGATGGTCGGACATGGATGTGTTCCAGCACATCAACCACGCGCGCATGGTCACCCTTCTCGAGGAGGCCCGCATCCCGTGGCTCTTCTACGACGAGCGGCCGACGGCACCGCTGCGCGAGGGCTGCGTCGTGGTCGACTTGAACGTGAAGTACCAGGCCCAGTTGCGCCACGATCAGGGTCCGATCGAGGTCCTGATGTTCGTGGAGAAGCTGCGCTCGGTTGACTTCACCGTCGGCTACGAGGTCCGCCCGGCCGGGGCTGACGTGGATTCGAAGCCGGCCGTGGTCGCCTCGACCCACCTGGCCTCATTCGACATCAACACCCAGCGCCCGCGGCGGATGTCTGACGCGGAGAAGGACTACCTGCGCGAATTCCTCCGCGAGGCGTGAGATGGGTGATCGACGACTGACCCTCGCCTCAACCGCCGACGCCGGCGACGTGGCCGCTTTCGTCGGCCGACTGCTGCGCCTCGACGAAGCAGCGGTCATCCGGGTTCAGCAGCGTGCTGATGGGCTCGTCGGACTATGGGGCACAACGGGTTTCGATGTTCTTGCGACACGATCGGTGTTCGGTTCGATCAGCCCGCCCGATGTCGTGTGCGATGCCGGCGTCGTGCAGTCCGCGGCCGGCGCGGGGCAGTTGACTATCGATCCGGGCTTCTCGCTCGACAGTGCGTGGCGCGGCGCGCTACCACCGCAATCGGGCTACCGGCAGATCGACGATGTCCCGCTGCGGACCGTCGTCGACCTCGCGCAACGCGGGGCCGCGCTCGCCAATGAGCCGGTGGGCGGGCACGGGCCAGTCACGTCGCTCCTGGACCAGGTAGTCCTGGAGGTGACCGATCCGACCGGCGAAGTCGCCGTCGGGGTGGCGCTGCGCGCGCTGTTCGCCCTCACCGGGATGGGCTTCGCCCGCGACCGCCACGGGCACGGGATCAGCGAATCGACGGTGCTCGAGGACATCGCGGAGGATGAGCCGGTCCGCGTGCGCGCGAGTGGCACCTGGATCCGCCTCGACGCCCGGTTCGGCGCGGTCTATCAGCGTCGTGGAGACCAGTTCGCGGTTACCGCCCTCTGAGTCACCGATGGGCAACCAGCCAGACCGCCGAGTTGCCCGGCAGTCGGCCGTCGACGAACGGCTTACTGGTCAACAACACATCTCCGGGCGGGACTGACACCGGCTTCGGCCCGGTGTTGAGCGCGCACACCAGGTGGCCCTCCGAGCGCCGGAACGCCAGGCATCCGGCGGGGGAGCCGTACCAGTCGATGGCGTCCCCGCGGAACTCGACGCGGTGGAAGCGCAATTCGATGGCCCGGCGGTAGAGCGCGAGGGTGGAGTACACATCCTCCAGTTGCTGCTCGGCGGTCAACGCGGCCCACTCCGGCGGCATCGGCAGCCACGTGTGCCGGTTGCTGCTGAACCCGAACGGGGGGTCCTCGCCCTCCCACGGGATCGGCACCCGGCATCCGTCTCGACCACGCGCGGTGTGCTCGGACCGCTGCCAGACCGGATCTTGCAGCACCTCGTCGGGCAGGGCGACGTTGGGGAGCCCGAGCTCGGCACCGTTGTAGATGAACGCCGTGCCGGGTAGGGCCAGTTCGACGAGAAGCATCGCCCGAGCCCGGTCGGTCCCGATCGCGAGGCCCGCGGGGGAGTCGTCGGGCGCGTAGCGGGTTACTTCGCGGTACACGTCGTGGTTGGACAGTGCCCAGGTTGCGGGCGCGCCCACCGTGGCGACGGCGGCGAGTGAGTTTTCGATCGCGGCGCGAATCTCGTCGGCGGCGAAGGCGGCCATGGCGAGCCGGAAGTTGAAGCCGAGATGCAACTCGCCGGGCCGGAGGTACGCCGCGAACTGGGCGTTGTTCTCCACCCAGACCTCGCCGACGGTGAACGCGCCGGGGTATTCGTCGACGACGGCTCGAATGCGCCGGTGGATCGCGTGGACCTCTGGATTATTGAACCGTGGATCAGAATCGGTGTGCCGCAGCACCTGCGCGGCGTGCAGGTCCATGTCCGGCAGACCCGGGGCCTTGGCAAGCCCGTGGGCCACATCGATCCGGAAGCCGTCGATGCCCCGGTCGAGCCAGAAGCGCAGCGTCCGCTCCAGATCGGCGACGACGTCGTCGTCCTCGAAGTTCAGGTCGGGCTGCTGCGGTGCGAACAGGTGCAGGTACCACTGCCCGGGCGTCCCGTCGGGCTCAGTGATTCGCGACCAGGCCGGCCCGCCGAACACGCTGACCCAGTTGTTGGGCGGCTGTGACCCATCGGCTCCCCGTCCGTCGCGGAAGTAGTAGCGCGCGCGCTCGGCGCTCCCGGATGCCGCGGCGAGGGCGGCGGCGAACCAGGGGTGTTCGATGCTGGTGTGGTTGGGGACCACGTCCATCGCGACGCGGATCTCACGCCCGTGTGCTTCGGCGAGGAGGCGGTCGAAGGTGGCGAGGCTACCGAACAGGGGATCGATGTCGCGTGGATCGGACACGTCATAGCCGTGATCGGCCATGGGGGAGCGCATCACCGGCGAGAGCCAGATGGCGTCGACACCGAGGAGTTCGAGGTGGCCGAGCTTGGCGATGATCCCGCCGAGGTCGCCCACCCCGTCGCCGTTCGAATTGGCGAACGACCGTGGATAGATCTGGTAGATGACGGCGCGGCGCCACCATTCTTGGTCCGCGGGATCGAGTTGCGTGTTGGGCCGTTTGGGCGATTGGGCCGACCGGACGATGTTGGGGGCAGCCTTCGACCGCACGATGTTCGGCGTTTCACTCATCGTGCTCCAGATCCCCTTCAGGTCACAGTGGTGCGTTCACCAGCGAGGTGGCGGCCCGGTTCAGATAGTCCAGCAGCGTATGGCGATGTTCGTCGTCGAGCACGTCGGCGCTGACTTCGGCGATGGCCGTCTCCATGCAGCGTAGCCACGCATCCCGCTCGATGGGGCCGATGCGATACGGCACGTGACGCATTCGCAACCGGGGGTGGCCACGCTCGTCGGCGTAGGTGTGGGGTCCGCCCCAATACTGCTCGAGAAACATGCGCAGGCGGCGCTGCGCCGGCCCCAGGTCCTCCTCGGGATACATCGGGCGCAGGATCTCATCGCGCGCGACCTCCGCATAGAACCGCTTGGTGATGGCCTCGAACGTCGCGTGGCCGCCGACTTCCTCGTAGAAACTGGGCACGCCCTCATTGTCCACAACCAGCCTTACGGGGGCGAATCTGCGTTACCGTCACGACTGGACCACATCGCGGTGATCAGGGGGATACGGGTGATACGAGCGTGGCGTGGCAGGTGGCGGCGACTCTCGACCGCGGCGGCGGCGGCCGTCGCCGTGATCGTCGCAGCGGGACTCACCGGCGAGGCGGCCGCGCGCCCGCAGTACCCGGTCAACTATGACCTTTTCTCGGCCTTCGGCGGCGGGAGTCTGGCGCCCAATACGCCGCCGCCGGGGGCAAACCGCTTCGCGTGCCGCAGCGCGGCACATCCGCGACCGGTCATTCTGGTTCACGGATTCATGGCGAACCAGTACAACAGCTGGCAGGCGATGGCCCCGCGCCTGGCCAACGAGGGCTACTGCGTGTTCACGCTCACCACCGGGCAGCTCCCCCCGGGCGGGCCCTTTGGCAACCTGAACAAGATGGCGGTGTCGGCGCGACAATTGTCGGCCTTCGTCGACACGGTGCGCGCCCGTACCGGCGCGCACCAGGTCGACGTCATCGGGCACTCGCTCGGCGGTACCGTGCAATCGATCTACATCAAGCACTACGGCGGAGCGGCAAAGGTATTTCGGGCGATCTCGGTCGGCGGCGTCGTCTCCGGCTATCCCACCGTGAGCGGGTTGGCCACCGTGGAGATCCCCGGGATGCGGAAGCTGCTGGAGGGCCCGTGTCCGGGGTGCAATGAATTCGCCGACCCGAATACCTACATCCAGCTGCGAAAGACCGATCCACGCGTTCGGTATGTGGCGATTGCGAGTACCCACGACGAATTCGTCACCCCAACCCAGAACGCGTTGCTGCCGCCCGCGCCGAACGTGACCAATGTACTCGTGCAGACGGCCTGCCCGAGTTCGATGGTCGGACACCTCGCACTCCTCTACGACCGGGGGGTCATTGCGATGGTCCTCAACCACCTCGACCCGGACCGTGCGACAGCGGTTCCGTGTCAGCCGGGAATCCCGGTGTGACGCCGTGGTCGGTGCGCACCGGTCACATATCGAGTGCGCGCCAGCGCTGGGCATGGTTCCCTTGACACTGTGATCGCGATTTCGTGGCAACGGCAACGCGTGCTGCTGCTCAACGCCACCTTCGAGCCGCTCACCGTCGTGTCGACGCGCCGGGCGATCGTCCTCACCATCACCGGTCGCGCCGAGACGGTCCACGAGGACGAGGACCATGCGATCGCACACTCCGAGCAACTGGCGGTCGCGGTTCCGTCGGTGATCCGGTTGAACCACTTCGTCCGAGTGCCGTACCGGGCCCAGATTCCCCTGACACGGGCCGCGCTGATGCGTCGCGACGCGTCGCGCTGTGGGTATTGCGGTTCCCGGGCGACCACGATCGACCACGTCGTCCCGCGCAGCCGTGGCGGGGCGAACACCTGGGACAACTGTGTTGCATGCTGTGTGCCCTGCAATCGGCGTAAGGCCGACCGACTGCTCCACGAGATCGGCTGGACATTGCATCGCGAGCCGGTGGCACCGAAGGGTCAGCACTGGCGGCTGTTGGCGACCGTGTCCGACATCGATCCGGTGTGGGAGCAGTACCTAGCGGCGTGACGGGGGCCGGTCCTACGCGCCGAGTCGGCGGCGGAGAAAGTCGACCTGGTGGGCCGCACAGCGATGGAACCAGTTGTTGCCGGCGACGCCGGCAAACACGTCGAAGTGGTCACAGGGATAGTGTCGTACTTCGGCCCGCGCGGCGAAGGCCGCCTTGGCCGCCGCGTGCGGGGGTGCGGCCTGGTCGAGGTCGGCGATCTGCACGAGGACCGGGGCGGTGATCAGCTTTGCGTGCCGGCCCGGCCGATAGGCGGCGAGTTGGGTGCCGATCGTCGCGTCGATCTCGTTGCGCCACGATGGGCCGGCCAGGGCGGTCGCGGCTTCGTAATAGCCGGGTGCGGTCAGTGCGCCGAATCCGCCCGGCTGCGCGACGATAGGGATCGTGGCGGGCGATTTGCCCATCAGCTGGCGGGCCGAGCTGCGCCACCCCGTCGTCGTGGACCGCAGCAGGCTGCGCGGCGTGTGCAGCGGCAGCGCGTGACGAGCGGCGGCCGGGCCGTTGACCATCGGCACCACCGCGATCACCGCGGCGATGTCGCTGCGGCGGCTGGCGACGTCGAAAACGTGCCCACCCGATTGCGAAACCCCCCACAGCACAATCGCTGCCGGGTCGACCCCGGGCTGGCGGGCGGCCGCGGCGCAGGCGGCGTCATAGTCCGAGATCTGGTCGTGCATGCAGACGTGTTGGCGGGGGGTGCCGGCCGATTCGCCGAACCCGCGGTAGTCGAAGGCGAAGACGGCGAACCCTGCGGCTTGCAGCGCCCGGGCGTACGGGTCGAGCCCGGAGTCCTTGGTGCCGCCGATGCCATGTCCCATGACGACGACGGGGGCGGGACTCGCCCCGACGGCGGGGTAGAACCAGGCGGCACAATTGACCCCGCCGCTGAGGAACGTGACATCGGTGCGGGCCCCGCGCGATAGGGGGGTCGTGCCGGGCGTCATGCGCTCGCCTCCGTTGTCGTTGTCGAGGGGGTGACTCCGACGCCGGCCCAGCGGGGCGGTCCCTGCTGTCGCGCGCGGACCAGGCCGGCGGGGAGCTCCTTGGTCCGCATGTTGTGCTCGTAGACGAAGTAGTCGAGCTGCTGGGTGTGGCGCGGCCGGTCGAGCATATGGCCGGTGTAGAGCGCCATATCGTCGTCGATCACCCGGCGCATCTGTTCGACCGGCGGCAGGCGGTAGTTGCCGACCGCATATGCGCCGACGAGTCGGGCCTGGGATTCGACGAACGGGAACAGCGTTGGGGTGGCCTGGGCGAAGCCGTGGAAGACCAGGTCGTCGATGCCCGGGTAGAACATCCGCTTGTACAGATCGATTCGATTGTCGGGCGCGGAGATGAAGTCTTCGTCGAAGAACGGGAAGGTGATGTTGTAACCGGTCGCGTAGATGATGATGTCGAAGTCGGCGGAAGTCCCGTCGTCGAAGTGGACGGTGTCGCCGTCGAGCCGGGCGATGTTGGGCTTGGGGATCACATCGCCGGAGCCGAGGCGAAGCGGCAGGTCGAGGGACTGGGTGGGATGCGCCTCGAAGAACTTGTGGTTCGGCGTCGGCAGGCCGAATTCCTCGGGGCGCCCGGCCAGCGGCATCATCACTTGCAGGGCCTTGCGCTGCCAGCTGAGCGGGATGTGCGGCGAGGTGCGGTAGAACTTGTCGGCCGGCTTGCCGAAGTAGTACTTGGGTACGATCCACGCCCCCGACCGGGTCGAGAGGGTGAGGGTGTTCTGCAGCGCCTTGGACGAGAGTTCCACCGCGATGTCGGCGGCGCTGTTGCCCAGGCCGACGACGAGAATGCGCTTTCCGGTGAAGTCGTGCGGCGTGTTGATGTCGATGTAGTGGTGCGCGTGCATCTCGATGCCGCTGAACTCGCCCGGGAAGTCCGGGTAGCGCGGATCCCAGTGATGCCCGTTGGCGACGACGAGCAGATCGAAACGGCGGGTGCCACTGCGCTGCGTGTCCAGTTCCCAGCCGCCGCCGGGGAGGCGGGCGGCGTGGACGACTCCGTTCTCGAACTCGATGTTGCGGTTGAGGCCGAAGGCCTCGGCATAGTCCTCCAGGTACTGCTTGATCTGAGTGTGGTGCGGGAAGTCGGGGTAGTCCGGTGGCATCGGGAAGTCGCGGAAGGAGAGTTGATGTTTGGAGGTGTCGATATGAAGCGACCGATACGCGCTCGAGTGGCCGTTGGGATTGCCGAAGGCCCAGTTGCCGCCGATGCGGTCGGACGCTTCGAAGACGGTGTGCTCGACGTCGTAATCGGTGAGCATCTTCGCCGAGGTCAATCCGCTGATTCCAGCGCCGATCACCGCGACTGTGGGTTGCGTCATAGTGGGAGGGTACACAGACTGTGGAAACTGTCTACCTGTTTCTGCTGCATCGGCCTACACTGCACATCCATGACCCGTTCGGACGCCATGACGACTCGGGAACGATTGCTCGACGTGGCTGATGATCTACTCGCCGACAAGGGCATTCGCGCGACGACGATGAGTACGGTCGCCGAGCGGGCCGAGGTGTCCCGGGCATGGCTCTACCGGCTCTTCCCCGACAAGAACGCGTTGGTGGGTGCGGCACTGATGCGCCTGGTCGAGACGACGTGGGAGCGCAACCATGCCGAACTCGAGGCGATCGATGGATTCGAGGACCGGCTGGTCGCCGGCGTGGCGATTGGCCGGCGGGCCTACGATGACCCGGGCGCGACGCTGATGCGGTTGCGCACCGTCGAACCCGAGGAGTTCGCCGCGGCGATCGGTGTCGGCGTCGCGGGACTGGTGCCCGACCTCGCCGGGTTCTGGCACCGGTATCTCGGCGAGGCCGTGCGTGACGGCGACATCCATCCCGAAACCGATCTCGACGAGGCCGCTGAATGGGTGGCCCGCGTAATGATCAGCCTCGGCAGCGTGGCCGGGCGGCACGTCGACGCCGACGACCCACAGTCGGTTCGGCGACATTTTCGACGCTATGTTCTGCCCGCGCTGCGCTGCGCGCCCGCACACTGATAAATTCATCTCACAGTCAACCGAGAGAGAAGAGATCAGACATGGTGGAAGACCTCATCGTCCCCATCGGGCTCCCGGTGGTCATCGCGGTGTGTACTGCGGTGATCTTGTGTGTGCTTTCGATGATGTACCTGACCTTCTTCGGAAAGACGAAGTATCAGGCCCCGGCGCGCTACACCCTGGATCAGCCCTGGGATCACGCGCCGATCCTCTTCTCGGCGACCGAGGTGCCCAACATGGCCCTCCCCGCGCACGCGCACGAGTCCGACACCGAAGGAGGCGCCGCTCATGGCAAGTGGTGACATCGTTGCAGCCAGTCCCGTCGGCGACCTGCCCATCGGCACCGTCGTCACCAACAGTGGTCGGGTGTCGGGAGTGCGCTTCCCCGATTCCGAGGTTCCCGGCTTCCCGTTCGCACCCGACGAACTGTTGCGCCTCGACGAGGCGCTGAAGACCTGCTCGGAGGAAGCCCGGGTTCGCTTCTCGGTCTACCTCGGCGACCTTGGTGCCGATCCGGTGGCCGGCGCTCGGGAGATCCTGCTCAAGGGCCCGGAGCCGGCCCACGGCACCCTCATCGCGGTGTCGCCGAATTCGAAAGACATCGCCGTGGTCTCCGGTGCCGCGGTCGCCGGCCGGGTCAACGACCGTGTTGCGGCACTCGGCGTGACCGCGGCGGCGGGTGCTTTCCGCCGCGGCGACCTGATCGACGGCTTGGTTTCGGCACTGCGCGTGATGACCACCGCGGCCGTCACCCCGTAGGCGCGCGTTACCCGACGAGGGCGGCCGGAGCGAATATCGCTCCGGCCGCCCTTGTCGGTGGTTGTGGACCACCTCAACCCTCAGTCAGGCAGGGGAATTCATGATCGAATTTACCGAGTGGTACAACCACGAACACCGCCACCGCGGCGAGGCGAGATTAGAGTTCAGACATGGTTAAGCATGGCAGCGTCCATCCAGACAAGCGCTCCTCGGTACCACAGTCTCGGGTTGGCCGCTGGGCTGTGGCGCTCGGAGCGCTCACCCTGACCAGCGTCGTCCTGATCCTGCTGTCACTTGCTTTCGACCTTGTTGATCTGCCCGGCAGCTTCGGTGACAACTGGTGGTTCGGTGTGTGGGGGCTGTCCATCTGGGCGACCGGACTGGCTTCGATCGGCACCGGCGCCGTGGCGATCATCCGTCGGCACGATCGCTCGTGGATGGTCGTGCTGGCCACTGTTCTTGGCTTCCTCCCCGTCGCGCTACTGCTTTCGGAGGCGGTACTCGGCAAGGTCTGACGCGACGGCAGCCTCCTCGCGAACTTTGGCGGCGCGCTGTCTCCGGAAAGGCGAAGTATCAGGCCCCCGGTGCCGCGCCCACCTTTACCATGACCGCATGGGTCCGCGGTGGCTACGAGGCGCGGTTGCGTCGTGCGTGGTCGCGGTCCTGCTGGGGGCGCCCATATCGCCGTCTGGGCCGGCGGCGCCGATCGGCCCCCGGGTCGTCGGTGTCGCACCCGTGTACTGTCTCAACGCGATGCTGGACGGCTACGGCGACTCTGCGGCCGGTTGGAGTGGTGGCGACTCGACCTGGACGACACCGCTGCCCGGCGACCGCGAACTATTCGCCTTTTCCGATACCTTCCTCGCGGTCACGGTCACGGCTGCCGCGCACGGCGCCGGCCGTCCCGGCGACGCGCCATTCGTGCACAACTCGTTCGTCGTACGCGGCGGCGATGGCCGATTGAGCACCATCGTGGGCGGACGCCCGGATGCGCCCGAATCGTTGCTGGCGCCGGCTGATCCGGGCAGCTGGTACTGGTTGGGGGCCGCGACCTACCTCGGGGGCGCGCTACAGGTGCCGGTGGGTAAGTGGCGGGCCGACGGCGCCGGCCCCTTCGACTGGGAGTTCGCCGGATCGTCGGTGGCGCGCTTCGACCCCGATGATCTGGCCCGCCCGACCTCGGTCACCCGGCTCGGCGATAGCCGGGGCATCCAGTGGGGCCAGTGGGTGGCGCCCGGCCCGGAACACACTTACGTCTACGGGGTGGCGGGCCGTGGTGCCGGCCGGAAGCTACACGTCGCACGTATTGCGGGAACCGATCTGCGCGATCGGCTGGAGTACTACGACGGACGTGGCTGGCGGCGCGCTGACGCCACCGGGGAGGGGAGGTCGGTACCGATCGCGACCGGCGTGTCGGGTGAGCTCTCCGTTCACCTGCTGCGCCGGGGTCTGTACCTGCTCGTCACCACCGAGGGCGGGCCCGGATTGTCCGATCGAATCGTCGGGCGATTCGCCTCGTCTCCGGTCGGTCCATTCGGCCCGCCGCGGCTGCTGTACCGCACCCCGGAGACCGGTGCCGCTGGCAGCTTCGGGGACCCCGACGTCTACACCTACAACGCTCATGCCCATCCAGAGTTCTCCACCCGGCGCGAGGTGGTCATCTCCTACAACGTCAACAGTATCGACACCGCCGTCGGCGGCGACGTCTACCGCGACCGGCGGATCTATCGCCCGCGATTCATCAAGGTCACGCTGGCGGGGCCGACCGGCGGAGCCCCGGCTCGGCCGGTGTGTCGCTGACCGGCGGCCGCTGCGGCAAACACCGCCCCGAAAAACGGGAATGGCCGGAGCGAATTATCGCTCCGGCCGCTCCCGGCAACTGTGCTCGTTAACTCAGCGCGCCAATGGCCTGCAGATAGTCGTACTGCTGGATGCCGCTGACGACACCGACGGGGACACTGACAACGGCGCCGCCGATGATCGCTCCGGTGCCGCCGAAGGTTGCGGCGCCCACGAGGCAGCCGAGGGCCGCCGCGGCCGGGCTGACCGCAGTGCCGACGACGGTCGCGGCGGAGGTGAGACCGAGGGTGACCGCACCGACCGGGCAGCCGACGACGAGCCCGCCCACCCCGCCGACCATGGCGCCGATCGCATAGGCGAAGCCGAAGTTGGTCGACACCTTGCTGATCGAGCTTTCGATGGCGGCGGTCTTCTCAGACTGGGTCATCTTCTTCGGCTGCGGGGCGCCTTCCGCCGGGGTCGCCGCCGCGGCCATACCCGGCCGCAGCGGATTTGCCGGGCCACGCAACGCGGCGGGCACCTCCGTCGCCGGCTTGGGGCCCTGCACCCGCGGGTCACCGAAGACGGTCTTCCCCGAGGGATCGGCGACACCGAACCGGCCCTGCGACGACTTGAGTGTTCCCCAGGGCGTGTCGAACTGGGCCGCGCCCGTCTGGGAGTCGCCGGTGTAGGTGACTCCGGGGGCGATGCCGGCGGTGACCCGATACGGATTCGTCGGTGCGGGGTGCGCGGGCTTGACGGGCGCGGCGTTGGCCATTCCGGTTCCGAGCGCGAGGGCGCCACCGGTCAGAGCTGTTGCGGCCATTCCCTTGACCAAGTTGCTTTTCATCGAATGACTCTCTTTCGTGAATCCGGCAATACGTCGAAATGCGGTGAACCGGGCGCTGATGAACCGATTTGGCGCCGTTGCCAAGTGTGGCCCTACGGTTACGACCAGGATGCTTAACCTGTCGTGAGTATTGGTTTATCAATCCGTGATGCCGAGCGCAAATGCTGGCGATGCCCCACTGGTCCGGTACGAATCGGGCGCGTATGTACAGTTCAGGTTAACTCGTGTTACGGAGAAGCCGGACCTTCTGGAATTGTCAACGAATCACGTGATTGTGGTGACAAGGCGAAACGTTGGGGAAATTGTGCGGTGACAAAGCGGCAGCCCCCAGCATAGTCCTGGTGTGACCTATTTCACAGCCGGGGTTACGTTCGGTGCCGGCTCCGCCGAGGCAGAAGCAGCGGCGTCGAGTTCGAACGGGATTTCCCCGCGTAACACTCGGTTGGCGCGACTTGCGTCGATTGTCCGGGTCCAGGTGCCGATCAGCAGCGTGCCGACGGCATTGCCGGAGAAGTTCGTCAGCGCTCGCGCCTCGGACATGAAGCGGTCGACGCCGACGATCACCGCCACGCCGTCGAGAAGGTCGGGCCGGTGTGCCTGCAGTCCGCCGGCCAGGGTGGCCAGCCCGGCGCCGGTGACCCCGGCGGCACCCTTGGACGCGATCATCATGAATACCAACAGGCCCAACTGTTCGCCGAAGGACATCGGAGAGCCGGCGGCGTCGGCAATGAACAACGATGCCATCGTCAGATAGATTGCGGTGCCGTCGAGATTGAACGAGTAACCGGTGGGCACGACGATCCCGACCGTCGACGTGGAGACCCCCATGTGTTCCATCTTCGCGATCAGCGATGGCAGCGCGGGTTCGGACGAGGATGTCGCGACGATCAGCAGGTACTCGCGGGCAAGATAGCGCGCCAGCCGGAAGATCGAGAATCCGGTCACCGCCCGCAGCAGCAGGCCGAGCACGACGAAGACGAACAGGAAGCACGTCGCGTAGAACGCGAGGACGAAGACGAATAGTTCGCGCACCGCCGACCAGCCCGTCTGCGACACGACCCCGGCGATGGCACCAAATGCGCCGATCGGCGCGGTCCACAGCACCATCGCCAGCACGCGGAAGACCAACTTCTGGAAAAAGCTCACCGCCCTGAGGATCGGCTCGCCGTCTTTGCCGAGGGCCTGAATGGCGAAGCCGACCAGCAGTGCGACGAACAGCGCCTGCAAGACCTGGCCCGACGTCAGGGCCGAGACCAGCGTGTCCGGGACGATGCCCTGGAGGAAGTCGATCGTCCCGCCGGCCTGGTGTGCCTTACCGGCGAGTTCGGCGGCCTTCGCCGCGTCCGGCTTGAGATCCAGGCCGGTGCCCGGCTTGAGCAGATTCCCGACGAGGAGGCCGACCGCAAGCGCCGCAGTCGACATGACCAGGAAATACACGAACGCCAGGCCGCCGACCTTGCCGACGGTCGCCGCTTTGCGCACCGATCCGATACCGATCACGATCGTGCAGAAGATGACCGGCGCGATCATCATCTTGATGAGGTTCACGAACATCGTGCCCAGGAACGCGACCTCTTTGCCGAAGGCCGGTGCGACCAGGCCGACGACCACACCCGCGACGACCCCGACGATGACCATGATGTACAGCCAGTGCGTGCGGTTGCTCTTGGGTTTGGACGGCGTCGGTGGCAACTGTTCGAGTTCGAGGGCCATGGGACTCCTGTCTACTGAGGTTCGGCCCCGTCGTAACGCTGGGCGCGCAACGATCGGGCGACACTGTCGCGGCCCTCGAGGATGAGTCGCCGCAACGCGGGCGGGTGGTCGCCGGCGAGGAAGGAATCCGCGCGTGCGAGCCCGGCCTCGCTGATGTCCCAGCCAGGGTAAAGGCCGACGACCACCGTTTGGGCGACTTCGCTCGATCGCCGATCCCACACCTCGGCGACGGTGGCGAAGTACCGGTCCGCGTACGGCGCGAGCACCTCCTGCTGGCCGGGCCGGACGAAGCCTTCGGCGATCGCCCGCACGGTGACGTTCGGCAGCGAATCGTCGATCATCGCCGCCTCCCAGGCCGCCGCCTTGGCCTCGGTCGTGGGTTGGGCGACGCGCGCCGCCTGCGCGTTGCGGTGGCCGGCCGCGGTCGGGTCCCGCACCAGCTCGGCACCGATGGCGGCGTCGTCGATGACACCGGCGGCCGCCAGCGCCTTCACAATGCGCCAGCGCAGATCGGTATCGACGGCCAGGCCGGCCAGCGCGTGTGACGCGGGGTCGTCGCCGTCGAGGAGCCCGCGCAGGACGGCGTGCTGCGCGCCGAAAGTCACGCCGGTCAGCAGGGTGTTGAGGAAACCGAGCTGATGGTCCGACCCCGGCTCGGCGGTGCGGGCCAAGTCCAGCAGACGCGCGGCGAACGCCGGCCAGCCCGTCGTGCTGGCCCATCCGGGGTCCGCATAGGAGTCCAGTGCGGTGGTCGCCTGCAGCAGCACCCGCTGCACCACGCCGATTTCGGTCTCGGCGGCGATCCCGCGTGACACGAGGCCGACGAAGTCGCGTGCGGTCATCTCGGCCTGGCGCGTCATCTCCCAGGTTGCGGACCAGATCAGGGTTCGGGGCATCGGATCGGCGATATCGCCGATCCGCGCGGTGGCCACCCGCAACGAGTCGGGATCCAGCCGGATCGACGCGTAGGTGAGGTCGTCGTCGTTGAGGAGGACGAGTTCGCCGGCGTCGACGCCGACCAGGTCGGCGACCTCGGTTCGTCCGCCGTCGACGTCGAGTTCGACGACCGAGCGCCGGATCAGCCGGCCGTCCTCGCCGGATCCGTAGACGCCGACCTTCATCCGGTGCACGCGCGTCTCGCCAGCACCGGGGGCCGCGCCCTCCTGAATGACGGTGAAGCGGGTGAAGGTCCCGTCGGCGCCGATCGCGAAGTCGGGGCGCATGATGTTGATGCCCGTGGTCTTGAGCCATTGCGCACCCCAGCCGGACAGGTCGCGGCCCGACGAGCGTTCCAGCGCGGTCAACAGATCGTCGAAGGTCGCGTTGCCGAATTTATGGGCCGCGAAATAGTCACGCAGCCCGGCCAAGAAGGGTTCGAGGCCGACATAGGCGACGAGTTGCTTGAGTACCGACGCACCCTTGGCGTAGGTGATGCCGTCGAAGTTGACCTCCACGGCGGCGATGTCGGGGATGTCGGCGGCGACCGGATGGGTCGACGGCAGCTGATCCTGCCGGTACGCCCAGGACTTCTCGACATTGGCGAAGGTGGTCCACGCCCCGGTGTATTCCGTCGCCTCGGCCTGGCACAGCACCGATGCGAAGGTGGCGAAGGACTCGTTGAGCCACAGATCGTCCCACCAGCGCATGGTGACCAGGTCGCCGAACCACATGTGCGCCATTTCGTGCAGCACGGTCTCCGCGCGTCGCTCGTAGAGGTAGCCGGTGACGCGTGAACGGAAGACGTAGTCCTCCAGGAACGTCACCGCACCCGCGTTCTCCATCGCGCCGGCGTTGAACTCGGGCACGAACAGCTGGTCGTACTTGCCGAAGGCGTACGGGATCCCGAAGTTGCGGTGGTAGAAGCCGAAGCCCTGCTTGGTCTCGGTGAAGAGGCGCGGCGCGTCCATGTGTTCGGCGAGCGATTCGCGGCAGAACAGGCCGAGGTCGATGGTGCCGTGCTCATCGGTGTAGGTGTCGGTCCAGCGTCGGTAGGGGCCGGCGATCAATGCGACGAGATAGGTGCTGAGCAGGGGAGTGGTCGAGAAGACGTGGGTGATACCGCCGTCGCCGTTGGTCGTGGTCGAACTCGTCGCACCGTTGGAGATCACCTGCCAGTCAGCCGGAGCGGTCACGGCGACGTCGAAGACCGCCTTCACGTCGGGCTGGTCGAAGCAGGCGAACATCCGCTTGGCGTCGGCGGTTTCGAACTGTGAATAGAGGTAGACCGCACCGTCGGCGGGATCGGTGAAGCGGTGCAGACCCTCGCCGGTGTTGGAGTAGGCGCAATCGGCGAGGACGACGAGTTCGTTGCGCGCGGCCAGGTCCGGCAGGGCCAGGCCGGCTTCCTCGTCGTACCCGTCGACGACGAGCGGCGCGCCGTTCAGCGTTGCTGAGATCAGCTGCGGGGCAACAAGATCGACGAAGGTCTGTGAGCCAGGCTCGGCGCCGAAGGTGATCGTGGTCGTCGAGCGGAAGGTCTCCTCGCCCGGCCGTCCCGTCCCGTCGGTCAGATCGAGATCGATCCGGTAGGCGACGTCGGCCAGGAGGGCGCGTCGAGCGGCGGCTTGGTCTCGGGTCAGATTCGGCTCAGTCACGCGTTAGAGGGTAGCCGCGGGCCAGGGTGGGCGGGGAACTCCGGGCGCCGCGGAGTACAACAGAGGGCATGACCAATCGCGTTGACTTCTGGTTCGACCCGCTGTGCCCCTGGTGCTGGATCACGTCTCGCTGGGTGCTGGAGGCGCAGCAGGTACGGCCCATCGACGTGGACTTCCACATCATGAGCCTGGCCGTGCTCAACGAGGGCAAAGACATTCCCGATGCGTACCGCGAGATGCTCAAGGATGCGTGGCGGCCGGTCCGGGTGCTCGCCGCGGCCGCCGCCGACCGGGGAGCGCAGGTGCTTGCCCCCCTCTACACCGCGATGGGCACACAGATCCACAACGAGGGCAACAAAGACTTCGATGCGGTGATCGGCGGCGCGCTCGCCGAGGTCGGGCTGCCCGCCGAGCTGGCCTCGGCCGCCGGCTCCACCGACTACGACGAGGAGATCCGCGAGAGCCACCACGCGGGCATGGACCAGGTTGGCGACGACGTCGGCACTCCGACGATCCATGTCAACGGCGTCGCCTTCTTCGGCCCGGTCCTGTCGCGCATCCCACGCGGGGAGGATGCCGGCACGTTGTGGGACGGTGTTGTCGCCCTTGCCGCGAACCCGCACTTCTTCGAGTTGAAGCGCACCCGCACCGAGGAGCCGGCGTTCGACTGAGCGGTTTACGGCTTCGTCTGCGACACCATCCCGTTGGGCAGGAATCCGGCGGGCACGGCCGCCGGATTCGGCGGCGGCGGCAGGATCGGCACCGCGTTGCCGCTGCCGACATCGCGGGTGATCGTCTTCGGTCGCAACCACAGGGCCCCCGATTTGGTGCGGTCGCGCAGGGCCGCGGCGCGCCAGGTGAGAACCGGGTGGCTCGACAGTGCGTTGACGAAATGCACGAACGGGCCGCGCTCCTGGGTGGCGCGGTCGGCATACTGATTGAAGTCGACTGCGGACAACAGGTATTTGCCCGCGGACAGGGCGCCGATCACGCCCGGCGATCCGGAGGGCTGGGTGTAGTAGCCGTAGTTGTCGGCGGTGTACTCCTGCGCCCGGGACAGGGCACTGCCCAGTACGGGGATGCGCATACCCAGCGCGGAGCCCAATTGTCGCCAATACGACACGTGCCCCGCGGCGATGTGGCCGATCTCGTGGCCGATGATGAACCGCAGTGCATCGGGGTCTCGGGCCTGCCCGCCGATCTCGAAGAGATCGCTGTAGACGACGACGAACCGGCGGAAGCCGTGGCCGGATGCGAAGGCGTTGAGCGTGCCGTTTCCGTTGACGACGTACGCATCGGGGATGTACTCGAGGCCGAAGCGCGCCGCGGCGTCGGCGACCATCTGGTAGGCGTCGCCGAACTGCGTTGGGGTGATCTGGACGCCGTTCACCCGCTGCCTGGCGTAGTTGAAGCCACGCGCGAACGCGAGGAACAGCGGGATCAAGAGGAGCGACAGAATCTGCCAGCTCAGGGAGCCGACCAGCACGATCCGGATGATGACCAGGTAGCTGAGGACGGTGACTGCGATGATCGCCACCAGCATCGGGATCTCCCAGGGGTGCCGCGCCGGAGCCTGGGCGTAGCGGGACGGCGGAAGCCAGTGTGCGTCGGGCGGTAGTGGCTCTCGTCGAGGGGCCGGGCCGGCCGGGATTCCGGGGACCGATGGGATCGGCGACGACAGACCGGGGGCGTTTGCTGGTTGGACCACGACTCCAAACTATAGTGGCGCCATGCGTGTCTACCTGGGTGCTGACCATGCCGGCTTCGAGTTGAAGAACCGGATCGCCGATCATCTGAGGTCCACCGGCCATGAGGTGGTCGACTGCGGGGCACACGAATACGACGCGCTTGACGACTACCCGGCATTCTGTATCGATGCCGCCAAGCGCACCGTCGCCGATCCGGGCAGCCTGGGGATCGTGCTGGGCGGCAGCGGCAACGGCGAGCAGATCGCCGCGAACAAGGTGCCGGGCGCGCGGTGCGCCCTGGCCTGGAGTGTCGAGACCGCCGAACTGGCTCGTCAGCACAACAACGCCCAGCTGATCGGGATCGGCGGCCGGATGCACACCGAAGCCGAGGCCCTCGCCATTGTCGACGCGTTCGTTGCCACGCCGTGGTCAGGGGAGGCGCGTCACCAGCGCCGGATCGATATTCTCGCCGAATACGAGCGCACCGGCGTCGCCCCCGCCGTGCCCGGTGCCTGAGGGTCACACCCTTCACCGACTGGCCCGGCGCCAACAGCGGCAGTTCGGGGGGCGCCCGGTCGCGTTGAGCAGCCCACAGGGGCGATTCGCCGACGAGGCCGCCGAGCTCGACGGGTGGGTCTTCCACCGTGCGCAAGCGTGGGGCAAGCACCTCCTGCAGGAGTATCGGCCGCCGAATGTGAGTTCGCGCTCCTCGCGGCGCCAGCTGGTTCACATCCACCTCGGCATCTACGGGGCGTTTCACGAGCTGACCGTGCCACCGGGGCCACCGGTCGGGCAGGTGCGGCTGCGGATGGTCGGACACGATGCCGCGGTCGATCTGCGCGGTCCCAATGCGTGTGAGCGCTATACGCCTGAGGATCTCGATGACCTGATTGCCCGACTCGGCCCGGACCCGTTGCGCGGCGACGCCGACCCCGAGCGAGCCCGACGCGCGATTCAGCGGTCGAAGCGGCCGATCGGTGCGCTGCTGATGGATCAGAAGGTCATCGCCGGGATTGGCAATGTCTATCGCGCCGAGGTGCTGTTCCGCGCGGGCATCGACCCGCACCGACCGGGGACGTCGGTCTCCGACGAGGATTTCGACGCCATCTGGGCCGACCTGCTGGCCCTGATGCCGGTCGGCGCGCGACGCGGCCAGATGCATGTCGTCCGGCCCGCGGACGACCACGGATTCCCGTCCTACCGGCCTGATCGACCGCGCACCTATGTGTATCGGCGCGTGGGGGAGCCGTGCCGGATCTGTGGTGCGCCCGTCGCGCACGAAGTCATGGAAGGTCGGAACCTCTTCTGGTGTCCGTCCTGTCAGGCTTGACGAAGGGGAAGCTCAAGGTGGATCGGATCGGGACGTGCAGGAGCATCATCAGCAGGCGGTCAACCCCGACACCGAGTCCTCCGGTGGGCGGCATGCCGTAGCCCAGGGCCCGGACGAAATCCTCGTCGAGGGCCATCGCCTCGGGGTCCCCGCCCGCTGCGGCCAGCGATTGCTCGACCAGCCGCTGACGCTGGTCGATCGGATCGGTCAACTCCGAATACGCCGTCGCCAACTCGGAGCCGAAGGTCACCAGATCCCACTGCTGGGTCAGGCGGGGATCGTCGGCGTGCGGTCGTGCCAGCGGTGAGACCTCGATCGGGAAGTCGAAATAGAACGTCGGTCGCTGAGTCTGCTTCTCCACCAGAGTCTCGTACAGCTTCATGATCAGCTGACCCGCCGTGGCGCCGTCGCCGTACTCGACGCCGTGCGCGGCGCACACCTGCGCCACCTCGCCGGCGTGGGTGTCCGGGGTGAGTGCGGTTCCGGTGGCGCGCGAGACGGCGCGGTGCACGGTGATCTGGGGCCAGTCGTCGGCCAGATCGACGCCAACGCCGTCGCGGTACACGACCGCCGTCCCGTTGACCGCCACCGCTGCGGCCACGACGAGTTCGTGGACCAGCGTCGCCATCGTGTGGTAGTCGGCGTGGGCTTGATAAACCTCCAGCGACGTGAATTCTGGATTGTGGGTCGCGTCGACGCCCTCGTTGCGGAAGTTGCGGCCCAACTCGAATATCTTCGGCAGTCCCGCGACGGCCAGCCGCTTCAGGAAGAGTTCGGGCGCGATGCGCAGCGACAGCCGCATGTCGTAGGCGTTGATGTGCGTCGTGAACGGCCGGGCCGCGGCGCCACCGTGGACGGTCTGCAAGATCGGTGTCTCCACCTCCAAGAAGCCCTTGTCCTGCAGCGTTCGGCGCACGGCGGCGACGCCGCGGGAACGTTTGATGAGGAGGTCGGTCGCGCCGGTCGTGGTCAGCAGATCCAGCGTGCGGTCGCGGGCACGCACCTCGTCGGACAGGCGTGTTCCCGCCGCGGGAATGGGGTGCAGGCATTTGGCGGCCAGCTGCCAGTGGTCCACGCGCAGCGACAGTTCGCCGGTCAGGCTGGTGCAGACTTCGCCGGTGGCGCTGATGAGGTCGCCGACGTCCACCCCCGCGCGTAGCGCCCGATGCGCGGGTGACGACGCATCGTCGGAGAGCAGCTGAAGCCGCGCCCCGCCCTCCTCGACATCGACGAAGACGAGGCCGCCGAAGTCGCGAACGGCGCGCGCCCGCCCCACGACGGACACAGTCTTGCCGGTGTGGGTGCCGGCCGCGAGTCCGGTGTACTCCTCGACGAGGCACCCGATATCGGTGTCGCGTGGGACCGCGAGCGGGTGGGCCGGCATCCCCAGCCCCTCGAGGGTGGCGCGCTTGGCCAGCCGGGCGCGATGCTGATCGCCGCGCCGCGGCTCACGGGTCGCGCGACAGCGGGCGGCCCGTTCGATGCCGGCGACCGCGGCGAGGAACTCGGCGTCGTCACGCACCTCCTGGTCCTTGGGGACGCCGGGGCCGGTGAGGAACGCCGGACCGAGTTTGGGCAGGAAGCCCTCGGCGATGCCGCTGGCGATCGAGGCCCGCAGCACACTCAGCGGCGGCTGGTAGCACAGCACCCGGGGGATCCAGGTCGGCTGGTACTTCTGGTTGGACCGGTACAGCTGCTCGAGTTGGTAGAACCGCGACGCGAAGCCGAGCAGCGCGTCGGTCCCGCGGGTGATCGGCCCGGCGCCGACGCGGTCGGCGTTGGCGTAGACCGACCGGAACATGGCGAAGTTCAACGAGATCCGGTCGATTCCCGTCTGCCCGCAGCGGTCGACGAGGCCGGCCACCATGAACTCGATGATGCCGTTCTCGCCGGCCCGATCGCGGCGCATCAGGTCCAGTGAAACTCCGCGGCTGCCCCACGGGACGAACGACAGCAGTCCGCGGATCGTGCCGCCCGCGTCGTGGGCTGTCACCAGCAGGCAGTCGCCGTCGACGGGGTCGCCGAGCCGGTTGAGTGCCATCGAGAAGCCGCGTTCGACATCCTCGCCGCGCCAGCGCTCCGCCACCTCGGCGATCTCCGCGGCCTCGGCCGCGCCCAGTTCACCGTGCCGGCGCACGCGCACGGTGTATCCGGCAGCGGTGACGCGGTTGACCGCCTGGCGGACCGGCTTCATCGCTGGGCCGCGGAGCGTGAACTGGTCGACGTCGATGATGGCCTCGTCGCCCATGTCCAGGGTGCGTAGCCCGGCGTCGCGATAGGCGCGTGCCCCGTCGGCGCTGGCGGCGATGACTGCCGCGTGGACACTGTGCTCCCGGCAGTTCTGCAACCAGGTGGTGATCGCCGCCGACCAGGAGTTGCGGTCGCCGATCGGGTCGGCGCTGGCGACACTCACGCTTCCGATCACCCGGAACAGGATGGCCGCGCTTCTATCGGCGGAGAACACCACCGACTTGTCGCGCCGGGTCGCAAAGTAGCCGAGCGAATCGTCGTCGCCGTGGGCGGCTAGCAGTCGGCGCACCTGCAGTTCGTCCTCGCGGCTGAGGAACTGGTTGGCGTGGTTGGCGCGGGAGAGCACCAGGACGCCCAGCAGCAGTGCGGCGGCCGATGCCGCTCCGGCGAGGGCGAAGACCCAATGGTGCCCGATATGGCCGGTGAAATAGGGCGAGTGTGTTGAGACATGGTCGCCGACCGTCGCCATCGCCGCCCAGCGCACCTTCTCCCGGGTGCCGACCAGGGTGTGGGGGAAGGCGAAGGTCAAGCCCAGCGTCAACAGGAAGGACAGGGCCATTCCGCCGACGACGACGCCCAGCGCGGTCGGGATCGATCGCCGGGCGAGGCGCGCGGTGAAGGCGCGGTACGAGCACGCCACCACCACAAAGGAGATGGTGCCGACGATCAGCGCCGTCCAGGCGAAGGCCGGTGACTCATGCCAACTGTCGTAGAGGCGATAGTCGTGCCGGTGGTCTCGGTGGGCGCGCACGACGAGGGTGACCAGGCCGGCCAGGTTCACCGCCATCACGGCGACCAGTGCGCCGTAGGCCAGCCGGAAGCGGCGGCGCACCGCGCCGGCGAGCAGGAACACCAGGCAGGCGACGTAGAGACTTCGATCGGCCGGAAAGCCCAGCACCCCGATGGCGTCGGCCACGTAGCCGATCGGGCGCCAGTCGTGGGTGAGGATCTCGATCACCGACACCGCGCCGGCAATCATCAGAAGGCGGCTGGCGGCGGTTGCGACGGCATCGGCGCCGCGCCGACTGACGATCACCGCGCAGTCCCTGAATGTCCGTAGGCCATGGCGTGAGTATCGCCACTCAGACTTTGAGCAGGCTGAGGACGGCGGCCGGGGTCAGCGGATGCCCGGCGACGATGCACTGAGCCGGGCCTTCCGAAGAAGGCCCGGCTCATCGACGTGTCAATCGGCTCGGACTACTCGCGCGGGGTGCGCCAGTTGCCGCCGCCGACGGTGCCGCGGACGACGATCGGGGTGCGCAGCGGAATGGTGTCGAAGACCCACTTGCCGTTTGCCGTGCTGATGTTGATGCAGCCGTGGCTCGCATTGCTGTTGCCCTGCTGTGCCACCGACCACGGCGCGGCGTGGATGAAGATGCCGTTCCAGGCCATCCGGGTGGCGTACTCGACGAACGTGCGGTAACCCTCGGGCGAGTTCACCGGAACGCCGTACGTGGACGAATCCATGTACATCGAGCGCAGCTTTTCCTGGGTGTAGTAGGTGCCGTTGGGCGTCGGGTGCTTGTTGGTGCCCATCGAGATCGGCATCGACCGGTTATAGGTGCCGTCCTTCCACCAGTAAATGGTGTGGGTGGAGTCGTCGGCGAGCGCGACCCAGCCGGTGCGGCTGGCGACGGCCGGCATCGCCGGCACACCCGGGGTCTGCTCAGCCTGCGGCTCAGGCTTGGGCTTGGGCTTCGGCGGAGCTGGAACACCCGGGATCTCGACTGGGGGGAGACCGGGAATGATTGTGATCGGCGCGGCGTGGGCGGACGCCGGCAGCGCGAACGCAACGGCGAGTGCGCCGGCGAACGCGGCCATCACGCCCTTCACAGCGCTACGCCGAGCATGCTTGGTGGTGCTAAGCATTCTCTTGAAGTCCTTCACTTTGTCGTCAGGGCATTGATGATCACCCTTGGGGGAGGCCCCCATTATGGAGAGTTTCCAATTAGGAGTGTTTTCACCGTTAATCGTTGCACAATCGTTTCATTTGAGCCAACGATTCTTGGTCGCCTGACCCACGACGTGCCGCCCATTCCCAGCTTTAGCTGCCGCTGCCAGCGGGTTTGCGGGCTGTGACGTTTGGCACTCGATTCGGTTCACGTCGCCCGCGCGCCCCGATTTCGGGCGACCTATCGGCCCGTGTACAGTCGTTTCTCGCACGCGGCGATTCCGGCGACCCCGGAACGCTGCCTGCACGCGGGTGTAGCTCAATGGTAGAGCCCTAGTCTTCCAAACTAGCTACGCGGGTTCGATTCCCGTCACCCGCTCTGCAGTGATTCAGACTGCCACGGGATGTGGCGCAGCTTGGTAGCGCATCCGCTTTGGGAGCGGAGGGTCGCAGGTTCAAATCCTGTCATCCCGACAACAACGAGTCACCCACCTACAAGGAGAACGCGCGTGAAAAGCAGCGTGGAGCAGTTGACCCCCACCCGGGTGAAGCTGAACGTCGAGATCCCCTTCGAGGAACTCTCATCCGAGTTCGACCGGGCTTACGCGACGCTGGCCCAGCAGATCCGCATCCCCGGGTTCCGGCCCGGTAAGGCGCCGGCGAAGCTCATCGAGGCCCGGGTCGGGCGCGACACGGTGCTCGCGCAGGTGGTCAACGACGCGCTGCCGGCCAAGTATGGCGAGGCGATCGAGCAGGCCGACGTGAAGGCCATTGGCCAGCCGGACATCGAGCTCGGCGAGCTGGTCGACGGCGAGCCGGTCACCTTCACCGCCGAGGTCGACGTGCGCCCGGAGATTGCGCTGCCGGACTTCTCGGCGCTGGCAGTCACCGTCGATGCACTCAAGTCCGACGAGGAAGCGGTGACCGAGCAGCTCGACGGCCTGCGCGAGCGCTTCGGCACCCTCAAGGCCGTTGACCGCGGCGCGGTCAACGGTGACCATGTGACCCTCGACCTCGAGGCAAACGTCGACGGCAAGCCGGTGCCGGACGCGACCACCGAGGGCCTGTCCCACGAGGTCGGCTCCGGGCAGCTCATCGACGGCCTCGACGAGGCCGTCGTCGGCCTCAAGGCAGGCGAGCAAGCCGAGTTCACGACGAAGCTCGTGGCCGGCGAGTTCGCCGACTCCGATGCGGCCGTCACCGTCAAGGTCAGTGCGGTCAAGGAACGCGAACTGCCGGCGCTCGACGACGATTTCGCCCAGCTGGCCAGCGAGTTCGACACCATCGACGAACTGCGCGATTCGGCGCGCACGCGCGTCGAGCAGTCGAAGAAGATGGAGCAGGCCAACGCCATTCGCGACAAGATTCTCGACGAACTGGTGGCGAAGGTCGACTTCCCGCTACCGGCGTCGATCGTCGACGCCGAGGTGGAGGGCCAGCTCGAAGAGGTTTTGCACAGCATCGGTCACGATGAGGCGATGCTCGAACGGCTACTCGAGGCGCAGGGCACCACGCGGGACGAGTTTGAGACCAACGCCCGCGAGAACGCCGAGCGCGGCGTCCGCATCCAGCTGTTGCTCGACGCCATCGCCGACCAGGAGAAGACCGAGGTCAGCCAGGAAGAGCTGACCCAGCAGATCATCTTCGCCGCGCAGCGCTACGGCATGGCACCCCAGGAGTTCGTGAACCAGTTGCAGCAGGCCGGTCAGATCGGCGCGGTCTACGCCGATGCCCGCCGCAACAAGGCGCTGTCGTCCATCGTGTCCCAGGTGACGGTGACCGATGACCAGGGCGCCACCGTCGACACCACGGAGTTCTTCGGCCCTGCCGAGGATGCCGCGACCCAGGACGCCGCGACCCAGGATGCTGGGGCCGAGGACTCAGGGTCCGCCGCCGAGTAGCGAGTACCACAGATCCATCCGAAGCGCCGAGGGTCGGGACCGCGTCATGGTCTCGCCGTCGGCGCTTCGGACTTTCCCGGCCCGCGTGCCGCGCGTTTAGCTGTAAGCGAATCGGCGTGTTATCGGGATGGGTTGGGGCCGGAGTTTGGTTACTGTCGGTGCAAACACCTTCAGCGAATCCCCGTGACCGCGAGATCTATCCAAAGGTAGGAACATTGAGCACTTCGTCGATCCACACCCCTGCGATGTCGTCGGGCGTCGCCGGCCTGACCTTGAACGACTCGGTCTACGAACGACTGCTGCGCGAACGCATCATCTTCCTCGGGACACAGGTCGACGATGACATCGCCAACCGGCTTTGCGCGCAGATCCTGCTGCTCACCGCCGAGGCGCCGGACAAGGACATCCAGTTCTACATCAACTCGCCGGGCGGCTCGGTGAGCGCTGGCATGGCCATCTTCGACACCATGCAATTGTCTCCGTGTGACATCTCCACCTATGCGATGGGCATGGCTGCGTCGATGGGGCAGTTCCTGCTGACCGCTGGCACCAAGGGTAAGCGTCACGCCCTGCCACACGCGCGGATCATGATGCACCAGCCGTCGGCGGGTATCGGCGGAACTGCCGCGGACATTGCCATTCAGGCTGAGCAGTTCTCGGCTACCAAAAAGGAGATGAACCTCCTCAACGCCGAGCACACCGGCCAGACGCTGGAGAAGATCGAAGCAGATTCCGATCGCGACAAGTGGTTCCGGGCCGAAGACGCCAAGAAGTACGGTCTCGTCGACCACGTCGTCACGTCGCTCTAGCCGCGATCATCCACCACCACCGACCTCGGAAAAGGGCCTTCATGAGCAACCAGAACACCGCCACCGCCGCGCAGGCATACCGGGACCTGCGGGCGCGCTACATCCTGCCGAGCTTCATCGAGCAGACCCCCACCGGGCACCGTCAGTACGACCCGTACGCCAAGCTTTTCGAAGAGCGCATCGTCTTCGTCGGCACACCCATCGACCAGACCGTGGCCAATGACGTGATGGCGCAGCTGCTGGTCCTGGAGAGCCAGGACCCCGACCGCGACATCACGATGTACATCAACTCGCCGGGCGGCAGTGTGCCGGACATGCTCGCCATCTACGACACGATGCAGTACGTGCACTGCGACATCATGACCGTCTGCCTCGGCGAGGCGGCGTCGGCGGCCGCGATTCTGCTCGCGGGCGGCACCCCCGGCAAGCGGGCGGCGCTGCCGAACGCCACCATCCTGATCCACCAGCCGCGCACCGGCGGCGCCTACCAGGGCCAGGTGTCCGACCTGGAGATCCAGGCCGCCGAGATCGAGCGCATCCGCAGGCGGCTCGACGAGATCCTGGCCGGGCATACCGGCCAGACGCCCGAGAAGATTCGCGTCGACACCGACCGCGACAACATCCTCACGGCCGAGCAGGCGAAGGAGTACGGGATCATCGACGAGGTGTTCGGCTACCGCAAGAAGTCGCTCAACAAATAGCCGTAGATCATCGGATTAAGTGGCGACATTCGCCCCAAGTAGCTCGAAGTCGGTCTCCGACGCGGGTACCGTCGGTGTACCGGCGGTGACCGAAGACATAGTGGCCGTCCGCAGGTGCGCGTCAGTGCCGCACCGGATCAGCAGGGAAGTGGGTAGAAATCGATGGCGCGAATCGGAGACGGTGGCGACCTGCTGAAATGCTCGTTCTGCGGGAAGAGTCAGAAGCAGGTGAAGAAGCTCATCGCCGGCCCCGGCGTGTACATCTGTGATGAGTGCATCGACCTGTGCAACGAGATTATCGAGGAAGAGCTCGCCGAGAACAGCGAAGTCAAGCTCGACGAGCTGCCCAAGCCGGTGGAGATCCGCGATTTCCTGGACAACTACGTCATCGGTCAGGATAACGCCAAGCGCATCCTCGCCGTCGCCGTCTACAACCACTACAAGCGGATTCAGGCGGGGGAGAAGAAGGACGCCAAGACCGGCGAGAGTGTGGAGCTCGCGAAGTCGAACATCCTGATGCTGGGCCCGACCGGATGCGGCAAGACCTACCTGGCGCAGACACTGGCCAAGATGCTCAACGTGCCGTTCGCAATCGCTGACGCGACGGCGCTCACCGAGGCCGGCTACGTC
>NZ_DIAX01000059.1:107698-107835 GCF_002414845.1 Gordonia sp. UBA5067 | reverse complement strand
GGCGAGGACGTCGAGAACATCCTGCTCAAGCTGATTCAGGCCGCCGACTATGACGTCAAACGCGCCGAGACCGGCATCATCTACATCGACGAGGTCGACAAGGTCGCCCGTAAGAGCGAGAACCCGTCGATCACGCG
>NZ_DIAX01000059.1:47382-107487 GCF_002414845.1 Gordonia sp. UBA5067 | reverse complement strand
GAAGATCCTCGAGGGAACCCAGGCTTCGGTGCCCCCGCAAGGCGGGCGCAAGCATCCGCATCAAGAGTTCATTCAGATCGACACCACGAACGTGTTGTTCATCGTCGCCGGTGCTTTCGCCGGCTTGGAGAAGATCGTGTCCGACCGCGTCGGCAGGCGCGGCATCGGCTTCGGCAACGAGGTTGTCACCAAGGACGAGGTGGATACCGCCGACCACTTCGCCGATGTCATGCCCGAGGATCTGATCAAGTTCGGCCTGATCCCGGAGTTCATCGGTCGCCTGCCGATCGTCGCGTCGGTGACCAACCTTGACAAGACGTCGTTGGTCAGCATCCTTAGCGAGCCAAAGAACGCGCTGGTCAAGCAGTACACCAAGCTGTTCGAGATGGACAACGTCGAATTGGAGTTCGACGACGACGCCCTGGAGGCGATCGCCGATCAGGCGATCCACCGTGGCACGGGCGCACGCGGGCTCCGCGCGATTATGGAGGAAGTCCTGCTGCCGGTCATGTACGACATTCCCAGCCGCGACGACGTCGAAAAGGTGGTCGTCACCGGGGAAACCGTTCGCGACAACGTCCTGCCGACCGTCGTGCCGCGCAAGAAGCACCGCGCCGAACCGCACGACAAGAGCGCCTAGTACTTTTCCTCCCTCATTTCGCCCGTCCCACTTCGATCGAAGGGGGACGGGCGAAATCGTGTGGGATCGATTGGCTGCTCTGGCCTGTCATCCCTAGACTTGTCGCCGTGACTACCCCCGACGCGACTAGCTCGCTGCCTGCCGCCTGGAATCCCGCCGATCACGAGGAGGCGCTGTACCAGGGGTGGGTAGACGCCGGGTACTTCACCGCCGACGCAAGCAGCGACAAGCCGCCGTTCTCCATCGTCATCCCGCCGCCCAACGTCAACGGGTCGCTGCATATGGGACACGCGTACGAGCACGTGCTGATGGACGTGTTGAGCCGTCGCCGCCGGATGCAGGGCTACGAAGTGCTCTGGCTTCCGGGGATGGACCACGCTGCGATCGCCATGCAGACCATGGTCGAGGGCAAACTCGCCGGCGAGGGCAAAAGCCGCGATGATCTCGGCCGCGCGGCGTTCATCGAGCGGGTGTGGGCGGAGAAGGGGGCGATCTCGGGGACAATCGGCGATCAGATGCGCCGCCTCGGCGACAGCGTCGACTGGTCGCGGGAGCGCTTCACCATGGACGAGGGCCTCTCGCGCGCCGTCCACACCATCTTCAAGCAGCTCTTCGACGACGGGTTGATCTACCAGGCCGAACGCCTGGTCAACTGGTCGCCGACGCTACAGACCGCGGTCAGCGACATCGAGGTGAAGTACGCCGACGTCGACGGCGAGTTGGTGTCGTTCCGCTACGGATCGCTCAACGATGACGAGCCGCACATCGTCGTCGCCACCACACGACTGGAAACGATGCTCGGCGATACCGCGATCGCGGTGCACCCCGACGACGAGCGCTACGCACAGCTGGTCGGCACCGAACTCGAGCACCCCTTCCTCGACCGTCGCATCCCGGTCATCGCCGACGATTACGTCGATCCCGAGTTCGGTTCCGGCGCAGTGAAAATCACGCCCGCGCACGACCCGAACGACTTCGCGATCGGCCAGCGCCACGACCTGCCGATGCCCACGATCCTCGACGGGCAGGCCCGTGTCATCGACACCGGAACGCAGTTCGACGGGCTCGGCCGCTTCGAGGCGCGCACAGCCGTGTGCGAGGCGCTGCGCGAACAAGGCCGCATCGTCAAAGAGGTTCGTCCCTACAGTCACAGCGTCGGGCATTCCGAGCGCACCGGCGAACCGATCGAGCCGCGGCTGTCGATGCAGTGGTGGGTGGCCGTCGAATCGTTGGCACAGCGCGCCGGCGACGCGGTGCGCACCGGGCAGACGGCGATCCACCCGCGGTCGATGGAGCCGCGGTGGTTCGGCTGGGTCGATGAGATGCACGACTGGTGCATCTCGCGGCAGTTGTGGTGGGGCCACCGCATCCCGATCTGGCACGGACCCGACGGGGAGGTCGTCTGCCCGGCGCCGGGGGAGGATCCGCCGGCCGGCTACACCCAGGAGACCGATGTCCTCGACACGTGGTTCTCGTCGGGGTTGTGGCCGTTCTCGACGATGGGCTGGCCCGAGGACACCGCCGACCTCCGCAAGTTCTATCCGACGTCAGTGCTGGTCACCGGTTACGACATCCTGTTCTTCTGGGTCGCCCGGATGATGATGTTCGGTACCTACGTGGGCGAGAAGAACATCGCGGGGCTGTCGGATCGGGGCGCGCGCGTGCCGTTCACCGATCTTTTCCTGCATGGTCTGGTGCGCGACGAGCACGGCCGCAAGATGAGCAAGTCGCGGGGCAACGGCATCGACCCGCTGGACTGGGTGGAGCGCTTCGGGGCCGACGCGCTGCGCTTCACGCTGGCGCGCGGTGCCAACCCGGGCAGCGACATCTCCGTCGGTGAGGACCACGCGCAGAGTTCGCGAAACTTCGCCACCAAGCTGTTCAACGCCACCAAGTTCGCCCTCCTGAACTCCGCGACCGCGGTGGGCGACCTGCCGCCGCGGGCATCGTTGACCGAGGCCGACCGCTGGATCCTCGACCGGCTCGACGAGGTGCTCGCCGTCGCCGACGAGGGTTTCGAGTCGTACGAGTTCGCCAAGGCATGCGAGGCGCTGTACCACTTCGCCTGGGACGAGGTGTGCGACTGGTATCTGGAACTGGCAAAGGTTCAGTTGGCCGACGACGAGCGCAAGGCGTCGACGGCCCGCGTACTGGGGGCCGTTCTCGACCCGTTGCTGCGCGCCCTGTCGCCGGTGATGCCGTTCGTCACCGAGACGCTCTGGCGTGCGCTCACCGGTGGCGAGTCCGTCGTCGTCGCGCAGTGGCCGGTGTCTTCCGGTGCCGGGACCGACGGCGAGCGGGCCGAAGCGCCTCGGCGGATCGAGCGCGACGACCACGCCGCCACTCATATCGACGACCTGCAGAAGCTCGTCACCGAGGTGCGCCGCTTCCGCAGCGACCAGGGACTGCGCCCGGGCCAGCGGGTGGCCGCCACGCTCAGCGGCCTCGACGCGGCGGGCCTCGCACCCTCGCGCCACTACCTCGATGCGCTTGCCCGGCTCGATCGGGCCGACGACCGTTTCACTGCCACCGCCTCCATTGAGGTTCGGCTGAGCGGGGCCACCGTGACCGTCGACCTCGACACGTCCGGAACGGTTGATGTCGAGGCGGAGAAGCGGCGCGTCGCCAAGGACCTTGCCGTCGCCGAGAAGGAGATGGCGACGACGACGGCGAAACTGGGCAACGAGCAGTTCCTGGGGAAGGCTCCCGACGAAGTGGTCGCGAAGATCCGGGGGCGGCAGGCGGTCGCACGCGAGGAAATCGAACGGCTGGGGGCCAAGCTGGCGGCATTGGGGGGCGCGTGAGCACCCTCGATCCGGCCGATATTGCCGAGCTCGCCGACGTCGAGGCCGAGCTTGATACCCGTTGGCCGGAGACGAAGATCGAGCCGTCGCTGACGCGGATCAGCGCCCTGCTCGATCTGCTCGGCTCGCCGCAGAACTCCTATCCATCGATCCACATCGCCGGCACCAACGGCAAGACGTCGGTTACCCGGATGATCGACGCGCTGCTCACCGCCATGCACCGGCGAACAGGCCGAATCACCAGCCCGCATCTGCAGCTGGCGACCGAGCGGATCTCCGTCGACAACGCGCCCATCAGCCCGCGCGTCTACATCGACGCCTACCGCGAACTCGAACCGTTCATCACGATGGTCGACGACTCGTCGACCGCGGCCGGGGGACCGCGGATGAGCAAGTTCGAGGTGCTGACCGCGATGGCCTACGCGGTGTTCGCCGAGGCGCCGGTCGACGTCGCCGTCGTTGAGACGGGCATGGGGGGGCGCTGGGATGCGACCAACGTCATCGCTTCGCAGGTCGCGGTGATCACGCCGATCGCCATGGACCACGCCGACTATCTGGGCGACACCCTGGCCGCGATTGCGGGCGAGAAGGCCGGAATCATCAAGGGCGCCGACGCCGATCAGATCGTGCCGTTGGATCCGGTGACCATTCTCGCGCGCCAAGAGCCAGAAGTGGCCGACGTTCTGCTGCGCGCCACCGTCGAGGCCGGGACCGTCGTGGCCCGCCAGGACGCTGAATTCGCCGTGCTCGATTCGCGGACCGCCGTGGGCGGACAGCTCCTAGAGCTGCAAGGACTCGGCGGCGTCTATCCGGAGATATTCCTGCCGCTGCACGGCTCCCACCAGGGCGCCAACGCGTCACTGGCGCTGGCCGCCGTTGAAGCGTTCTTCGGTGCCGGGCCGGACCGGCAGCTCGACATCGAAGCGGTGCGCACCGGCTTCGCATCGGTGACCAGCCCGGGCCGGTTGGAGCGGGTGCGCAGTGCGCCGACGGTGTATCTCGACGCGGCCCACAACCCGCACGGTGCCCGGGCCCTGGCCGCCGCACTGCGCGACGAGTTCGATTTCCAGCGGCTGATCGGCGTGGTGGCGGTGTTGGGCGACAAGGATGTCCTGGGTCTGTTGGAGGCCCTGGAACCGGTGCTCGACACGATCGTGTTGACCAACAACGGCTCACCCCGCGCGTTGTCCACCGAACTGCTGGAGGAGGCGGCCACACCGATTTTTGGCGAGGACCGCGTCGTCGTCGCACCGTTTCTGCCCGATGCCGTTGAACAGGCGATCGCCCTGGCAGAGGCGGACGAGGGAGCTCCCTTGTCCGGGGCCGGCGTCGTCATCACCGGCTCGGTGGTCACCGCGGGCGCAGCCCGATCGCTCTTCGGAAAGGACCCGGCATGACCAGCGCCCACCCCGGCTTCACCGCGCCGACGGCAGACCCGTGGAAGGGGTTGCGCGGCGTCATGTCCGGTCTGCTGATCTTGCAGGCCATCGTCGTCGGGTTGGCGTTCCCGGTTGTTGCGAAGATCGGCGGCGGGTTGACGCCATCCAGCGTCGCCTACCTGAGCACCCTGATCGTGGCGCTCGTCCTCGCCTGCGGGTATCAGAGCCGCCGGTGGGCGCTGCCCCTAAATTGCGGGCTGACGCTGCTCACGATCGTCGGCGGTGTGTTCCACTGGTCGATCGCCGTCATCGGCCTCATCTTCGCGCTGGTCTGGGCATACATCATCTACATCAAGCGCGATGTCTCCCAGCGCATGGCCAACGGTCAGCTGCCCGGTCAGGAACCGATCGGGGATTGACGCCCCCGCGCGCGGCGCACCGACGATCGGTGTCGCTACTATTTCCGCGTGACTGAACGCACTCTCGTCCTCATCAAGCCCGACGGCGTCTCCCGCGGACTCATCGGCGAAATCATCCGGCGAATCGAGCGCAAGGGCCTGGCTCTTGTCGCACTCGACTTGCGAAACGCCACGCGTGAGGTGGCGGCCGGCCACTACGCCGAGCACGAGGGCAAGCCGTTCTACGGTGATCTTCTCGATTTCATCACTTCCGGGCCTGTGGTCGCGGCAATCGTCGAGGGTCCGCGTGCCATCGCGGCCTGGCGTCAGATTGCCGGCGGTACCGATCCCGTCGAGAAGGCCACCCCGGGGACCATTCGCGGTGACTTTGCCCTCGAAACCCAGAACAACCTCGTCCACGGTTCGGATTCGCCGGAGTCGGCTGCGCGCGAGATCGCGCTGTGGTTCCCGGGCCGGTAGCCGACACCGGCACCGGGTCGTCGGCGCGGGATTCTCCCTAATCGCGCCCGATGTGGGATACTGACCTGTGTTGCGGCCGACACACTCGTCTCGACCCGCGACACACGGTGACGGTTCACCGCCCGCGATCAGAGAGTTTGGCTGCGCTCGCGAGCAGGGTCTCCCCACGGCGATAGGTCTCCCAGAGATGCGCCGCGGCGTCGAGGTCCGTGGCCACGTTCACCACGAGGCGCGCATCGCATGTCTGGCCGGAACCCCGGTCAGGCGGCGGGCGCACCGAAAGACCAGCCAGGCGGTCGACGCCGGTCCTCCGACGCGACCCACAACCGCATACCGCATGAGCCTCCGAGTGGCCGCGTTGTTGTTCGACGCGCCCGGGGGCGCAAGGAGAATACGTGACCGAGAACGGGTCGCCGGCCGACGCACACGCGTCGACTCCGGCAACAGAACTTCCCGACAAGATGCGCGTCCACGCACTGGCTCGACTGTTGGGGTCGACCAGTCGCGAGGTGCTCAATCATCTTGAGGCCCTGGGCTCTGCCGTGCGCAGTGCCTCGTCCACCATCAACCGCGAAGTCGCCGAGCAAGTCGTGGCACGCGTAGGCGGGCCGGCCGTGGATGCCGTGGCGCCGGCCGTCGACGCGCCCGCTGCGCTGTTCTCTGCCGCATCGGCGACTACCGACACGCCGATTCAGGCAGCCGCTGCGGAAGCGGTTAATCCGCTGTTCCTGCCGCCGCAGGCTCCCGAGCCGACGGCGCGCCCCTCTTCCGGGTCCGACGCCGACTCCGATGAGTCCGCTGCCGGGTCCGCGGGGCAAACAGACTCCGCGGCCGCTGAATCCGGCGACGACGATGAGTCCGCCGATCAGTCGGGTCGTGCACGACGCCGCCGCCGGGGCCGCCGTGGCCGTGGCCGCGGGCGCGGCGAGTCCGACGAAACCGGGACCGATGCGTCGGAGGGGGCGCCCGCGGGTCAACAAGATTCGGACAGTGGCGGCACTGTTGCCGGCAGCGATCAGCAGGGTGGCGGTCACCAGCAGAGCGAGGCCGAAGGAGAGTCCGACGGGGCCGACTCCGATGGGGCCGACTCCGATGGGGCCGACTCCGATGGGGTCGACTCCGATGGGGTCGACTCCGATGGGGCCGACGACGAGGCGAGCGCCACGTCGAAGCGCCGTCGACGCCGTCGGCGCCGCAAGGGCGGCGGCGCGGGGGCCGATGAGGCGTCCGTCGACGATCCGCCGAACACCGTCGTGCACGAGCGGGAGCCGCGCAGCAAACGCGTACGCGACGAGGTGCAGGGCATCTCCGGCTCCACTCGCCTCGAAGCGAAGCGGCAACGTCGCCGCGATGGCCGCGATGCCGGTCGGCGGCGCCCCCCGATCTTGAGTGAATCGGAGTTTCTGGCGCGTCGCGAAGCGGTTGAGCGCGTCATGGTGGTGCGCGAGAAGGTGCACACCGCTGCCGAGCGCGATGCCGGGGCCGCCGAGGACTACACGCAGGTAGCCGTCCTCGAGGATGGTGTGCTGGTGGAGCACTTCGTGACCACGGCCACCTCGACGTCGATGGTCGGCAACATCTATCTCGGCCGCGTGCAGAACGTTCTGCCGGGTATGGAGGCCGCATTCGTCGACATCGGCCGCGGCCGCAACGGCGTGCTCTACGCCGGTGAGGTCAACTGGGAGGCCGCCGGCCTCGATGGCGGTTCGCGCAAAATCGAGCAGGCCCTAAAGCCGGGCGACAACGTTCTGGTTCAGGTGTCCAAGGACCCGGTCGGGCACAAGGGTGCACGGTTGACGACGCAGATCTCGCTGGCCGGCCGCTACCTGGTGTATGTGCCGGGCGGTTCGTCGACCGGCATTAGCCGCAAACTGCCCGATGTCGAGCGCAAGCGACTCAAGTCGATTCTGGGCAAGATCGTTCCCGAGGGCGCCGGTGTGATCATCCGCACCGCGTCTGAAGGCGTCAGCGCCGACGAGCTCGAAGCCGATATCAAGCGACTCGAAGTCCAGTGGACGACTATCGAGTCGGCCGCGCAGGACGCGACAGGCACGTCGGGCAAGGCCAAGTCGGTGGCACCCAAGGCGCTCTACGAAGAGCCGGATCTGCTGGTCCGGGTCGTCCGGGACCTGTTCAATGAGGACTTCTCCAAGCTTGTGGTTGAGGGTCGGGCCGCGTGGAGTCTGGTCGAGGGCTATGTCAACGGGGTCGCGCCCGACCTTCTTGCCCGCGTCGAGCAGTTTGAGAAGACCGGCCCCGACGCACCGGATGCCTTCGTCACCTATCGGATCGACGAACAGCTGGCGAAGGCGCTGGACCGCAAGGTGTGGCTGCCGTCGGGCGGCACGCTGATCATCGAGCACACCGAGGCGATGACGGTCGTCGACGTCAACACCGGCAAGTTCACCGGCTCCGGGGGCAACCTCGAGGAGACTGTGACGCGCAACAATCTTGAGGCCGCCGAGGAAATCGTGCGCCAGATGAGGCTGCGCGATCTTGGCGGCATGATCGTGGTCGACTTCATCGACATGGTCCTCGAGTCCAACCGGGACCTGGTATTGCGTCGCCTCACCGAGGCTCTCGCGCGTGATCGCACGCGGCATCAGGTCTCGGAGGTGACTTCGCTGGGGCTGGTGCAAATGACCCGGAAGCGGTTGGGCACCGGTCTGCTCGAGGCGTTCTCGACTACCTGCACCCAGTGCGCGGGCCGCGGCGTCATCGTCCATGCCGAACCCGTTGAGGTGCGTCCCGGCGACGACTCCGTCCGCGACGGCGCCAAGCGGACCCGGCGCAAGAAGGGCAAGTCCGAGGTTGTCGCGCCTGAGGCCAAGGCGCCCGCGCACGACCCGGCTCAGCACCCGCTGTTCCGGGCGATGCACGCGCATATCCATGAAAACGATGAGGCGGACGTCGTCGAGGTCGACTTGGTCGACGGTGAGCCGGCCGCGGCCGACCCAGCCGCTGTCGAGGTGCCCGCTGTCGAGACGCCTGCCGTCGAGGTGCCTGCTGTCGAGACGCCTGCTGTCGAGGTGCCCGGGGTGGAGAAGGCGGGGGCTGCGGCGGGCGCCGAGCCCGCACCGAAGACCAGGCACCGGCGGGTTCGCCGGGCGCCGGTATCCACCGGGGCGGGCGCCACGATCGTCATCGGTGCGGGTGAGCGAGACGACGCGCGGGCGACGGTGACGGCGACGACCACCGGTCCGGCCTCCGCGCCCTCCGATGGGGTAGTCGTGGGAGTGGTCCGGCGTCCACGTCGACGGGCGGCAAGCCGGCCGTCGGGGGCGCCACAGGCTGGTGCTGATAGCGCACTCCCGGATGATGCGTGAGCCTCCTCACAGTGGGCTTCGGCCTGTCGGTTTGACCGGGGCCAAGGCGCTCCCGTAACCTTGGAAAGTCGCCTACCTGCAGCGCAACGCGGGCGGGCATTTTATTTGTGACAACGAAGATTGAGGGAATACCCGATGACTACGTACGCGATCGTCAAGACCGGCGGTAAGCAGTACAAGGTCGCCGAAGGCGACTTGGTGAAGGTCGAGAAGCTCGACGGTGAGCCCGGCAGCACCGTGGCACTTCCCGTCGCGCTGGTCGTCGACGGTGCCAAGCTGACCACCGAGGCCGCTGATCTGGCCAAGGTGTCGGTCAACGCCGAGGTCGTCGAGCATGTCAAGGGCCCGAAGATCCGGATCCACAAGTTCAAGAACAAGACCGGCTACCACAAGCGCCAGGGTCACCGTCAGCAGCTGACGGTGCTCAAGGTCACCGGAATCAAGTAGGAGTAGCACGACATGGCACATAAGAAGGGCGCATCGAGCTCTCGCAACGGTCGCGATTCCAACGCGCAACGCCTCGGCGTGAAGCGTTTCGGCGGCCAGCAGGTCAGCGCAGGAGAGATCCTGGTCCGTCAGCGTGGCACCCACATCCACCCCGGAGTGAATGTCGGTCGCGGTGGCGACGACACCCTGTTCGCCCTGGCTGCGGGTGCGGTCGAGTTCGGCAGCAAGCGTGGCCGCAAGACCGTCAACATCGTCCCGGAAGCCGCTGCGGTCTGATCCGCGCGCATAAGCTCTACGCAGGGCGGGCGGGGATCACTGATCCCTCACCCCGCCCTGTTTTGTATCCACCGTCCCGGTAGGAGGCGCCGATGTCGCGGTTTGTTGACCAGGTGACGATTCACGTGACCGCCGGTAACGGTGGCCACGGGTGCTCGTCGGTGCACCGGGAGAAGTTCAAGCCACTCGGGGGGCCCGACGGCGGTAACGGTGGACGCGGCGGCGATGTGCGCCTCGTCGTCGATCCGCAGGTCCACACGCTCCTCGACTTTCATTTCCGGCCGCATGCAAATGCCGGCAACGGCAAACCGGGCATGGGCGACAACCGCAGCGGTGCCAATGGGGACGACCTCGAACTCGCCATTCCCGACGGCACGGTGATCCTCGACGAGAACGGCGCCATCGTGGCCGACATGGTCGGCACCGGGACCACCTTCGTGGCGGCCCAGGGCGGCCGCGGCGGGCTGGGCAATGCGGCGCTGGCGTCGAAGGCGCGTAAGGCGCCCGGTTTCGCCCTCCTCGGTGAACCGGGGCAAGAGCGCGAACTCGTTCTCGAACTGAAGTCGGTCGCCGATGTCGGGTTGGTCGGCTTTCCGTCGGCGGGGAAGTCGTCGCTGGTGTCGGTCCTGTCCGCGGCCAAGCCGAAGATTGCCGACTACCCTTTCACGACGCTGGCCCCGAACCTGGGCGTCGTGCAGACCGTGCCGGGGCGCGTCGGCGAACGGCTGGCGGCAATCGACGCGTTCACGATCGCCGACGTGCCCGGTCTGATTCCGGGTGCTTCGGAGGGCCGTGGGCTCGGGTTGGACTTCTTGCGCCACATTGAACGGTGTGCGGTGCTCGCTCACGTCGTCGACTGCGCGACGCTGGAGCCCGATCGGGATCCGGTGGCCGATATCGAGGTGCTGGAGGCGGAGTTGGCCGCCTATCAGCCGGCGCTCGACGACGATCACGGACTCGGCGACCTCGCGCACCGTCCGCGGATCATCATTCTGAACAAGACCGACATTCCCGAGGCGGCCGACCTGGCCGACATCGTCGAAGCAGACCTGGCCGCATTCGGCTGGCCGATCTACCGGGTTTCGGCGGTCAGTCGTGAGGGCCTGCGCGAACTCGCCTTCGCCTTGGCCAAGCAGGTCCGGGAGTACCGCGAAGCCAATCCGAAGCAGGAGGCGCGGCGGGCGGTGATCCGGCCGAAGGCCGTCGATGCCGCGGAGTTCACCGTTGCCCCCGATCCCCAGGTGCCGGGCGGCTTCATTGTGCGCGGCGATCGCCCGGAACGCTGGATCCGGCAGACCCAGTTCGACAACGACGAGGCGGTTGGCTATCTCGCCGACCGGCTGAACCGGCTGGGCGTCGAGGACGAGTTGATGCGACTGGGCGCCGAGCCCGGCGCTCCGGTGACCGTCGGCGACGTGAGTTTCGATTGGGAACCGACGACGCCAACGGGCGATGACGTGCCGGTCACTGGGCGCGGTACCGATATCCGCCTGGACCGTTCGGACCGGATCGGCGCGACCGAGCGCAGGGCGGCCCGCAAACTGCGGCGCGAGCACCACGAGGAATGGGATCACCTCGGCGGCGGCGGCGGCGGTGACGATCGAGCCGATGACGATCACGATGTGGATGGGGAGAGCGGCCGGTGAGTTCGGGCGCGGTCTGGACGTCGCCCACCCGGGACGCGATCGCGGGTGCCCGCAGCGTTGTCGTGAAGATCGGCTCCGCCGCGCTGACCGATCTTGACGACGGACTCAACCTCGCTCGCCTTGATCGGCTCGCCGATGCACTCGAGCATCGGATGCGATCGGGCACCGACGTCATCGTGGTGTCGTCGGGCGCGATCGGCGCCGGCCTCGCGCCCCTGCGACTGCGCAAACGACCGGCGGATCTCGCCACCAAACAGGCGGCCGCGAGCGTCGGCCAGTTGGCTTTGGCGCACGCGTGGGGGACCTCGTTCCGCCGCTATGACCGGGTCGTCGGCCAAGTTCTGCTCACGGCGCACGACATCTCCCGGCGGTCCCACCACGCCAATGCGCAGCGGACGCTGGACCGGCTGCGCTCGTTGGGCGCGGTCGCCGTGGTGAATGAGAACGATGCGGTCGCGACCAACGAGATCCGGTTTGGTGACAATGATCGGCTCGCCGCCCTCGTCGCCCATCTTGCCGGTGCGGAGGCACTCGTTCTGCTATCGGACATCGACGGTCTTTACGACGGCGATCCGCGCAAGGCCACTGCCGGCCAGCCGGCCCGGTTCATTCCGGAGGTCGCCGGGCCCGAGGACCTGGCCGGGGTGATCGCGGGATCGGGCGGATCGTTGGGTACCGGCGGCATGGCCTCGAAACTTGCCTCTGCGCGGCTCGCCGCCGATGGCGGGGTCCCCGTGCTGCTCGCGGCCGCCGCCGACGCGGATGCGGCGCTGCGCGACGCGTCGGTCGGCACCGCTTTCGCACCGAGCGGGGAGCGCCTGTCGGCTAGGCGGTTCTGGCTGCGCCACGCGGCCGAGACACACGGGCGGCTTGTCCTCGACGACGGGGCGGTGGCGGCCGTCGGGCGACGACGGTCACTGCTTGCTGCGGGGATCGTCGCTGTAACCGGCGTGTTCTCGGCCGGCGATGTCGTCGAACTCGTCGACCAGCGCGGTGAATTGTGCGCCCGCGGCGTCGCCGGGTTCGCCACCGACGAGGTGACCCGGATGATCGGCCGCAGCACCGGCGACCTGCCCGCCGACTTGCGCGCGCCCGTCGTCCACGCCGACGACCTCGCGCTGCTCTGATGCCCAGAATCATCGCCGGCGAGTTCGGCGGTCGCCGCCTCGCTGTGGCGTCGGATGCGACCCGCCCGACCTCTGATCGGGTGCGCGAGGCGGTGTTCGCGGCCCTCGACGCACGGGTGGACCTGGCCGGAATGACCGTACTGGACTTGTTCGCGGGCACGGGGGCGCTGGGCCTCGAAGCGGTCTCGCGCGGGGCTGCGTCGGCCGTCTTCGTCGACGACGACGGGCGTGCTGCCGAAGGGCTCAAGCGCAACATCGCCACGTGCGGGGCGGGCCAGCGGGCTAAGGTGGTGCGGCGCGCGGTCGACGACTTCCTGCGCTCGACCACGGATCGGTACGACCTGGTGTTCTGCGATCCGCCCTACGGCATTCCCGATGACGAGCTCGCCGCCGTCCTGGCCCTGGTGGCGCCCCTGCTCGGTGACGGCTACCTGGTTCTCGAACGGGCCAGGCGCACGGCAGACACGAGCTGGCCGCCAACGCTGCGCCCGGTGGTGGCGAAGAGGTACGGCGATACCCGAGTCGAGTGGGCCGAGCCTCGTTGAGCAGCGATACAGGAATGGTCCGGCCCGATCCGGACGAACTCCTGCCGCCGCCCATCGTGCGGCGCTGGACCGAACGGATCGATCGCTTCGCCGGGGCCGAGTGTGCCGACCTGTTCGCGGTGGCGATACGGCGCACGCTGGCCCGGACGCTGCACCGGCTCGACGACGGGACTGTCTTCGTCGTCACCGGCGATATTCCCGCCATGTGGCTGCGTGATGCGGCGACCCAGATGCGGCCCTATCTCGCGCTGCTGGGTGCGACCGGCCCGGGTGAGCTGCCGGGCCTGGCCGAAATGATCGGCGGCGTCGTCCGCCGTCAGTTCGCCTACATCGCCCACGATCCGTACGCGAACGCGTTCAACGCCGCGCCCAACGGCAACTGCCACGAGCCCCGCGACCTCGGGGACGACCCGTGGTTGTGGGAGCGGAAGTATGAGATCGACTCGCTGTGCTTCCCGTTTCAGCTGGCAGATCAGCTGGCCCGGGCCACCGCCGATACGGCGCATTTCACCGCGGCGTTCCGGGCTGCGGCCGGGACGGCCGTCGATACGCTCACCGTCGAACTCGACCACGAGAACCTCTCGTCGTACCGCTTCGTCCGTCCCGACACGATCCCCCAGGACACCCTCCCGCGGGACGGGCGCGGGGCGCCGGTCGCCGTCACCGGGATGACCTGGTCGGCGTTCCGTCCGTCCGATGATGCCTGTGTGCACGGGTACCTGGTGCCGGCGAATCTGATGGCCGCGCACACCCTCGACCTTATTGCCGCCCGGCTGGGGGTGGCCGATGAGTTGGCGGTGCGGGCCCGATCGCTGGCGGCGATTTTGCGCGCCGGGGTCGAGGCGCACGGCGTCGTCGCCCATCCACACCACGGCGAGATCTGGGCCTATGAGGTAGACGGACTCGGGGCGACCCTGCTCGCCGACGACGCGAACATGCCCAGTCTGCTGTCGTTACCGCTGGTGGCGGGGATCGATCCGGCCGACGCGCGCTATGCCCGCACGCGCGGCTTCGTCCTGTCGCCGGACAACCCCTACTTCTACCGCGGTGCGCTCGCGGCAGGGCCGGGCAGTCCGCACACCCCCGTCGACCACGTATGGCCGATCGCGCTCGCCGTCGCCGGGCTGACCACCGCCGACCGTTCGGAGTCGTTGAGGTTGCTGCGCACGATCGCCGCGACCACGGCCGGCACGGGGCACGTGCACGAGAGCTTTCACGTCGACGACGACACGCGATTCACCCGGGACTGGTTCAGCTGGGCCGACTCGATGTACTGCGAGCTCGCGCTGCGGGTGGCCGGGTACCCTCAGGCGCTATGAGCATCGCACTGTGTCCGGGTTCCTTCGATCCGTTCACGCTCGGGCATCGTTTCGTCGTCGAACGTGCCGCGGCCCGGTTCGACGAGGTCATCGTCACCGTCGTTGTCAATCCGAATAAGCAGGGCATGTTCACGGTTGACGAGCGGCTTGACCTCATCGCCGCCAGTTGCGCCGATCTGCCCAACGTCCGGGTGGACCGGTGGCGCGGTTTGCTGGTGGATTATATGCGCAACGAGGGGGTGACCACGATGCTCAAGGGGCTGCGGTCGAGCAGCGACTTCGAGTACGAGGTTCCGATGGCGCAGATGAACCGGGAGCTTGCGGACGTCGAAACGCTCTTCCTGTGGACCGATCCGCGCTACGCACACTTGTCTAGTTCCCTGGTGAAAGAGGTCGCGAGATTGGGCGGTGATGTCCAGCCCTTCCTGCCCCCGGTGGTCTACCGCGCGGTGATGGCGAAGATCAACGGCGAGCTGAGCGCCTAGTTGCCGAGTGGCCGGCCGAGTGGATGGCAACCGAGTGGATGGCGCCGACACGCCGACCAAAAAAGCATCCCCAATCACATCAGTAACATTCGGCACAATGGTCACAGAAGCCACGGAGGTGGTGTTCTGCCACTGCGAGATAGGGGTGTTGCTGTGTACCGCGTATTCGAAGCCCTCGATGAGCTGGTCGCGATCGTGGAGGAGGCGCGCGCCGTTCCGATGACGGCGGGCTGCATGGTTCCGCGCGGTGACGTGCTCGAACTGCTCGACGACATCAAAGGCTCCATCCCCGCCGAACTCGACGATGCCCAGGACGTACTCGATCAGCGCGACGCGCTCGTCGGGAACGCTCGGCAGAATGCCGACTCCACCGTCGCCCAGGCGAGGGGCGACGCCGACGCGATGGTCGCCGCCGCCCAGGCCGAAGCCGACCGACTGGTCGCCGAGGCGCGGGCGGCCGCCGACCGGATGGTCGACGACGCGTCGAACCACAGCCGTTCGATGATCTCCGACGCCACCGAGGAAGCCCACCGGCTCGTCACCAGCGCCGCTCGGGAGCACGAGTCGGTCACCGGCCGCGCGCGGTCCGAGGCGGGGCGGATCATCGAGAACGCCAACGCACACTATGAGCGCTCGGTCGCCGACGGCATCGCCGAACAGCAGCGCCTCGTTGCCGACGACGAGGTCGTGGCGGCCGCCAAATCGGAGGCCCAGCGGGTCATCGACGCGGCACACGCCGAGGCCGACCGTCTGCGCGGCGAGTGCGACATTTACGTCGACAAGAAACTCGCCGATTTCGAGGAGATCCTCACCGGCACACTGCGCTCGGTCGGACGCGGACGTCAGCAACTGCGCACCGGCGCCGGTACGCACGACTATGTCGAGTACCCCCGCGCCGTGGACGAGAAGCAACAGCGCGAGGCTCCGCTCGCGGGATAGCGGCGGGCCGCGTTTGACCGCGGTGCCTCCGGCGTATGGTGACGGTGTGGCCCAAGCAGTTGACGCACCGTTCCGCTATGACATCAGGTCGCTCGGACGCCGACCCGGCAGCATGATCGAGTCGCACCGCACCGTCGTCACCCCCATTCGCATCGGCACCGAAATGGTGGCTATCGAGCCGGGTACCGAGATGGATCTCGACCTGCGGATGGAGTCGGTATCCGAAGGGGTTCTCGTGACGGGCACCGCGTGCGGCGAGACCGCCGGCCAGTGTTCACGCTGCCTCGAGCCCATCGAGGGCACGGTCACGGTCTTCCTCACCGAGTTGTACGCCTACCCCGACAGTGAGACCGACAAGACGACCGCCGACGAAGAGGTCCATCGGGTCGACAACGATTACATCGATCTCGAGCAGGCGCTCATCGACGCGATCGGCTTGGAGTTGCCCATGTCACCACTGTGCCGTGCGGATTGCCAGGGCCTCTGCCCCGATTGTGGCGTGGTCTTGGCCGTGGCGGAGCCCGGCCACTCCCACGAGAAGATCGATCCGCGCTGGGCCGGACTCGCCGACAAGCTGGACGCCATTGGCGACGAGAATCGCGGCGATGGCTCAAGGTAGGCGCGACACCAAGGCGCTCCTCGGCGCACTCGGGGCCGCCCTCGACGACGACCTCCTCACCCTCGCCCTCACCCACCGGTCGTACGCCTATGAGAACGGCGGGCTCCCCACCAATGAGCGACTCGAATTCCTCGGCGATTCGGTACTCGGCGTGGTCATCACCGAGAAGCTCTACCTCGACTATCCCGACCGCCCCGAGGGCGAGCTGGCCAAGATCCGGGCCAGCGTGGTCAACGGACAGGCGCTGGCCCGGCTGGCGCGGACACTGGGAACCGGCGGATTGGGGCGGCACCTGTATCTCGGGCGCGGCGAGGAGATGACCGGCGGGCGTGACAAGGACAGCATCCTGGCCGACGGGATGGAGGCCTTACTGGGCGCGGTCTACCTCGAGCACGGCTTCGCCGGAACCCGGCAGGTGATCCTCGCACTGTTCGACGACGTGGTCGCCGACGCCGGGCGGCTGGGCGCTGGTCTCGACTGGAAGACGTCGTTGCAGGAGCTATCGGCGGCGCGCCTGCTCGGACCGCCGGCCTACCTCATCAGTTCGACCGGCCCCGACCATGACAAAGAGTTCACCGCGACTGCCGTCGTCGGCGGTGAGGAACTCGGCACCGGCATCGGCCGGTCGAAGAAGGAGGCCGAACAGATCGCCGCGCAGGAGGCCTGGCGGGTGCTCGACGACCGGGACGCCGCCACCGGGGAGTCAGCCGAGCGCCCGGGTGCCTGAACTCCCAGAAGTCGAGACCGTCCGGCTCGGTGTCGACAAGCACGTGGTGGGTGCTGCTTTCACCGATGTGTCCGTGCTCCACGACCGTGCGGTGCGCCGACAGGCCGGCGGGGCGGCCGAACTGATCGGGCGGCTGCGTGGCCAGACCGCGGTCGCCGCCCGTCGTCGCGGCAAATACCTGTGGCTCGATTTGGCCGACCGGGCGGGCGTCTCCGACGAGGCGCTGGTCATTCATCTCGGTATGAGTGGGCAACTGCGGATCGTTGACTCCGACGACGCGAACACCACCACCAAGCACCTCCGAATCCGCGCGCGACTCGGCGCTCGCGAGTTCTGGTTCATCGATCAGCGGACCTTCGGTGGCTGGCAGGTCGACGAACTTGTACCAGATCCGCACAATCGGGCCGGCCGGGTTCCCTCGATTGTCGCGCACATCGCACCTGATCCTTTCGACCAAGCCTTTGACGCCGATGCGGTCGCACTGCGGATGGCGGGCAAGCGAACCGAGATCAAGCGGGCACTGCTCGACCAGACGCTGGTGTCGGGGATCGGCAACATCTACGCCGACGAATCGCTGTGGCGAGCCCGGCTGCGCGGCACCCGGCTGACCGATTCGATCTCCCACGCCAAGCTGGTCGAGTTGTTGGGCCATGCGCGCGAGGTCATGGCATCGGCCCTGGCCGTCGGCGGAACATCCTTCGATGAGCTCTATGTCAACGTCAACGGGGAGTCGGGGTACTTTTCCCGATCCCTTGACGTTTATGGCCGGACTGGCGAGCCTTGTAATCGGTGTGAAACGCCGATCGTGCGCGAGCAATTCATGAACCGCAGCTCGCACTTCTGCCCCCGGTGTCAGAGGAGACCATCCACGCCGAGCACCTGACCGGCGAGCGGGGTTCCCCGTCAATGAGGCGCTCGTGCGTGTAGAGGAGAAGTTATGCGGGCATCTTCGCGCCCTTGGTGCGGTTACAGCGCCAACACAGCGTCTGGAGGTTCTCGGGCTCGCTGAGGCCACCTTTGGAGACGGGGATGATGTGATCGACTTCGAGGAGCAGGTTCGGCTCTATAGCGACCGAGACGCCACACCGGGGGTTCTGGCAGGTGTGGTGGTCACGGTCCTTGATCCAGCCGCGCAGCCTGGCGGTCATTAGCGCACGCTGACCGGCAGCCGACTTCGCCCAGCGAATCTTCTGCACGAGCGTCTCAGAGAGCGCGTCGAGCGTCGGGGTGTTCAGATCGATGTTTACGGTCTGTCCGCTGTTGCCGCCGGCGGAGACGTACTGGAACTTGTATTTCGGGTACGGCACCGTGATCGGCGAGAGCTGCACGCCAACGAGGCTCCAGAACTCGTCCGCGTACCGCTGGAGGATGAACGCGGGCGGGTTCATCATCGTGACGATCTCGGCCTCGCGGCGCTGCACATTGGCGACGGCCTCCTCCAGCCGCGAAATGTCCACGGCCACCCGCTGCACGCCGGCCAGCGTCTCCTGGTTTGCGTTGATCCCGAAGTACTTCATCAAGTACTTGATCGGATCCATGCTCGCATTACGCACGACCTGAAGCGATGCGTTATGAACGTGGGGCGCATATTCGGCGACGTTGCGGTCACGCTGGTAGTTCCAGTTCGAGGTGTTCTCGAAGTTCGCGAGGTGCGCGTACTGGCCGGTGGACGACGCGCCCAGCTCGAATGCACCCTGGCCGCGAATCTCCGCGACGTAGTTCACGACCTCGTTGTGCTCGGCGACGACCGATGCGATTTGAGCGCGGAGCCGTTGGAACTCCTCGCTGTTGAAGTACTTGTTCTTCCGGTACGTCCAGATGATCGGGTTCGTGATCAGCACCCCGGCGAGAGCGAGAAAGAACAGGATCGGGTGAATCGCGCCGAAAAGGAGCGGCAGCGCGATGAGCAACGTAACAAAGAGCCACTTGGGCAATGGTCTTCCTCCTGAGTAGAGCTAGGCGGTTTCAACCTGTGAAGTCTATTCGCAGGCTATCGAGCACCCCCGACACAGTGGCGGAGCTGCTCACTCTCGGTAGCCGTGACTTCGGTCGCGCTGAGGCGCGTGCACAGGGCTTCGTTGGGATGCGACATGGTGAGCTTTGTCTGCGCGGCGGTCGTACGGTCTCGCTAAGGCTCAGCTTCCCGACCGGCTGCCCCCTGGCGCGCGAGCTTCGCGTGCTTCCCGCGCGCCCAGTCCGCGAACGCCTCGTGCATCGTGGTGCCGGCCGTCGTCGTAGCTCGGCGGCTGCGGCGCGGTCTCCTGGTCGCGCCGGTCGGGATCAGCCTCTAGGGCGTCGAGCTGGGCGCGGTCATAGGCGATCTTGGCCCGGTCATACTCGGACTATGTCGGATATGAACGCTAGAAACTGTGGCAGTCGGGGTACTTCGCACGAGAGCTCAGTGCGTATGGGCGCGAAGGTCTTCCGTGTCGCCGGTGCGGCACCACAATGCGGCGCGAATCGTTCATGAACCGAAGTTCCTTCTACTGTCCGCAGTGTCAGCGAGCGCCACGGCGGGTGAGCGCTACCGCCCGCTGAGCGCCGGCGGTAGGGCCGCCAACAGAATGACCTCCCCGAACCGATCGAGGAGGGTCACTCATGCCGGCGCCCACCATTCCGCTCACCATCCGCGTCGAGCATCGGGTTTCGTCCTGTTCACGCTTTCCAGAGCGAGCGATCCGAATTGGTCGGGTAAGGCTCGGCGCAACCGGGGCAGGCATGCGATTGGGAAGGTCGTCGATCGGCGTTGCTCCTGTCGGGCTCAACCAGGTGGGAAGGAGTCGGAACCATGACAGCGACGACGGTCCGCGACGCGGCCGAATTGGCCAGCGCCATCATTGAGGGCGCGACGGAGATCGAGGTCGAGGGAGTGATCACCGGCTCGCCGATGATCACGCTGCCGCCCGGGACGACCCTGCGCGGAGGCACCCTGCGGTTCCAGGCCCGCGGCGTCCGGCTGACCTCGGACAACACCCTCGAGGACGTGGTGGTCGAGGTACCCGAGCACGAGACGGCCATCCTCAACGACACCACGGTGGCCGATCTCGGAACGCTGACGCTGCGCAACGTCACCACCCGCGGCCAGATCGCGCTCCTCGCCGAGGACCGGGTGCGCTCCGGTCACATCCAGGCTGAAGCGGTGTACGTCGTCGTCGCTGATGTCTGTGGGCGCTACCACCGCCCCCACGGGTTCGGCGTGGACGCACTCCAGGGTGGGTTCACCCTGTGGAACCGGCAGGCCGACCCGGCGGTGCGGCTCACCGCCGAGCTCCTTGATTTCTCCGCCGGCAGCGCCGAGGAGCCCGTGCGCGGTTCCGGGGTGTTCGTCGGCGGCCACGGGGACTGGAACGGCACGGCGGACGGCGGGACCGTTCACGTCACGCAGCTGCGCACCGGTCAGATCCACACCGACGGCCGCATCCCCGGGGCACCCCGGACCTGATCTCCGGTGGCGTATTCGTGATTGTCGGAGCCGAAGTCGACGAGGTGATTTCCGCGGGCCCGGTCACCACCCGCGGGCCGAACGACATGGTGCTGGACAACTGGGGCACTGTGCGCACCTGGACCGTGACCGCACCGGTGACCTCGCACGGACCCAGCGGCATCGGATTCGTGAACTTCGGCGCCATCGGCCTCCTCGACGTCCAGGCGCCCATCGTCACTACCGGCAAGGGCGCACGGGGGTTCAACCTCTACGACGGTAGCCTGGACGAGGCCCGGTTCGTCAGCATCGCCACCACCGGCGATGGTTCGATGGGCATCCAGGTCAGCAAACCGCTGCGCCGGCTCGTGGTCACCGGTGACGTGACCACCAGTGGCGGGCGAGGGCCTCAGTCTCGTCAAGGGCGTGCAGGTCACGTTGCAGGCCGTCGCCCTGAGCATCAAGGCGGACGGCAACATCGAATCGCTGGAGATCGGGGGCCGACTCGGCACCGAAGGCAGGCACGTCACCACGCTCGAGATCGAGGGCGCCGTGGGGTCCTGCAGAATCGACGGCGGCGTGCGGGCCAGCGGCGAGGGCTCGGACGCGGTGCACCTCATCGGCGACGCCCCGAACCTCGACGGGCTGGCACTCACCGCGGAACACGGCGAACTGATCCGCCGCACCGCCACCTGAACCAGGCGTAGTCTTCGCACGGGAACTCGACCCGTATGGGCGCGAAGGTCTTCCGGGTCGCCGGATCCGGATCCGGGTCCGGCACCAGCGCCTGGACCCAACGCGGCCCCGGTGAGTCCGGCGAGCGCGAGTAGCGGATGAGCCAGTACGCGCCACGGGCGTGTTGAATGGAACCATGACCGAACTTTGGGTACAGCGCACCGGCCCGCGGCGTTACGTCGGGCACAGCTCGCGCGGGGCGAGCGTCCAGGTCGGCTCCGAAGACGTCGAGGGCGTCTTCACGCCGGGCGAGTTGCTGAAGATCGCGCTGGCCGCCTGCAGCGGCATGGCATCGGATGTGCCGCTGGCCCGCCGACTCGGCGACGACTACGACGCGACGGTCCGGGTGAGTGGCACGGCTGACCGCGCGACGGAGACGTACCCGGTTCTCGACGAGACTCTCCAACTCGACCTCTCTGAACTCGATGCCGACGCCGTGCAGCGCCTTCTCGTCGTCGCGCAACGCGCCATCGACCGGAGCTGCACCGTCGGGCGCACCTTGAAGGCCGGCACCCAGGTCAACCTCACCATCGAGACGGATTGATCCGGCCGTGCACCCATCGCCGCAGCGGCTCAGCGCGTTTGTGCACGGTCACGTCCAGGGTGTCGGATTCCGCTGGTCAACACGGGTGCGCGCACTCGAGCTGGGGCTCGTCGGCTACGCGGCGAACCTCGCCGACGGCCGAGTGCACGTCGTGGCCGAGGGCCCGCACGCCGAGCTCGAGCAGCTGCTGGCCTTCCTGCGCGGGCCGGACACCCCCGGTCGCGTCGACACCGTCGTCGAGCGATTCGATCCGGCACGCGGCGAACTCCGCGGATTTGTCGAACGCTAGATAGGTAGTCTGTACGGTCGTGCATCTGAAATCCCTGACTCTGAAAGGGTTCAAGTCGTTCGCGTCGGCCACGACGCTGCGTTTTGAGCCCGGGATCACCTGTGTGGTGGGTCCCAACGGGTCGGGGAAGTCGAATGTCGTCGACGCGCTCGCCTGGGTCATGGGGGAGCAGGGCGCGAAGACGCTGCGCGGCGGCAAGATGGAGGACGTCATCTTCGCCGGGACGTCTGGGCGACCCCCGTTGGGTCGTGCCGAGGTCACGTTGACCATCGACAATTCCGACGGCGCGCTGCCCATCGACTACGCCGAGGTGTCGATCACGCGGCGCATGTTCCGCGACGGTGCCGGCGAGTACGAGATCAACGGCCAATCCTGCCGACTGATGGACGTCCAGGAGTTGCTCAGCGACTCGGGTATCGGCCGTGAGATGCACGTCATCGTCGGGCAGGGACGGCTCGCGGCGATACTCGAGTCGCGCCCGGAGGACCGTCGGGCCTTCATCGAAGAGGCCGCCGGTGTCCTCAAACACCGCAAGCGCAAAGAGAAGGCCGTCCGCAAGCTGGACTCGATGCAGGCGAACCTGGCCAGGCTGACCGACCTCACCTCCGAGCTGCGGCGCCAACTCAAACCGCTGGGCCGGCAGGCCGACGTCGCCCGCCGGGCCGCCACGGTCCAAGCGGACCTGCGTGACGCCCGCCTGCGCCTGGCCGCCGACGACCTGGTGGCGCGTCGAACCGAGATGGCCGAACAGTCTGCGCTGGAGGACACCATTCGCCGCCAGCAGTCCGAGGTGGCCGCGGCCCTCGACGCCGCAACCAGCAGGCTCGCCGGCCGGGACGCACAGCTCGCCGAGATCGAACCAGCGGCGCAGACCGCCGGCCAGGGCTGGTTCCGGTTGTCCGCACTGGCGGAACGGATCGATGCGACGATCCGCGTCGCCGCCGAGCGCAGCAAGCATTTGGCGACCCCGACGACGGTTGCGACCGGCCCCGATCCCGAGGAACTCGAGGCGCAGGCACAACGGGCCGCCGAGCAGGAGGCCGAACTCGCGGCCCGGGTCGAGCAGACCGGCACCGCGCTCGGTGAGGTCAAGGAGCGGCTCGTCGCAGCAGAGACCCACGCCGATGCGGTGGAGCGCGCCCACACGGCCGCCATGGCCGCCGTCGCCGATCGTCGGGAGGGCCTGGCCCGCCTCGAAGGAGAGGTCGCGAATCTGACCACCCGAGCCGATTCGGTCGATGCCGAGACATCCCGGTTGTCCGGGGCGATCGCAGCCGCCGCCGAGCGTGCGGCCAAAGCACAGTCCGAGATGGACGCCGTTTCGGCCTCGGTGGCCGAGTTGGAAGCGGCCGAGCAGGGCCTCGACGAGCACCACGAGCGCTGGACGGCCGCGGCCACCGACGCCGACGAGCGGGTTGAGGCGCTGCGCGGTCAGGAGCGCGAAGCAGAACAACGAATCGCCTCCCTCACCGCCCGGATCGAGGCGTTGGCAGTGGGCTTGGAGCGCAACGACGGCGGGGCGTGGCTGTTGGAGCGCGCTGCCGAAGGACTGCTGGCGCCGGTCTCGGATCTGCTCACCGTCGACGCAGGATTCGAGACCGGCGTTGCGGGCGCCCTGGGGCCGACCGTCGACGCGATCGCGACCGTCGATGCCCTGGCGGCCGCCCGCGCCGTGGAGGCGCTGAAAGCCGGTGACGGTGGTCGGGCGGCACTCCTGGTCGGCGGCTTGCGGCCCCTCCCGCCCCCGGCGGCCGTCGCGCTGCCGACCGGGGCGCGCTGGGCACGCGCCGCCGTCACCTGTCCGGCGTCGATCCGCGGCGCCATCGACACCCTCCTCGACGGCGTTGTCCTCCTCGGCGCCGACGTCGCCGACCCCACCGCAGTGGGTAGCGCGCTGGTCGCCGAGCATCCCGCCCTGTCCGTTGTCACCGCTGCCGGAGACCGCATCACCGCCGCGGCCGTCGAAGGCGGATCGTCGCGGCGAACGTCGAGTCTCGAGGTGCAGTCCGCGATCGACGCGGCAACCGCCGAACTGGCGCAGGCCAGTCGCACCGCCGAAGAGTTGAGCGCGGCGCTATCCGGCGCGCTCACCGAACAGGTCGATCGCCGCGAAGCCGCCGATGAGGCGCTGGCTGCCCTGCACGAGTCGGATTCGTCGCTGGGGGCCGCCTATGAGCACCTCGCACGATTGGGCCAGGACATTCGGGCCGCGCAGGACGAGGCGGACCGTCTCACCCGCCAGCGTCAGCTCGCCGAAGAAGGTCACGCCGACACGGTCGAACGGCTGGCCGCGCTGTCCGAGCGCCTCCGAATCGCCCGCGAAGAACCAACAGCCGAGGGTGGCGCGGCAGTCGACGACGGCCGGCGCACCGCGGCCGGACAGGCGGTCGCCGCCGTCCGGGCGGCCGAGGTGGAGGCCCGGTTGACGCTGCGCACCGCGGAGGAGCGGCTGGCGTCGGTCCGCGGCCGGGCAGACGGTCTGCGGCGCGCCGCCCGCCAAGAGCGCGAGGCCCGCGAGCGGGCGCGCCGCGCCGACGCCGCACGCCGACACTCAGCCACCGTGGCCGCCGCCGTTGCCGAGTCTGGCGCGGCTGTCGCAAGCCGGCTCGCCGGTGCCGTCGAGCGCGCCCAGGCCGCACGCGACCACCTCGAGACGGTCCGCACCGAGCACACCGCCGCCGTTGCCGAACTGAAGACACAGGTCGGCCGATTGACTGCCCAACTCGACGGGCTGCGTGATGCCGTGCATCGCGACGAAATGGCCAAGGCGCAGGCGGCGATGCGCATCGAGCAGCTCGAGGAGCAGATCGCCGAACAGTTCGCGATCAATTCCGACGACCTGATCGCCGAGTACGGGCCGGACGTGCCGATGCCGCCGTCGGCCCTGGAAGTGGCCGAATACGAGGACGCCAAGTCGCGCGGCGAACTCGTCGTCGCGCCGGCCCCGATGCCCTACGACCGCGCCACGCAGGAACGGCGGGCCAAACAGGCGCAGAAGGACCTCACCACGCTCGGCAAGGTGAATCCGCTGGCACTCGAGGAGTTCGCCGCACTCGAGGAGCGCTACAACTTCCTGTCCGCACAGCTCGAAGACGTGAAGGCCGCTCGGGCGGACCTGCTGCAGGTCGTCGAGGATGTCGACGCGCGCATCCTCGAGGTGTTTGCGCAGGCCTACGCCGATGTTGAGCGGGAATTCTCCGGCGTATTCGGCCGGCTGTTCCCCGGCGGCGAGGGCCGGCTGGTGCTGACTGATCCAGCAGACATGCTGGCGACCGGCGTCGAGGTGGAAGCGCGTCCGCCGGGCAAGAAGGTCAAGCGCCTGTCGCTGTTGTCCGGTGGCGAGAAGTCGCTGACCGCCGTTGCCATGCTCGTGGCCATCTTCCGCGCGCGTCCGTCGCCGTTCTACGTCATGGACGAGGTCGAGGCGGCGCTCGACGATACCAACCTGCAGCGGCTCATCGGCCTGTTCGAGGAGCTGCGGGAGCGGTCGCAGCTCATCGTTATCACCCACCAGAAGCCCACGATGGAAGTCGCCGACGCCCTCTACGGTGTCAGTATGCGCGGCGACGGGATCACCCAGGTGATCTCGCAGCGCCTGCGCGGGCAGAACCTGATCAACAGCTCCGCAGATTAAGGGAACAGTCTTGGAAACTCCGGTCATCATCGGAATCGTTGTCGTCGTCGCACTCCTGGCGATCCTCGCGCTCGGCCTGGTCCTTGCGCGCCGTCGCCGCGTCTCGCTCGGGTCTGCGGTGGACAAGGCCGTCGAGTCGTCGCCGGCAGCGGGCGGCTACCAGACCCGGGCCGGCTTCGACTTCGGTTCGGGCGGTGACACTGCCACGCTGGACCGGCCGGCGGACCCGGTCGATGAGCCTGCGACTGCAGCGCCGGTCGCGGTGCCAGTCGATGCTGCCGACCTGAGCACCGGACTCGGCGACCTGGTTGCCGAACCGCCCGCCGAGCGCCAGCTCGATCAGATCGCCCCGACCGCCGGCCGGTTGGGCAGGCTGCGCGGCCGCCTCGCCCGGTCGCAAGGGGCACTGGGCACGAGCGTGCTCGGACTGCTCGGCGGCGGCGACCTCGACGAAGACTCCTGGGAGCAGATCGAGGACACACTGCTGATGGCGGACGTGGGCACCGCGGCCACCATGGCGATCACCGACAAGCTGCGCGGCGAACTCGCGGTCCAGACCGTCCGCGATCCCCAGGCGGCTCGGGCACTACTCAAGCGCGTCCTCACCGAGCAGCTGCACCCCGGGCTCGACCGTGCCGTCAACGCCCTGCCGCACGACGGCCGCCCAGCGGTCGTGCTGGTCGTCGGCGTCAACGGCACCGGCAAGACCACCACCACCGGCAAGCTGGCCCGCGTCCTGGTCGCCGACGGCCGGCGGGTGCTGCTGGGAGCGGCCGATACGTTCCGTGCCGCTGCCGCCGATCAGCTGCAGACCTGGGGGGAGCGCGTCGGAGCGGACACCGTGCGAGGCAAAACCGGCGCCGACCCCGCCTCGGTCGCCTTCGATGCGGTGGCGAGCGGCATCGATACCGGTGTGGACGTCGTCATCGTCGACACCGCCGGGCGCCTGCACACCAAGACCGGCTTGATGGATGAGCTGGACAAGGTCAAGCGCGTCGTGGAGAAGAAGGCCGCCGTCGATGAGGTGCTGCTGGTGCTCGATGCCACCATCGGGCAGAACGGGCTCACCCAGGCCCGGGTGTTCGCCGAAGTCGTCGACATCACCGGCGTCGTGCTGACCAAACTCGACGGCACCGCCAAGGGCGGCATCGTCTTCGCCGTCCAGGAGGAGCTCGGGGTGCCGGTCAAACTGGTCGGCCTCGGCGAGGGCGCCGACGACCTGGCGCCGTTCGACCCGGCAGCCTTTGTCGACGCGCTGCTGTAGCGCCGTTGGCCTTGCCCCGGTGTCACGGGGTTCGTCGTCCGCGACCTGCTCGCTTGGGTGCTGGGGCGATCCGCACCGCCATTCGCGGTTCGGGGGCCTGATCCACGTAACGCGACCGAAACACCACCGATGGCAGCGTTCACCGCGGCGAAACACGGCGGGCACCGCGGCAGAAACAGCGGACTAGCACTCTATGTCTCATCACTGGAACACCCAGCTGAGTGAGAGCAAGGAGGACGGCCCGTGGTGGCACAAACCATGATGGCACTGCCGGACAATGTGTTCGGTACTGCTGATACCGGCGACACGTCGTGGATTCTGATCAGCGCATCCCTGGTGCTGCTGATGACACCCGCGCTGGCCTTCTTCTATGGCGGTCTCTCGCGCGGAAAATCTGTACTGAACATGATGATGATGTCGTTCGGGTCGATCGGCGTGGTCGGCATCATCTACGTGCTGTGGGGCTTCTCGATGTCCTTCGGCAACAAGATCACCGGCGGCTCGGACATCGCCGGGGTGATCGCGAATCCCTTCAGCCTCTTCGGGTCCGATCAACTGATGCAGACCCGGACAGTTGGCGACGCCACCCACACCGTGATGGCCGGCGCGGGCAGTTCCATCCCCGCGATCGTCTTTCTCGCATTCCAGCTGACATTCGCGGTGATCGCGGTCGCGCTGATCAGCGGTGCCCTCGCCGAGCGCGTGTCCTTCGGTACCTGGCTGGTGTTCTCGGCGATCTGGGCGACGCTGGTCTACTTCCCGCTGGCTCACATGGTGTGGGGTGGGGGAGTGCTATCGGATTCGCCCAACGGACTGGCCGCGGCCCTGTTCGGCAAGAATCAGGCCGGGGACGCCGCGGCAGTGGCACCGATCGACTTCGCCGGTGGCACCGTGGTCCACATCAACGCCGGAATGGCCGCCCTCGTCCTCGTCTTGATCATCGGGGCGCGCCGCGGCTTCGGGAAGATGGCCTACCGGCCGCACAACATCCCGTTCGTCATGCTCGGCGCCGCCCTGCTGTGGTTCGGCTGGTTCGGTTTCAACGCGGGATCTGAACTCGCCGCGAACGGCAACGCCGGGCTGGTCTGGGTCAACACGACCGTCGCCACCGCCGCTGCAATGGTCGGCTGGCTCGCGGTGGAATGGATTCGCGACCGCCACCCGACGAGCGTCGGCGCGGCCTCGGGAATCGTGGCGGGTCTCGTCGCCATCACCCCAGCGTGTGCCGCCCTGACTCCGGTCGGCTCGATCGCCCTCGGCGGCGTCGCCGGTGTGCTCTCGGCGCTGGCCATCTCGCTGAAGACCAAACTGGGCTACGACGACTCACTCGACGTCGTCGGCGTTCACCTCGTCTCCGGACTCTGGGGCACCATCGGGATCGGCCTGCTGGCCAAGGAGTCGGGGCTGCTCTACGGCCACGATCTCAAGCAGCTGGCCGTACAGACGGTGATCGCGCTGGCAGCGCTCGTGTTCACCGGCATCATGACGGCGATCATCGCGCTCATCCTCAAGCCGCTGGGCTGGCGGATCAGCCCCGAGGACGAGATGAACGGTATCGACGAATCGTCACACGCCGAGACCGCCTACGACTTGGCATGACCCACAACTAGGCTGAACAGGGACCGAGAGGGACTAACACAGATGAAACTGATTACCGCAATCGTCAAACCATTCACCTTGGAGGACATCAAGGCGGGGCTGGAGCAGTCCGGGATCGTCGGCATGACCGTCAGCGAAGTCCAGGGCTACGGCCGACAGAAGGGGCACACCGAGGTGTACCGCGGCGCGGAGTACTCGGTGGACTTCGTGCCGAAGGTGCGCATCGAGGTCGTCGTCGACGACGCGATCGTCGACTCGGTGGTGGACACCATTGTCGACGCCGCGCGCACCGGAAAGATTGGCGACGGCAAGGTGTGGGTGTCACCGGTGGAATCCGTGGTGCGCGTGCGCACCGGCGAACGCGGACCGGAGGCGCTCTAGCCCTCGGGGCCGGGGCGGCTGGGCGCAAGCGATGAGCGCGGAACCGACCACCAACCCGGCCGCCGCCCTGACCCGGGCGCGGGCAGCGCTGATCGGAAATCCCCGGCTCGGGCCGGACAAACGGCCAGTCCCCGACGCGGCGGCGCTGCGCCGGGCACTGGGCGATCTGTTCGAGTTGTGGCTGATCGGTGCGGCCACCCGGGCAGGGCTGAGCACTGCCGGCGGCTTCGCGGTGGTGGCCGTCGGCGGGCTGGCACGCGGGGAGATGCTGCCGTACTCCGATCTGGACCTGGTCCTACTGCACGACGGGGACCAGGCCGAGCGGGTGCAGACGGTGGCCGACCAGCTGTGGTATCCGATCTGGGATGCCAATATCGGCCTCGACCACAGTGTGCGGACGGTTCCCGATGCGCTCGGCGTCGCCCGGGAGGACCTGTCGGCCGCGCTCGGACTGCTCGACGCCCGGCACATCGCCGGGGACGAGGACCTGTCTGATCTCATGATCGGCGAGATTCGTCAACAGTGGCGCAAGGAGGCGCCGCGACGCCTGCCGCAGCTGATCGAGCACGCGGAGCAGCGCTGGGCGCGGGCCGGCGAGGTCGCCCACCGCAGCGAACCCGATGTCAAGAATGGCCGAGGCGGACTGCGGGACGTCCAGTTGCTCAACGCGCTGGCGCTCGCGCACCTCACCGACGGTTTGCGGCTCGCCGGCGACAGCGCTCCCGGCGGGGGACTGGGCACCGCCTATCGTCGGCTGCTCGACGTCCGAACCGAATTGCACCGGGTGGCCGGCCGGGGACGCGAACAGCTGCGCGCCCAGGACGCCGACGAGATCGCGGTGGCGCTGAACCTGGGTGACCGGTTCGCGCTGTCACGGCTCATCTCCGACGAGGCGCGCACCATCAGCTACGCCGTCGACGTCGGCCTGCGCACCGCCCGCGGCGCCACTCCGCGTCGCGGACTGTCGGTGCGGGCGCTGATCCCGACGCGGCGGCCACTGGACGAAGGGGTCGTCGAGCACGCGGGGGAGGTCGTGTTGGCGCGCGACGCGCTACCCAGTCAGGATGCTGGGCTGGTCCTGCGCGTGGGGGCGGCCGCCGCTCGCTCGGGGTTGCCGATCTCCAGTTCGACGCTGCACCGGCTCGCCGACTATTCCCCCGAAATTCGCGGCACCTGGCCGAGCGCCACCCGCGATAGTCTGCTCGACCTGCTCGCCACCGGACCGGCCATGCTGGCGCCGGTCGAAGCGCTGGACCGGATGGGGCTGTGGGGCCGACTTTTCCCCGAGTGGGACTTCGTGCGAGATCTGCCGCCCCGCGACGCCGTGCACGTCTGGACGGTGGACCGGCACCTGCTCGAGACAGTCGCGCGCGCCGCGCCGCTCACCACTCGCGTGTCGCGGCCCGACCTGCTGCTCCTCGGCGCCCTGGTGCACGACATCGGCAAGGGCCGGGGCGGCGACCACAGCGAGACGGGCGCCCGGATGGCCCGCGTCATCGGGACCCGACTCGGCCTGTGGCCGAGCGAGGTCGACCTGCTCGCAGACATCGTCACCCACCATCTCCTGTTGGCGCGCACCATTGCCCGCCGTGACGTCGATGACCCGCAAACGGCCGACTATGTGGCGGCCAAGGTCGGCGGCAGCCCGGTTCTACTCGAGATCCTCGGCGCGCTCGCGCAGGCAGACGCGCTGGCCACCGGTCCGGGCGTCTGGAGTGACTGGAAACAGACGCTGACGGCCAGGCTCGTCGCCAACACGGCGATGACGATCGCCGGCCTCGACGTCGTCGAACCGGCGCCGCTCTCGGCCGAGGAGGTGGCGCGCTTCAGCGGTGACGAGGTCGTCGTCGAGATCGCACCCACCGATCAGGCTTACCGATTCGAGGTGACGATGGCGGCACCGGATTCGCCGGGCCTGTTGGCCAAGATGGCCGGGGTGCTCGCGTTCTCCAACCTGCGCGTCCTGCAGGCCACGGTCCGCTCGGTCGACGACCGGGCGATTAACACGTTCACCGTCGCACCGTTCTATGGCGACCCGCCGGCGGTCGGCCTGTTGCGCCAGCGCCTGGTCGGCGCGCGGACCGGGGCGATCGACGTTGAGGCCAGGTTGGCGGCGATGCGCTCGGGGCCCCGCCCCGCCGCCGGGCGCGACGGTGTGCCGGGGCAGGCGGTTCTCGCCCCGCCGATCGTCCGCTGGGTGCAGGACGACATCGCAACGATGGAGGTGCGCGCGACGGATCGGCCCGGGCTGCTGTCGGCGGTGTCGTCGGTGATCGAGCGGAACGGCGGATCGATTCGCTGGGCGTCGGTCACCACGCTCGGCGGGACCGTCGTCGACACCTTCGCGCTGACGTGGGAGTCGGCGGTCGACGAGCGGCGCCGCCGGCTCATCGCCGAGCAGGTGGGCGGGGCCTGCGCGCTGCCCGGAGGCGTCGCGCCCGGCGAGGCGGGGACCGCCACCGGAATGTGAAAGACTGGACGCCATGTTTGACTCGCTGTCCGACCGGTTGACCGGTGCGCTCAAAGACCTGCGCGGCAAAGGCCGCCTGACTGATTCCGATATCGACGCGACGGCCCGCGAGATCCGGCTCGCACTCCTGGAAGCCGACGTCGCCCTGCCCGTCGTGCGGACGTTCGTCGACCGCATCAAGACGCGGGCGAAGGGTGCGGAAGTCTCCGGTGCGCTCAATCCGGCGCAACAGGTGGTCAAGATCGTCAATGAGGAGCTCGTCAGCATCCTCGGTGGCGAGACCCGCCGGATCGCACTGGCCAAGACACCGCCCACGGTGATCATGCTTGCCGGCCTGCAGGGTGCCGGTAAGACCACGTTGGCGGGCAAGCTCGCTGCGTGGCTCGGAAAGCAAGGTCACACCCCCCTTCTCGTGGCGTGCGACCTCCAGCGCCCCGGGGCCGTCAATCAGCTGCAAGTCGTCGGCGAACGGGCCGGCGTGCCGGTGTACGCCCCCCAGCCGGGTACCAGTGTGGGCGGCGAAGGGGAGATGGGGGTCTCCGCCGGCGACCCGGTCGAGGTCGCGCGCGGCGGCGTCGAACACGCCCGCGCCAGCCACTTCGACACGGTCATCATCGACACCGCCGGCCGACTCGGCGTCGACGACGAGTTGATGCGGCAGGCCGCGGATGTGCGCGCGGCGACCGATCCCGACGAGGTCCTCTTCGTTGTCGACGCGATGATCGGCCAGGACGCGGTGACCACCGCGCAGGCCTTCGCCGAGGGTGTCGGCTTCACCGGTGTCGTATTGACCAAGCTCGACGGCGATGCCCGCGGCGGTGCCGCGCTCAGCGTCCGGGAGGTGACCGGAGCGCCCATCCTGTTCGCGTCGACCGGTGAGAAGCTCGAGGACTTCGACGTCTTCCACCCCGACCGGATGGCCAGTCGGATCCTCGGCATGGGCGACGTGTTGTCGCTGATCGAGCAGGCCGAGGAGCATTGGGACGCCAAGCAGGCGGAAGAGGCCGCGACCAAGATCATGGGCGGCGAGCTGACGCTGGAGGACTTCCTGCAGCAAATGCTGATGATTCGCAAGATGGGACCCATTGGAAACCTGCTCGGCATGCTGCCCGGTGCGGGACAGATGAAAGATGCCCTCGCGCAGGTCGACGATTCACAGCTCGACCGCGTGCAGGCCATCATCCGCGGCATGACACCGGCCGAACGGGCCGATCCCAAGATCATCAACGGTTCACGACGGCTGCGCATCGCCAACGGCTCGGGGGTGTCGGTCTCGGAGGTCAACCAGCTCGTCGACCGATTCTTCGAGGCGCGCAAGCAGATGGCGGCGATGACCGGCCGGCTGGGCGGCCCCGGCGGCAGCCGCAAGAACACCCGCAAGAAGGGCAAGAAGGGCAAGGGCCGCGGCCGCGGCCCGACGCCGCCGAAGGCCCGCGGCGGATTCCCCGGAATGCCCCCGGGTGGGTTCGGCGGTATGCCCGACCTGTCGTCGATGCCGCCCGGGCTCGACGAGTTGCCGCCGGGCCTCGCCGACATCGACTTCTCCCAATTCGCCCCGCACAGCAAGAAGAAGTAGGCCCAGACGTGGCCGGCGAGGGCGGCGCCCTGCACATCGGTGGGCGCGATGCGCTGACCGGGGAGCGGCTCGACCGCTGGATCGTCGACGGTAGGTTCGTCACCGATTCCGTCCCCAACGCCACATCTGTCGTCGACGACGGCTGGCTGCTTCCCGGACTGGTCGACGCCCACAACCACGTCGGTATCGCGCCCGGGCTCGGTGTCACTATTGAGCAGGCGCGCGCGTTCGCCTATGCCGATGTCGCCGCGGGGACGACGCTGATCCGCGAAGTCGGCTCACCCCTGGACACTCACCGGCTTGACGACGATCCGCGGTGCCCGCAGTTCATCCGGTCGGGCAAACACATCGCGCGCCCCAAGCGCTACCTGCGCGGCTATGGTGTCGACCTCGCCGATCCCGACGAACTCGCCACCGAAGTCGCACGGCAGGCGTCGGCGGGGGACGGCTGGGTCAAGATCGTCGGCGACTGGATCGATCGGGACGCGGGCGATCTCGCCCCGCTGTGGACCCGGACCCAACTTGATACGGCCGTCGCGGCCGCTCACGACGCCGGCGCAAGGATCACCGCGCACGTGTTCGGCTATGACGCACTGCCCGACCTGATCGGTGCCGGTTTCGACTGCATCGAACATGGAACCGGTCTGACCGGCGACCTCATCGACGAGATGGTCCGGCGCGACACGGCGCTGGTTCCGACGATGATCCAGGTGGAGAACTTTCCGGGTATCGCCGACGGTGCCGATCGATTCCCGCGCTATCAGGCGAACATGCTCGGGCTGTATGCGCGTGCCGGTGAGGTGCTGGCGGCAGCGCGCGAGGCGGGGGTGCGGATCTTTGCGGGGACCGACGCGGGCGGCTTTGTCGAGCACGGGCGAATCGTCGACGAAGTCGACGCGCTCGTGGCGCTCGGCATGCCTGCGGGCGCGGCGCTCGACGCCGCCAGCGCCGGTGCGCGGCGCTGGCTGGGTGCCGGGGTGTTCGACGACGGTGATCGGGCCGACGTGCTCGTGCTCGACGCCGATCCGCGCGAGGATCTATCGACGCTGCGTCGCCCGCGCGAGATCATCTGCGCCGGGATCCCGGTGGTATAGCCGCATTTCCCTGCCCTATCCGGTCGTCCGCCGTTTGCGGTATGCGGTCGGCCCGGCGCCAAACCACCGGCGACAGGACCGGGTGAGCACGCTCTGATCGGCATAGCCCAGCTCATGTGCCACCCGCGCCACCGGCATCGTGGTATCGCGCAACAGTCGCCGCGCCGTGTCGCGCCGGATGCCGTCGACCATCGCCGCGAAGGTGAGCCCAGACTCGGCGAGGCGCCGCTGGAGCGTTTTCGGGTGCATTCGCAGCTGGGTGGCGACGAGAACGAGACTCACCCGGCCGGTGGGTAGTAGCTGGCGGATCAGGGCGCGGGTCGCAGTAACCGCACCGGGGTCGGTCGCGAGCAGACTGTGCAGGTAGCCCACCGCGACCCGGTGGGCAACCTCATCCTGGGCCAGCGGGCGCCGCAGGTCGATTTCGCGGATGGTCATGGCGATCACCGGCGCGCTGAAGCGGACCGGGCAGCCGAAATAGTGGACGTAGTCGGATACCGGAACCAGTGGCTCGTGCGGCAGGAGCACCAGTACTGGCCGGTATAGCTCGCTGATCAGCTGGTGGACGACGCGCAGAATGACCCCGAGGGCCAGTTCGGCATGCTGCGGCGTCACCGGCACTTCAGGGTCGACGATCTCGTAGGTCAGCTGGCAGTTACCGGTTGCGGTAGCGCCGCTGACGGTGAAGCCGATACCCGAACTGTGGATCGTGACGAACTCCTCGAAGATCGACAGAGCATCGGCGACGGTGCGGGCTGATTGAGCGGCCACGCCGACGGGTCCAAGGATCTCGATGCCCTGCCGCCGCGCGAGGCGCCGCCCCAAATCGGGTGTGGCCGTCGAGGTGGCGGCGGTCTCCAGCACGGCGACGGCCCGGCCCAGGGGGATGTGTGCGTCGGGGCGGCCGACGAGGGCGGGATCGATCCCGGCCGCCACCAGTAGTTCGTCCGGGTGGCCGCCGGCTTCGCGGACGACTTCGGGAAAGTTCGACAACGCGGTTGCGCGGGCATCCGACATGTTCACGCAGCCTAGGACGATGTCCGCAAATGTCAAGTATGGGCCGCTGAGGGGCGGTGGGACGGTCGTACCATCGGATCTGGATCGTGCGGGACGCCGCTGTGTCAGCGGCGTCGGCTCCGTCGTCCATCGGTCCGGCAGCAACGACGCAGGAGGCTTTTGTGGATCGCAGCAAACTACCCATCGCCGACCCGCCTTTCACAGGCACGATTGGTCGTACCGTGGGCGAATCGTCGCCGGATTGGGGGGCCATCGCGCCCGTCGCGCCGCCCGACGGTGCGCCGAACGTGCTCATCGTCCTCATTGACGACGCCGGCTTCGGCGGGCCGGACACCTTCGGTGGGGCGATCAGCACCCCGACGCTGACTCGGGTGGCGAGCGAGGGGCTGACGTACAACCGGTTCCACGTGACCGCGGTGTGTTCGCCGACTCGGGCGGCGCTGCTGACCGGTCGCAATCACCATCGCTGCGGGTTCGGCTCGATCGCCGAGTACCCGGGACCGTTTCCGGGATATTCGGCGACGTTGCCGCGCAGCTGCGGGCCGCTGCCCCGAGTCCTGAAAGAGAACGGCTACGTTACCGGCGGTTTCGGCAAGTGGCATCTGACCCCCGACGATGTGCAGGGCGCGGCCGGCCCGTTCGACCGGTGGCCGCAGGGCTGGGGATTCGACCACTGGTGGGGCTTCCTGTCCGGCGCGGCCGGCCAGTACGACCCGGTCATCACCCAGGACAATGCGGTGGTCGGGGTGCCGGCGGGTACTGAGGGCAAGCCCTACTACTTCCCGGACGACCTGACCGACAAAGCGGTCGACTGGCTGCACGCGGTGCGGGCCCAGGACGCCGAGAAGCCGTGGATGATGTACTACTCCACCGGCGCGACGCACGCGCCCCACCATGTGTTCCACGAGTGGGCCGACAAGTACGCCGGCAAGTTCGACGGCGGCTGGGACGTCTACCGCGAGCAGACACTGGAGCGCCAGAAGTCGCTCGGCCTCGTGCCGCCGGACACCGAGCTGACCGATCGGCCGGACCTGTTCCCGGCCTGGGATACCTTGACCGACGATGAGAAGGAGCTCTACGCCCGCCAGATGGAGGTCTTCGCCGGGTACTCCGAGAACGCCGACTGGAATGTCGGGCGCCTGCTCGACGCCGTCGACGAACTCGGCGAGCGCGACAACACGCTGGTCGTGTTCATCTGGGGCGACAACGGTGCCTCGATGGAGGGGACGATCACCGGCTCGTTCAACGAGATGACCTTCCTCAACGGCGTCGTACTCGAGCCCGACCAGCAGTTGGCCCTCATCGAGCAGTACGGCGGCGTCGAGGCGCTCGGCAGCGACAAGACCGCCCCGCACTTCGCGGCGGCCTGGGCCCACGCCAACAACACGCCGTTCCAGTGGGGCAAGCAGATGGCCAGCCACCTGGGCGGCACGCGGGACCCGATGGTGATCTCGTGGCCGGCGCGCATCACCCCTGATGCGACGCCCCGGAGCCAGTTCACCCATTGCATCGACGTCGCTCCCACCATTCTGGCGGCCATCGGCCTGCCGGTTCCCGACAGCGTCGACGGCATCGACCAGGAACCGATGGACGGCACCAGCTTCCTGGCGACCTTCACCGACTCTGACGCCCCCGAACTGCACACCGTGCAGTACTTCGAGATGTTCGGCAGCCGGGCGATCTATCGGGACGGTTGGTGGGCCTGCACCCGGCTGGACAAGGCGCCGTGGGACTTTTCACCGGCCACCCTCGCGCGGTATGCGCCCGGGAAGTACGACCCCGACGCCGACGTGTGGGAGTTGTACTACCTGCCCGACGATTTCTCCCAGGCGAACAACGTCGCCGATAAGCACCCTGAGAAGGTCGCCGAGCTGGTCGACCTGTGGTGGAAAGAGGCAGAGCGCAACCGGGCCCTGCCCCTGCTCGGCGGGATGTCGGTGTTCTTCGGGATCGTTCCGCCGATGCCGCCGACGACACGGTTCTCCTTCCGTGGCGGTGTGGAGAACATCCAGCGGGGCATGACTCCACGGATCCAGGGGCGCTCCTATTCGATCGAGGCGCGGCTGACCATCCCCGAGGGCGGCGCCGAGGGGGTTGTTGTGGCGAACGCGGACTTCATCGGCGGCTACGGACTCTGGGTGGACGCCGAGCACCTGCTCCACCACACCTACTCGTTCCTCGGTGTGGAGACGTATCGCCAGGTCGCCACCAAACCGCTGCCCACCGGGGACGTCACCGTCAAGATGCTGTTCGAGAGCGATTCGCCCACACCGGGCTCCGGCGGCACCGTGACGCTGTGGGCCAACGATGAACAGATCGGCGCCGGGCCGATGGCCAAGACGGTGCCGGTGGCGTTCACGTCGTACGCGGGCATGGACATCGGCTGCGACAACGGCCTCGTCGTCGATCGGGCCTACGAGCAGCAGGCGCCCTATCGGTTCACCGGGACCGTGCACGAGGTTGTCTTCGATCTGCACCCGATCGACCCGCAGGCGGAGCAGGCGCTGCACCAGCACGCGGCCATCCAGGCGGTCGCCGACGGCGCTGCCGGCTGATTCCGGCCGGGCGGTCCCGCCGGTCGGTGGGACCGCCCGGTTTGGGTGGGCGTGGCCCACCTGGCACAATGGGGGGTCGGTTCGCCGGACCCGGTTACGCACCGGCCGGCGGTCACACCGAAGCAAACGCAAAACCGGACCCGCGCACCAGGTGGGGGTCGCTGAATTGCGCTGTGACCAACTGAAGGAAACATGGCTGTCAAAATCAAGCTCGCCCGTCTCGGCAAGATCCGCCAACCGCAGTACCGCATCGTCATCGCCGACGCTCGCACGCGCCGCAACGGCCGCGTCATCGAGACCATCGGCAAGTACCACCCGAAGGAAGATCCCTCGTTCATCGAGGTCGACTCCGACCGCGCGCAGTACTGGCTCGGTGTCGGCGCGCAGCCGACCGAGTCGGTGGCCGCGATCCTGAAGATCACCGGTGACTGGCAGAAGTTCAAGGGCCTGCCGGGCACCGAGGGCACCCTGAAGGTCGCTGAGCCGAAGGTGAGCAAGCAGGATCTGTTCAACGCCGCGCTGGCCGCCGCTGACAACGAGCCCGCCGCCGCGGCCACCACACCCAAGAAGAAGGCCGCCGCCAAGAAGAAGGCCGACACGGTCGAGGCCGCGCAGGAAGCGCAGGACGAGGCCACTGCTTCGAAGGCGCCGGAGACCGCTGAGCCCGAGACCGAGGCCGTCAAGGAAGATCTGGCCGCCGACGGCGAGACCGTGCCGGAGGTGCTCGCCGAGTCCGAGGACAAGGCGTGAGTGCCGTAGTCGCCGACGCTGTCGAACACCTGGTGCGCGGTATCGTCGCCAACCCCGACGATGTGCGCGTCGAACTGCTCTCCGGTGGGCGCGGCGGCCGACTGATCGAGGTGCATGTGCACCCCGAGGATCTCGGCAAGGTGATCGGCCGCAACGGCCGCACCGCCACCGCGCTGCGCACCCTCGTCTCCGGTATCGGCGGCCGTGGACTGCGCGTCGACATCGTCGACACCGACCGCTGAACGAAGCTGGGGGATACGCGTGGACCTGGTGATCGGCCGCGTGGCCAAGCCCCACGGAATTCGCGGCGAACTGATCGTCGACGTCCGAACCGACGATCCTGAGCTTCGGTTCGTGCCCGGTACCTCGCTACGCGGTCAGTTGCCGCGTGCCAAGGGAGCCAAGCGCACCGAGGAACGCCGGTTCACCATCACAGCCGCCCGGAATCATTCCGGGCGGCTGTTAGTGTCGCTGGAGGGCGTCGATGACCGCACGGCCGCCGACGATCTACGCGGCCTGCTCTTCCTCATCGATGCCGCCGACGTGGATTCCGGCGACGATCCGGACGCGTTTTATGATCACGAACTCATCGGGTTGCCCGTGCGCACGATTGCTGGTGACGATGTCGGGGTGGTGCGCGACGTGATTCACCTGCCCGGCTCCGACCTGCTTGTCGTCACCGCCGCGGACGATGGACGCGAGATCCTGGTTCCGTTCGTCAGTGAGATCGTCCCAACCATCACGCGGGGCGACAGCGTCCTCATCGATCCGCCCGACGGGTTGTTGGAGGCCTAGGCGTGCGGTTGAGCATCGTGACGATCTTTCCCGACTATGTCGCACCGCTTCGCGAAGCGCTGTTGGGGAAGGCGATCGGGAAGGGCCTCGTCTCCCTCGACGTGCACGATCTGCGCGACTGGACCCGCGATGTGCACCGCAGCGTCGACGACTCCCCGTACGGCGGCGGTCCCGGGATGGTGATGAAGCCCCAGGTGTGGGGCGAGGCGCTCGACGACGTGTGCGGTGTCGATTCCGACCTGGTGAGCGGCCCGATCCTGGTGGTGCCGACGCCGGCCGGTGTCCCGTTCACCCAGGCCACCGCCCAGCGCTGGAGCACCCAGGACCACCTGGTCTTCGCATGCGGCCGCTACGAGGGCATCGACCAGCGCGTCGTCGACGACGCGGCCCGGCGCATGCGCGTCGAAGAGGTGTCGATCGGCGACTTCGTCCTGATCGGGGGAGAGGTTGCGGCCATGGCGATGATCGAGGCCACGGCCCGATTGATCGACGGAGTCCTCGGCAACCCGGTGTCCCATCAAGATGATTCCTTCTCCGACGGCCTGCTCGAGGGGCCCAGCTACACGCGGCCGGTGTCCTGGCGCGGGCTTGAGGTCCCCGAGGTACTGCTGTCGGGAGATCACGCGAAGGTTGCGGCGTGGCGCCGCGATCAAGCGCAGCACCGCACGGCGGAGCGGCGACCCGATTTGCTGCCGCCCGACCGCTCCTGACACAATGGAGCGGTTGCCACGCGGCAGGTCAGGCCCATGCCGGCCCCGCGTCGACACCATAACGCTCGGAGCATGAACCGGTTGATCCAGATAGCTGGCCGCCAGGTTCCTCTACTCACGCACACGCCAGATTGGACGACCGACAATGAACACCCTGGACTCACTCGACAAGCAGTCCCTCCGCGACGACCTGCCCGACTTCGGCCCCGGTGACACCCTCGACGTACACGTCAAGGTCATCGAAGGCTCCAAGGAGCGCGTCCAGGTCTTCAAGGGCGTCGTGATCCGCCGCCAGGGTGGCGGTGTGCGTGAGACCTTCACCGTCCGCAAGGTGTCCTTCGGCGTGGGCGTGGAGCGCACCTTCCCGGTGCACAGCCCCACCATCGCCAAGATCGATGTCGTCACCCGTGGTGACGTCCGTCGGGCAAAGCTCTACTACCTGCGCGACCTGCGCGGCAAGGCTGCCAAGATCAAGGAAAAGCGCTGACGCGGCTTACCGCGTGCGGTGCTTCGGGCGCCCAGACCGGTAGGCTGTGGAGTCGTGTCCGACGATAACGACGATAACGATTCCGATGTCCGTCCCTGGGGTTCTAAGAAGGACGACGAACCTCAGGAGAAGCGCTCATTCTGGCGCGAACTGGCGATCATCATCGGGATCGTACTGCTGATCAGCTGGGTCGGGCAGACCTTCCTATTCCGTCAGTACGTGGTGCCGTCGGAGTCGATGGAATCCACCCTCATCGGCTGCGCGGGCTGCTCCAACGACCGAATCGTCATCGACAAGCTGGTTTATCGCTTCGGCGACCCGAAGCCCGGCGACGTGGTGGTCTTCAAGGCGCCCAGCGAATCCTGGGACAGCGGCGGGGCGCCGCGTTCGTCGGAGGGGCTGCGGGGCAAGTTCCTCGATGTGCTCTCGTGGTTCGGATACGCGCCGCCCAACGAGTACAGCCTGGTCAAGCGCGTTATCGCGACCGGCGGGCAGACCGTCGAATGTCGTGCCGCGGAGAACGTCGGCATCAAAGTCGACGGCAAGGCGCTGCGCGAGCCGTATGTGAACCGTGAGCTGCAGTCCCGCGTCCCCGATGCCGGTCCGTGCCTGGGTCCCGACTTCGGTCCGATCACCGTGCCGGCGGGCAACTACTGGGTGATGGGCGACAACCGGACGTATTCGGCCGACTCACGCTTTCATACCGAGGACGAGTTCCACGGCACAGTTCCCAAATCCGATATCCGCGGCAAGGTTCGATTCGTCATCTGGCCGATCTCGCGCATCGGCGGGGTCGGATCGGAGAATCCGCAGCAGTAGTGGGCCCCACGATGCCGGCTTCACTGCGCTGGCCGCCGCGTTCACCGGTGCGGCGGGCCGCGTCGCTGCGCACCTACGAGTTCGCGCTGCACAACAGCGGGCTGGGCCCGGTCGCCGGAGTCGACGAGGCCGGGCGCGGTGCCTGTGCGGGCCCGCTCGTCGTCGCCGCCTGCGTGCTCAAGCCGAACCAGCTGCGCGCGCTGGCCGATCTGAACGACTCTAAGAAGGTCGCGCCGCCGCGGCGCCGCCGGCTGTACGGCGCGATCCGCAAGTACGCCCAGGCGTATTCGGTGGTGGTCATCGAGGCGGCGGAAGTCGATCGGATCGGCATCCACGTGGCCAATATCGAGGGTATGCGGCGGGCGGTCGCGGCATTGCGCCCGGCGCCCGGTTATGTGTTGTCCGACGGCTTCGTCGTCCCCGGACTGCCGGTGCCGTCATTGCCGATCATCGCCGGCGACGCCAGTGCGGCGTGCATCGCCGCTGCGAGCATCCTCGCCAAAGTGACGCGCGACGACATCATGACCGGCCTCGACGAGGAGATTCCCGGCTATGACTTCGCGGTGCACAAGGGGTACTCGACCGGTCACCACATGGCACGGGTCGCCGAACTCGGGCCGTCGCCCCAGCATCGCATGTCCTATCGCAACGTCGCCGCACATGCGGTGCGCGATACCCTGAATCCATGAGCCCCGACGATCTCGAGAACTATGAAGCCGAGTTGGAGCTGTCGCTGTACCGCGAGTACAAGGACATCGTCGGCCAGTTCACCTACCTGGTGGAGACCGACCGCCGGATGTACCTGGCGAACGGCGTCGATATGGCGCCGCGCAATGCCGATGGTGAGGTCTACTTCGAACTGCGGTTGACCGATGCCTGGGCGTGGGACCTGCACCGTCCGTCGCGCTTCGTCAAGCAGGTCCGGATTATCACGTTCAAGGACGTGAACATCGAGGAGATCGAGCAGCCCGAGCTTCGGCTGCCCGAGTAGCCTCGCCCGTTGGGCCGGCGTCCCGGCGATCAGGGTTTGCGTGGCTGATACTGGCATGGTGCGCTCACGGGGAAAGATCATCGACGCCACCCTCGATCTCATCGCTCGAGATGGCTTCGAGGGTGTCACGATCGCTGCGGCTGCCGGCCTCGCCGGGGTCTCACGGCAAACGGTGCATTCGATCTTCGGTACCCGCGAGGCGTTGGTATCGGAGGCGATGGCCGATCTCACCCGCGCCGCGACGGACGATCTTCGGGCCGCGACCGGTCGAACTGGGAACCCGGTCGACTTCGTTGTCGAGCTGATCGTCGGCGGCGTCGGTTTCGCCCGCAGCACGCCGGCGATCGCCGCCATGATCGGGGTCGGCGGCGGCAATCCACTCTTCGATCCGGGGGTGCTCACCCGTGCCAAGGTGGTGGCCCTGGAGTTTCTTGAGCCGATCGCGAAGGATTTCGACCGCATCGACGAGGTGGCCGAGGTTGCGACGCACTTGAGCTTGACCTTCTTCCTTTTCGGCGAGCCCGATCAGCGGCCGGAGGAATTGCGGGCACTACTTGGGCGCTGGCTCGTTCCGGCCTTGACCGAACTTGCGCGTTAGTCGGCCGCTTCGATAAGCCCAACCGGGAAAACTTGACACATTTACGAGGTGGTGTCAAGGTTTGGATCTCCATCCATCGAGATTCAGCTCACATCCCGGGACGAACATATGCCTGCTCACCCCAGCCTGACTCGCCGAACCTTCGTCGTCGGTGCCGCCGCAACTCTGACGGCTGCCGCCGGCGCACCGTCGCTGGTCCATGCCGCTCCTCGACGGCGAGTGCGAACCGTTCGGGAAGAGCACCGCGTGATCGTCGTCGGGTCGGGCTTCGGCGGTGGGGTCGCGGCGCTGCGGTTGGCTCAAGCCGGTGTGCGGGTGGTGGTACTCGAACGTGGCCGACGATGGCCGACGGGGCCCAACGCCACAACTTTTCCGAGTGCCACCGACCCAGACCGGCGGATGCTGTGGTATCGGTCGGCCGCGGAGATCCTCGGGCGTCCCGTTCGCGTCGACCCGTATCTGGGCTTGGTTGAGTCGGTAGTCGGGGAGAACATGACGGCGCTGTGCCCGGCCGGCGTCGGCGGCGGATCGCTCGTCTATCAGGGCATGTCGCTGCAACCGAGCCGCGAAGTGTTCAACACCCACTTCCCCGAGCAGTTGGACTGGGACCTGATGAACCGCGTCCACTATCGGCGAGTGGCGTCCATGCTGCACCTGGCGACGGCGCCGAACGCGTTGATCAACTCACCGAACTACCGTGCAGCGCGGTGTTTTGCCCGCCAGGTGCGCCAGGCCGGCCTGCCGCTGTCGAAGATTCCGATGCCGATTGACTGGAACTTCGCGCTCGCCGAACTGCGGGGCGAGATGCGGCCGTCGTATACGACCGGTGAGGGTGCGATGGGTGTCAACAACGGCGGAAAGTTCAGCGTCGACGTCACCTACATCAAGGCGGCGGAGGCGACCGGCAAGGCTGCGGTGTGGACCCAGCACAACGTCACCGAGGTGTATCGGACTCCGCGCGGCCAATGGGAACTGCATGTCGACCGGCTAGACGACACCGGTCGCGTTCTGCAGAAAAAGATCCTCACCACGCGCAGCCTGATCATGTCGGCAGGAAGCGTCAACACCACCAAAGTCCTGGTTCGTGCAGGTGCGCTTGGGCACATCGGCGAATTGCCCGATGAGCTCGGTCAAGGGTGGGGGACCAACGCCGATCGAATCTACAACTGGACCGATCCCGAGGCGGACTTCGGGCCGGTGCAGGGCGGACCAGTGGTGTACGGCAGCCTCAACTGGTCCGACCCCGCATCGGCCTTCACCGTGATCCAGGCGTCGATGCCGCCCACTCCCGCGTCCTCCCGGTCGACCATGCTGGTCGGGTATGGCGTCAGCGCCAGTCGGGGCCGGTTCACCTATGACGCGTCGCGAGACGAAGCATCCCTGCATTGGCCGGCGACGGGTGACTCCGTGATCCAGAACCGGTACATCGGTCCGGCGGTGCGCCGGATCGTTGGTCCCCGGTCGACGCTGGTCGACACGAATCGGACCGTGAACTCGACCTGGCATTCGCTCGGTGGGGCAAACATGGGCACGGTCTGTGATCTGGAGGGACGGGTGCGCGGTCAACGCGGCCTCTATGTGATCGACGGTGCCCTGCTGCCCGGAAACTGCGCGGCGTGCAATCCGTCGATGACGATCGCGGCGGTGGCCGAGCGGGCGTTAGATCGGCTCGTCGCCACCGACGTCGGCACCACGCTCTGACCGTCGTATTCCACAGTTCCACCTCATCCCCAGGGTGGCGGCGGTGCGGCGCTGAGTGGGGCCCGGCGGCCGGTGGGTGCGGCACGCTCGCTGTTGTGACTGGGAATCGACAGCGACTCGGAGCGGTGGGCGAAGGCATCGCCGCGGACTACCTGGCGACGCTGGGATGGCATGTCTGCGCCCGCAACTGGCGCACCAGGTACGGGGAACTCGACCTGATCGCGCGGGAGCCCAACCCGTCCGGCGGCGCCGACATCCTGGTCGTCGTCGAGGTTAAGACGCGCCGCAACGGTGCCGTTTACGACGACCCGGTGGCCGCCGTGACCGAGGACAAGCTGGCGCGGATGACGAGACTCGCCTGGATGTGGATCGGTGAACAACGGGAGTTCGGTGAGCTGGAGTACTTCGACTCGCTGCGTTACGACGTCATCTCCATCCGGATGGACGGGGCAGCCGGCGCACCGCTGCTGCGCCACCACCGTGGAGTGGTGGACTGATGGCGCTGGGGCGGGCGTTCTCGGTCGGACTCAATGCCTTCGCTCCGCGCGTGGTCGAGGTTCAGGCAAACACGAGCCGGGGCACCCCCGGCTTCTCGATCACCGGGCTCGCCGATACCGCGCTGCGCGAGGCCCGTGATCGGGTGCGGCCGGCCGTCGTCAACTCCGGCTTCAAGTTTCCGGATCTGAAGGTCGTCGTCGCTCTCGCTCCTGCGAATATGCCAAAGTCTGGGCCGGTCTACGACCTCGCCATGGCGGTGAGCATTGTGCTGGCGGTGCCGGACAACAAAGTCTCCAGCGAGAAGGTGCCGTCGACGGTCTTCCTCGGCGAGCTGGGCCTCGACGGTGCCATCCGGCCGGTGCGCGGTGTGCTGCCGTGCCTGATTGAGGCGCGGCGGGCCGGCTTCGCCCGCGCGGTCGTCCCGATGGCCAACACCGCCGAGGCCGCCCTGGTCGCCGAGATCGAGATCAACGGGGCGAGCACCCTCGGCGAGGTGTGTCGGTGGTTGAACGGTGAGTTCGTGCTCGACACCTCGGCGCCGCTGGTCGACGACACCGGGCCTGTGGTGCCGGATATGACCGACGTCGTGGGGCAGAGTCAGGCGCGCCGGGCCCTGGAGATCGCGGCGGCGGGGAGGCATCACGTGCTGATGACCGGCCCGCCGGGCATCGGCAAGACGATGCTGGCCCGCCGGCTGCCGGGGATACTTCCGTCGCTGGGCTCGGATGATTCGCTGGAGGTCACGGCGATTCACTCAATCGCCGGTACCCTGCCGCCCGCGCGGCCGCTCATCGTCGAACCACCGTTCATCGCGCCACACCACTCGGTGTCGATGACGGCACTGCTCGGTGGTGGGACCGGGATCGCCGGGCCGGGGGTCCTGTCGCTCGCCCATCGGGGGGTGTTGTTTCTCGACGAGTGCGCCGAGATGGGGGCCAAGGCGCTAGACGCCCTGCGACAGCCGTTGGAGGAAGGGGAGGTCCGGGTGTCGCGGCGGGACGGGGTGGCAACCTATCCCGCGCGGATTCAGTTGGTGCTGGCCGCCAACCCGTGTCCCTGTGCGCCCGCGCACGACGTCGACTGCGTGTGCTCGGTGGTCACTCGGCGTCGCTACCTGGGTCGGCTGTCCGGCCCGCTGATGGACCGCATCGACATTCGGGTCCGAATGAACCCGCCGGGCAATGCCGCGCTGCTCACCGAAGCGGGCGAGCCCAGCGCGGCGGTGCGTGCGCGCGTCGTCGCCGCCCGCGCCGCCGCCATCGCACGGTGGGCGCAGCATGGGTGGCGCACCAACGGGGAGGTCCCCGGGCCGGCGTTGCGCGGCGAATTCCGGCTCGTACCGGCCGCGATGCGTCCGGTCGAGCTCTTTCTGCGTGACGGCCGGGTGACGGCCCGGGGCGCGGACCGCGCGCTAAGGCTTAGCTGGACGTTGGCCGACCTACGGGGCGCGGACCACCCGGTCGAGGACGATGTGGCCCAGGCCCTGCTGTACCGCGATCGAGGGGGATTCGCGTGAGCGCCGACGAGGCGACGCTGCGGGCGTGGGCCTATCTGTCTCGCGTGGCCGAGCCCCCGCACACCGGGCTGCGCGAGCTCGTCGAGGCCGAGGGGCCACGTGCGGCGGCGGCCGCCATCCGGGCGCGGCGCCTGCCAGCCGGCTACGTGGGCCTGTTGGGTGCCACCGCGGCCCGGGCCGATTGTGATATCGCGGCTGCCGACCTGGACCGAGCAGCGCAGATCGGGGCTCGGCTGGTGACCCCCGACGACGAGGAGTGGCCAGGGTGGCAGCTGTGGGGCCTGCGGTCGGCCGACACTAGGGAGCGCGGGGGGCCGCCACTGGCGCTGTGGCTCCGGGGGCCCAAGAATCTGGCTGCGGAAGTGGCCACCGGAATCGGCGTCGTCGGGTCGCGCAACTCGACGTCGTACGGGGAGTATGTGACCGGGCAGATCGTCGGCGGGCTCGTCGGGGCGGGCTGGACGGTGATCTCCGGCGGCGCATTCGGCATCGACGGGACCGCCCACCGGGCCTGCTTGGGCAGTGGCGGCGCCACGGTGGCCGTAATGGCGTGTGGAATCGACGTCGACTACCCGGCGTCGCACGCGCAGCTCTTCGCGGCTATCGCCCGTGACGGACTGATTGTCAGCGAGTATCCGCCGGGGACTACGGCCGCCCGGCACCGTTTCCTCACCCGCAACCGGTTGGTCGCGGCCCTTTCCGCGGCGGTCCTCGTCGTCGAAGCCGGCCGGCGCAGCGGGGCGGCGAATACCGCGGCCTGGGCGCACAAGCTCGGCCGACCGTTGGGTGCGGTTCCCGGGCCGGTGACGTCGTCGATGTCGGTGGGGTGCAACCGGATGATCGCCGACGACCAGGCGGCCCTCATTGTCGACGCGCAGGCCCTCATCTCCCTCGCCGCCCCGGACGGTGAAGGCGGGCCCAACCGTGGGCCGGTGCGAAGGGTCGACGCACTGACCGGTGAGCGGCAACTCGTCTACGAGGCGATTCCGGGGTCCGGGACGATCACGGTCGATGAAATTGCTGTCGGGTCGGGGGTGGACGTCGGCCGGGTGTTGGCCGCGCTGGCCGGGCTGGAGGTCGACGGCTTCGTCACCGCGGTCGGCAGTGGATGGGCGCTGATTCCTGGTTAGGCTGATCTGCGTAGGCTGGCGGAACGATCGTGGGAAGGGACAGATGGCCAAGCGGCAGAACACGATGCGGGTGCTGCGGACCGAGCGACTGAGTCCGCATTTCGTCCGCGTGCACCTCGGCGGCGACGGATTCGACGGCTTCGTGCCGGTGCGTGGACACGATGATGTGAGCACCGACTGGGACACCGACATGTACATCAAGATCGTGTTCATGCCCGACGGGTCGCCAGTGCCGGACGACATCGACGCGACCGCCCTGCGCGGTGGTTCGGGCGAACCTGATCGGGCGGTCTTGCGCACCTACACCGTGCGCAGCTACGACCCGGTCAGCCGGGAACTCGCGGTCGACTTCGTCGTCCACGGCGACGAGGGCCTCGCCGGCCCGTGGGCCCTGCGCGCCCAACCGGGGGAGGCCGTGCGATTCGTCGGCCCCGGGAGTGGCTATCGTCCCCGCCCCGACGCGCCGTGGCATCTATTCGCCTGCGACGAGGCCGGCCTGCCCGCCGTCGCGGCGGCCCTGGAGTCCTTGCCAGCCGACGCGCGCGGCCAGGCATTCATCGAGGTCGCTGACGCCGGCGACGAACTGACGCTGACGGCTCCCGCCGGCGTTGAGATCAGCTGGATTCACCGCGGCGGGGGCGCCGGTGAGGTCGGCGACGAGGTGGCCGGAGACAACGCTCCGCTGATTGCCGCGGTCCGTGCCGCGCCCTGGTGGGACGGCGAGCCACAGGTCTTCATCCACGGGGAGGCGCAGGCGGTGATGCACAACCTTCGTGGCTATATCCGGCGGGTGCGCGGAGTGAGCGCCGCTAACGCGTCGATTTCCGGGTATTGGCGCCGCGGCCGAACCGAAGAAGGGTTCCGGCAGTGGAAGGCCGAACTCCGCAAGACCGAAGAGCAGCCCCCCGGCTGATCGGCGCACGACGTCCGGTAACGGTCTGATCGCGGCCGAGCGAGCCGGATTGCACGGTCGCGCCCGGCGGCGTGGACTGGTCGACATGGGTGAGCAGCACGGTGTCATCGACGAGTTCGCGATACACCTGCGCCTGGAGAAGGCGCGCAGCGAACACACCGTCCGCGCCTATACCGGCGATATCCGCGGGCTGGTCGCCTTCGCAGGCGCGCGCGGTGTCGCCGTCGCCGACCTCGACCTCGCGCTGCTGCGGGCGTGGCTGGCCGAACAGACGCGGCGCGGCATCGCCCGCACGACCATCGCCCGGCAGGTGTCGAGCGCGAAGACCTTCGGCGCGTGGGCGGCACGCGAGGGAATCCTCGCCGCCGATCCGGCGGTGCGACTGCAGGCACCGAAGTCGCATCGCATCCTTCCGCACGTCTTGTCGCCGGAGCAGGCACGGGCCGTCGCCCAGGCGCCGGTGGCCGCCGGGGACCAGGCGATCGGCGAACCTCCGTCGGCGATGCAGCAGCGCGACCGCCTCATCGTGGAACTGCTGTACGCCAGTGGGATCCGGGTCGGCGAGTTGTGCGGTCTCGATATCGACGATGTCGACGACTCCCGGTCGGTCATCCGGGTCACCGGGAAGGGCAACAAGCAGCGAACCGTGCCGTATGGCCGCCCGGCCGCGCAAGCGCTCGCCGGCTGGCTGCGCGACGGTCGGCCACAGGTGGCCACCGCGGCCTCGGGGGCGGCGCTGCTTCTCGGCGCCCGGGGCGGGCGGCTTGATCAGCGAATGGCGCGGTCGGTCGTCACCCGGGCCGTCGAGGCGGTCGGCGGACCCGCCATGGGACCGCATGGGCTGCGCCACAGCGCCGCCACCCACCTGCTGGAGGGTGGTGCGGACCTGCGCATCGTGCAAGAGTTGCTCGGGCACTCGTCATTGGCCACGACCCAGCTCTACACCCACGTCAGCGTTGAGCGGCTTCGCGCGGTCCACGCGCAAGCCCACCCCAGGGCATAGGGTGGTCGCCGTGATGAGACCGAGTCTTCGTGCCGCCGTCTTCGCCGCAACCGCGCTCGCCGTGGCGGGGTCCTCCTTCGGCGGCTTGTCCTCGCCGGCACACGCGGTGCCACCGGTCAGCCCGGCCGCCGCGGCTGACGGCCTCGTCGACGTGCGCACGGTGGTTCCTGGCGCGATCGTCGATCTGCGCTATGCGACGAGCGACAACTTCACCAAGACCAGGCTGTATCCGAGTGATGCGCGCTGTCTGGTGCACCGGTCGATGGCGCCAGGGCTGGCCAAGGCGGCTGCCCAGCTCCGAGATAAGGGATTGCGCCTGGTGTTCTGGGACTGCTACCGGCCGCATTCGGCGCAGGTGAAGATGTGGCAGGTCGTGCCCAATCCGGCGTGGGTTGCCAAGCCCGGCGGCAAGGCGACCAGCCACGAAGCGGGGCGATCCGTCGATGTCACACTGGCCGCCCGTGCCGGCCGTCGCCTCGACATGGGTACCGGCTTTGACGACTTCACCCCCGCCTCGCATGCCAACGCCAGTGGGATCAGCGCCGTCGCCCAGCGGAACCGTGCGACGTTGCGCCAAGCTATGGCATCGGGCGGGATCGCGCAGTACGAAGGTGAGTGGTGGCACTACGACGGTCCCGGATCGGGCTCGCCGCGCCCACATCTGCGTGCGCCGGTCAACTAGGACGCGGGGCAGCGGCCCTCGCACCGGCGACGGTTGCCAACTGTTCACGAGACCGGAAAGAGCCGTACGCGCAAGTGTCCCACCAGGCCCAATGGGTTGCGGTAGCCGCCGCCCGCACCGGGACCGGTGCGGGCACCCCAATGCAGGCAGGCACTGACCGGACAGCCCTCATGGCCGGCGTGGACGGCCCCGATGACGTCGCCGCGGCGCACGGTGTCGCCCTCGCGGACCTGCGCTTCCACCGGTTCGTAGGTTGTCCACAGGGTGGCCGAATGCCGAATCGATACCACTGGTCTGCCGCCGACCTGCCCGGCGAAGGTGACTGTGCCGTCGCCGGCCGACGTGACCGGTTGCCCGGCACTGGCTGCCAGATCGACACCGCGGTGGCCGGGCAGCCAGCGCTGCGCGGGCGGGTCATAGCCGGTGACCACTGGTGGTCGCGGCTGCAGGGGCCAGCCGTAGCGAGCCGCCGCATCCGCGTGCGGCGCCACGAAGAGGGCAACGAGCAGACATCCGGGAATTATCGGCGAGCGCATGTGAAGTTGGACGCACCGCGCCGACACGCGGTTCCCGCGAGTGCTCTGAAACGTCGATTTGGTAGCCGCGACCTGCGCCATTAGACTTGACCACGCACTTCATCACGGCTTGTGCCAGATGACGTGACTTCGCATGCTCGCTACCGATCTTCGCTGGTCGGCGCGGCACGGGCAGTCCCGAGAGTTCGGGCCCGTCGCCGTGGCAAGCATCAGGATCATCCGCCAAACCCGGCGGGCGATGACAACTGCAAAAGAATTGGAGTCTCGACCATGGCTGTCGTGACCATGAAGCAGCTGCTGGACAGCGGCGCGCATTTCGGACATCAGACCCGCCGGTGGAACCCGAAGATGAAGCGTTTCATCTTCACCGACCGCAACGGCATCTACATCATCGATCTGCAGCAGACGCTGACCTTCATCGACCGTGCCTACGAGTTCGTCAAGGAGACCGTCGCCCACGGCGGCACCGTCCTTTTCGTCGGCACCAAGAAGCAGGCGCAGGAATCGATCGCCGACGAGGCGACCCGAGTCGGCATGCCGTATGTCAACCAGCGCTGGCTCGGCGGCATGCTCACCAACTTCTCGACCGTTCACAAGCGCCTGCAGCGCATGAAGGAACTCGAGACCATGGAGCAGACCGGCGGCTTCGAGGGACGCACCAAGAAGGAAATCTTGATGCTCACCCGCGAGAAGAACAAGCTTGAGCGCACGCTCGGCGGTATCCGCGACATGGCCAAGGTGCCCTCGGCCATCTGGGTCGTCGACACCAACAAGGAGCACATCGCCGTCGGCGAGGCGCGCAAGCTCAACATCCCGGTCATCGCGATCCTCGACACCAACTGCGACCCGGACCTCGTCGACTACCCGATCCCGGGCAACGACGATGCGATCCGCAGCGCGGCGCTGCTGACCCGGGTGGTCGCCTCGGCCGTTGCCGAAGGCGTGCAGGCCCGGGCCGGACAGTCCGCCGGCGACGACAAGCCGGCCGCCGGCGAGCCGCTTGCCGAGTGGGAGCAGGAACTACTTGCCGAGGCCACTGCTTCGACCGACGCACCTGCTGCCGAGGCAACCGCCGCCACCGAGGCGCCGGCCACCGAGGCACCCGTCGCAGAGTAGTCGCGGCGCGTACGACTATCCATCCAGCCAATCCAACAAGGAGGCTCGCCACCCATGGCGAACTACACCGCAGCCGACGTCAAACGGCTTCGTGAGCTCACCGGCTCGGGCATGCTAGATTGCAAGAACGCCCTGGCCAACAATGACGGCGACTTCGACAAGGCCGTTGAGGAACTGCGCATCAAGGGTGCCAAAGACGTCGGCAAGCGTGCTGAGCGATCGACGGCCGAGGGCCTGGTCGCCGCTCGCGGCGGCGCGATGATCGAGCTCAACAGCGAGACCGACTTCGTCGCCAAGAACGACGAGTTCCAGGCGCTCGCCGATCAGGTCCTCGAGGCCGCGCTGGTGGCACAGACCAGCAACGTCGACGAGCTCCAGGCCGCCAAGCTGGGCGACGGCACTGTCGCCGACGCGATTGCAGCCCTCTCGGCCAAGATCGGCGAGAAGCTCGTATTGCGCCGCGTCGCCTACTACGGTGGCCCGGTCGCGGTCTACCTGCACAAGCGTGCGTCGGATCTGCCTCCGGGCGTCGGCGTGCTGGTGTCCTATGACGGTGACGGCGATGCTGCTGCCGAGGTCGCGCGCGGGGCCGCCATGCAGGTCGCCGCACTCAAGGCCCGCTACGCGAGTCGTGATGAGGTACCCGCGGAGGTTCAGGCCGATGAACGCCGGATCGCCGAGCAGACCGCTCGCGAGGAGGGCAAGCCGGAGCAGGCGCTGGCCAAGATCGTCGAGGGCCGCCTGACCGGTTTCTTCAAGGACGTCGTCTTGATCGACCAGCCGTCGGTCACCGACTCCAAGAAGACCGTCGGCGCGATTCTCGCCGACGCCGGCGTCACGGTGAAAGGCTTCACCCGGTTCGAGGTGGGGCAGTCCTAGCCGGACCGCAACAGCCAACCGCAACAGCCGCTGGGCCCCGCCAATCCGTCCGACCGGTCGGGGGCGGGGCCCAGTGGCGTGCAGCCTAAGATGAGACCAGTGCGCGCTGCCGGTATCCACCGGTACGGGTTCTGGAACAGTCTGAGCCGGCCCAGTCGGGTCGCGGAAGCGAGGAGTCACATGTCGGGGTCGGGAGACAGTACTGCTCGGCACGGATACAAGCGGGTCCTACTGAAGCTGGGCGGGGAGATGTTCGGCGGCGGCAAGGTGGGGCTCGACCCGGATGTGGTCGCCGCGGTCGCCGACCAAATCGCCGCGGTCGTGCGCGACGGTGCCCAGATCGCGGTCGTCATCGGCGGCGGCAACTTCTTTCGCGGCGCCGAACTGCAACAGCGCGGCCTCGACCGGTCCCGCTCGGACTACATGGGCATGTTGGGCACCGTCATGAATTGCCTGGCCCTGCAGGACTTTCTAGAGAAGCGTGGGGTGACCACCCGGGTGCAGACCGCGATCACGATGGGGCAGGTCGCCGAGCCGTACCTGCCGCTGCGCGCCGTCCGCCACCTGGAGAAGGGGCGCGTGGTGATCTTCGGAGCCGGCATGGGAATGCCCTACTTCTCCACCGACACCACCGCCGCGCAGCGTGCAGTGGAGATCAAGGCCGAGGTCGTGCTGATGGCCAAAGCCGTTGACGGCGTGTTCACCGCGGATCCCCGGGATGACCCGGAAGCGACGATGTTCAGCGAGATCAGCCATCGAGAGGTGCTGGAAAAGGAACTCAAAGTCGCCGACGCGACCGCGTTCAGCCTCTGTATGGACAACAAGATGCCGATGTTGGTGTTCAATCTGTTGACTGAGGGCAACATCGCGCGCGCCATCGCGGGCGAGCGCATCGGCACCCTCGTGACGACCTAGGAGAAACGTAGATACCGATGATTGACGACGCGCTGCTCGACGCCGAGGAGAAGATGGAGAAGGCTCTGTCGCGGGCGAAGGACGACATGGGTTCGATCCGAACGGGGCGGGCAAACCCGTCGATGTTCAACCGTGTGGTCATCGACTACTACGGTTCGCCGACGCCGATCACCCAGGTTGCCAGTATCGCGACCCCGGAGGCCCGGCTCGTCGTCATCAAACCCTACGAGCAGTCCTCGCTCGGCGACATCGAGACGGCCATCCGCAATTCCGATCTGGGCGTCAACCCCACCAACGACGGTCACATCATCCGGGTGGCGATTCCGCAGTTGACCGAGGACCGTCGTAAGGAATTGGTCAAACAGGCCAAGACGAAGGGGGAGGACGCCAAGGTTGCGATCCGCAACGTGCGGCGCAAGGCGGCCGAAGAACTCAGGCGCATCCAGAAAGATGGCGAGGCCGGTGAGGACGAGGTTGTGCGCGCCGAGAAGGAACTGGACAAGACGACCTCGACCTACGTCGCGCACGTCGACGAGATCGTCAAACACAAGGAAGGCGAGCTGCTCGAAGTCTGAGCGGACACCTCGATGACCACTACGCCACCGCCGCCCGCCGCCGCCGCCGATAAGAAGCCGTCGAAGGCCGGACGTAACCTGCCCGCCGCGATCGGCTTCGGCGCCTCCCTCGGCGGCCTGTGCATCGCCGTCCTGCTGCTCGCGCCGGCGTGGTGGTACGTCGTGGTTGGCGTCGCCATGGTGATTGCCACGTGGGAGCTCGTCAAGCGGCTGCGGGAGAACGGCTTCGCCGTCCCCGTCGTTCCGTTGCTGGTCGGCTGCGCCGCAATCATCGCATCATCGTGGCAGTGGGGAACCACGGGCGTCCTCGTGGCACTCGTGGCGACAGTGCTGGTCACGATGGTGTGGCGGTTGCTGAGCCAGGGACTGACGGCGGCGCCGGTGAACTACCTGCCAGACCTCTCCGCCTCCGTCCTGGTGTTGCTGTGGATCCCGGTGCTCGCCTCGTTCGGAGCTGCGATGGTGCTGCAGGATCATGGTCCGCAGCGTGTTTTCACACTGATCATCGTCGTCGTGTGCTCCGATGTCGGCGGCTACACCGCCGGTGTGCTGTTCGGCAAGCACCCCATGGTCCCGGCGATCAGCCCGAAGAAGTCGTGGGAGGGGCTCGCCGGTTCGTTGACTTTCGGCGTGGTGGGTGCGATTTGCTGCGTTGTCTTCCTGCTCGACAGTCACTGGTGGATCGGGATGATCCTTGGGGCGGTCCTGGTGTTCTGTGCGACGCTCGGCGACCTCGTCGAATCCCAGGTCAAACGCGACCTGGCGATCAAAGACATGGGCACTTTGCTGCCCGGTCACGGGGGCATCATGGATCGCCTCGATTCACTGCTGCCGTCGGCTTTCATCGTATGGGCGGTGTTGTCCGCGCTGCTCTGACTGGGCCCCGAAGTGCAGTGGATCAGTCACTAGCCGATGACCGTGGCCGACCCGAGGGCGCGCGGTGGGCCGGCGTTCGTCGCCGGGGGCTCGGGTGCGGACGGGAGCCGTCGGGCGCATCGGGTTGGTGTGGCCCGGCTCCGACGTGGGAGAATCGGCCCATGACTTCCTTGCCGCTGGTGTTCGACGCGCCCAAGCGTGGCAAGCCGCCCACCCATTTCGCCGACCTTTCCCCCGACGAGGCTGCAACCGTGGTCGAGCGACTCGGTCTGCCGAAGTTTCGGGCGAAGCAGTTGGCCAACCACTACTACGCGCGACTGTCCGCCGACGTCGCCGAGATGACCGACCTGCCCGCCGCCGTTCGCGACGACGTCGGTGAGCAACTCTTCCCGGCGTTGATGACGCCGGTCCGGGCCATCGACACCGACGACCACACCACGCGCAAGACACTGTGGCGCCTGCACGACGGCACGCTGCTGGAAAGCGTTCTGATGCGCTACCCGGAGCGCAACACGCTGTGCATCTCCTCGCAGGCCGGCTGTGGAATGGCCTGTCCCTTCTGTGCGACCGGGCAGGGCGGGCTCGACCGCAACCTGTCGACCGCCGAGATCGTCGACCAGGTCAGGTCGGCGGCACGCACCCTGCGGGACGGCGAGTTCGGTGCGCCCGGGCGGCTGTCCAACGTCGTCTTCATGGGCATGGGGGAGCCGCTGGCCAACTACCGGCGCGTCGTCGACGCGGTGCGCAAGATCGTGTCACCCATACCCCAGGGTCTGGGCATCTCGGCGCGATCGGTCACCGTGTCGACGGTCGGACTGGCCCCCGCGATCCGGCGGTTGGCCGACGAGGGGCTGGCTGTCACCCTCGCGGTGTCCTTGCACACTCCCGACGACGAGTTGCGCGACACGCTGGTTCCGGTGAACAACCGCTGGTCGGTGGCCGAGGTACTCGATGCGGCCCGTTACTACGCCGACACCACGGGCCGGCGCGTCTCCATCGAGTACGCACTGATCCGCGACGTCAACGATCAGCCGTGGCGAGCGGACCTGCTCGGTGTGAAACTGCGCGATGCGCTGGGCTCGCTGGTTCACGTCAATCTGATTCCGCTCAACCCGACGCCGGGATCAGAATGGGACGCGAGTCCTAAACCGGTAGAGCGGGAGTTCGTGGCGCGGGTGCGTGCGCAGGGCGTTTCCTGCACCGTGCGCGACACGCGTGGTCAAGAGATCGCCGCCGCCTGCGGACAGCTGGCGGCGGAGGGCTAGCTCCAGCGGAGGGCTGGGGCTAGCGGAGGGCTAGCTCCAGCGGAGGGTTGGGCGGGATATTGGGCCGAGTCGACTATCGGCGACTCGGCGCCAGGGTGTTCTTGAGAAGGACGAACGCCAAACCGATGGCGATACATACCAGGAAGACGTCCTCGACCTTGCCGGTGTGATTGCCGATCGTCATGCCGAGCAGGGCGATGACGACCACCCAGCCGGCGATGGCGGCGGTCTTACGGCCGAATCCGTGCCATCCGAAACGCGCCGACGGCGCATCGGCCGGCTCGCGGACCCAACCGGTGTCAACGCTGGGGTGATCGACCTCGGTGCTAGCCACTTGACGACTCCTTCGACGGTACGGACTGTTGGCAGTCATCATAACCGGCGCGCGGTCGCTTTCCATGGATGGGGGAGAATGTCGGAGTGAGCACTCGTGTACTGATTCTCGGCTCGACCGGGTCGATCGGCACCCAGGCATTGGAAGTGATCGCCGAGCATCCGGAGCGCTTCACCGTCGTCGGGCTCGGTGCGGGCGGTGCCAACGCTGCGATGTTGATCACGCAGGCGCGCGACTTCGGCGTGCCGTCGACGGCGATCGCCGTGGCCGACGAGACGGCCGCGGCGCAGGTCGTCGAGGCGGTTGGTCCGGGTGTGCACGCCGGTCCCGCCGCGATGGTCGATCTCGTCGAGGCGGTGCCCGCCGACATCATACTCAACGCCGTCGTCGGCGCGCGCGGCCTGGCGCCGAGTCTGGCGGTACTGGGAGCGGGGGCGCGGCTGGCATTGGCCAACAAGGAGTCCCTGGTGGCCGGCGGGTCACTGGTGATGGACGCCGCGGCGCCCGGGCAGATCGTCCCCGTCGACTCCGAGCACTCGGCCATCGCCCAGTGCCTGCGCGGCGGCAGTGCGGCCGAGGTCGACCGACTGGTCTTGACTGCGTCGGGCGGGCCGTTTCGCGGCTGGAGTGCAGCACAGTTGCGCGATGTCACGCCGGAGCAGGCGGGCAATCATCCGACCTGGTCAATGGGGCCGATGATCACGTTGAACTCGGCCACCCTGGTCAACAAGGCGCTGGAGGTGATCGAAGCGCACCTGCTGTTCGGCGTGCCCTATGACCGGATCGACGTCACGGTCCACCCGCAGTCGATCGTCCACTCGATGGTCACCTTCGTCGATGGCGCGACCATCGCGAAGGCGTCGCCGCCGTCGATGAAACTGCCCATTGCCCTCGCCCTCGGCTGGCCCGATCGAGTACCCGGATCATCGGCTGCCTGCGACTTCGCCACTGCGTCGCAATGGACGTTCGAACCCGTCGACGACGAGGTGTTCCCGGCGATCGCCCTTGCCCGCGCGGCGGGCACGGCCGGGGGGAGTCTGACGGCCGTCTACAACGCCGCCAACGAGATCGCCGCGCAGGCATTCCTCGACGGCCGATTGCGGTTCGACCGCATCGTGCCGACCATCGCCGAAGTGCTCGCCACGGCCGACGAGTGGCGGGCGCAGCCAGGTACTGTGGACGAGGTATATGCCGCCGACCGGTGGGCCCGGGCCCGGGCCGCCGCGGTGTTAGAACAACGGTGCTAAGCGCAGCGGTGGTTAGAGCAACGGAGTCGAACCAGTGAGTTTTGCCCTCGGGGTCGCGGGATTCGCGATCGCATTGGTGCTGTCGGTGGCCTGGCACGAGTGTGGCCACATGTGGGCCGCGCAGGCCACCGGCATGAAGGTTCGCCGCTTCTTCGTCGGATTCGGCCCCACCTTGTGGTCGACCCGTCGCGGCGAGACCGAGTACGGCTTCAAAGCCATTCCCGCCGGTGGGTTCTGCGACATCGCCGGGATGACGCCCTATGACGAACTGACTCCCGACGAGCAGTCGCGCGCGATGTACAAGCAGAAGCCGTGGAAGCGGCTCGTCGTGCTGCTGGCGGGTCCCCTGCAGAACTTCATCCTCGGCTTTGTGCTCATCGTCGTGCTCGCCGTCGGGTGGGGTCTGCCGAACCTCAAGCCCCAACCGACCCCGGCCGTGGTCGCCGCAACGTTCTGTGTGGCACCGCAACTCAACGAGAAGGGCGAGAACGCCGTGCCGTGTACCGGCGCCGGCCCCGCCGCCGAGGCCGGGCTGCGTCCGGGCGACACGATCGTCTCGGTGAATGGGAAGCCCGTCACCAAGGCGGCCGAGGTCACGCCGCTGCTCGGTAGTGCGAGCGGACCGGTCGCACTAGGGGTCGAGCGGGGCGGGCAACTGCTGAATCTGACCGTCACGCCGACACCGGTGACGATCACCGGTCCCGGCCCCAACGGCACGACGACGACCCAGAAGCGCCAGATGGTCGGCCTGAAGTACCCGGCCCCGCCCGTTCCGGAAAAATACGGCCTCGGGTCCGCGATTCCGGCGTCGGTCGTCTTCACCGGGCAGATGTTTGAGGCGACCTGGGACGCCCTGTGGTCGCTTCCGACGAAGATCGGCGCACTCTGGACCGCGGTGACCGGTGGCGAGCGCTCGGCGGACACCCCGATCAGCGTGTGGGGCGCATCGGTGATCGGCGGCGAAGCCGTCGAGCGCGGCGTGTGGGAGTTGTTCCTCGGTCTGCTGATCAGCATCAACTTCTTCCTCGGGCTGTTCAACCTGGTGCCGCTGCTGCCGCTCGACGGTGGGCACATGGCGGTGGCCGCGTACGAGAAGATCCGTGACACCGTGCGGCGCCGGCTCGGCAAGGTCGCCGCCGGCCCGGTCGACTACATGAAGCTGATGCCGCTGACCTATGGCGTCGTCGCCGTGATGGGCGCCTTCATGGTGTTGACCCTCGTTGCCGACATCATCAACCCGATCAAGCTGTTCTGAGGTTTCTGAAAATGACCAGCCCATCCTCGCCCGTTCCCATCGGACTCGGTATGCCCGCCGGCCCGCCGCCCACGCTCGCGCTCCGTCGGCAGACCCGGCAGATCCGCGTCGGCGACGTCGGGGTGGGCAGCGAGAGCCCGATCTCGGTGCAATCGATGACCACGACCAAGACGCACGACGTCAATGCGACGCTGCAGCAGATCGCGGAACTGACCGCGGCGGGCTGCGACATCGTCCGTGTCGCCTGTCCACGGCAGGAGGATGCCGACGCGCTGCCCGAGATCGCCCGGAAAGCCAATATCCCGGTGATCGCCGACATCCACTTCCAGCCGAAGTACATCTTCGCCGCGATCGATGCGGGCTGCGCAGCGGTGCGCGTCAACCCCGGCAACATCAAGGAATTCGACGGTCGGGTCAAAGAAGTCGCGCGCGCGGCCGGTGCCGCGGGTATCCCGATTCGCATCGGCGTCAACGCCGGATCGCTGGACAGCCGGATGATGGCGAAGTACGGGAAGGCCACCCCGGAGGCGCTCGTCGAGTCGGCCCTGTGGGAGGCATCGCTGTTCGAGGAGCACGGCTTCGGCGACATCAAGATTTCGGTCAAGCACAACGACCCCGTCATCATGGTCGAGGCCTACCGCCAGTTGGCTGCCCAGTGCGACTACCCGCTGCACCTCGGGGTGACCGAGGCGGGTCCGGCGTTCCAGGGCACCATCAAATCCGCGGTCGCGTTCGGCGCACTGCTGTCCGAGGGGATCGGCGACACCATCCGCGTCTC
>NZ_DIAX01000059.1:0-47218 GCF_002414845.1 Gordonia sp. UBA5067 | reverse complement strand
GGCGACACCATCCGCGTCTCGCTGTCGGCGCCGCCGGTCGAGGAGATCAAGGTCGGCGACGCGATCCTGCAGTCGCTGAACCTGCGGCCGCGCAAGTTGGAGATTGTGTCCTGCCCGTCCTGCGGGCGCGCTCAGGTCGACGTCTACAAGTTGGCCGAGGAGGTCACCGCGGGGCTGGAGGGCATGACGGTGCCGCTGCGGGTCGCGGTCATGGGCTGTGTCGTCAACGGCCCCGGTGAGGCGCGGGAGGCGGATCTCGGCGTCGCCTCCGGCAACGGCAAGGGGCAGATCTTCGTTCGGGGCGAGGTCATCAAGACGGTGCCGGAGTCGCAGATCGTCGAGACGTTAATCGAGGAAGCGCTGCGGATCGCCGAAGAGTCGGGCGACACTGGACCCGGCGCCCCCGTCGTCAGTGTGAGCTGACGGCGTAGCGCCGGTAGTCGCGAAAGGGGATCGGCGAATGCTGACCAGGCGCCGACAGCCGCTGCAGACCAGCGATGCGCTGGCCGTTGCCCGGGCCCTTGTGGTCGATCCGATCGCCGCGTGCATGGTTGCCGCGCGGGTGGAGTCCTACGGCATCGAGCCACGCTGGCTCGGGGGTCAATTGTGGTCCGCCGACGACCCCGAGTTCTCCCTGTGTTTCTCCGGTGCCAACCTGATTCCACTCATCGGCACTGATGCCGACCTCGACTATTTCGCCGAAACCGTTTTGTCCCGGCCCCGCGAGTGCTCGTCCATCGTCGGGCCTGCGCCGCTGGCGCTGGGGTTGTGGGAGCGGTTGGCAGAGGTGTGGGGCCCGGCGCGCGACGTGCGCCGCGTGCAGCCGCTGATGGCATTGCCGGCGGCGCCGAACGTACCCGACGATCCGGCGGTCCGACTGGTGACCGGAGACGACCTCGACGCTTATTTCCCGGCGGCGGTCGAGATGTTCAACAGCGAGATCGGCGTCGATCCGTGTGCCCTCGATAACGGGCGGGCCTACCGTCAGCGCCTGGCCGGCCTGATTGACGGACAGCGCGTTTTTGCCCGGTTCGACGACGGTCGGGTGGTTTTCAAGGCGGAGATCGGAGCGCTTTCGCACGCCGTCGGGCAGATCCAGGGGGTCTGGGTCGCGCCGGAGCATCGGGCGATGGGCCTGGGCCGGGCCGGCACGGCTGCAGTGGCGTCTGCCATCCGTGCGCATGGGCGAATCCCGAGCCTTTACGTCAACGACTTCAACCTGAGCGCGCGGCGCGCGTACGAAGCCGTCGGATTCGAGCAGGTCTCCACGTTCGCCACCGTCCTCATCGATTGAGGACCTGCAGCGTGGTTCGGGGAGGTACGCGCCCGCTTCCGCGTGGCGTCCCAGGAATCACATGCGTCACATCTAGGATCAGCCGTGATGACTCCTCCGAGATCCCTCGCACGCGCCGTCGCGGTGGCCACCGCAGCGGTGGTGGCCGCCACGCTCAGCGGGTGCGGACCCTCCGAGGACAGCCCGCGCAGCGCAGTCGACCGCTTCCTGGCCTCGATCGTGGCGCGCGATGCCAACGGAGCCGCCCGCCAGACCAACAACCCGACGGCCGCCTCGAAGGCGATCGCCGATCTATGGAGCGGACTGACCGCCGACGGTCTCGACGTCTCCACCGGCAAGGTGCGGCTCTCGGTCGATAGCGCACTCGCCGATGTCACCTACACCTGGAAGCTGCCGGGCAAGCGCGAATGGCGGTACACCGCACAGGTCGCGGCCAGTCGCGGCGACAACGGATGGTCGGTCCGGTGGATGCCGGCGGATCTGCACCCCGAACTCGGTGCGGACCAGCGACTGGTGTTTCGCGTCCTCGAGGCGCCCCGCGCCGAGGTGAATGAGGCCGACGGGTCGCGCGTCATGGCGAACGGGACCGTCGTCGGGATCAGTTTCGACGCGAAGGCCGCGCAACGAGCGGGAGCCGAGCCGGCGGAGTCGGTGACTGCGGCCGTCAACGCCCTGCATCGGTTCGACCCCAAGCTCGACGCCCAGCAGATCGCGGAGACCGCGACCGCCACCGGGACGCCGTACTCGCTCATCCGGCTCAGTCACAGCGATTTCGATCAGCTCCGCGACCGGCTGGCCATCCCCGGCATCGTCGCGACCGATCAGGCCGAACTCCTCCCGACCGACCCAGGTTTCGCGCCCGCACTGCTCACCCAGGTCCGCAAGGTGGTGGGAGATCAGACGGTCGGCGCGCCCGGGTGGCGGGTCGACGTCGTCAATCCCAACGGCCTGACGGCCGGGGTGCTCACCGATCATTCGCCGACCCCGGCGCCCGCAGTCACGTTGACCCTGTCCCGCACCGTGCAGTCGGCCGCACAGCGGGCGGTGAACGCGACCGACCGGTTCAAGATCGCCATGGTCGTCATCCAGCCGTCCACAGGCAACATCCTCGCCATCGCCCAGAACAAGCGTGCCGACGCCGATGGGCTCATCGCCACCAACGGGCTCTACCCGCCCGGATCCACGTTCAAGATGGTGACCGCATCGGCGGCGGTCCGCGCGAACCTCGCGCACCCGTCCTCGATCGTCCCGTGCCCCGGCGAAATCCAGATCGGCCCGCGGATCATCCCCAACTACGACAAATTCGCCTTGGGCGACATTCCGCTGCTCGGCGCCTTCGCGCAGTCGTGCAACACGACGTTCGCGCACCTGGCGAGCCAGCTGGGCCCGTCGGATCTGGCCAACCAGGCAGCCGCGATGGGGCTCGGCGCGACCTACGACATTCCCGGCCTGGCGAATGTGTCCGGCTCGGTGCCCATCGCGCCGGATATCGTGGCCCGCAGCGAGGACGGCTTCGGCCAGGGCAGGGTGCTCGTATCACCGTTCGGACTCGTCATGATTCCGGCGACGATTGCGAACGGGTCGCCGCCGATTCCGACATTCATCCGGGGCCGTGAGACCACGGTGTCCGGCCCGCGGCCCAAGGTCGACGCCAGGATCTACGACGAGGTCAAGCCCATGATGCGGGCCGTGGTCACCGAGGGCACCGGCACCGTCGTCAACGGTCTCGGGCCGATCTTCGCGAAGACCGGGGAGGCGGAATTCGCCGGTGGCTCGCACGCCTGGTTCGCCGGATACCGTGGGGACCTGGCCTTCGCCACGCTGATCGTCGGCGGTGGCGATTCGACGCACGCCGTCGGCGTCACGCGGGACTTCTTCAACTCACTGCCCCCGGGCTATGGCCTGGGCGGTCGACCCTAGTCCACGGCGCTACAGTGGACGCCATGTCTGTTCGCGCTCCACTGGCCCCCGGGGTCGTCTCACCGCGTCGGGCTGTGCCCGACCGAATCGTCGCCCCCGAATATGTCGATAAGAAGACGGTCAAGGAGGGCGCCGAACCCTGGGTGCAGACCCCCGAGATCATTGAGCGGGTGCGTGTTGCGGGCAAGATTGCCGCGAATGCGCTGGCCGTCGCCGGTGCAGCCGTCGCCCCGGGGGTCACCACCGATGAGCTCGACGGCATTGTGCACGACTACCTCATCGCGCATGACGCCTATCCCTCGACGCTGGGCTACAAGGGCTTTCCCAAGTCCTGCTGCACGTCGATCAACGAGGTGATCTGCCACGGCATCCCCGACTCGACGGTGGTTGCCGACGGTGACATCGTCAACATCGATGTCACCGCCTACTTCGATGGTGCGCACGGCGACACCAATGCCACCTTCCTCGCCGGAAACGTGGCGCAGGAGGCCGCCGACCTCGTCGAACGTACCCGGAACGCCACCGAGCGAGCCATCCGGGCAGTGCAGCCCGGCCGGGAACTGAACGTCGTGGGCCGCGTCATCGAGGCGTATGCGAACCGATTCGGGTACCAGGTTGTCCGCGACTTCACCGGGCACGGGATCGGTGAGACGTTCCACAATGGCCTGGTCGTACTCCACTACGACCAGCCCAATGTGGAAACTGTCCTTGAACCGGGCATGGTGTTCACCATCGAGCCGATGATCAACCTGGGCGGCCTGCCGTACGAGATCTGGGACGACGGCTGGACCGTGGTGACCAAGGACCGCCAGTGGACGGCGCAGTTCGAACACACCCTCGTGGTCACCGACGACGGCGCCGAGATCCTCACGCTGCCCGACACCGACCTCTGAGTTCGCGCATGCGCGGCGGGGTGCTGATCGGCGGCGCGACGAGCGATGCCGGCAAGTCGATGATCGTCGCCGGGCTGTGCCGGCTCCTCGCCCGTGAGGGCATCCGGGTGGCACCCTTCAAGGCGCAGAACATGTCGAACAACTCCGTCGCGACGCTCGACGGCGGGGAGATCGGGCGCGCCCAGGCGGCGCAGGCGCGGGCGGCCGGTCTGGAGCCGTCGGTGCGCTTCAACCCGGTCCTGCTCAAACCCGGCTCCGACCGGCAGTCCCACGTCGTGGTTCGCGGCGTCCCGGCCGGGGTCGTCGGGGCGGCCGACTATGCGCAGTGGCGCGAGCGGCTGCGCAGTGTGGTGCTCGCCGACCTCGAGTCGCTGCGCGCCGACTTCGACGTGGTCATCGTCGAGGGAGCCGGGTCGATCGCCGAGATCAACCTGCGCGGGTCGGACATCGCCAACCTGGGCCTGGCGTCGGCGGCGGGCCTGCCCGTTCTGGTCGTCAGCGACATCGACCGCGGCGGGTCGCTGGCCCACTTGTTCGGCACGACGGCGATCCTGTCGCCCGACGACCAGCGGCGCGTCCGCGGCTTCCTCATCAACAAGTTCCGCGGCGACCCGGCGCTGCTCGCGCCCGGGGTGGACCGCCTCGCCGAGCTGACCGGGCGGGCCACCCTCGGCGTGATCCCGTTCGAGTCACGGCTGTGGCTCGACGCGGAGGATTCGCTCGCCGCACCCGTCGGCGCCCGGCTGGGGCCGCCCGGCCGCATCCCCGACGGTCCCGACCTGCGCGTCGCCGCGATCCGCCTGCCGCGCGTCTCCAATACGACTGACGTCGAAGCACTCGCTGCCGAGCCGGGCGTGGAAGTGACCTGGGTCGCCGATCCGGCCGCGGTCGCCACCGCGGACCTGGTGGTGCTGCCTGGGACGCGGGCCACCGTCGACGACCTGCACTGGCTGCGTGAGCGTGGCATCGATCGCGCGGTGCGCGAGCGCATCGTCAGCGGCGGACCGCTACTGGCCGTGTGCGGGGGCTTCCAAATGCTGGGCGCCACGATCGTCGACGAGGTGGAGTCGGGCAGTGGAGCGGTGCCCGGCCTCGGCATCCTCGACCAGTCGGTCCGGTTCGCGTCGCGCAAGACGGTGCGGCGCCGGGCGGGAACCGTCTGGGGGATCGCGGCGCACGGATACGAGATCCACCACGGAGTCGTTGCCGGCGCCACCGATCCGCCGTGGCTGATGGCCGACGACGGGACCGGCGAGGGCGTCGAGCGCGACACGTTGTGGGGCACCCATTGGCATGGTCTGTTGGAGAGCGATGAGGTGCGCCGCGCGCTGCTCACGCGGGTGGCGCGCGCGCGGGGCCGGCCGTTCCGCCCGGGGGTCGTGCCGTTCGAGGTGGTGCGCGCCGAGCAGTTCGACGTGATGGCCGACCTCCTCGCCGCCCACGTCGATCGCGGTGCGCTCGCCGCCGTCATCGAGGGGCGGACCGACGATCCGCCGGTGATCACCCATACGCTGACCTGAGTTCACCCCGCGCGGATACGGTGGGGCGATGACCACGACGAAGAGTCACATCAGCCTCGGCGACCTCACTTTCGATGTGGCCGTCGGCGGACCGGACGACGGGGCGCCGGTGTTGCTGCTCCACGGCTTCCCGCACAACAGCGCCAGTTTCGACGGCGTCGTCGGGTTGCTGCACGAGGCGGGGCTGCGCACGATCACCTTCGACCAGCGGGGCTACAGCCCGGGCGCCCGCCCCGCCGCCGTCGACGACTACGGCATCGACCACCTGGTCGCCGATGCGCTCGGGGTGCTCGACGCGCTCGGGGTGCAGCGGTGTCTGCTCGTCGGGCACGACTGGGGCGGGATGATCGGCTGGCAGCTCGCCGCCCGTCATCCCGATCGGTTCACCGGCTATGTGGCCGTGAGCACCGGCCACGCGTCGGCCGTCGCCAACGCCCTGGAATCGGGCGACGATCAGCGGGAGAAGTCGTCCTACATCAAGTTCTTCATCGCTGACGGCGCCGAAGGGAAGCTCCTGGCCCGCAACGCGGTCCTGCTGCGCCGGACGGTCCCGCGCGAGGCGATTCCACCGCTGCAGGAGCCGGGTGCCCTGACCGCCGCGCTGAACTGGTATCGGGCGACGTTCACCGGCGACATCGCCGACCACCTCGCGACCGGCACCGTGACCATTCCGACGACGATGGTGTGGAGCGACGGCGATACCGCCCTGGGGCGCGAGCAGGCGCAGGGCAGTGCCGAATTCGTCGACGCCGACTACCGCTTCGTCGAACTGGCCGGCGTGGACCACTGGGTGCCGGAGAACGCCCCCGAGGCGCTGGCCGCGGCGATCATCGAGCGGGCGGGCGGGTAGCGCCGAGTCAGACCGGTGCGATCGTCTTCGTCGGCGGGGTGGTCGCGGCGGCCTTCTTGGCCGCCGCCTTGGCGACCGGTGGCCGTAGTCCGGTGGCCAGCCAGGCCTCCACCTCCGCATAGGCCTGCTCGCGAGCCGGTGCCACCGATAGGAATACATCGTGGCGCGCGTCGGGGACCGGAACCGAAGTCAGCCGCCCCCCCAGGCAGCCGGCCCAGCGCGCCATGTGGGAAACGTCGAGCACCGCGTCGGCCCGGTCGGTCCTCGACGAGTACTGCTTGGCGAAGTACGATTTGTCCGACCTCAACACCAGCGACGGGACGGCCACATCGAGCCCGGCCTGCAGTAATGCGTGGCCGTTGCGGATGGCGCGGACCCAACCGAACATGACGGGGAAGCCACCGAGCGGCTTGAAGTCGACGTTGTATTTCCACTGCCCGTGACGGCTTTCGTGGATGCTGTCCCCGTAGGCGGGGGAGAGTTCCTGCGGCAGGACGGTCAGTCCGCGGGTGATCCCCACCCCGCGGATCAGCGCCGTGACCGCCGGGGAGCGCATTGCGGCACGGCCCTGCAGATCCAGCCACGGACTGTTGAGGATGAGGCCACCGATCAGGCCGTGGCGCGTCGAGTCGAGCCGGCGCAGTCGATCGACCCAGAGGGGGGCGATGAGGCCGCCGGTCGAATGGGCGCCGACGATGATCTTCGGGTCGTCGGGCCCCGGGCCGATCCCAGCCTCCTCCGCGATCACATCGACTGCGAGGCTCAGCTCCACGTCGTACAGGGAGAGATCGGTGACGTAGTGCGCCGTCTGCCCCGCGCGGCGCGAGCGTCCGCATTTGCGCAGGTCCAGGGCATAGAAATGATAGCCCTGGGCGACGAAGAACTCGGCGAGCGGTTCGTGGAAGAAGTAATCGGTGAAACCGTGGATGTAGAGCACCGCGCCCTTGGCCGAGCGGGGCCGCTTCGGTGCGCGGATCAGTGTTGCGGCGATCGGCGATTCCCCGTCGGGGTCGGCGCCCAGTTCGAATACCCGTTGCGAATACAGGGGTAGTTCGGTGTCTGGCTGCCAGTCCGTGGATTCAGTCACGGTTGCCGATGGTAGCGGGGGACCTCATTCGGTGTGGTCTTAAGCGCAATCGGGTCGGCCGGTCGCGTGCACTCGGTCGCGATGGGGAACAATGAGCGGGTAACAGCGAGGAATGGGAGTTTTCGTGTCTGCATCGGTGGTCAAGACGGATGTCGCGTTGGTCGGAGCGGGCATCATGAGTGCCACGCTCGGCGCTCTGTTGCGGCAGTTGGAGCCCACGTGGTCCATCACCCTCTTCGAGAAGCTCGACGCGGTGGCCGCGGAGAGCTCGGACCCCTGGAACAACGCGGGCACCGGCCACTCGGCGCTGTGCGAGCTCAACTACACCCCGCGCACCGCCAACGGCGACGTCAATATCGACAAGGCTCTGGCCATCAACGAACAGTTCCAGGTGTCCCGGGAGTTTTGGGCGCATTCGGTGGACAACGGCGTCCTGACGAACCCGAGCGAGTTCATCAACCCGATCCCGCATGTGAGCTTTACCCACGGTCCCGACGGCGTGGACTACCTGCGGTCCCGCTACGACCGGCTGTCGCGCCAGACCCTGTTCGAGGGCATGGAGTTCATCACCGATCCCGGTGAGTTCTCACAGCGCCTGCCGCTGATGGCCGCCGGGCGCGATTTCAGCAACCCGGTCGCCCTGAATTGGTATGAGAACGGCACCGACGTCGATTTCGGTGCGCTGACCCAGCAACTGGTGAATTTCGTCGGCGGCGGCGCCGACGTGTTCTTCGGCCACTCGGTCACCAACCTGTCCAAGCAGAGCGACGGCAGCTGGCTCCTCACCGTGCGCAACAACCACACCGGCGAGAAGCGCAAGGTGAACGCGAAGTTCGTCTTCGTCGGCGCGGGCGGTGGCGCACTGCACCTGCTGCAGCGCTCGGGCATCAAGGAGGCCAAGGGATTCGGCGGGTTCCCGGTCAGCGGCGAGTTCCTGCGCTGCACCAATCCGGACCTTATCGCCGAGCACAGCGCCAAGGTGTACGGCCAGGCCGCGGTAGGAGCCCCGCCGATGTCGGTGCCGCACCTCGACACCCGCGTCATCAATCATCAGCCCGGCCTGTTGTTCGGCCCCTACGCGGGCTGGTCGCCGAAGTTCCTCAAGAACGGCAGCATCACCGATCTGCCGTTCTCGGTGCGCCCGGGCAACCTGTTGCCGATGATATCCATCGCCCCGAAGGAATTCGGTCTGCTCAAGTACCTGATCAGCGAGCTGGCGGCGAGCCCGGCAGATCGCATCACAACGCTGCGCGACTTCGTGCCCGAGGCGCTGGGCGCCGACTGGGAGACGATCACCGCGGGTCAGCGTGTCCAGGTCATCCGCGGCACCGGCGTCAAGGGGGCCTTGGAGTTCGGCACGGCAGTCGTGGCGGCGCAGGACGGCACCATCGCCGGTCTGCTCGGCGCCTCGCCAGGCGCGTCCACCGCGGTTCCGGCCATGCTCGACGTGCTGAGCAAGTGCTTCGCGAGCCAATACGAGTCGGACTGGGCACCCAAACTCGGGGAGATGATCCCCTCCTTCGGCAAGTCGCTCTCGGACAATCCCGCGTTGTTCGCGCAGGTCTGGGACTGGACGTCGAAGAGCCTGGAACTGACGAGGGCCTCGGCGTAGGCGCGTCATGCCGGTCGGTGGGGTGATCCGCTACCCGTTCAGTGCCGTCGTCGGCCAGGATCGGTTGAAGCTGGCACTGATTCTGTCGGCCATCGCGCCGAGTATTGGCGGCGTCCTGGTGCGCGGCGAGAAGGGGACCGCGAAGACGACCGTTGTCCGCGGTCTCGGGCCGCTGCTGCCGCCCGCGAGCATCGGGGACCAGCCACGCGTCGTCGAGTTGCCGATCGGGGCGACCGAGGACCGGGTGATCGGATCGCTGGACCTGACGCGGGCGTTGCGCGACGGTGAGGCCGTATTCACCCCGGGCCTGCTGGCCCAGGCCGACGGTGGCGTCCTCTACATCGACGAGGTCAATCTGCTCGCCGACCACCTCGTCGACGTGCTCCTCGATGCCGCGGCCTCTGGTCGCGTGACCATCGAGCGCGACGGTGTCTCGCACACGCAGGACGCGAGCTTCGTCCTGGTCGGCACGATGAACCCCGAGGAGGGGGAGTTGCGGCCGCAATTGCTCGACCGCTTTGGGCTGGCGGTTGAGGTGGTGGCGCCGGCCGAGGTTGAGGATCGGGTGGCCGTGGTGCAGCGGCGGATGGCCTTCGACGCCGATCCGGCCGGTTTCGTTGCCGCTTATGCCGGCCAGGAGCAAACGCTCGCCGCGCAGATCGCGGCGGCGCGCGGTCGAGTCGCCCAGGTGCAATTGCCGTCGGCGCAGTTGCGGCGGATTTCGGGGATCTGCGCTCATCTGCAGGTGGATGGGCTGCGTGGCGATCTCGTGGTGGCCCGGGCCGCCGCCGCCCATGCGGCCTGGCGAAACGTCGCCGAGATCGACGAGAGTGACATCGCCGTCGCCGTCGAGTTGGCCCTGCCGCACCGCCGGCGGCGCGACCCGTTCGAGACTGGCGGTATCGACGACCACGAGATGTCCGAGGCCATGGCAGCCGGTGACGAGGCTGCCGGTGATCCCGACCCCGACCCCGATGGCGGTCCGGGTTCGGGTGCAGCAGACCGCGAATCCGGTTCGACCGGAGACCCGCACGATCCGTCCCCCGATGAGACGCAGGGCGGGGAACAGCCAGGCCGGCAGGACGACCCCGGCCGGTCCGGTACCGATACCCGGCGCTTCGGCAGTGGGTCGCCGCGAGTGAACCGGCCGGCCCGGTTGCCGGCGATGACCGTGTCGGGAATCGGCGACGGCGATCCGGGGCGCCGGTCGCGATCACGCAGTACCAGAGGGCACACGACCCGGTCCGTCGAATTCGGTCCCGGGACCCCAGTGCACCTGTTCGGCACCACGCTGGCCGCCGCCACGCGGCTCGCCGCCGAGACCGAACGCGCCCCGGGTGCGTGGCGGGCCACCGGCCGCAGCCCGGTACGCGCCGACGACGTGCGCGGTGCCGCCCGCGAGGGCAGCGAGGGTAATCTCGTCGTCTTCGTCCTCGACCTGTCCGGGTCGATGACGGCACGCACGCGGTTGGCCGCGCTGACCGACGCGTGCGTGGCGCTGCTGCGCGATTCGTACACGCGCCGGGACCGCGTCGCGGTGGTGGTGGCGCGCGGCTCCTCGGCCCGCGTCGTCGTCCCGCCCACCCGGTCGGTCGAGCTCGCCGTTGCGCGGCTCGCCGATCTTCGGGTTGGCGGGCGCACCCCCCTGGCCGAGGGCCTCATGGAGGCGCGCGCACTGATCGGGCGGGCCCGGGTGCGTGAGCCTCGCCGTCGCCCGCTCCTGGCCGTGCTCACCGACGGTCGGGCGACCGCCGGCCCGGCGGCGGTGGCGCGAGCGAACTCGGCGGCGTCCGCCGTGCGGCGCGACGGGATTGAGTCGGTGGTGATCGACTGCGAACAGGGCATGATCCGACTGGGACTGGCCGGCGCCCTTGCGGCACGACTCGGCGGGCGTCACGTCCCAATGGCGGAAGTGACCGGAGTCGGGATTCGGCGCGCGCTCGGCCCGACGCCGTCGGCCGTGGCGTAGCGTCAGGGCCATGCCCAAAGGAGTGCCGGCCACCGTCCCCGACGACGGACTGACCACCCGTCAACGCCGCAACGCGCCGGTTCTGGGCGTCAACACAGGGGACGGCAAAGGGAAGTCGACCGCGGCTTTCGGGATGGCCATGCGGGCCTGGAATGCGGGGCTGAGCGTAGCGGTGTTTCAGTTCGTCAAGAGCGCGAAATGGCGGGTCGGGGAGGAGTCCGCGCTGCGGGCACTGGGGGATCTGCACTCCTCGACCGGAGCGGGCGCGCCGGTGTCCTGGTTCAAGATGGGCAGCGGGTGGTCTTGGCTGCGCGCCAACGACACCGCACACGACGATCACGCCGAGGCCGCTCGCGCCGGCTGGCGGGAGGTTTCGCGGTGCCTGGCCGCGCAAGAACACGACTTCTACGTGCTCGACGAGTTCACCTACCCGCTGGACTGGGGCTGGCTCGACGTCGACGAGGTCGTCACGACGCTGCGCGACCGGCCCGGGCGCCAACACGTCATCATCACCGGGCGCCGAGCGCCGGCGGCGCTCATCGAGGCGGCCGATCTGGTGACCGAGATGGTCAAGCTGAAGCACCCGATGGACGCCGGGCGCAAAGGGCAGAAGGGCATCGAGTGGTAGCCGGGACGGGTGCGCCCCGGTGATTGCGGTGCCCGCGGTGGTGATCGCGGCCCCCGCATCGGGCAGCGGTAAGACGACCGTCACGACCGGTCTGATCGGCGCTCTGCGCAACGCCGGGCACGCGGTGGCGCCGTTCAAGGTGGGCCCGGACTACATCGACCCCGGGTACCACGCGCTCGCGGCCGGGCGGCCCGGGCGCAACTTGGATCCGAATCTCGTTGGGGAGCAACTGATCCCGAGTCTGTACCGCGCGGGTAGCAGGGGTGCGGACATCGCCGTCGTCGAGGGGGTGATGGGACTGTTCGACGGGCGGATCAGGCCGGAGTCGGCGGCCGAGGGATTCGGGTCGACCGCCCATGTCGCCACGTTGCTCGGGGCACCGGTGATTCTCGTCGTCGACGTCGCCGGGCACAGCCAGTCGGTGGCCGCGCTGTTGCATGGCTTCCTCGCTTTCGACGCCGCCGTGCATGTCGCCGGGGTCATTCTCAACCGGGTCGGCTCCGCACGGCACGAGGAAGTCGTCCGGGCCGCGGCCGAGTCCGTCGGACTGCCCGTGGTGGGAGTGCTGCGGCGCGACGACAGCCTGTCGGTACCCTCGCGCCACCTGGGTCTCATCCCGGCGGCCGAGCGGTCCCCGGAGGCGCGCGCGGCGGTGGCCGCGATGACCGGGCTGGCGGCGGCGTCGATTGATCTCGCGGCCGTGGCCGGCCTCGCCCGGACAACGGTCACCGCCGCGCCCTGGTCCGCGGCGACGGAGGTGGGGGAACCGGTGCCGGGCGGGCCGGTGGTGGCCATGGCCGCCGGTCCCGCCTTCACGTTCGGATACCCCGAGCATGCGGAACTGCTGGCGGCGGCCGGGGCGCGGGTCGTCGAGTTCGATCCACTGACCGAGTCGCTGCCCGTCGGCACGTCGGCACTGGTCCTCGGTGGCGGCTTCCCCGAAGAGCACACCACGACGCTGAGCGCCAACGAACCGCTGCGCACCGCGGTGCGGGCACACGTGATGGCAGGACGTCCGGTGCACGCCGAATGCGCCGGATACCTGTACCTCACCGCCGGGGTGACGCGCGCCGGCCGACCCGGCGCTCAGCTGGTCGGGGCGCTGCCCGTCACCGCCGAGTTCGGGGCACGGTTGACGCTGGGCTACCGCGACGCGGTGGCGCTGGCCGACTCGGTTCTCTACCGGGCCGGGGACCGGGTCACCGGCCACGAGTTTCATCGCAGCACCGTCGGCGTCGGCCCCGATCCGGCCTGGGGGTGGCAGGCGGGCGGTCCGCAGGTCGACGGCTGCATCCTCCGCGGTGTTCACGCCTCATTCCTGCACGTGCATCCGGCCGCCGTTCCGGCGGCAATGAAACGGTTCGTGACCGCGGCCGGCGCCGCGGCGGCAACGAGTGAGGGCTGAATGGACAAACTCTCCGCGGCGGCCGGCCTGGACAGCCTGCACGCCACTCTCAATACGCTGGCGCGGCACAGCCTCCGGCCGGACAAGGCGCGCGATCTGCTCGAGTCGGTGCTCGTCGTCAGCCAGGGGCTCGAACTCGACCAGGCGCTCCAGCGCATCGTCGATGTCGCCGCCCGCGTCCTCGACGCGCGCTACGTCGCGTTGGGGGTCCGGGCCTCCGACGGCGGATTACGCGAGTTTGTCTACACCGGCATCACCCCGGAGGTGCGGGCGACGATGGGCTCGCTCCCACGGGGCCGCGGCGTGCTCGGTTTGCTGATCAATGAGCCGCAGGTGCTGCGCATCGGCGACCTGTCCACACATCCGTCATCGGTGGGCTTCCCACCGAATCACCCGCCGATGCACAGTTTCCTCGGCGCCCCGATCCTCATTCGCGGCGAGGTGTTCGGCAGCATCTACCTCACCGAGAAGCGGACCGCCGACGAGTTTTCCGCAGTCGACGAAGCACTGATCGGCGTCTTGGCCGTCGCCGCCGGGATCGCCGTCGACAATGCCCGCGGGTTTGAGCGCGCCCGGATCAGGCACACCTGGATGGAGCTGATCGCGCATCGCGGAGCCGAGCCGCTCGCGGGCGTCAGCCTCGTCGCCAACCTCAACAACATCTGTGCCGACGTGGCGGAGTTGACCGGGGCGCGGGCCGTTTACGTGTACCAGACCGAGGATTCGGCGGCGACGCTGCGGGCGAACTCGGGGTGGCCCGGTGCCGTCGATGCGGTGCGCTTCGGCGAGACGATCACCGCGTCCGCCGAACTGCGCGTCCTGTCCGACGACGAGGTGCCCGGCTGGGGAGACCGCGACGGCGGGTGGCTCACCGTCGTGCCGCTCGTGCGCGGACCGTGGGTGTACGGGGCCATCGTGATCCACCAGGACGGCAAGCCCGACTGGGAGACCGAGGAGCGCTCCGGGCTCGCCGGCGTCGCCGAGATCGCCTCACTGGCGATCGCCTACGCCGAACGCCGGGAAATGGGACGGCGGCTCGAGATGCTGGAGGATCGCCACCGCATTGCCCGTGACCTGCATGATCACGTCATTCAGCGGCTTTTTGCGATGGGACTGACCCTGCAGGCGCTGATGGCGTCCCGCGACGGTGAGGAGCCCGTCGCCCCCGGTGACACCCAGCAGGAGCGCCTCGCGCGGGTGCTGAGCGACCTCGACGGGACGATCGCGCAGATCCGCACCTCGATCTTCGATTTGCAGACCGCTGACCCCGCGCGGACACCGACGTTGCGCCGCCGGGTCCTGGCGGTAGTCGGCCAGGTGTCCGGGCACGCCGAGGTTACCCCGATGGTGCGCTTCGACGGCCCGGTGGATACCGTCGTCATCCCCGAATTGGCCAGCCATGTCGACGCGGTGGTCCGCGAGGGAATCAGCAACGCGCTGCGGCATTCGGGTGCTGATCGGATCGAGGTGCGCGTCGGCGCAGAGCCGCGGGCCGGCGAGCTCATCGTCGAGATCACCGACGACGGCCGGGGAATCAGTCCCGGCGCCCGGCGCAGCGGGCTGGAGAACCTGCGGATGCGGGCGCGGGAGTGGGAGGGCGAATTCTCCGTCGGACCGGGCCTCAGTGGTCGTGGCACCCGCCTGCTGTGGCAGGTCCCGCTCGTCGAGCGCAAGCAGGAGTAGGCGCGGCGGGGCGCCGCCGTCAGGAGTCGCGCTGGGACGTCTTGGTCGCCAGCACCGCCACCTGGGTGCGGCTGGAGAGGTCGAGCTTGGCCAGGATGCGGGTCACATTGTTCTTGATCGTCTTCTCCGCAAGGTGCATCCGCTTGGCAATGATCCGGTTGGTCAGGCCCTCGCCGATCAGGTCGACGATCTCGCGCTCGCGGTCGGTCAGCTTCGAGAACGGATCGTCGGCGGTGGTGCTGCGGCCGCGCAGGCGATCCATGAGCGCGGCCGTGCTGCGCTGGTCGAGCAGATTGCCGCCGCCGGCCACGGTGCGGACCGCGGAGACGAGGTTCTGGCCGAGGATCTGCTTGAGCACGAATCCCGAGGCTCCGGCCATCACGGCGGCGAGCAGTGCGTCGTCGTCGGCGTAACTCGTCAACATCAGGCAGTTGGTATCGGGACATTGGGAGCGGATCTCGCGGCACAGTTCGACGCCGCTGCCGTCGGGCAGCCGCACGTCGAGGACCGCGACATCGGGCGGGTCGTTGGTGATGCCGACGAGCGCCTCGGACACGCTGGCCGCCTCGCCGATAACGGTGATGTCGTCGGCGGTTCCCAGCAGATCGCGCAGACCACGCCGGACTAGTTCGTGATCGTCGACGATGAAGACGCGCACGGGGGTGGTGGACATGGCTCAAACGGTACCTGGGTCCTCGCCGGATCGGGACGCATGTCGTCGGGCCGCGAGGACTTTTGGCTCATGCGGTGGCCCGGCACTCCAGGCAGGGTCGTTGGTATGACTGCTACAGATGTGATTTCCCTGACCGAGAAGATGAGTGGAGCCGACCTCCTCTCGGAGTTGGAGTCGGTGGCCGCGGCCGAAGTCGACCGGCACATGAAGGCGGCAGTCGACTGGCACCCGCACGACTACGTGCCGTGGGACGACGGGCGGAACTTCGCCTTCCTCGGTGGCGTCGACTGGGATCCGGAGCAGTCGCAGCTGTCCGAGACCGCCAAGGCGGCGATGATCACCAACCTGCTCACCGAGGACAACCTGCCGTCCTACCACCGTGTCATTGCCCAGAACTTCTCCCTCGATGACGCGTGGGGCTTCTGGGTGGGTCGCTGGACCGCGGAGGAGGCGCGCCACTCCATGGTGATGCGCGACTACCTGGTGGTCACGCGCGGCGTCGACCCGGTGGAGTTGGAGAACACGCGGATGATCCACATGACGCACGGCTATGACCCGCTCGACCACGCGCGCGCCGCGCACAACCTCGAGCCGTCGTTCCAGGGCAACACCGCCTTCGAGATGCTGCTCTCGGTGACTTACGTCAGCTTCCAGGAACTCGCCACGCGAGTCAGCCACCGCAATACCGGCAAGGCCTGCGGCGATCCGATCGCCGACCGCATGCTTCAGCGCGTCGCCGCCGACGAGAACCTGCACATGATGTTCTACCGCAACATCGTCTCCGCGGCGCTCGACGTGGTGCCCGACTTGGCGATGGCCGCGATCTATTCGATCGTGTCGAACTTCGCGATGCCGGGTGCGACGATGCCGAACTTCCGTCGCAACGCCGTGCTGATCGCCAAGGATGGCATCTACGATCTGCCACAGCACCGCACCGAGGTGCTCCGGCCGGTGCTGCGCAAGTGGCGGATCTTCGACCGCGACGACTTCGGTCCGGTCGGCCAGTACTACCGCGACGAGTTGCAGACGTTCCTGGCCGACCTTGACGTCAAGGTCGACAAGTTCGAGGAGTCCCGCGCCCGGGCCCTGCAGCGCATGCAGGCAAAAGCAGACCGGGACCGGGCGGCCGTCTAACCCGTCGGTACCCTTGGCGGCTATGGCAGCGACGGACCGGCCGGGCACGGCACACTATCTGGCCGGTTTGAACCTATCTGGGCGCACGGTCGTCGTCGTCGGCGGCGGGTCGGTCGCACAGCGCCGACTGCCCAACCTGCTCGCCGCCGGTGCCCGGGTCGTGGTCGTCGCGCTCGACCCGACCCCGGCCGTTGAGTCCAACCCCCAGGTCGAGGTCGTGCGCCGCGCCTATGCCGAGGGCGATCTCGACGGTGCTTGGTACGTCATCGCGTGCACCGACGACCCGGCGGTCAATGCGGCCGTCGTCGACGAGGCGACGCGGCTCCGTATCTTCTGCGTCCGCGCCGACGATGCGCGCCTCGGTTCTGCGGTGACCCCGGCCAGTGGCCGGGTGGGGGAGTTGGCCGTCGGAGTCCTCGCCGCGGGCGACCATCGGCGCTCGGCCCGGGTGCGCGACCGGCTCATGGCGGTCGTGGACGACACCATCGGCGCAGTGCCGTTGCCGGTTCAGCCCCACGCGGCCGGCGTCGCGCTGGTCGGCGGCGGGCCCGGCGATGCCGATCTGATTACCGTGCGGGGGCGGACCCTGCTGGCCCGCGCCGATGTCGTCGTGGCCGACCGCCTGGCCCCGGCCGAGCTGTTGGCGAGCCTTGGGCCGGACGTGGAGGTGATCGACGCCGCCAAGGTCCCGTACGGCCGGGCGATGCGCCAGGAGGCGATCAACTCCGTCCTGGTGGACCGGGCGAAGGCAGGCAAGTTCGTGGTCCGACTCAAAGGCGGCGACCCCTACGTCTACGGGCGTGGTTTCGAGGAACTGCAGGCCTGCGTCGCCGCGGGAGTGCCCGTCACCGTTGTCCCAGGGGTGACCAGCGCGATCTCGGCGCCCGCGCTCGCCGGAATTCCGGTCACCCATCGCGGCGTCACGCACGAAGTCGTCATCGTGTCCGGCCACGTCCGGCCCGATCATCCGGACTCCCTGACCGACTGGTCGGCGCTCGCGCAGCTGCGCGGAACCATCGTATTGATGATGGGGGTGGAACGTCTCGATGCGTTCGCCGCCGCGTTGCTCGACGGCGGCCGCGACCCCCGGACCCCGGTTGCCATGATTGAGAATGCGTCGTTGCCGACTCAGCGGACCCTGCGTGCCGACCTTGCGACGGCCGTGGCGGTGGCTGCCACCGGCGGACTGAAGCCGCCGGCCATCGTCGTCATCGGCCCGGTGGCGGGCTTCACCGAAGGTGTGGTGGCGACGGGGTGAACGCCGCTCACATCAGGCGGAGAACGCCGATGGCGACGAGTAGCACGGCGACCAGGTAGCCGGCGGCTTTCACCACGGCGTTCTTGTGTTCGCGGGCGAGCGAGAAGGTGCGACTGAAGATGGAATCAGGTGTCTTGCGTACCAGCCCGAGGAGCAGAGCCGCAACGATGGGCAGGCTCAGTGCGACGGTGGCGTAGAGGAATAGTCCCAGGTAGCGCTGCGTTGCCGGAATGTCGCTGGCCGAGAGGACCGCAAGCCCAGCGAAGAACGGTACGGATGTCGCCGACTGGATCACGCCCAGAATCAGGCCGGCGAGGACCGTGATCGGTGAGGGGGAGCGCAGCGGTTCCAGGATCCGGTTGATCAGTTTCGACGAGTCGCCCCCGCGGATGGTGAGAATCGCGGTGACGACACCGGTAAGGATCAGCAGGCCGCCGAAGAACGCCGACTCGACGACGTGCTTGACGAATTCGCCGAGGCCGTCGAAGGCCAACAAGACGATCAGTGCGAGTACGAGGACGCCGAGCCAGTCGCCGAATAGCAGCAGCGCGGAGACCGGTGCGTAACGCCCCTTCGTCGAAATCAGGGCCAAGGCCACCAGGACGCCGATGAGCAGGACATTCACCGCATCGACGAAAGCGTAGGCGAGGGCGTTGAGCATTGCTGGTCGCTCTCCGATCCTTCGTCAGTCGCACCGGGCGATGCACCCGGCGTTGAAGTCTAACGTCCGCGCGCGCCGCGGCTCGCATCGGCAAGTGCGCGCACACCTGTGTGAACCTGTCAGACGGTGAGGACGACGACGGTGGTCGGGTTCGCCAACTCGACCCGCTGACCGGCGTCGGCGAGCACTGCGGCCACCGTGTTGATGTCGTCTACCCGGCGACGCGTGCGCACCAGATCGCGGGCCACCAACCCCTTGTAGTGCTTGTTGAAGTGGCTGACCACCGAGCGCGACCCATCGGGCTTTTCGGTCATCACAGTGACGGTCACCGCCCCGTCGACCTTGCCGAGGTTCTGGTACGCGCCCGACCGCAGGTCGACGATGAAACCGTCGATCCCGCTGAAGACGTCGGCCAGCACGGGTTTCCACGTCGTGGTCAGGGATGGTTCGCCGGGCAGTTTGGAGCCGGCGGACAGCCGATAGGCGGGGATCGGGTCGCCGGCACCGAGAACGCCGAACAGTGCCGACCCGACCATCAGCCGGTCCAGGGCCTTGGTTCGCGTTGGCTTTGTCATGCCCGAAAAGTCTAGTGCGTCGTAGAGCACTCCGGTGTAGCGCTCCAGGGCCGGGCGCGTCGGCGCCGTCCACAACTCGGCGTTGCGGTCGACCTCGGCGATGGCGGTCGCGCCCAGCCCCAGTGCGGCTCGGCTGGCATCGAGGTCGGCCGACAGTGTGACGAGTGCATCGACGAGATGGCGGCGCGTTTCGGTGGCCGCGGGGAAGGAGAGGGATGCCAGGTGCAGCGGAGCACCGTCGCCGCCACCCGATTTGCTTTCCGAGGGGGGCAGGATCACGCGCACCCCAGCACCCTAGCCAATGTCGGTGCTCACTAAGCTGATGGCTCGTGATCACCCGCATGTCGACGCTGTTCCTTCGCACCCTCCGAGACGACCCCGCCGACGCGGAGGTGCCGTCGCACAAGCTCCTCGTCCGGGCGGGCTATGTCCGCCGCGCCGCGCCCGGGGTCTACTCGTGGCTGCCGTTGGGCCTGCGGGTGCTGCGCGCGGTGGAGAACGTGGTGCGCGAGGAGATGAATGGCATCGGTGCGCAGGAGATCCTGCTGCCGGCACTGTTGCCGCGCGACCCCTATGAGGCCACCGGCCGCTGGACCGAGTACGGCCCGGCGCTGTTCCGCCTGCAGGACCGCAAGGGCGCCGACATGCTGCTGGGGCCCACGCACGAGGAACTGTTCACGCTCCTGGTCAAGGGCGAGTATTCGTCGTACAAGGATCTGCCGGTGACGCTGTACCAGATCCAGACCAAGTACCGCGACGAGGAGCGGCCGAGGGCCGGCATCCTACGGGGGCGCGAGTTCGTGATGAAGGACTCGTACTCCTTCGACATCTCCGACGCGGGGCTCGCCGCTTCCTATCAGGCCCACCGCGGCGCATATCAGGCGATCATGGATCGACTCGGTGTCGAGTACGTGATCGTCGCGGCAACCTCCGGGGCGATGGGCGGCAGCGCGTCCGAAGAGTTCCTGGCCATCAGCGAGGTTGGCGAGGATACCTTTGTGCGCAGCACCGACGGGACGTATGCGGCCAACGTCGAGGCGGTCGTGACGCCGGCGGGCACGCCGCGCAGCGCTGCCGGACTGCCGGCGGCGGTGGTCCACGAGACGGGTGATACGCCCACGATCGCCACCCTGGTCGAATGGGCCAACGGCACCCTCGGCCGGACGATCGCCGCGGCCGACACCCTCAAGAACGTGCTGGTGAAGGTTCGCCGGCCCGGGCAGGACTGGGAGGTCACCGGCATCGGCGTGCCCGGCGACCGCGAAGTCGACTTCAAGCGCCTCGAGGCGGCGGTGGAGCCGGCCGAGGTCGAGTTGCTCACCGACGCGGACTTTGCCGCCAACCCGGCGCTGGTCCGCGGCTATATCGGCCCCGGCGGGGTCAAAGCGGCGGGCGGCACCTACCTGGTGGACCCGCGCGTCGTCGCCGGCACCGCGTGGATCACCGGCGCCGACGAGGCCGGCAAGCATGTGGTCGACTTGGTCGTCGGCCGCGACTTCACCCCGGACGGGACGATCGAGGCGGCGGAGGTTCGCGATGGCGATCTCGCCCCCGATGGCACCGGCACGCTGGTCTCGGCGAAAGGGATCGAAGTCGGCCACATCTTCCAGCTCGGCCGCAAGTACACCGATGCATTCGACGTCGACGTGCTCGGCGAGGACGGCAAACCGGTCCGGGTCACCATGGGCTCCTACGGGGTCGGCGTGTCCCGCCTGGTGGCGGTTATCGCCGAGCAGATGCACGACGAGAAGGGTCTGCGCTGGCCGCGCGAGGTTGCGCCGTTCGACGTGCATGTGGTGATCGCCAACAAGGATGAGGGAGCCGTTACCGGTGCTCGGGCGCTCGTCGAGCAACTCGACGCGGCGGGGATCGACGTCCTCTTCGACGACCGCAAGGCTTCGCCGGGGGTGAAGTTCAAGGACGCCGAATTGCTCGGGGTGCCGACGGTGGTCGTCGTCGGCCGGGGGTTCGCCGACGGCACGATCGAAGTCCGCGACCGGTTGACGGGCGCGGTGACCGAGGTTTCCGTCGCCGATGCGCCCGCGGTGATTGCCGGTGCCGTCCGCGGCTGACGGCGGGCGCCGACTACTTTGCGCGAGGATCGCCCGGCATGGCGATGGCCGTCGGGGTGATGGCGGCGACACCGCGCCAGTACACCGCACGGACCGCTGATTCGGTCAGCCCGTCGACGCCGAGCTGCCGGAGGGCATCGGTGTCGGCCTGTTCGACCAGCACGCGGTGGGTGATCGCGGTGTCGTTCTCGGCGGCGACGGCGGCGCGCCCGGCCGAACGCACATCGGTGATGGGCACTGTTAGCTGGTAGCCGGGGGCGGGGGCCGGGACCTGGCCGCCGGCCTTGACGAGCGCATCGGCCAACGCGCGGCGGCGCACCCGGTGCGCGGCGATGTCGACCGCGACGTGGCTGCGCACATCGTTGCGGGTGAAGGCGGTCATCACCCCGTAGGTGAAGATCGCGGCGTCCTCGGCGCGGACGGCGGCGCTGAGCGCATCGACGACGGTCATGCGAGCACCCCCGGCAGGCTGGCGATGGACGCGCAGATCGAGGCGGTCAGACCGGCCTGGAATCCGCTGGCGGTGGTGGCGACCTGTCTGGCGGCGACCGCGTCGGTGGTGAGGCCGGCGCGGAACTCGGCGAGTCCGGCGGGTTGCGGCCGCGCCGGGGTGGATGTGCCCGGGGTCGCGGAACCGGGTGTCGCGGAACCGACCGCCGGCGATGCGCTCGGGGTCGTGATCAACGCCACCGAGGCCGGATGCAACCGGGTGATCTCGTCGCGCAGCAGTCGGGCGTGCTCGTCGCGGATGATGGCGATCTCGTTGAGCGCGGCAACCCGGCCGGGTTCGGCGGCTCCGAGTCGGCGCGCGTCGTCCGCCGATGCGGTGGCCGCGATGGCCAATGGTACGAGGCGTCCGGCCAGGACTTCCTCGGCTGATGGTTCAGTGCTGCAGGAGGTCAATGCGGCCGTGCCGAGCGGTACGGCGATGGCGGAGACGGCGACACCGCGAAGCAGGGCGCGGCGGGTCAGGGAAGGCACGACGGCAATAATGCCATCGCTTAGACTTCTGTGGTGCACACCGGGGCTTGTCGGCGCGTGTGATCAGGGTAGATCGAGAGGCTCGTTCGCGAGCATGAGGAGGGAACGTGGCACCGGATCGCAGTGAGGTCGCAGCGCTCGTCGAGCCCATTGTCGTCGGCGCGGGCTTCGACGTCGACGACGTGGCGGTGCAGCGGCACCCGGGTAGCGATGACGCGTCGATCACGATCGTCGTCGACGGTGATGAGGGAGTCGGTCTTGAGGCGCTCACCGAACTGACACGCACGCTGACCGCACGATTGGATCAGCAGCCGTGGGCGCAGCAGTACGCGCTGGAGGTGATGTCGCGCGGGGTGGAGAGTCCGCTGACGCTGCCGCGGCATTGGCGCCGCAACCACGGCCGCAAGGTCGAGTTGGTGATTGGCGGCACCGCCGGAATCGGGGAGACGGTACACGGCCGAATCGGTAATCTCATCGGCGATACGGTTTCGGTCGTCGTCAACCGCAAGGGGCGGCTCGGCGTGCGCGAGGTGGCGCTGGCCGACGTGGAATCGGCCGTCGTCGCCGTCGAGTTCGGTGAGCCGAGCCCAGCGGAGCTGCGGCTTTGCCGAGGCGATGACTAACCCGTTCGGCGCCCACCGCACCCGATAGCCGACAACTGAATACTGAAACAACTGAACACCGAAAAAGTGAATAGGAGTCACCACCAGATGAACATCGACATCGCGGCGCTGCGCATGATCGAGCTGGACAAGGGCATCCCGATCGACACCGTCATCACCACCATCGAGACGGCGCTGCTCACCGCCTACCGGCACACCGACGGCTTCGTGCCGCATGCGCGGATCGAAGTCAACCGCAAGACCGGCGAGGTCCGGGTCATGGCGCAGGAGCTCGACGATGCCGGCGTCGTCGTGCACGAATGGGACGACACCCCCGAGGGGTTCGGCCGGATCGCCGCGACGACCGCGCGTCAGGTGATCTTGCAGCGGCTGCGCGACGCAGAGAACGAGCGGAACTTCGGCGAACTCGTCGCCCATGAGGGGGAGATCGTCGGCGGGGTGGTCCAGCGCGACGTCCGGGCCAATGCGCGCGATCTCGTCGTCGTCGCCATCGGCAACGAGGCGGACGGCACGGAGGGCGTTATTCCGGCCGCCGAACAGGTGCCCGATGAGGTCTACGAGCACGGCGACCGTCTCAAGTGCTATGTCGTCGGCGTGACCCGCGGCGCCCGCGGCCCGCAGATCACCTTGTCGCGCACCCACCCCAACCTGGTGCGCAAACTGTTCGAACTCGAAGTGCCGGAGGTCGCGAACAAGGCGGTGGAGATCGTCGCGGTGGCCCGAGAGGCCGGTCATCGCAGCAAGATCGCCGTCCACACCGGGGTGCCGGACTTGAATGCGAAAGGCGCCTGCATCGGGCCGATGGGCCAGCGCGTGCGGAACGTGATGAGCGAGCTCGCCGGCGAGAAGATCGACATCATCGATTACTCCAACGACCCGGCGGTGTTTGTCGCCAACGCGCTGTCACCGGCCAAGGTGTTGTCGGTCACGGTTATCGACGCGGCCACCAAGTCGGCCCGCGTGATCGTCCCGGACTACCAGTTGTCGCTGGCGATCGGCAAGGAGGGCCAGAACGCGCGGCTTGCCGCGCGTTTGACGGGGTGGCGGATCGACATCCGTTCTGACGCGGATCCTGAGCCGGCGGCAGCGCCCTCGGACGCGCCGGTATGACATTGGGGAACGGTGCAGGCTAGACTAGTAAAGGTTGTGCGAGATCTCGCCCGGTCCACGGAGAATACGATGCGTCACCGTCCGATGAGGATGTGCGTTGGTTGCCGTGGTCGAGCGGATCGGACGCAACTGGTCCGAGTCACCGCCCGATGCGGTGACACCGGGCCGGTGGTCGAGATCGACCATCGCAAGACCCAGCCCGGCCGTGGCGCCTGGTTGCACCCGTCGGCCGACTGCGTGTCGGCGGCAGTGCGCCGGAGAGCATTCGGCTCGGCGCTGCGGGTCGACGGACTTGCCGTCGACCCAGTCGGCCTGATCGCCTCGCTGAACTCAGCGGGCGATGGAGGCCAATCGGAAGAACAGGTAGCGCAGGACATGAGCACACCGTGAAGTTCCCACGATGAGCACGTTTCGGAGTTAACCGAGGTCGTAGCGGGTGTCCGCTCGACCTCCAAGTGAGGAGAGCAGTGGCAGGCAAGGCCCGCGTTCACGAACTAGCCAAGGAATTGGGCGTAACGAGCAAGCACGTGCTCGAACGTCTCAAAGAGCAGGGCGAGTTCGTCAAGTCAGCGTCGTCGACCGTTGAGGCCCCGGTGGCCCGACGACTACGCGAATCATTCCCCAAGGCCGCTGGATCGGCCGCCGCCGACGAGGCCGTGAAGGCCCCGGCGCCGAAGGCGGCGACGCCGTCGCCCGCCGGACCCGCGGCTGCCGCGAAACCCGCTGGACCCACGTCTGCTGGACCCACGTCTGCTGGACCCACGTCTGCTGGACCCACGTCTGCTGGGCCCAAGCCCGCTGGACCCAAGCCCGCTGGGCCGACACCTGCGCCGCCGGCTGCGGGACCCCCGGCTGCCGCGTCCCCGGCCGCGGCGGCGAAACCGGGCGGGCCCAAGCCCGTGGCTGCGCCGACACCGCAGGCTGCGGTGCCGACCGCTCCCGCAGCGCCGGCCGCCCCGGCATCCGCCGCGCCGGCCGCCTCGTCCGCTCCCGCTCCGAGCGCTGCGCGACCGGGCCCCAAGCCGGGCCCGCGCGCTCCCCGCGTCGGCAACAACCCGTTCTCGTCGGCACCCGCGCCGGCACCGCGACCGATGGGCCCGCGCCCGGGTACCGGTGCGGCCGGACCTCGCCCGGGCGGTCCCCGTCCAGGTGGCGGCACCCGGCCGAGCCCCGGCGGTATGCCGCCACGCCCGAATCCGGGTGCGATGCCCAGCCGTTCCGCGCGTCCCGACAGCGCCCGTCCCGGTCGCGGTGGACCCGGCGGCGGCGGCAACCGTCCCGGCGGCGGTGGCTTCCGTGGTGGACCCGGTGGCGGCGGCGCGCCGACTACCGGTGCACCTCCCGGTGGTGGCTTCCGTGGCCGTCCCGGCGGTGGCGGTGGCGGTGCCCGTGGTCGCGGTGGTGCGGCCGGCGCCTTCGGCCGGCCCGGTGGTGCACCCCGTAAGGGGCGCAAGTCCAAGCGTCAGAAGCGTCAAGAGTACGACTCGATGCAGGCTCCGGCCGTCGGCGGCGTTCGGCTGCCGCGCGGCGACGGGCAGACCATCCGCCTCGCGCGCGGTGCGTCGCTGTCCGACTTCGCAGACAAGATCGACGCCAACCCGGCTGCACTGGTGCAGGCGCTGTTCAACCTTGGCGAGATGGTCACCGCGACCGAGTCGGTTAACGATGAGACCTTGGAGCTGCTCGGCTCTGAGATGAACTATGTCGTCCAGGTCGTCAGCCCGGAGGATGAGGACCGCGAGCTCCTGGAGAGCTTCGACCTCACCTATGGCGAGGACGAGGGCGATGAGGAGGATCTCGCGCAGCGGCCGCCGGTCGTCACCGTGATGGGCCACGTCGATCACGGCAAGACCCGACTGCTCGACACGATCCGGCAGGCTAACGTCCGCGAGGCCGAGGCCGGTGGCATCACCCAGCACATTGGCGCGTACCAGGTGAACACCAACCTCAACGGAGCCGAGCGGTTGATCACCTTCATCGACACCCCCGGTCACGAGGCGTTCACCGCCATGCGTGCCCGTGGTGCGAAGGCGACCGACATCGCCATCCTGGTCGTCGCAGCTGATGACGGCGTCATGCCGCAGACAGTTGAGGCGGTCAACCACGCTCAGGCGGCCGATGTGCCGATCGTCGTGGCGGTCAACAAGATCGACAAGGAAGGCGCCGACCCGGCCAAGATCCGCGGCCAGCTGACCGAGTACGGCTTGGTTCCCGAGGAGTACGGCGGCGACGCGATGTTCGTCGACATCTCGGCCAAGCAGGGGGAGAACATCGACACTCTCCTCGAGGCGGTCCTACTCACTGCGGATGCGTCGCTTGATCTGCGGGCCAATCCGGACATGGATGCCCAGGGCGTCGCGATCGAGGCCCACCTCGACCGCGGTCGTGGTCCGGTGGCGACCGTGCTCATCCAGCGCGGCACCCTGCGCGTGGGCGACTCGATCGTCGCCGGTGACGCATACGGTCGGGTGCGCCGCATGGTCGATGAGCACGGTGCCGACATCGAAGAGGCGCTGCCGTCGCGCCCGGTCCAGGTCATCGGCTTCACGTCGGTGCCGGGGGCCGGCGACAACGTGCTGGTCGTGGACGAGGACCGGACCGCCCGGCAGATCGCCGATCGTCGCGCGGCGCGCAAGCGCAACGCGATGGCGGCGCGCAGCCGCAAGCGGATCAGCCTCGAGGACCTGGATTCGGCGCTGAGGGAGACCAGTCAGCTGAACCTGATCCTCAAGGGCGACAACTCGGGAACCGTGGAGGCGCTCGAAGAGGCATTGCTGGGCATCGAGATCGACGACGAGGTATCGCTGCGTGTCATCGACCGCGGTGTCGGCGGCGTGACCGAGACCAACGTCAACCTTGCTGCCGCATCCGACGCGATCATCATCGGGTTCAATGTGCGCGCCGAGGGCAAGGCCACTGAGCTGGCCAACCGCGAGGGCGTCGACATTCGGTACTACTCGGTCATCTACCAGGCGATCGATGAGATCGAGAGTGCGCTCAAGGGCATGCTCAAGCCGGTGTACGAAGAGGTCGAACTCGGCCGCGCCGAGATCCGGGCGATCTTCAAGTCGTCGAAGGTCGGCAACATCGCCGGTTGCATGGTCAAGTCCGGCTTGATCAAGCGCAACGCGAAGGCGCGCCTGCTGCGTGACAACGTGGTGGTCGCGGAGAACCTGACCGTGTCGTCGCTGCGACGGGAGAAGGACGATGTCACCGAGGTGCGCGAGGGCTTTGAGTGCGGTCTGACGGTGACCTACTCCGACATCAAGGTCGACGACGTCATCGAGAGCTACGAGTTGCAGGAGAAGGCGCGCGACTAGGGGAGACCCGGGTTGCGGGCGTTCTGTCGAAAGGCGGTTCTTCCCATGGTGGATCAGGCGCGTGCGGCCAGGCTGGCCAAGCGCATCTCGGCGATCGTCGCCTCGGCCATCGGATCCGGTGAGATCAAGGATCCCCGGCTGGCCCATGTGACGATTACCGACGCTCGGGTGTCGGGTGATCTGCACGACGCCACGTTGTTCTACACGGTGATGGGCGAGACGATCGATGCCGAGCCCGATTACGAGGGTGCGTCGGCGGCGCTGATCAAGGCCACCGGGCATCTGCGCTCGTTGGTCGGTGCTGGCACTGGCGTTCGGTTCACCCCGACGCTGGCCTTCCAGGTGGACACGGTGCCCGACACCGCGCGCCAGATGGAGGAGTTGGTGGCGCGCGCCCGCGCCAGTGACGAGTTGGTTGCGCGGCAGGCGGCCGACGCGAAGCCTGCGGGAGAAGCGGACCCGTATCGGGACGAGCCCGACCGGTGACTGCCGCCACGGCCCGACCGGTGACTGCCGCCACGGCGGCGGACGTTGCGGCGCGGCTGCGTCAGGCCGATGCGGTGACCATCTTGTGCCATGTCCGGCCGGACCCGGACACTTTGGGCAGTGGGCTCGCGCTCGGTCAGGCGCTGGCAACGTTGGGAAAGTCGGTTGAGGTGGCCTACCCCGGTGACCTGCAGCTCCCCGCGTCGATGGCGGCGCTTCCCGGCAGCGACCTGCTGGTGGCGCCGGCCGCGGTAGTCGGTCATCCGACGGCGGTCTCCGTCGACGCGGCCACCCTGGGTCGGCTGGAGGGACTGGCTGACGTTTTCACGGCCGCACCGACGCGCATCGTGATCGATCATCACGTGTCGAATACCGGCTTCGGGACGGTCGATCTGATCGATCCCGCTTCTGACTGCACGGCGGCGCTGGTGCTCGAGATTGTCGACGCGCTGGATGTCGATCTCACCGAATCCATTGCCACCTGCATCTATGCAGGTTTGGTGACCGATACCGGGTCCTTCAAGTGGGCGCGGCCAGCCTCGTTCGGGATTGCTGCCCGGCTGCTGCAGGCCGGGGTCGACGGGGCGCGGTGGAGCCGACAGCTCCTCGACAGCCACCCGTTTGCCTGGTTCCGAGTCGTAGGTGAGGTTCTTGCGCACGCCTGTCTCGTCGAATCTGCTTGTGGCGGAGCCGGTCTGGTGTACACGACGGTGCCGCACGAACTCTTGTCCGCGATGCCCTGGGATGAGTCCGAGAGCCTCATCGACCTGGTCCGCACCGCGCGCGAGGTGGAGGTGGCCGCGGTATTCAAGGAGTCCGAGCCGGGTCGGTGGAACGTGTCACTGCGCTCCAAGGACAGCATTGACGTGACCACGATCGCCCGCGCCTTCGGCGGCGGTGGCCATGTCCGTGCCGCTGGGTACAGCGCTACCGGGAGTGCGGCCGAGGTGACGGCTGCGCTGGTAGCTCTTCTGGACTAGTGCCTGTGCCCGAGACAAGCCCCGTGGCACCCGGTAGAGCTGGGGAAACGGGTGCTCATGGGCGACCGGGCAGCTCTGCGCACCGGGCGGGTGCAGCGCCCGGCCCGGCGGGGCGGTCTGCGATGATCGGCGGATGCGCCGCATCGCCGATCTCGCATTCTCGGCCCTCATCGTGCTGATCGCGGCACCGCTGTACCTGCTCCTGGATCTGGCGGTCGTCGGTCGCCTCGGTGCCCGCGAACTCGCCGCGCTGGGTGTCGGCACCCTGGTCCTGGCCGTCCTCAGCACCCAGTTGACGTTCCTGACCTACGGCACGACCGCCCGGTCGGCCCGACGTTTCGGGGCGGGCGACCGGGATGGGGCCGTCGCTGAGGGTGTGCAGGCGACGTGGATCGCCGTCGCGGCCGGCATGGCGATTGTGGCGGTCGGATACGGTACAGCGCCGTGGATCATGCGGGCACTCGTCCCCGACCCGGCCGTGGCCGCTGACGGTGCCGGATGGCTGCGCATCGCGATCTTCGGGGTGCCGTTGATCTTGGTGTCCATGGCCGGCAACGGCTGGATGCGCGGCGTGCAGACCACCCGGCCGCCGGTCGTCATGGTCGTTGCCGGCCTATCGGTGGCCACCGTGCTCTGTGTCGGCCTGGTCCACGGCGGCGGGCCGTTCCCCCGTCTTGGGCTCGACGGAAGTGCGTGGGCGAATGTTGTCGGGCAGTCGATCACCGGTCTCTTGTTCGCCGGCGCACTGTGGCGAGAACGCACCGACAGCGATGTCGACTGGCGCCCGCACCGCGCAATCATCGGCGCGCAGTTGGTGATGGCCCGGGATCTGATCGCCCGCAGTGCCTCGTTTCAGATGTGCTTTCTCTCCGCGGCCGCGGTGGCGGCGCGCTACTCGGTCGCCGCGGTGGCCGCCCACCAGGTCGCATTGCAGGTGTGGGAGTTTTTGAGCCTGCTGCTCGACTCGCTGGCGATCGCCGCGCAGTCACTGGTCGGCGCCGCGCTGGGCGGCGGGTCGGCGGCGGGGGCCCGCGCGGTCGCTCGGCGGGTGACCGTGGTGTCGGTGGGGACCGCCACGGTCGTCGCGGTGTTGCTGGCCGCGGGTGCCGGGGTTCTGCCGCGCCTGTTCAACTCCGATCCGCAGGTTCTGGGGGCGATCGCCGTCCCCTGGTGGTTCCTGATCGCCCTGCTGCCGATCGCCGGGATTGTCTTCGCCCTCGACGGCGTCCTGCTCGGGGCGGGCGACGCCGCCTTTCTGCGCACGGCGACGCTGGCTGCGGCGCTGGTCGCCTTCCTGCCGCTGATCTGGACGTCGCACTTCTTCGGCTGGGGGCTCGCCGGGATCTGGTCGGGGTTGCTGGCCTTCATGCTGGTCCGACTCGCCGCGGTTGGCTGGCGCTATCGTTCGGGGGAGTGGGCCCGCGTGAGTACCGGCCGTGCCGGTGACCACCCCGCCAAGGGACGCGGACCCGCGTGGCACGATGGTCGATATGGCAACGCTCTGGGCGATCAGTGATCTGCACGTGGCCCATCGGGGCAACGAGCACATCGTCGACCGCATCCGCCCGAGTACCGCCGACGACTGGCTGATCGTCGCCGGCGATGTTGCCGAGCGGACCGACGATATCGCCGACGTGCTGCGCCGGCTGGCGGCGCGGTTCGCGACAGTGGTGTGGGTCCCGGGCAACCACGAGTTGTACACGACCGCCAAAGACCCCCTGCAGATCCACGGCGTCGCCCGCTACGACTATCTGGTCCAGCTGGCGCGCGATCTCGGGGTAATCACCCCGGAGGACAGTTACCCGCTGTTCGACCCCGGTGACGGCGGCGACCCGGTCCGCGTCGTGCCGATGTTCCTACTCTACGACTACACGTTCCGCCCCGAGGGCACCGCGACTGCGCTGCAGGCACTCGCCGTCGCCCGTGAGAACAACGTCGTCGCCACCGACGAGTTCCTGCTCTCGCCGGAGCCGTTCGGCACCCGCGACGCGTGGGGCCGGGCGCGCATGGAAGCCACCGCGGCCCGGCTCGACGCGATCGACCCGACCGAAAAGACCGTGCTCATCAATCATTGGCCGCTGCGCCGCGAACCCACCGAGGTGCTGATGTATCCGGAGTTTGCGCTGTGGTGCGGCAGCGAGGCGACCGCCGACTGGCACCTGCGCTACAACGCCGCCTGCTGTGTCTACGGGCACCTGCATATACCGCGGACCACCTACTACGACGGCATCCGATTCGAAGAGGTCTCGGTGGGCTACCCGCGCGAATGGAAGCGCCGCGGACTGCCCGATCCGTTGATGCGGGCGATCGTCCCGGATGCGACGCCGAGCGACCTCGACGAGCACGGGGCGCGGTTCGAGTTGCCGCCGGACTACCGTGAGCGGGCCGAGGCGCTGCGTCAGCGGCTCGCGGAGCGCCGCGCGCGCACACAGAAAGGAAAGCCGTGACCGAACCGGTCCCCGGTATCAGTACGACGACGATGATCGCCCCGCTCCTGCCGGGCGGGGTCGCCGCGGCCGAGAGCTTCGGCGACCCCGACGGGCTGGTCCCGCTGCCCGCTGAGGAGTCGATTATCGCGCGGGCCGTGGCGAAGCGCCGCAAAGAGTTCATCACTGCCCGGGCCTGCGCCCGTGTCGCACTGGGCGAGTTGGGCATCGATCCGGCGCCGATCATGCGTGGTGAGAAGGACATGCCGCTGTGGCCCGACGGGGTGGTCGGGTCCATCACCCATACCGCGGGCTATCGCGCGGCCATCGTCGCCTACGGGATGGCGATCCGGTCGCTGGGGATCGATGCCGAGCCGCATGAGCCACTGCCCGACGGGGTGCTCGACTTGACGAGCATCGAGGCCGAGCGCGACGTTCTCGCCACGCGCCCGGCCGGCCTGCACTGGGATCGATTGCTCTTCTGCGCCAAGGAGACCACCTACAAGGCTTGGTTCCCGCTGACCCGCCGATGGCTCGGCTTCGAGGACGCGCACATCACGTTCGACCAGACCGGTGACGTGGCCGACGGGGGAGCGCACGGCACCTTCGTCTCGCGCATCCTCATCGATCCTGCGGCGGCCGACGGCGGTGCGCCGCTGCTGGAGCTGCCCGGGCGCTGGCTTGTCGCACGCGGGTTCATCACGACCACCATCGCCCTGCGGTGACCGGGGCACGCTGATGGCCGAGCACGCCCACCTTGAGAGCGCCGGGCTAGTCATCGTCGACAAACCCGCCGGAATTACCAGTCACGACGTGGTGGCCACGTGCCGTAAGGCTTTCAACACTCGTCGCGTCGGCCACGCCGGGACACTCGACCCGATGGCCACCGGCGTGCTGATCGTCGGAATCGAACGTGCGACCAAGCTGCTGGGCCTGCTGTCGCTGACCACGAAGTCCTATGCGGCGACGATCCGGCTCGGTGTCGCCACCGACACCGACGACGCGCAGGGGCAGGTCGTCCGCAGGGTGGCCGCCGACCGGGTGCGCGACGGGGAGATCGCTGCCGAGATCGAGAAGCTGACCGGCGGCATCGAGCAGGTGCCCGCGACGGTCTCGGCGATCAAGGTCGATGGCAAGCGGGCGCATGCGCTCGCCCGCGAGGGTGCGGAGTTCGAGTTGGCCGCCCGGTCGGTGACCGTGTCCAGATTTGACGTCCTGGCGACCAGGCGCAGCGGTGAGGTCGTCGATCTCGACGTCGAGGTCGACTGTTCGTCGGGCACCTACGTACGGGCACTGGCCCGTGACCTCGGGGCCGCCCTGGGGGTCGGCGGGCACCTCACCGCGCTGCGCCGCACCGCCGTCGGGCCGTTCACCCTCGGCCACGCGCGCCCCCTGCCGGAACTGGCGGCAGCGCCCGAGTTGAGCCTGCACATCGACGAGGCGGCCCGGATCGCGTTTCCGCACCGGCAGATCAGTGCCGACGAAGCAGAGGGGATCAGCCAGGGGCGCTGGCTCGATCCGGTCGGGCGCAAGGATGTCTATGTCGTCATCGACCCCGATGACCATCCCATTGCACTGGTGCAGGAGAAGGGGCGGCGCGCCAGTTCGATCATGGTGGTGCGCCCGGCAACGATGCGCTGACCGGCACGACCTAGGCTGTGCTCATGACTTCTGACTTCACGGAGGCGAATCGCTCCGATGATTTGAACGTGCTTCTCGCGCTGCTCGACGTGGAGCAGGCCGACGATGACGTTTTCATCGGCCAGCACCCCGAGCAGAAGACGCCCCGGACCTTTGGCGGCCAGCTGCTGGGCCAGGGGGTCGTGGCGGCGACGCGTTCGCTGGTCCGCGGTAATCCGCCGGTCCACGCCCTGCACGCGCACTTCATCCGGGGCGGTGATGTCAACCTGCCGATGGAGTACCACATCACCCGCTTCCGCGACGGCAAGTCCTTCGCGAACCGCCAGGTCATTGCGCGGCAGAAGGGTGAGGACATTTTCACGATGCTCGTCGCGTACCAGGACAATACGGCTGGCCTCGAGCACGCCATCGAGAGCCCGACGGTGCCCTATCCGGAGGAACTGCCCGAGCTCGGTGAGCACTTCAAGGGCTACGAGGACACCATTGCGACGTTCGTCAACGCCCTGCACCCGATCGACATCCGCTTCGCCAACGACCCCACCTGGAAGGTGCGCGAGGCGGGGGAGAAGCTGATGCGGAACCGGGTGTGGATGCGTACCGACGGCACCCTGCCCAACGAGCAGATCTGGCACGTGGCCGCCATGTGCTATGCCTCGGACACCACCGTGCTGGACTCGATCATCACCACCCATGGGCTGTCGTGGGGGATTGACCGGCTGTTCGCGGCGACGGTGAATCACTCCATGTGGTTCCATCGCGAGTTCCGTTTCGACGAGTGGTTGCTCTACGCGACGGAGTCGCCGGTGGCCGCCGGATCGCGCGGGATCGGCTCGGGCCGCTTCTTCACCCGTGATGGCGTTCTGGCGACGTCGGTCGTTCAGGAGGCACTGATCAAGTACTTCCCGCCCAAGGCCTGAATCCGGCGGTAACCTGGCCGGGTTGACCGCCGCCCGTCAGCCGAGGTGGCCGAACTGTCATAGGAGTATTTCGCAGCGTGGAGCACGACCAGCAGGGTTCATCGACGACGCCGGACATTTCGTCACCGGGTGTACCGGCCCCGATCGCCCAATCCCTCCCCGGCCCGGTGCCGCCCGTTCCGGTGCCGCCCGACCAGGTACCGCCCGGCCCTCCGGGGGCGCCCTTTCATGGCTACGGTCCACCGCCGGGTACCCCGCCGCAGCGGTGGCTCGGTCCCGGTCCCTACCTGCCGCGGCGGACCTGGCAGCAGAAGACTAGAACCCTGATCACGGCGATGACCGGGCTCAGCGGTGTCGTGTGGATCGCGTGCGCCATCATCCTGATGTTGTTGGGTGCGGTTGTCGCGCAGTACCAGAAGACGGCGACGTTCACCGGCAACGGCGGCGTGATGGTCAGCTGTGAGTCGTCCAGCACGGCCGGCGGAGCAGTGGAGGCGGGCACACCGGTCATTGCGTGGAGTGACCGCAGCGACAGGGTGCTGCACACCGCGCTACGGCCGGTCAAGCGTGCCGAGGTGATCGACCCCAACGACCGGGCCGGTGGGAAAGCCGAGCGGTGCTATCTGCCGTTCACCCTGGAGCAGGTGCGTGGCGACGCCAGCGGGTACAACGTGCGGATCGGTGATACCGCGACACAGTTCGTGACGACGAAGTCGCTGAAGGACGGTGCGATTGTGCCCATCGTGATCGGCGGCGACCGGTGACGCCGGGCACCGGGCTGGATTGGGGCGAGGAGCTCACCAAGTCCATCATCTGGACGCTGTGGGTGTCGGCGGTGAGCCTGGCCGGGCTCGTCGTCGTCGGCGCACTGATGGCGCGCTACACCAAGTGGGGGCGGCAGTATTGGCGGGTGACCGGCCGGTTCTTCACCGATCGGGACATCGCGCCAATGGCGTGGCTCCTCATCGTCATCCTGCTGCTGTTGGCGATCTTCGGCGTGCGGCTGAACGTGCTGTTCACCTATCAGGGGCTGGACATGTACAACTCCTTCCAGGACGGCGCGGCTGCGCTCGGCATGGAGAAGGGGTCGCCCGGCCGGGAGGCGGCGATTGACGCGGCGCGGTCGGCATTCTGGAAGTCGATGGCGATTTTCGGCCTGCTCGCCACCGTTCATGTGGTGCGCACGCTGGTCGAGGTGTGGTTCGGTGCCGCATTCAACGTGCGGATGCGCACGTGGCTCACCGACAATGTCACCGAGGACTGGTTGGCCGGCCGCGCATTCTACCGAAATCGGTTCGTGCCGATCGAGAACGCGGACGGGGAGCTGACGGCGGGGGTCGACAACCCGGATCAGCGGATCGAGGGCGACATTACGACGCTGGTGCAGTGGACGAGGCAGTTCGTCTTCAGCAGCGGGGGCTCGGCCTCCGGCGGCGTCATCCCCGCGATTGTCACCATGGTGACGTTCACGATCATGCTCTGGGGCCTCTCGGGCCCGATGCATCTGCTGGGGTGGGAGATCTCCCACGGCCTGGTCTTCCTGCTGATGATGTTCATCTTCGCGGGATCGGTCGTCGCGTTCTGGATCGGCCGACCGCTGATCCGCTTGAACTTCCTGCGGGAGCGGCTCACCGCGAACTTCCGTTTCGCTCTGGTCCGCGTTCGCGAGAACGCCGAGAACATCGCCCTGTACTCCGGCGAGGAGGTGGAGCACCAGAACCTGATGGGCCGATTCCGCCTCGTCATCGCGAACTACTGGAACATCATCCATCGAACGCTGCTCTTCTCCGGATGGAACCTCGGGGTGAGCCAGGCCGCCGTCGTGCTGCCGTTCCTGGTCCAGGCAAATCGGTTTTTCGCCGGCGACATCAAGCTCGGGCCGTTGCAGCAGACGGCTTCGGCGTTTGGCAATCTGAGCGACGCACTGTCGTTCTTCCGGCTGATGTATGACGACTTCACCGCCTTCCGTGCGTCGATCATTCGTCTCGACGGTCTGCAGGACGCCGACGGAAAGGCACGCGACTTGCCGACGATCGCGACCGCCGACGGTGACGACGTCCAATTGGCGGACGTGCAGATCACTAAGCCCGACGGGGGGGTGCTGATCGAGGACCTGTCGCTGAGCCTGGTGCCCGGTGACGCCCTGGTGGTCAAGGGACCCTCGGGGAGTGGAAAGACGACGCTGTTCCGCGGGTTGTCTGGGCTGTGGCCCTATGCCGACGGTCGATTCATCCGGCCCGGCGGGCAGGACACCCTGTTCCTGTCCCAGGTGCCCTACCTTCCGCTGGCCGACCTGCGCTCGGTGCTGACCTATCCGGCGCCGCCGTCGGAGTTCGCCGACGAGTTGCTGCGGCAGACGCTCACCGATGTATCGCTACCGCACCTCGTCGACCGTCTCGACGAGGACGAGTACTGGGCGAAGGTGCTCTCGCCGGGCGAGCAGCAGCGCGTGGCGTTCGCCCGAGTCCTCCTGTCCAAGCCGAAAGCGGTGTTCCTCGACGAGGCCACCTCCGCGGTCGATGAGGGGCTCGAGTATGCGCTGTACAACCTACTGCGGACGCGGTTGCCGGAGATGATCCTCGTGTCCATCAGTCACCGCAGCACCACTGAGCAGCATCACACCAAGATGCTTGTGTTGCTGGGCGAGGGCCCGTGGGAGATGTCCGATATCGCGGTGAAGGTGTAGTCTGCGGCCGCCGGGACGTGAGGGGCATTTACCAAGGCTTTACCTTTTGTGGAGGAACTGGTCCCGCCGGCCGCCGCAGCGGACTACGGTGGCGGCACAACCCGCCGTTCTACCGCTAGGGGTCTGGCCATGGCCGACGAACTCATCACCTTCCTGCACGAGTCCGGTAAGCGGATCGCCACGTTGCCCGCCGGCTTTCAAGAAACGATCCGGCTGCGGCCCGGCGCAGTGGCCCTGCGCACCGTCGGCGGTGCCCAGGAGATCACCTGGAGGCAATACGGCGAGCGTGTGCGTGCCATTGCCGGCGGTCTCGCCGCGCTGGGAGTGGGACACGGCGACAGCGTCGGAATCATGTTGACGAATCGACCCGAATTCCACCTCGTCGATACCGCGGTGCTGCATCTCGGCGGCGTCCCGTTCTCCATCTACAACACCAGTTCCCCCGATCAGGTCGAGTATCTCTTCGGAAACGCCGGCAACACCGTCGTCGTCACCGAGGCGGCGTTCCTGCCGATCCTCACCGCGGCGGACACCGGCGTGCGGACCGTCATCAGCGTCGACGGCGGGGCCGGGACCACCGCGCTCACCGAAGTCGAATCAATGCCGGCGCCCGCCGGCTTCGATTTCGAGGCGAGTTGGCGGGCCGTGGAACCGTCCGACCTTGCGACGCTGATCTACACGTCGGGCACCACCGGCCCGCCCAAGGGCGTCGAGATCACCCACCGCAACATGATTGCCGAGGCGATCGCGCTCACCGACATCGTCGACACGGGGCTGGACGGTCGCCTGCTCTCGTATCTGCCGGCCGCACACATTGCCGACCGGGTGTCCACTCACGGGACGAACATGCTGCGCGGCGCGCAGATCACGAGCGAACCGGATCCGCGCAATATCGCCGTCGCCCTGCCCGATGCGCGGCCCACCCTGTTCTTCGGGGTGCCACGCGTGTGGCAGAAGCTCAAGGCCGGCATCGAGGCGAAGCTCGCTGAGGCGACCGGTGTGAAGGCCGGGCTCGGCGCCTGGGCGCTGGGCGTCGGTGCGGAGGTGGCCGAGTTGCATCTGCAGGGCAAGTCCCCCTCCGGCCTGCTGCGGCTCCAGCACGGTGTGGCCGACAAGCTGGTGCTCTCGAAGGTGCGCCACGGCATCGGCATGGACGAGATCGACATCGCATACTCGGGGGCGGCCGCCATTCCGCCCGAGGTCCTCAAGTTCTTCCTTGCGCTCGGCATCCCGGTTCTCGAGGTTTGGGGCATGTCGGAATCCACCGGTGCGACGACGCTCACCTCGCCGGACAACTTGGCGATCGGCACCGTCGGGCGACCGGTGCGCGGTGTCGAGATCAAGCTCGGCGCCGATGGCGAATTGTTTGTCCGCGGCCCGGTGGTCATGCGCGGCTACCGCAACCAGCCCGACAAGACGGCCGAGGCGATCGACGCCGACGGCTGGCTCGCGACCGGCGACATCGCGCAGGTCGGCGCCGACGGCAATGTGACCATCGTCGACCGCAAGAAGGAACTGCTCATCAACGAGTCGGGCAAGAACCTTGCGCCGACCAACATCGAGAATGCGATCAAGGCGGTGTCGCCGCTGGTCGGTCAGATCGTCGCCATCGGCAACGCCAAGCCGTACGTCAGTGCCCTCATCGTCCTCGACCCCGACATGGCGGCGGTGAAGGCGCGCGAGTACGGACTCGACGAGACCGATCTCGCGGTGATCTCGGCCCACCCGGCGGTGGTGGCCGAGGTGACGGCGGCGGTGGCGACTGGCAATGCGAAGCTCTCGCGCGTCGAGCAGATCAAGCGGTTTGTGATCATCGCGTCGCCGTGGGAGCCGGGCGGGGAGGAGTTGACCCCGACGATGAAGCTGCGGCGCAAACCGATCGATGCGAAGTACGCCCCGGAGATCGTCGCGCTGTATTCCGATCCGGTCGCACCCGGCACCGTCGACTTGCGTTAGCGCGGGGCGGGGCGGGTGACCGGCCGGTCCTTGTCTCGTCATCGCGGGATGCCTAAATTGGATGGTATGCACCTCACCCGGGCCAGCCTGTCCTGCTCCGTCCGCGGCTTCGCCGCTGCCGCCGCGCTGATGATGGCCGCCTTCGGTCTGACTGCCGCACCAGCCGCTTCGCTGGCCGTGCCTACCAGCCAGGTCCTGGCCGTGGCCACCGCCGATGCCAAGGCCCAACTCCACAAACCTGTTCGCCTGGGGGCCGCCAAGGTCAACACGAGCGGGGAATGGGCGTTCGTGTCGGCGACGCTGCAGGCGTCGGATGGGGGGCGGTTCAGCTACGCCGGCACGCCCTTCGCCGAAGCAGCGGCCAACGGCGGAAAGTCGAACCGGTACGTCGGCCTCTTCCGCAAGGCCAGAACCGGCTGGGCGCGGGTCGACAGTGCCGCGGGCCCGACGGATGTCGCCTGGGCACCGTGGGCTGCCAAATACGGGGCCCCGCCGTCGATCTTCCGGATCTGAGTCACGGCGATTCGGAACCATGGAGGCCGGGGGCGGCGAGCGCCGCGCGCACCTGCTCGTCGGAGACCTGACTGAAGTCGTCGTAGGCGCCGCCGACACCGGTGAAGTGTCGCGATATCACCGGGCAGACAATGTCTGATTCGCGGCTCATGCGGGCGATCTCCGCCGCCGGCGCGACCGGTACCGCCAGCACTACCCGCGCTGCTCCCGAGCGCCGAAGTGCCCGGATGGCGGCGCGCGCCGTCGCGCCTGTCGCGATGCCGTCGTCCACGACGATCACCGTCTTGTCGTGCACGTCGACCGGCGGCCGGGTGCCACGATAGGCGGCCTCACGCCGGTCGAGTTCGGCGCGTTCGGTCGTGATGACGCGCTCCAGATCGTCGGCGGTCATGCCCGACGCGCGGATGACGTCGTCGTTGGTGATCACCACGCCATCGCTGCTCAGCGCACCGGCGGCCAGTTCCGGCTGGGTCGGGACTCCCAGCTTGCGCACGAGGTAGACGTCGAGCGGCGCGTGCAGGCGCCTCGCCACCGGTTCGGCGACCGGTACACCGCCGCGCGGCAGGGCCAGCACGACGACTCCGCGATTGCGGAACTCGTCGAGGTGGTCGGCAAGAACCCGCCCGGCATGCGTCCTGTCCCGATAGGGCGGAGCGGGAGCCGATCGCCGGGTCACGGCGTCAGTCCGGGGTGCGGGCGCGGACTACTCGCGAAATGTCGGCTGCCCATTGCGCCACCTCGTCCCAGTTCCGATGATCGCCCGGGACCGCGCCCAGTAGGCCCATTACCGCCCGAATCCGGAGTTGGGGCGACCGCGCGAATCGCCCGGCGAACGCGTGGTACTCGACGGCGTTCACCGTGTCGCGGACCCCGGCCACCGGTGGCGTCACCTTGGTGCGGAGAAGTGCACCGATGGGCCCGCGCAGTACCGGCCCCATCCCCAGGGAGAACAGCCACACCGGGCGCTGGAGCAGTGCGGCAAGGTTGGCGTCGACGAACGCGGTCAGCTCGGGCAGCAGGGCGCCGTCGTGGATCGGGCTGCCGAGGATGACGGCGTCGACGACCGTCGGGTCGGGGGAGTCGGTCGCCGGTGCGATCCGCACTTGCAGTCCCGTCGCGCGCAGATGCTCACCCAGCCGCTGTGCGACCTCGGCGGTCGAACCGTCTGCGCTGGCATAGGCCACGAGCACATTCGCAGTCATCGGGCGATGCCCGCCGGCAGGAGTGCCGTGGCTGCGACGGTGCGTGGGCCAACCAGCAGATAGCGGTTCATGACGCGAGTCTAAAGCGGAAATCCGGCATCGGGTGATGATCGTCGATCGAGCTGCTACGTCACGCCACCATCTCTTTGAGGCAGTAGCCGATGGACGCGGGCTGCGCGAACTTCCACTTCGTCTGCTCCTCGGTGCACGAGATGTCTGCCGCGCCCCGCGTCGCCACAGTGGCGATGACCGTCGACGGGGCTGCCGAGGAGTCGCAGTCAATCTTGCGGTAGTCCACCAGCCGGCCACCGGTCGTGGGGATCTGATAGCAGCTGGACGGCACGAAGTTCGGCGTGATGCAGAGCTTCTCGTTCGAGAATGCGATGTAGGCGCTGTTGCTGCCGCTGCACGATCCGCTCAGGCTGGTCGTTTCGGCGGCGTAGAACGTGAGCCTTCCCTCGGCGTCGCAGCTACTCGTGCTGGCGTTCACCTTGCCCTCGCCGGTGCTCCCGTCGATGGTGAGGCAGTTGCCGGCGGTGACGTCGGACGGCTTGCTGATCGCGGTGGATCCGGCCGAGAAGTCACAGCCGGCGGTGAACACCGCGATGCCGGCGACTACTGAGGCGACCGAGATTCGTCGGGCAAGGGCGGCGGTGGCGCGGTTGTTGGCGGTCATGAGGACTCCTATCGAGGTGGGGTACCTCGATAGGTTGGCGGCGGGCACTTGGAGCCGCCTTGGCGAACGCTTGGTCGCCCGGAGATGGTGCCCGGGCCAGGGCAGCCGGGCAGGTTGTCAGGCGTAGGCGGGGAGAAACTGGATTCGTGCCTGCTGGGTGCGTGCGGCATCACGGAAGTTCTTTATGGCCCGCTGCATATGGAACCCGTTGGTGACGATGACCGCGCCATCGGCGCCCATCGCCTTGAGCATCCGCACCGTATTGGTGGCGTTCTGCACGGTGCTGGTGGACTGGGCCTCGTTGATCATCTGCCACACTGGGATCCCGCGTTGGAGCAGTCCGACGTTCATGAACTGGGCCTCGGATACGGGCAGCCACCAGGTGTCACCGCCGGACACGATGATGCGGTTGAACGGATGAGTCCGCCCGAGCCGGGCGGTGGCGCTGAGCCGCTGGTCGAGGATCTCCGGGGTCTGCCCGAAGGTGCCCATCTTCGCGCCGAGGACGACGATGTACCGGCCGGCCGGGTTCTGCCAGAGGAACAGTCCGGCCTGTCCGAGGAGGTCGGATCCGGAACTGCCGAAGTCCATGCTGCCGGCGGTGGTGTGTGGGGCCGGCGCGGCGTGCACGGCACCCGCCGAACCGGTGAACGCGGTAACGGCGGTGACCAGGGCAGCCGAAAACAGGAGTGGCAAGCGCATGTGCGCGAGTGTAGCGACGAAAACTGAACGATTGATCCGGCGGCAGAGGTCGTTTCGGGTGTGCAACCGCGGCGTGGCAAATCTGAGATGTCCGGCTCAGCCGAAGGTGAACGAGTAGGCCGTCAACCCCGGCGACAATGCGATGGTCATCGTCGCCGCTTCCGAGACCTGATGATTGGCAACGGTCCGGATGTTCGGCGCGCCGGACACCGCGATGGTCCGGGTGGTGCCGGCTTCGGTAACGGTCACCGTGCCGGTGCCGCCGACGTTGAGGTAGACGTCGCTCGCCCGGTAGGCCAGGGTGATCCGGGCACCCGGTCCGGCGGCGATGCCGTCGGTGGTCAGAGTCCACGCACCGTCGAGCCGATAGGTGTTGGGCGCCGCGCCGGCGGCGTCGGAATAGGTGCGGGTGCCGGCGGTGTAGGGACCGGTGCCGCCATAGGACTGCTGCTTCTCGACACCGAGGAATGTTTCTGGAGTGCGCTGCCGGTCGGTGGGGGTGTGGTCGGGCAGATCGGTGGCGGCGGGTAGCTTCGCGCCGGGGTTTGCGGCAGTGAGCAACGCGCGGAGGTAGCCCTCTTTGCGGTCGTACCGGCCTTCACCGAGGCTGACGTGCCGGATCACCCCGGTCGCATCGACGAGGTAGTCGGCCGGCCAGGCGACGTTCTGGTAGGCCTTCCAGGTGCGGTAGTCGTTGTCGATGGCGACGGGAAAGGTGAGGCCGAGCCGCGCGGCACCGGAGGCGACGTTGGCGGCGTTGTGCTCGAAGGCGTATTCGGGGGTGTGGACGCCGACGACCCGCAGGCCAAACGGTTCGTAACGCTTCCACCACGCCTGCACATGGGGGAGTGAACGCTGACAGTTGATGCAGGAGTACGCCCAGAAGTCGACGAGGACAACCTTGCCGCGCAAGTCCGCCATCCGCATGGGGGGACTGTTCTGCCACTGCGCGATGCCGGTGAATTCCGGGGCGCGCCCGCAGTCGGCGAGTCCGTCGTCGCGACCGTTGAACGCCGCTTCCTGGCAGGTTCGCAGGGTACCGTTCCCCGCGGCGACGGGCACGTTGACATGGGATTGCAGGGGATCGCTGATCGCCCGCGTGTAGTCGGGGATCCGGCGCTGGATGGCACCGGTCACGTCGAAGGTGAGGGCGATGGCGAGGGCGATGACCAGTGCACCGGCCACGCCACGGACCACGCGCTGCCGTCGCTGCAGTCCGCGCACGCGGTCGGCGAGTTTGTTGCCGGCGAGCGCGACGATCAGCAGGGGAATCGAGACCCCTGCGGCGAAGGCAACGGTGAGCAACACGGTCTCGGTTCCGATGGTGCCGGTCGCTCCCGCCACCGCGATGGCCGCGAGAACCGGACCCGCGCACGGCACGAACACCGCACCCAGGGCCAATCCGAGGATGAAGCCGCCCAGGGCACCGGAGCCCTGCGCGGTGACCTGGCGTTGTGGGATCCGGGCGAAGAGCCGTTCGAGGAATTGTTCGAGCGGGGGAAAGATCATCGCCAGCCCGACAAACACGAGGGCGCCGAGACCGAGCCACCGCAGTAGTGAGGACGGCAGATGCAGGGCGGCCAGCAGGAGTGTCCCGAACAGGGTGATGAGGGCAAAGCTCACGGTCATCCCGGCGACGATCAACACGGCGCGCAGACGTCCGGCGTTGTTGTCGGCGGGCGCGGCGCCATCGCCCGACGAAGAAGCGGCGCTGCCCATCAATACGACCGGCAGCACCGGCAGGACGCACGGTGAAATGCCTGCCAGAATGCCGCCGACGAAGCCGACCAGCAGGAGGGTCACTCCGTCACATCACCACGTCGTGCCGTTCATGCCGGGGATGACGCAGCGCCCGGTGCGGTCGACCCGCCCGATGAGCATCATGTCGTACCCGGTGCACGACGAGTTGATCGGCGCACACGAGCCGACCGTGGTGATCACCTTGTTCGGGCCGCAGGACGTGCCCATCGGTGGTGCGGCATGGGCGACCGAGGAACTCAGGCCGCCGATTCCGGTGATCAGTGCGCCCACTGTGGCAGCGGCTGCGATCAGCCGACGGGTGGTGGTTGATTGGGCCATGGTGGCCTCCTAGTGGCTGGTCCGCTGATCCCCACGCAAGCCTACGCTTGCTGTGATCCAGCCCACAGTGTGGATGGGAGGCTATCCGATGGCCATTGCGCCGCCGCTGTGTTTGGCGGCGGTGGGGTTCTGCTGGGTTCCGCCGGTGTCGCGGCTGATCCAGACCACCGGCGTCAACTGCCGGTATTCGTGGACGCTGATGGGGACACCGACGAAGTCGGCGCGGAAGTCGGCCGTCCAGGCCGGTTTGCCGTCCCAATTGGATCGGCCGAGTGTCAACGCGCCGCCGATGTCGCGTCCAAATATGTAGTTCTTGTAGACCCACGGCTGGCCCTGCGGTCCGGTGCCGAAGGTGAGGCTGTCGCCGAAGCGGCTCTGGGTCTGGGTGAACGCCCTAGCCTGTGGGTAGGGGGCTAATTTCCCGTTGACGTGCATGACCGGCAGGAGGGCCAGGGGCTGTCGGCCGACGGGGGCGGCGCCGAGCGGGGCGGAGCCGAACAGGTTCAGAATCTGTTGTGCAGTGCAGTGGTTCATCAGCGAGTCGATCGTGCGGTCGCGGTCAGTCTGACTGATCACACAGACCCCGTCGGGAACAGGTGGAGCGGCGGCGACCGAACCGGTCGCTGCCACCGCGCCGGCGAGCGCGAGTGATCCGACGATGCCGCGAAGTGCTCGGCGCTGAAGAATCATTGCAGTGGACCCCGATCTGACCGCCCCGATGGCAGTGCGCCGTTCCGAGGGTAGCGATCCGCGTTGACCTGCGCGCCGCCGGCAGCGGGTGCAGGTTGATCTAGCCTGGCGGAATGAGGATCGGGGCAGATGCTGTGCGGGCCGTGGTCGCCACCGTCATCGTCGTGTCGAGCTTCGCGTGGGGGCTGGGGACAGCGGGGGCGCAGCCAATGCTGTTCAGCGGCCCGCCTCGCCTTTCGGGTCTCGACGTCGCGGACTACACGGGGCCGATCGGCCGGCCCGGCACGATGATTGCGATGACTCCGCTCGATCCGGCGGTGAGCTTGCCGACGGCGGGGCGCGCGTACCGGGTTCACTACTCCACCACCGATGTTCATGGTCGGCCCGCCACAAGCACCGGGCAGATTCTGCTTCCCCGACGGCCTGCTCCGGCCGGTGGCTATCCAGTCATCGCGTGGGCTCACGGCACCGTTGGCTCGGCCGATCAGTGTGCACCGTCGACTCAACCGGCCCTCGAGGACGTCGGCAGCTATCTCGGCCACTGGCTCGATCGGGGATACGCGGTGGTCGCCACCGACTATGCGGGTTTGGGCACTCCGGGGAACCTGAGCTATCTGAGCACCCGAGCGGCCGCCCATTCGGTGGTCGACTCTGTGGTTGCCGCCCAGGACACCGCTTTGCCGCTGGCGAAGAGGTGGGCGATCGTGGGGCACTCCGAGGGGGCGGCGGCCGCCATGTCAGCGGCCCGGCGCGCCTCCGAGTATTCGCGCGGCACCGGCCTGGACTACCGGGGGGTGGTGGCCACCGGAGTCCCCGCGAATCTGGAGCACGTGATCTGGCAGATCGGGCCGGGCGTACCGCCCGTCGCGCTACCCGTCGGACTCACCGCCTATGCCGCGGCGATTCTGGCCGGATTCGTCGATGCCCGACCCGAGTTCGATTCGGTGCGCTACATCACTGCGGCGGGCCGTCGGGCGCTGGATCTGGCCAACACCAACTGCACTTTGCAACTTGCCGCTGCGCTGAAGAACGACAACGTCGCGGACTGGTTCACCCGGCCGATTGCGTCGATCCCCGGAATCAAACCGGCACTGATCGACTATCTGGGCGTGCCCTACCGCGGCTACAACCGGCCCATCTTCATGGCCGCCGGGCTGATTGACGCCGCCGTCCCGATTCCGGCGCCGCTCAGCCTGGCTGCGCAGTTGGCCGCGAACAACCAGCCCCTCACGTTCGTCACCTATCCCGACGAGGGGCATTCGGGCACCTTGCTGACCTCGATGCGTGATTCGACACCCTTCCTCGCGCGGATCATGCGCTGAGCAACGGCGGTACGGGTGCGTCGGGCCGGTGCGAGTTGGCTGCGCAGCCAGGGATCAGCCGCGTTTGACGTCGGCGAGGGTGAATGTGCCGGAACTGTTCCACAGGAAGGTCTTCGGTCGGCGGGGATCACTCCCCAACACCATCCACTTGTCGCCGTGGTAGAGGGGGATGCCCGATGCGGATTTGCCGTAGAGGGCGGCGAGCGAGGCAGAATCGGCTGCGGTCTTACCAGTGTCGGCTTCGATCACCGATACGTCGGCGCCACTCTGGATCCAGATCTTGCCGTCCATCGCTCCCAGGACCGAGAGGGTCTTGTGCTTGAGTCCCTCGGCGCCGGGGAGTTCGAACAGGGCTTTGCCGCTCGTGAGGTCGAGGATTTGCAGTGCGGGGCCGCCCCCGATCAGCGTCGGCTTCGAACTCATCGAACCCCGGTAGACGTAGCTCACCGCGAGCAGGTTGCGTTGCCGGTCGATTGCGTACGACACACCGTTGACGGCCAGGGCCTTGCCGCCGCGCAGGTCGTAGGCCGACTCGCCGTTGTAGGTCACAACGCGGTAGGGGTAGGTCCCACCCGGCATGGGGGAGCCGAGGAAGCAGCGGGGATTCGGCTTCACCCAGCGCGGCTTCCCGGTTTTGGCGTCGACCGCAGTCATCCCGGCCGCGTCACCATAGAGGATGTCGCCGTCGGGGGAGCGGTCGAAGACTGAGGATTGGAAGACACCGAGCACGGCGCTCTTACTGCAGTCGCCGCTGCCGCCGACCGACATTCCGCCGTCCTTGGTGCTCGGCTTGTTCACCCACAACTCGCGCTTAGACGGCAGGTCGATGGCAGCGAGGTACTCGATGTCGCCGGAACCCGTGGGATTTTTTTCGTCTTTGTCGTAACGAATCACGACGGTGTCGCCGAAGAGGCCGACGCCGTCCAGTCCGGAGTCCTCAACGGCGTCAACGGCGACACTGCCGATGGTTTTGCCTTTCTTGTCGACGACCCGCGCTTGGATCTCAAACTTTTCCGCGGCCAGGCCGTCAGCTGGGAGCCGGACCAGCGCAGCCGTCACAGCGAGGGCCTTGGCGCTGGGGACCTGCTGAATGCCGAGTGCGAATCCGCGCGCGGCCTTCTCTCCCCGGTCCGGCGTGAACGTCACCCGCACGCCACCGTCCTCGGTGAAGACCGTCGCCCCGGCGCCATCGGGCCGGCGGGAAAACATGTCGCCGCCTTTGAGGCCGTCCCAGTCGTAGAAGGCGAATGCGTCGGGCCCGCCAATCACCGTGTTGTCGGCCCGGTTGCTGTCGGTGTCGGGGTTGATGGCGAACCGCAGCGTTGACGGCGCGCGGGTCGTCGTGGGTGTCGATGTCGCTTGGACCGTGGTTGACGTTGTCGCCTGGTCAGACGATGGGATCAGCGAACAACCGGTGGTGGCCAGCGCGGCGCTGACACAAAGCACGCCGAGTTGGGCGAGGCGAGATTTCATGGTGAGAGCGTATGGGGTACGGCTCTGACTTTGGCTGAAGCACACGCAGTCATCGGGAGGGACGCACCCTTTTGAAGGAACGCTGTAGCACTCCAGCCGGGCCCCGAGCCGGAAGTCCTGGTCAGGATGTCCCGGTCAGGATGTCCTGGTCAGGATGTCCCGGTCAGGGTGTTTGTGGTGCCCTCGGTGAGACTCGAACTC
>NZ_DIAX01000016.1 GCF_002414845.1 Gordonia sp. UBA5067 | reverse complement strand
GGGCCGTAGTGGCCGTAGTCGGCCGGCCACCAGTCCTGTGACGACGTCATCAGCGTGGCGAGGTCGTGCTTCACCGCGGCGAGGTCGAGCGTGTTGAACTCCTTCGCGTAGTCGAAGTCGGCACCGAGCGGATTGGAGGCGGGGGAGTGCTGGTGCAGCATCCTCAGGCTCAACTGGTTGGGCCACCAGTGCTGGTTGGCGGTCGACCCAGCAGCAGTGTGGGCGGCGAGAGGGCCGCCCATCACCGGGCAGGTCTGCACGCTGTCGTTGATCTCGAGGGCTGTGTGGTCAGTCATTGCTGCTCCTTGTAACGGTCACGAAGGTCATGTGGTGGAACGACGGCACGACGGGCAGCGGCCCCAGTAGATGACCTCGGCCTCGTCGATCTCGAAGCCGTGGTCATCGTCGGCGGTGAGGCAGGGCACGGCCCCGACTGCACAGTCGATGTCGAACGTGCTGCCGCAGGTGCGACAGATGAGGTGGTGGTGGTTGTCGTCGACCCGGTTCTCGAACCGTGCCGGTGACCCCGCCGGCTGGATGCGGCGAACGAGGTGCTTGTCGACCAGCACACCGAGCGAGTCGTACACCGCCTGGCGAGAGATCGAGCCGATGACGGCGCGCACGTCGTCGGTGAGCTCGTCGGCCGTGGCGTGGGGGCGGGCCGACACCGCGCGCATGATGGCCAACCGCTGCGCCGTCACCTGCACGCCGTGGTGTCGAAGGAGTTGATCCACTTCGTCGGTCGTCGTCATGCCGGTTGCTCTCGTCACAGCGCTGATCTCACCACAGATTCCGGACTGAGTCAAGTACTGGACTGATTCCGGTATCGATGCATCGCTCCACGCCACAGGGATCGGGGGACACCAGTGGGGAGGGAGTGACGCAGTAGCGTGAGGCCGCGATTCAACAAGATCCTTTCACCGGAGGGGGAGAGGCACCGTGAACCCGAGTGCCGTCGACTACGTCGACACCGACCGCTACCCCATCGTCGAGGCCGGCCCGGCGCGCGATGCGCTGATCGCCCGGCTGCGCGGGGCCATCGAGGCCGACGGATGTGCGGTGCTGAAGGGTTTCGTGCGAGCCGAGCGCATCGCCCAGCTGGTCGAGGAGTGCGACCGCGTCGCCGTGCACGGGCATCGCAACTTCAGCCGCACGAACCCGTACTTCACGCAGGACCGGGCGGATCTCCCCGCAGAGCACCCGTTGCGGCGCTTCTACGACCGGTCGAACGCGTTCGTCCCTGCCGACAACTTCGGTCGGGGCAGCATCCTGCGTGAGATCTACGAATGGCCCGTGTTCGCACCATTCGTCCAGGCTGCGCTCGGCGAGCAGCGGTTCTTCCGCTACGCCGATCCATTGGCCGACGTCATCGTCAACACCGCCGAAGCGGGCAACGGCTTTCCGTGGCACTTCGACACCAACAACTACACCGTCACCCTTGCCATCCAGAACGCTGAGGTGGGCGGCGACTTCGAGTACAGCCCGCATCTGCGCACCCCCACCGACGAGAACTACGAGGGCGTGCAAGCCGTGCTCGACGGTGACGCCGGCCTGATCCGCACACTGCACCTCGAGCCCGGCGACCTGCAGATCTTCAAGGGCCGGTACTCCCTGCATCGTGTCACGCCGCTCTCGGGGTCGCAGGCGCGGTACGTGGCGATCTTCAGCTACGTCGAGGAACCGGGGATGGTCGGCAGTGCGGAGCGCACCGCCCAGCTCTACGGCCGCGTGCTGCCGATCCACGTCGAGCGCGCCGGAGTGCGCAGCGACGCACTGGTCGACTGACGGGGATGACCGGCACCAAGCACGCCCCGAATGGCAGGGCGACGATGAAAGCCGTCGTGACCACCGGCCACGGCGGCTACGACCGGCTCGACTATCGCGACGTTCCCGTGCCGGTGCCGCTGCCGGGCGAGGTCTTGCTGCAGGTGCTCGCTGCCGGGGTCAACAACACCGAGATCAACACCCGCCTCGGCTGGTACTCAGCGTCTGTTTCCACCGCCACCGCGGCTGTCGCCGAAGAGGCTGCGGGGGAGAACGTGGTCGCACGGTCCGATGGGGGTTGGAACGCGACCACACCGTTCCCGTTCATCCAGGGCACCGATTGCTGCGGCCGAGTGGTCGCGGTGGGGCCCGGTGGCGACGAGAGCACCATCGGATCACGTGTACTGGTGCGACCGTGCATTCGCCCGGCCGGGTTCGGGTCGATGGACAACGTGTGGATGGGTTCCGACTTCGACGGCGCATTCGCCCAGTTCGTGACGGCTCCGTCGTCGGACATCTTTCCGGTGATGTGCGACTGGACCGACGTAGAGCTGGGCTCGATCCCATGCGCCTACGGCACTGCCGAGAACATGGTGCATCGCGCAGGGGTGGCCAAGGGTGAGCACGTGCTGGTAGCCGGCGCGTCCGGTGGGGTCGGCTCGGCAGTGGTGCAACTCGTCAAGCGGCGTGGCGCCACGGTCACCGCGATCGCAGGGAGGGCGAAGATGGACCGGGTGCGGGCGATCGGGGCGGACGACGTCATTGATCGAAGCGACGATGTCGTGCTCGCGCTCGGCGCGGAGTCGATCGATGTCGTCATCGACAACGTCGGGGGGCCATCGTTCCCCGGCATGCTGAAGGTGTTGCGGCGAGGCGGACGCTACGTGTCCTCGGGGGCCATCGGCGGCCCGCTGGTCACGCTCGACCTGCGTACCTTCTATCTCAAGGATCTCCGGCTGATCGGTTGCACCGCGTGGGATGAGCCGGTGTTTCCCAATCTCGTCGGCTACATCGAGCGAGGCGAGATCCGTCCACTCGTCGCCAAGACGTTCCCACTGGAACGCATCGCCGACGCGCAGCGCGAGTTCCTGCAGAAGCACCATGTCGGCAACTTCGTCCTCATCCCACCGTCCGCCGGTCACTGACGAGTTGACGGGCGTCGCGCTGCACGCGGGTCGGGGCGGACAACGCTTCGTCGGGTGCCGTCCAAGTGAGAGGATCTCCGTCGCGAATGTCAGTGATCACCTTCCGGCGGAACCGGAGCCAGCTCACTGCGCTCGCCACTGAACGATCAGCCAATCCCGGTCTCTGACCCGGAGTGCTCGCGCACCCCACATTCGCATCTCACGAAGGAC
>NZ_DIAX01000009.1:30256-109048 GCF_002414845.1 Gordonia sp. UBA5067 | reverse complement strand
GCGTGCAGCTGGGTCATGACGACCTCGACGGTGGGCACCCCGGTGGCATGCAGCGAAACCGGAATTCCGCGACCATCGTCGATCACCTCGATGCCACCGTTGGCCAGCAGGGTGACATCGACGCGGGTGGCGTGACCAGCCATTGCCTCGTCCACCGAGTTATCGACGACTTCCCAGATCAGGTGGTGCAGACCTCGTTCACCGGTCGATCCGATGTACATGCCGGGCCGTTTGCGCACCGCCTCCAAACCCTCGAGGATGCTGATCGAATCTGCGCCGTACTCGCTGCTTTTCGCCGTCGACTTCTTCTTGTCCGCCACGCGCTTGACCGCTCCCTCTTCACGTTCTTCGATGAAAAATCGTTCCGCGGGCCTGTCAGCCGGCGCCAGCCCTACCGGGCACGGCACCCATCCTACTGGGTCACGCACACTGGAGCGGGGATGGCAGGCCGCTAGAACGCTCTCAGATCGATTTTCTCGGCCATCTGGTGGCCCGATTGTGGGATTCAGGGAATCCGTGCGCTTCGGTCCCCTTCCGCCCGATCCATCCTCCTGCTATCCATACGTATCCCGCGGCCCTCGTCCTGGGACGTTCCGCGGTCCCTTCCGCCACGAGGGCGCCTGCGGTCCGCTGATTCTGAGCGAAGTCACGACGCCATTGCCGACGACTGCCGCGATCTTCGCCAGGATCTGGCGCTGGACGTAGCGCAGCTGGGTGGCCCATGCCGTCGATTCCGCGGCAACGTGCAGGACGCCATCCTCCAGGCGAGTCGGGCGCGCGTGTGCCGAGATATCCTCCCCGACAATCGAGGCCCAGCTATTGATCACGGTTGCGGCACCGACATGTGACTGCCAGCCCGGCGCCTGCGCCAAGCGTCCGACCAGACTCCCCAGCGGCGCCGGATCGCGGTGGTCCGGACCAGATCCCGACCATCGGCGCCGCGACCGGCTGCCCGCTGGACCGGCGAGTGGCTTGCCCGGCGACGCACGTCGCGCACGCGACTTCGCCCGCGCATCTTCGAGCGCCTTCTTGGCCAATTCGTAGCCGCTGTGATCTTCGGTCCCCGGCTCAGTCATCGCCATCAATTCTACCGTCGGACCTCACCGTCGACCTGCGTCGAATCACCCCGTGATCGTCGGCTTCCTCGCGCATCTGAACCGAGAGCCGTCGTCCCCCGACTCCGGTCGGAAGGTCCTCGGGAACTGCGGCCGTCACCAGGAGTTGCTCGGCATCGGCGGTGTATTGCGCCAGGTGAACACGCCGTTTAGCATCAAGCTCGGCGAATACATCGTCCAGCAAGATCACTGGCTCGACTCCCTCGGCGCGGATGAGTTCGACGGTGGCCAGCCGCAACGCCAGTGCCAGCGACCAAGATTCGCCGTGGCTCGCGTATCCCTTCGCCAACTTTTGATCGAGGCTGATCTCGAGATCGTCACGATGTGGTCCGACGAGGCACACTCCGCGGTCGATCTCTCTCGATCGGGCCTGCGCGAGAGCTTCGAGCAGATACTGCTCGATTTGTTCCACCGATAGTGGCTTACCACCATGATCGTTCGCCTCCGATCCCAGCGCACTGCGGTAGCGGATTGAAGCCGGCCGTGAGTGCGGGGCGATCGACGAGTAGGCCGATTGCACGTGCGGCAGCGCGCTGTTGACCATCGTGATCCGATGCGCCGTGACCTGGGCGCCGAATGCGGCCAGTTGCGCGTCCCATACATCGAGGGTGCTGATCACCGAGTCGGCATCGGTGCCTCCGCGCCGCATCGCCGCCCCGGCCGTCTTCAGCAACGCGGCACGCTGTCGCAAAACCCGATCGTAGTCGGCTTTCGCCGCCACGGCTGTCGGGCCCAATCCGGTGACCAGGTCATCGAGGAACCGGCGACGGTCGGCCGGTTCCCCTTTGACCAGGAGCAGATCCTCCGGTGCGAACATGACCGATCGCAACACACCGATGACGTCGCGGTGCCGGCGCACCGGCCGGGAGTTGAGCGTCACCCGATTGGCGCCACTACCGGCAAGCGTGACTTCGACCGTCAGCTCACGCCCGTCGTTCTGGACTGTCGCCGCAATGCGTGCGGTGTCGGTCGCCTCGGCGACCATCGCCGCGTCCGAACTGACCCGGTGAGAACGTAGGTTCGTCAGGTAGAAGAGTGCTTCAAGGACATTCGTCTTACCAAATCCGTTACGTCCCACCAGAATCAATGGCTCGGCTGATAACTCCAGATCGAGGTGGTGCCACGATCGGAAGTCCCGCAACGAAAGCCGGCGGACGAACACCGATCAGCCGGGCAGGCGCACCGGCATCAGCAAGTAGCTGAACACCGAGTCAGGTGCCAAGAACGCACCGCTCTCGTCGGCGACCGGATCGTCTCCGGTCGATGGTCGCAGGACTGCCGGGCGGCTCGGCGTGGTGAATCCGAAATCGACGGTCGGAACGCCGATCGCGTTCAATCCGTCCTGTAGGTAGCCGGGGTTGAATGCGATCGTTAACGGCTCCCCCCGGAAGGTGACTGGCAGTTCCTCCTCCGCCTTGCCCGCCTCATCCCCACCAGCGGTCAGCAACACCGATCCTTCGGTGAACTCCATCCGGACCTGGGCCCCACGATCGGCCACGAGGGCGACGCGTTTGATCGCGTCCAGAAGCGGCGAACTGTCGATCGTTGCCACCGCGGTGTGGCTGGCAGGCAGGAGCTGGCGGAACTTCGGAAACTCCGCGTCCAGCAAACGCGTGGTCGTTTTCTTACCCCCGCCGAGAATGCCGAAAATGCCGTCGGCGCCAATCGCCGAGCCGCTACCGAACGCGAGAGCGACGTCGGTTTCGGACTCTCCACCCGCCGTCTTGGCGGCGTCGGCCAGGGTCCTCGCCGGCACCAGGACCGCACCGGCCGCCGAAAGATCGCTCGGAGTCCACTCCAGTTCGCGGACCGCAAGGCGAAAACGGTCAGTAGCGGCAAGAACAACCGTTTTGCCATCGATCTCGATGCGTACCCCGGTCAGCATCGGGAGCGTGTCATCGCGGCCGGCCGCGATGGCGACCTGGCCGATCGCCTCCGCGAAAATGTTCGAGGGAATGGTGCCGGTGGTGGCTGGGATGGCCGGCATTTCCGGGTAGTCCTCAACCGGCATCGTCGGCAAGGAGAACTTGGCGCTCCCGCAACTGATGGCGACCCGGGTGCCATCGACGCCCACGTCGACCGGCTTCGAAGGCAGCGCCTTGGTGATGTCGGCGAGGAGCCTGCCCGATACGAGTACTCGACCGGGATCGGCAACCTCGGCCGCGATCGTTTCTTCGGCAGAGACCTCGTAGTCGAAGCCGGAAACGGTCAGCCCGGCGTCGCTGGCGGTGAGCACCACACAACCGAGGACCGGTACCGGGGGACGAGCCGGAAGGCTGCGGGCAACCCACGCCACCGACTCCGCGAACTCGTCGCGGGAGGCACGAAACTTCATGGTGGTCACTGTAGGGCGTCGAGCGCGGCTTTGGCGGGTCGGGTCGAAAATGCCCACCGACGGTGCGCGGGGTGCTTGCGCAGATAGGCCGGGTTGTGCACACGCCGACTATTACAGGAATTCTCTCTATAGAGATTAGTAGTGTTAGTAGGCACGGTGGAAACTGTGGGTAACCCTTGTTCGTGCAGGTGGGACGGCGTATCTGTGTGTTTGCGATGTGTGGGTAAGTTTTGGGTAGCTGGAGGCGCCTGTGGATCCATCTGAGTTGTTAGTGAGTTATCCACGCGCTACGCACACGACGGGCCGAGTTTTCCGGCCGCCGTCCACACGGTTGCGGAGTCAGAATTGGGGCCTGGCGGACGCGGCTCGGCGCATCACACAACCCTCGGGAAAGAGTCGAGGGTTGTGTGATGAGTTGGCCGAACGGGAATCAGGGCGAGGTCGGCCGCCGCTTGATCCTTGTGGTGAGTTCTTGGACGTGATCGTAGATCTCACGCCGTTCCTTCATCTGCTCGGTGATCTTCTTCTCGGCGTGCACGACCGTCGAATGGTCGCGGTTGAAAGTGTCACCGATCTTGGGCAGCGAGAGATCAGTCAGTTCCCGGCACAGGTACATGGCGATCTGGCGGGGCAGCACAACGTCGGCCTTCCTTGACGGGCCCTTGAGTTGGTCGACCGAGACCCCAAAATAGTCGGTGATGACGGCGATGATCCGGGGGGCGCTGACCTCCTGTATGCCGGTCTCGGGCAGCAGGTTCCGCAACACGACCTCGGCGAGGGACCGGTTCAGTTCGGCGCTGGTGAGGGAGGCGAAGGCAGTGACCCGGATGAGGGCGCCTTCGAGCTCGCGGATGTTGCGCTCGATGTGGGAGGCGATGAGGACGAGCACATCGTCGGGAACGTCGATCTTGTCCATCTGCGCCTTCTTACGCAGAATCGCGACGCGCGTTTCCAGATCGGGCGGTTGCACATCGGTGATCAGCCCGCCCTCGAAGCGGGTACGCAGCCGGTCCTCCAGGGTCGCGAGCTGATGGGGCGGGCGGTCAGAGGAGATGATGATCTGCTTATCAGCGTTGTGCAGTGTGTTGAACGTGTGGAAGAACTCCTCCTGTGTTCCCTCTCGGCCCATCAAGAACTGAATATCGTCGACCAGGAGAATGTCGACTTCGTCGCGATACTGGCGCTGGAACTGGACACGTCGGTCGTCGCGCAGCGAGTTGATGAAGTCGTTGGTGAACTCTTCGGTGGAGACATACTTGACGCGGAGCTCCGGGAAGAGGCGCAGTGCGTAGTGGCCGGCGGCGTGGAGGAGATGTGTCTTGCCCAGCCCCGACTCCCCCCAGATGAAGAGCGGGTTGTAGGCACGGGCCGGAGATTCGGCCACTGCAACGGCCGACGCGTGCGCGAAACGGTTGGAAGCACCGATCACAAACGTGTCGAAGGTGTACCGGGGGTGCAGGCTGCCCGACGAGGGGGCTGTCGATTCCGATCCTGGACCGAACGAGTCCGACCAGTTCGGCGGGTGATCGCCGTCGCGGCCGCCGAAGTGGCGTCGACGTGACTTCCAGTCGTCGGTTTGCGGTGGTTCGTCGGACTCTTCTTCTGCACCAATGGATTCGTGCGGCTCGGCCGCGACCTGGATCGGCTGGATCCGGACTCCGAGGTCAACGGTTTCGCCGAGCTCGCGCGATAGTGCGGTACAGATGACATCGCGCAGATCACGCTCGATGTGCTCCTGAACCACGCGGTTGGGCACAGACAGGAGTGCGAACCCCTCGGCGAGGGTCAGGGGCTGGACGAGAGACAGCCAGGCCTTCTGCTGGCGAGTCAACGGTGGATTGACCCGGGTGTCGTCGTTGAGTTCGTCGACGACCGTCATCCAGATGTTGGTAAAGGAGTCGCTACCGACTGTCATAGGTCTCCCTTCCTGGACGTTCGGCGGAAATCCCAGCATGCCACGGCCGTCACTGTGAGACCAAGTTGTCCACATACTTATTCACAGGTGTGTACAAGAGCAAGCAAGTAACGCGGGTGTCGATCCGGTCAGCGGTTTGATTGTGGTGTAGGGAGTCCAGTACCCTCGACAGGTCATATCCTTCGCACGGATTTTCCGTCGGGTCATCTGGGTGGCAACCGCCACGACAGCGTGGCCAGGCTATCCGAGACGTCTTGGCACCGTGCGATGAACCGAGACTTGTTACCGCCTGCGGCAGTGGGCAAAGACTTGAAGGAGTCACTCCGATGGCCAAGGGCAAGCGGACTTTTCAGCCGAACAACCGTCGTCGCGCTCGCAAGCACGGCTTCCGTCTGCGCATGCGGACGCGGGCGGGGCGCGCGATCATCAGTGTTCGCCGCGGCAAGGGCCGCGCAAAGCTGAGCGCCTAGTTCTGTTCGACCACGCATCGCCGCCGCGGTGCTCGTTCGACAATGGACTCTCCGTACCGGATCCATCGGCGATCCGATTTTCAACGCACTCTGTCGCAAGGGGTGCGGACTCGAACACGCGATCTCGATGTGCATTTCCTGAATCCTGCAGCCGCGTGGCCGCATCGGTCGCGTAGCGATGTGGCGCTTGCCGGCGGTCCCCGGTTGGGGATGATCGTGAGCAAGCGTGTCGGCAATTCTGTTGTCCGGCACCGCCTCTCCCGTCGGATCCGGGTCGCATTCGACGACTCTGCCCGGCAGATGTGCAGTCCCGATACCTTCGTGGTCGTGCGCGCACGGCCTTCCGCCGCTTGTCGATCGGCGGTCGAACTCGCCGATCAGCTAGTACGGGCGGTGAACTCTTGAGGCGCGCGCTAATTGCGATCATCCGCTTCTACCAGGTGTGGATCTCACCTACCCGCCTGCCCTCGTGTCGATTCGAACCGACGTGCAGTGCGTACGCGGTGCAAGCGCTGACCGAGCACGGCCTGTGGTACGGCAGTTGGCTCTCGCTGGTTCGGCTGGCCAAATGCGGCCCGTGGCACAAACCCGGATTTGACCCGGTTCCGGCTCCTCGGAACTCTTCAACCAGTAAGGGACTGGAAACAACGTGCTGAATATCATCTACTACCCGGTGTCCGGGATCATGTGGCTCTGGCACTGGGTGTTCGACCACATCACCCCGAACACTCCGACCGGCAATGGCCTGGCATGGGCGTTGTCGGTGGTCTTCCTGGTCTTCACTCTTCGAGCCATCCTTTACAAGCCGTTCGTCAAGCAGATCCAGACGACGAAGAAGATGCAAGAGATCCAGCCGCAGATGCAGGCCATCCGCAAGAAGTACGGCAAGGATCAGGTCAAGATGGCCGAGGAGATGCAGAAGCTTCAGCGCGAGCACGGATTCAATCCGCTGCTGGGCTGCCTCCCGATGTTCATGCAGATCCCGGTCTTTATCGGCCTGTTCCATGTCTTGCGGTCGTTCAACCGCACGGGTGGTCAGTACGGGATGCGGATGGAGACGATGTCGGTCGAGCAGAATGCTCAAACGGCGAACTACTTCTTCAGTGGTGATCAGGTCCGGAACTTCCTCGAGGCGCGCTTCTTCGGAGTGCCATTGGCTTCGTGGGTCACCATGCCCGGCAAGCCGTCCCCGCAGTGGGAGGCCTTCATGCAGCACGGCGCTCCCGAGTTCACCCGCATCGGGATCATTGCCGTTGTCATACCGATCATGATCATTGCTTCGCTGATGACCTACTTGAACGCTCGCGCGGCCGTGAAGCGGCAGACGGCGGCGGCTCAGGAGAGCCAGCAGACGCGGATCATGAACATGCTTTCGCAGTACGTTTTTCCCCTGGGCATCCTGGTGTCGGGCCCGTTCTTCCCGGTCGCGATCCTTCTCTACTGGGTCAGCAACAACATCTGGACCTACGGTCAGCAGCACCTCGTCTTCGGCCGGATGGAGCGGGAAGAGGAAGCCGCCAAGGAAGCGAAGGAAGAGAAGAACAAGGCGAACGCTCCCAAACCGGGGGCCCGTCCGGATCGGACTAAGCGCGACGGCGGTCCCGGAGAAGCCGCAGACCTACCCGCTGACGATTCCGTTCCGGACGCTGCACCTGGATCGGCAGCCAGTGGCGATAGTACGGGCGGCAAGGCTCCCGGAGGCGGGACCAAGGCCAGCGGCGCGGCCAAAGGGCGATCTGCGGGATCGAAGAAGAACCGGCAGGCGGCTCGACGAAACAAGCCGAAGAGCCGCTGAGTCCTCTCCCCCACGAACATTTGCACCAAGATAAGAGGAGAACCCAATGACTGCGGATGCGCAGGTTCCCAACGAACCAATGGTGGCCGACACGGTGGCCACAACTACCGAGGCCCAGCCAATCGACAGCGCGGCGACCGACAATGCGGCGACCGAAGTCGAGCAGGAGGACCAACTGGTCGAGGAGGGCGAGATCGCCGGCGACTATCTCGAGCAACTGTTGGACGTCCTGGACTTTGACGGGGACATCGATCTCGACGTCGACGGCGATCGCGCGATGGTGAGCATCGATGGCGGTGCCGACCTCTCCAAGCTGGTTGGTCGGCGGGGTGAGGTCCTCGACGCATTGCAGGAGCTGACTCGGCTCGCGGTACAGCAAGCGACGGGTGACCGGAGCCGACTGATGTTGGACGTCGCCCGATGGCGGGCCGACCGCCGGGAGCGACTCGCCGGACTCGGGACCGAGGTCGCCGAACGTGTTCGCGATAGCGGAGAGCGCGAGTCGCTCGAGCCGATGACACCGTTCGAACGAAAGATCGTCCACGATGCGGTGGCCGTAGTCGACGGGGTCATCAGCGAAAGCGAGGGCGCCGAGCCCAAGCGACGCGTGGTCGTTATCAAGGTGTCGTAAGCTGAAGTCAACCCAACCGCACTAAACGAGAGGTCCCGGCTCAGGCCGGGGCCTTTCTCAGTTCGGGGCTGGAAATTACAGTCATGTAGTTCGCCAATGTTTCACGTGAAACATCGGGAGGACTGACCGCCGATGTTTCACGTGAAACATCAATGGTCGAGTCTCGGATGAGCAGGTGCGATCGAGAGGAGTGGGGTGTCGGTATCGGAAGCGGCCACACACGTGTTTGGTGATCGAGTCGATAGGGCAGTCGGCTACCACGACTGGTTGGCCGACGCTGCCGTGACCAGAGGCCTGATTGGGCCACGTGAAGCACCACGCCTCTGGGACCGCCATATTCTCAATTGTGGGGTTATCGCTGAGCTCTTTGGGCCCGATGAACGCGTTGTTGACATCGGCAGCGGTGCGGGACTGCCAGGCATACCCCTTGCGATTGCCCGACCGGACTTGCGTGTGGTCCTAGTCGAACCACTGCTCCGACGGACGACGTTTTTGGCCGAGGTTGTCGACGCACTGGGCCTCGACAACGTGACGGTGGTTCGGGGACGGGCGGAGGAACCCAGCGTGATAGCGCAGCACGGGGCCGCAGATTCGGTGACGTCGCGCGCGGTCGCGCCACTCGATCGGCTGTGCGGTTGGTCGGCCCCGCTGATGCGACCGGATGGCAAAATGGTTGCGATGAAGGGTTCGACCGCACAGGAAGAAGTGGACGAACACCGGAGTCGTTGCGCTGCAATAGGGATTGACGACCTGACGGTTACGACCGTGGGAGCCGGGCTGGTGCCCGAGGTGACCACCGTGGTTCTGGGGAGAAGGCGAGGCGGGCAGACTCGGCCAACGCCTGCGGCGCCACGCGGCACCCGAACTGAACGAGGTCGATGAGATGCGGGGCGACGTCGGCGTTGTCGGGGGCTGGGCGCACAATAGAGAAACGATGAACGATCAAAGAATGGACGTACCTGGTGAGTAAGCAATCGAATGTTTCACGTGAAACATCGGCTCGTAGGGGGGCTGAAACATTCGCTGACACTCCGATCGCAGCAGCCGCTGCGCGCGCAAGTGAAATCCTCACCCCCGGCGGCACCCCTCCCCTCCCCCGGCCCGCGCAACCGCGGATCATCACGGTCGCGAACCAGAAGGGCGGTGTGGGCAAGACAACTACTGCGGTGAACCTTGCCGCCGCACTGGCGATTCACGGACTACGTGTACTCGTCATCGACCTTGACCCGCAGGGCAACGCGAGTACTGCGTTGGGTATCGACCATCGCCAACCAGACATAGCCTCCGTGTATGAGCTGCTGCTGGGCGAGGCGACGCTGGAGGAAGCGATCCAGCAGACCCCGGCCCACGAGAGCCTGTTCTGCGTCCCGGCGACACTCGATCTAGCCGGTGCCGAGATCGAGTTGGTATCGCTCGTGGCGCGAGAGAATCGATTGAAGAACGCAATCAACCAGGAAGTGCTGGCGCGCTTCTCGCTGGACTATGTGTTTATCGACTGCCCGCCTTCACTCGGCTTGCTGACGGTCAACGCAATGGTCGCCGCGCGCGAAGTCCTCATACCGATTCAGTGCGAGTACTACGCACTAGAGGGAGTGGGTCAGTTGCTGCGAAACATTGAGCTGGTACAAGCCCACCTCAATCGCGATCTGCATGTGTCGACCGTCCTACTCACCATGTATGACGGCCGCACCAAGCTCGCCGATCAGGTGGCCGAGGAGGTGCGCCGGCATTTTGGACGCAAGGTGCTCCGCACCATCGTGCCGCGGAGCGTGAAGGTCTCCGAGGCCCCTGGCTTCGGGATGACGATCATTGACTACGACCCTGGCTCGCGCGGAGCGATGAGCTACGTGGATGCGGCCCGGGAGCTCGCGCTCGCGGGCGCAGCGGTCGACGGCGCACCAGGGATCGGGAGGAGTGATTCATGACCCGGGACACTCAGCGCAAGGGCGGCCTCGGGCGCGGTCTCGCCGCACTCATTCCGACCGGCCCGGCTGAAGACCAGGAAGCCGGCAGGACGATGGGCACCCAGCCCATGGGTGCCGCTGCGGCGGACGTGGTGATCGGCACCGGCCGCGTTTCTGTGGCCGGAGATTCTGCCGGCAGAGGAACAGGCTTAGCCACCGTTGAACCCATTTCGCATGATGTGGGTGCGGTCTACCGTGAACTCCGGCCGACCCAGATCCAACCCAATCCCCAGCAGCCCCGTACGGTCTTCGACGAGGATGCACTCGCTGAGTTGGTCTTTTCGATCCGCGAGTTTGGGCTGATGCAGCCGATCGTTGTACGGCGCCTGCCCGCCCCCCAAGGGGAGGTTGAGTACCAGCTGGTGATGGGCGAGCGCCGGTGGCGTGCGTGCCAAGAGGCGGGTATCGAAACGATTCCGGCCATCGTCCGGGAAACTGCTGACAGTGACATGCTTCGCGATGCGCTGCTGGAGAATATCCACCGGGCGCAGCTGAATCCGTTGGAGGAGGCGTCGGCATACCAACAACTCCTGGAGGAGTTCGGTGTGACGCAAGAGGAACTCGCGGCTCGGATCGGCCGGTCTCGTCCCGTCATCACCAACATGATCCGGCTGCTGCGGTTGCCTGTTGCCGTCCAGCGGCGAGTGGCGGCCGGTGTGCTATCCGCCGGTCATGCGCGTGCCCTGCTTTCACTGGACGCCGGTACGGAGGCCCAGGAGGCGCTCGCCGCGCGCATCGTGGCAGAGGGCCTGTCGGTTCGGGCCACCGAGGAGGCGGTCACTCTCGCCAACCGCGGCGATGGACCCGATCCCACTGCCCCGTCACCCAAGCGTAAGCAGATGGTGATGCCGGGATTGCAGGATGTCGCCGAACGGCTTTCCGACCGGCTCGATACCAGGGTCACCGTTAGTCTGGGCAAGCGCAAAGGCAAGATCGTCGTGGAGTTCGGGTCGATTGAGGATCTCGAAAGAATTCTCGATGAGATTTCGCAACGGACGCCGTAGTTTTCGCACCCAGGGGCACGGCTCGATAACGTCACTGTGACACGTAGGTAGAAGGAGGATCACTGTGAAGGCAAAGCCGTTGTGGCACAATAGATCTCGCCTTCATTGCTGGAGTGTGGGGTAGCGGAGATGGGAATCCGGCTTCTCGCCCTCGATCCGGCGGGGTTCGGACGACTTCCCTCTCATGCCCGCGGGTGTGTGTTCTGGGAGGTCGATCCGAGCGCCGCCGTCCGGACGAGTGAGTTCGACAAAGAGGCGTGGACATCGGGCCTACTGCTGGAGTGGGGCACGTGCGCGCAACTAGCCGAGTCGGGGCCCAACGTGGTCCGGACCAGTGGTGCTGGCTCGGCACCCGACAATTGGCGCACTGTGGTGGTCGGGACCGCCTTCTACGCTCCGCCGCCTCGGGTGCCACGCGCCGCACACTTCCCCACCTCGCCGGTGAGCGCCGATGCTGTGCTGCTGACCTCCCTGCGCGCGGATAACGGCTTCCGCGAAGCCCGTGCCCTACTCCTCGATGCAGTCGTCGCCGATCTGGTCCAACGCGGTGTTCGCGCCCTCGAAGCCTTCGGGATCCGGGGTCACGCCGCCACGGACCCACGCGAGGACATCTGCGGCGAATGCATGATCGATGCTGACTTCCTGGCCGATTCGGGCTTTGAACTCGTCGCACCGCACCACCGCTTTCCGCGGTACCGACTCGTGCTCGACGAGGGCCTGGGGTGGAAGTCTGCGGTCGAGGGAGCGCTCGAAAGGCTCGTTGTCGAGGCGGCATTGAAGATCGCCGTCGAGCCAGATTTGACGATGGCACCCGTCGGCGGCTGAACCCCCCGTCCGGTAGGACGAAAGGTCAGGAGATGGCGCGCTCGGCGGCTAGTAGGTCGGCAAACGTATAGGTGCCGGTGGGGCGATCGTTCTCGCCCAGGAGGTAGACGCGCTTAACGGCGATGAGAACCGCCTCCGCGAGGACGTCCCGATGCACCGGATCATCGAGCCAGGCGGCGTCGTTGGGGTTGGTGATGTACCCGACGTCGATGAGAGCCGTCGGCATTCGGGTCTCGCGTAGAATCGGCCAGGTCCGCGGGTGCGTTCGGCAATCGTAAAGCCCGGTGCGAGCAACGATTTCGCGTTGGATAAAGCTCGCAAGATTTCGCCCGATGGTCGAATATGAGCCGTGGTTGTTGCCGAAGAAGAAGCTCGCCACGCCACTGGCCGCCGCTGTCGGATGGTGGGCGCAACGCAGTGCGATGACCAGGTCCGCATCAACGGCGTTCGCCGTGTGTGCGCGTTCGGAGTCGTTCGGCGTGGAGTGATCACCATGGGAGAGGAAGGTCTCCATTCCGGCGGCGCCCATGCGGCCTTCCAGGCGATGAGCGATGTCGCGCAGAACACGATCCTCCAGCTCTGCCACCGCCCCCGTGGACAGCGGGTGCGTACCGCCGCAGCCGGCGTCGATCAGCACACGTTTGCCCGAGAGCAGGGGGCCCGACCGGCGGAGGCGCTCTTCCTCACGGATCGCGTGCGGTGAGCCGCCGGTTATCCGGTTGCCCAGCCGTTCGAGTGAGCGCAAAGTGGCCGGTCCACAGATCCCGTCGGACGACAGCCCGTACTCGGCCTGATATCGGCACAGCGCTCGGTGCGTGCTGTCGCCGAAGACGCCGTCGACCAGATTCGGGTAGTAGCCCAGATTTTGCAGTCGTGACTGCAAGACAGCTACGTCGTCACCGGTTATCGGTGTCGAGAGGCGATAGAGGAGTACGCGTGAGCCCAAGTGATATGAGGACTCCAAGAGGGCGCGATACGTGCCTGCACCGACGATCCCGTCGACGATCAGGCCACGTTGCTGTTGGAAGGCGCGCACGGCGTGATCGAGGGCCGGATCGAACACCGCTTCCGGAGAAGTCCAGCCGTCGCTGTTGGCAAGCAGATCAGTCGGGCCCGAGGTATCGGGGAGCAGCTGTTGAGCGACCAGGATGGCTCGGATCTCGGCGACTACCGAGCCCTGATCGCCCATCTTGAAGGTCGGCATCTGCTGTACTCCTCACCCCGATGAATCGAGGTCGATCGAAACGTGGTCGACGGTGAGCGCCCGTTTGTTCGCTGCGTACCCCGCCACCAGCGTGCATGCGAGCACGCTGGTGGCGTCGTCAAGGCCCAATTCTCGCAGGTCGTGTCGATCCGGCACAACTCCGCGCGCCGTGATATTCGGCAGCGGCCGTTGTCAGGGTTTGAGGACCGAGTCGAGTTCACGAAGGAGTGCGGCTTTGCCCTTCGCCCCGACGATGGTCTTCACGACCTCACCGCCGGAGAACAGCTTCATCGTGGGAATCGACATGATCGAGTAGTCGCGGGCTACGCCGGGATTGGCGTCGACGTCGACCTTCGCCACCGTCAGCTTGTCCGCGTGATCGCGCGCGATCTCTTCGAGAACCGGCGCGACCATCTTGCACGGACCGCACCAGGTGGCCCAGAAGTCGACCAGTACCGGCCTATCGGCAGCGAGGACGTCACTGGCGAACGAGGCATCAGTCACATCGGTGGTATGGGCGCCCATGTCGATTCTTTCCCTTCGAGGATTCGTGTGTGGAGGTTCATGCACTCACGGTTTGGACAACCGCCGGCTCGTCGGCTCGGTGGGCGAGCCAGCGTTCGGCATCAATGGCAGCGGAACAGCCGCTGCCGGCAGCCGTGACTGCCTGGCGGTAGGTATGGTCGACGAGATCGCCCGCGGCAAACACACCGGGAACTGAGGTATAGGTGCTACGACCCTCAGTCACGACGTAGCCCTCGTCGTCGACAGCGACCTGGCCCGCAACAAGTCCGCTGCGCGGATCGTGACCAATGGCCACGAACATGCCGGTGGCCGCCAGCTCGCGCGTCTCGCCGGTCCGGGTATCGCGAAGGACCAGCCCGGTCAGCGAATCGTCGCCGAGGAGAGCATCAACCGCGGTGTTGGTGACGAACTCGATTTTGGGATTGTTGCGGGCGCGATCGAGCATGATCTTCGACGCACGGAATTCCTCCCGGCGGTGGATCAGGTAGACCTTGGTCGCGAATTTGGTGAGGAAGGTGGCCTCCTCCATCGCGGAGTCACCGCCGCCGATGACGGCAAGGGTGTTGTCCTTGAAGAAGAATCCGTCGCAGGTCGCACAGGCGGAGACGCCGCGGCCGAGCAGCCGCTGCTCGTCGTCGAGCCCGAGGTAGCGGGCTGCGGCGCCCATCGCGAGGATGACCGCCTTGCTGCGGTGGACCTCGCCGGCCACCTCGACTTCTTTGACGTCGCCGTTGAGGCGGATGGCGTCGACGTCGTCCATGCGCAGGTCGGCGCCGAACCGGAGAGCCTGCTCGCGCATCTCGTCCATCAGCTCGGGCCCCTGGATGCCGTTCCGAAAACCGGGGAAGTTCTCGACCTCGGTGGTCGTCATCAACGCGCCGCCGAATTGGGTTCCTTCGAAGACCAGTGGTGCGAGCTCGGCGCGGGCGGCGTACACGGCGGCGGTGTACCCGGCCGGCCCGGAGCCGACGATGATCAGCTCGTGGATGGGAGTGTCCGCGTCAGAACTGGAGCTCACAGGATGTCCTTTTCAGGGTCGGTCGGATGCGCTGTAAGGCATTAACACCAGGGTAGGTCGCAATGTTCCCGAGCGCGTGTCCGGGGCGGTATGCGCGCGGCCTATTCGGTGACCACGGCCCGCGCAATCGTGTCCGGCTTGCCGGCGTCGCAGTCGCGGGTGGTGACCAGGGCGTTGAACTCACCGGGCCGGCCGGTTGGCGTGAGGATCACCTGGGCGGGGCGCCCCCCGTAAACGATGTAGGCCGCACCGATGACGCCGGCGCCACCCATCCGGTTGGCGATCAGGCAGCGGGCGAGGCGGTTGGCATCGATCGCCTCCGATTGTGGGGCGCGCACGGCGGCGAGCAGGGCGGAGGTATCGGCCGCCGGAACCAGTTGCGCTGAGTGGGGATCGGCGGAACGTCTCGGACTCATCAGTTCGGCGACGAGGGCGCCGGCGCCAAGGACGGCCAGCACGGCCGCGGCGACCAGTAGGAGGCCGACGACCCGGCGCGGTGCGGCCGACCCGGCGCCGCGCCGGAATCCGGCCAGCGTCGTCTCCGACGCGGCCCGCACCTGGTCGGGTACCGCGACGGCCGGTGGCTCCATCGTCCGCAACGCATCAACCGTCTCATCGAGTGCTGCGAGGAGTTCTTGGGCGTCGGGATCCTCGGGCAAATGGGCCTGTACATGAGCGTTGAGGGCGTCGTCGAGTGCGCCCGCGTGAAACTCGGCGATCAACTCGGGCGCGAAAAGGCGGTTCCGGGAATACCCGGGAGACTTCGCTCACGTGAGACATCGTCGGCTGCTTTCGGCGTGGGGACAGTTCGTACTCTACGACGCAGCGCGCCGTCCCGTGGTTCCCTTGGCAGCGTGATTTCGCACGCGATCCCCAGGTCGGGTGCGCGAAGAAGGGCAGTTCGAGGTGTGAGTAGCCGGCATCTGCACCGGTGTCGGCCGACACCGGTGCAGTATCGCAACCGGCCCACCGCCGATCAGTCGCCGGAATGGTTCAGACGGGTGTGCGCAGACTGCGGAGAATAACCGAGAGTTTGAGTCTGCCCCGGGCGCAGCGGCTCTTGATGGTGCCGGTGGCGACGCCAAGAATATCGGCGGTCTCGGCCACGGTGTAGCCCTCGACGTCGACGAGCAGGATCGCGCGGCGCTGCTCCTCCGGGAGTAGTCGCAGGGCGCGATTCAGGGCGATGGCGAGGTCGACATCTCGCGCCCGATCAGTCGGGTTGGGCAGTTGGGTGTCGATTTCGGCCACTAGTTTCGCCGCGCGGACGCGGGAGCGCCGCATTCGGTCCAGGCAGGAATTGATCACGATTCGGTGCAACCAACTCGATACCTGCGAATCGGCGCGGAATTGGGCCGCCATTTCGTGGGCCTTGGCCCAGGCGTCTTGCAGGGCGTCCGGCACCTCCTGCGGATCGCTCATGGTGCGGTAGGCCACTGCGGCCATGCGGTCGTGATGTCGGCGGACCAACAGTGTGAACGCCCACCGGTTGCCGTTGACATGAGCGCGGAGCAAATCGGCATCGCTGCACTGCTCCAAATCAAAATCCCCCCGATTCATAGGAAGACAATAAGCAGTGCTCATGAATTCGGGAACGATTCGGCGGCGTTGGGGAAAACCTGGGGATAACTCGAAGGGCCGATTAACAATCACAAAGCCCAATGTGGTGTGCATTCGGTCAGGCATATCCGAAATGCGTTGGTGCGCAACGGGAACCGTGATAGCCGTGCAGAGTCTATCAACCATCAACGGCCATTCGCCTGAATGATTGGTGATCGCGGAAGTAAGGCGATCAGCTCTTCATGGTGACCTTCTGAACCGTCGCCTCGTACTGGCCGCTGGTCTGTTGCGACGGGGCAAGTGCGGTGATCCAGACCAGCATGAACGGGGCGGCAGTGGCGGTGGCGATCGACAACGTGGTCTCTGTCGAGTCGACCGTGCCACCGCCGACCTTCGTCGTCGCGGCCAAATCGCTCGCTCCGGCGCCCGCGGTGCGCAGCTCCACGGTGAAGCCGGGATTGGGCGTGGCGATAGTCACCGACCGGACGGTGCGGGTGCCGCCGAGATTGAACAGCAACCCGACACCGGGTTTCAGCCCGCCGAAATCAGCGGAGAATCGGTAGTTGTCGGTGTGCCACGACGGCGATGCGCCGCTGATGACGTTCGCAACATTTGTCGACGGATCGGCCTTCTGGTCGGAGAAGTCAACCACGCTGACATTCTGAAGGGCGATTGCACGCCCCGGAGCCTCGGCCACCGAGCTCGACCTCGTGGTGAGGATGGCGTCGATGCTCGACGCGGGATCGCTGCCGCCGAAAATCTTCGCCAGTGCGACGATCAGTGCGATGACCAGGATCAGTGCGGCGACCGCCAGCCCGATCAGCAGCGGCACATTGCGCCCAGCTGCCCAGTCCGGGGTGCTGTTGGCCGCCGAGGGCCGCCCACCCGTCGCAGGTGCGATCGGCTGACCGTCGGAGTCGACCGGTGGCATCATGTCGGTGGGCAGGTCGAGCACGGTGGCCTGGTCGAGGACGTGCTGAATGGTGGCGGCGGTACGAATGCCCTGATCGCCGGCCAGCGCCCGCGCCGCCACGGCAGAGATCTCAAACGGGATGGTTGCGCGGGCCTGTCGTGGCTCAATCGGGGTGCTCCCCCCGTCCACGGCCAGGGCGGGGTGCATCCCGCCGATCCGTTCGGTTGACTGCTTCACCGTCGTCGTGGCCGAAGCGTCGGCATTCAACGGCCAGCGGTCCAGTAGCAGTGCATAGAGCACCGCACCCAGGCCGCGAACGTCGGAGGCCTTGTCGTCGTCGGCGAGGGTGCCCGGGAACGCGAGCAGCGCATCACCGTTGGTCGACACGCGAATCCGGGACGGGCTATCGATGGACAGCGCTCCACCGGTCCGATGAGCCGCCTCGGCGGCCGCGGCGAGCGCCCGCACCGCCCGGGCGGCGCCGATGGGCGAGGGACTCGTGGCGGCGACTTCGGCGAGTGCGGACCCGGGCACCCATTCGGCGACGACAATCCCGCCCGACGAGCCGCGGATGACATCGAGCACGCGGGCCGCGCCGGCGGAGTTCAGGTGGCCGACGCGCAGCGTTCGGGAAAGGACCGCCTGGGGTCCGGCCCCGCCGGAGCCGGGCACCTCCCCCGTCGTCGGCGGCTCCGCCAGTTGTTCGGAATCGACAAAGGTCAGCGCAACGTCGCGGTCGAGGTTGATGTCGCGGGCATGCCAGAACTGAAGGCCGCGCGATCCGCCACAATGAGCGATCAGCCGGTAGCGACCGCCGGCCACGGCGGCCCCGGGGACCAGGCGCGGCCCGCGAAGCCGGCGCGGTGCGTCGGGCGCGCTGTCCGCGGCGGTGTCACCCGGCGCGCCGCCGGCGGCGCCGCCGGGAGGGCTGGGCTGTCCGTCGGTGCCCCCCGGTGGCAGCCCCTCCGGTGCTATCGGGGTGTCGTCGGTGGAACCCGGCTTGGCGTCCTTGTCGGTACCATCGCTCATGAGCGGCATTCCTCTCCTGCGGTAGCGCATGTCTGGGCGCACTGAGCCGTCGGCGCCGCGCGGTTGGTAAGGAAAGCTGCCCGTGCCGACGGCCCCACCGCTATGGACGGTGAACGACTGCCAGGTCGCCGACCCTCGATCAAAGCGCCGGACCACCTCGACTTGACCAGAGTAAGGGAGTGATTCGTCAACAACAATTCGGGGGAACTGAACGGTCAAGGCGGTTTCCTCCTCGCCGGGAGCCGCCTTGGGCGCGAGCGCCGGGACGAAGCGGCCGACGGCACGGCGAGCCATCGAGGTGATCGCGACGATATCGGGAACCCTCGCGACCGCCATCAGCAGGTACGCCAGGCCGAGCCCGATGGCCGCGGTGATGCAGAGGTAGAGCACCCAGCCCGTCCTGCCGAACTCCGCGCCGAGCCGATCGGCCCCGGAGATCCGGGCCAGCACCCAGGCGAGCCCCACTGACACGGCCGAAGCGGCAACGGTGATGACCGTGGTCCGAGCGACGGCCGGCATGCGCTCGTGCCCCAGATGAGAGCGCAGCAGATAGTGCCCGACAATGGCGCCCACGAGGTAGCCCAGTCCGTTGGACAAGGCCAGCCAGCGAATGATGAGGTCCGGGTCGTCGAAGAGGACCGGCCCGAGGTAGGAAGCGCCGACTTTCACCACCGTGATACCGACGACCATTGCCGTCGGGGTCCAGGCGTCCTCACGGGCGTAGAAGACGCGCAACTGCACCAGGGTCATGGCGTACGGAATCAGCGTGAACGCGCCCCACGCCAAAACGGAACCGAGTTGCGCAGCCGCTTTCGGACCGAACTCGCCGACGTCGAAGACGGTCATGCCGATCGCAGGCCCGAAGAACGTCATGTAGACGACCACCGGGACGAGGGCGACCATCGTCAGCCGGGTGGCCAGCGACAAATCCGCCAACACCGCCCGACTGTCGTCGGCTGCCGCGTTTCGGGACAGGCGAGGCATGAGGGCAGTAAGAATGGTGACACCCAAGACGCCGTACGGCAGTTGCAGCAGTTGCCAATGTGTCGCGTAGGCGATGATTCCGGATGCCGCGTGGGCCGAGGCGATGTGGTAGGTCACGATCAGCCCGACCTGCAGCACCAGCACGTAGACGACGATGGCGGCCGCCATGTTGCCGAACCGGCGCAGGCGCGCGTCGATACCCCACTGGATGCGGAGCCGCACGCCGGCCCGCCGCAGGTACGGCAGCAGGATCGCAGCCTGCACGACGACACCCAGAGTGGTCCCGACACCGAGTACCAACAATTGCGGGTTGGTCATCTGGACCGGGTTGATCGCCAGCTCTCCCGGCATGAGGAGGTAGAGGACCAGGGTCGCGATCTGGATGACGTTGTTGAGCACCGGTGCCCACGCCCCCGGCCGGAACACATTCTTGACGTTGAGAATCGCCATGAACAGCGCCGATAGTCCGTAGAAGAGAATCTCCGGCAGCAGCAGGTAGGCCAGTGCAGTTGTTAGTGGGCGGTTTACCTGGCTATCGGAACCGACGTTCAGCCAGGTAAGCACCGGTGCGGCGACGAGCGCAACGACTGTGGCGACGCTGAGGATGACCAGCGTCAACGTGTAGATCCGGTTGACGAACCCCTCGCCGCCATCGGGGTCTTCCGCCTCCGCGCGGACCAGCACCGGGATCACGATCGCCGTGAGTACCGCACCGAGAACGACCTCGGCGATCATGTTCGGGAGGACGTAGGCCGCCTGGAAGGCCGAGGAGAGGGCTCCACCGAGGATGCCGACCAGCATCACCGTGCGGACGAACCCGGTAATCCGGCTGATCAGCGTCGCGAGCGCGATAGAGCCGCCGGTGCGCATGACCGACGCATCGGAGGTCTCCGCAGTGCGGGCCGGGCCCGGCCGGGCGGGCAACTGCTGCGGCTGCGGCCGGGATGGGTGCGGCCGGGCTGGTCGCGGAGGAACCGCCGGTGGCCGTGCCCGAGCCGTTCCAGGCGACACACTCGGGTGGTCAGCGTCGGCCAGCGGCCCGGACAAAGGCCGGAATCCCCCGGCAGGCGCTTGCAGTTCCGGATCGGCGTCGTTGCGGTCAGTCATCGGTACCGTCCGGCGGATGCTGGGTGGATTCGCCCTGACGCCAGGAATAGTCTCGACCGGCGAGGAAGCGGTCCTGGGCACTGGCTTCGGGCCGGTCGGCGTCGGCCGGGTCGGGCGTGCCGCGCAATCGGTGCCACATCCGTCGCGCGACCAGCAGGACCAAAATGCCGGCCGCGATCAGTGTGACGACGAACAGCGGCTTGCCGTACGCGTTCGAATTGACCGACAGCTTGATCGGATCCCCCCCGAGCAGGACACCCGAGGCGGAGACGAGCGTGAACGTCACCGACGTGGATTCCGACGTCGCGGAGCGGGCCGGGAACTGAACCTGCCGGGTGCCCCGTGCCGGAATCTCGATGATGCCCACATCTCCGATGGTGAAATCGAGCGGCGCGGCGGTCTCGATGCGCACCCGGACCGGGAGGGCGAGTTCGTTGCGGGTGACCAGGAGCAGCGGGCTGCGCTCGGACACCTGGGTGTACCGGCCACCTGGATCGAGTATCGATACCGACGCCCGCATTCGTTGCAGGGTATCGGCGACCGCTGATACCCGCGCGGCCTGGGCGGTTCGGATCAATCGTGTGCGGGCCTCATTGGTCGACGCCTCGCGCGGGCTGGGCAGCGCGCGGATCAGGTCGTAGCGCAGGGGCGCCATATACCGCTCAGGAGTGGCGGCAGCGGCGTGAGCCTCACCGGCCTGGGGAACTCCCGGGCTACCGAGCAGGGAAGCCTGCAATTGCCAGGTGAGATTTGCGGAGGCGTCGATGGATCTGGCGGTTTCCGGCGCCGGCAGCCATTCGGGCGCGCCGAGAGGTGGCACCAGACGTGCCGGCCGGGGGGCTTTCGCCGTGGCCGCGACGACGGCGGGCAAGGGCGCCACCGTCGCGGCACCCGATCGCAGGAGCAATCCGGCGGTCGCGACCAGATCGACCGCATCCTCCGGCGTGACCGACCAGAACATCGGTGGCGCGATCAGTGCACCCCGCCCGCTGACCGGTAGCGGATCGTCCGGGCGGGCCGGAAAGCGGGCGTCCGGGACGACGATGGCGGGGAAGGCCAGTGCGGCCAGGGCCGACTGGCGCCGACTGACCGCTGACTCCGTGTTCAGGTCGACGCGTTGGGCATCGGGGGTGTAGGCGAGTGTGTGAGGACTAGAACCCGCAGCTCCCAGGGCCGCACTGATCGCCGGCTCGAACGTTGACACCCGAACCCGGCCGATCGCGTACTGTCCCGACGGGTCGCTCCCGCCGCGTGGGGCAATGCCGTCAGAGGCGGCAAGCGCCGTGGGCAGCTCTGCTTTGGTCAGCTCGGCGACACCGTTGTCGGTGAGGTGTCCGGCTGCGGGAAGCGCCATGCCCCGGACGCTTTTCACGCCCAAGACGGCGTCGACCAGATCAGCCGGATTATTCACCGCGAGCCGGGTCAGCGCGGTGTTGCCGACCCGGTGCAGCGCATCGAGGTTCACGCCTGCGTACGGCAGTGCGACGACACAGCGATTGGCCGCGAGAGCGGTGAGCTCGGTGAGCCAGGCTTTCGCTTCCGCCTCACCCCGGCCGGGCTTCGTCGGGCCCGCGGGTGCGGCGGGGTTGGCCAGCACGGCGTAGCCGCGCGTCATCGCCGATACCGTGACGAGCAGGTCGGGATCGATGGCCAGACACAGGCTCTCGCGGACCGCCGCGCGCGGATCGCCCGGTCCGGCGGCCTTCACCGGACGCAAGCCGACCAGCAGGTTGTAGAGCCGCCCACCGGGACCGAGTGAACGCGCGAGACTCTCGTTGACCAACAGGATTCGGTCGGTGGCTCCGGCGCCGACCCGCCCCGGAACTGTTTGCGGTGGCGCCGCGAGCGGCCACAGCATGGTGAACGGGGCGGGCGTGCTGGTGCGGGCGGCCACCGAACCGTCCGGCCCGAGCCCGCGAGCGGCGGCCGGGTCCTGGACGAATCGTCGGGCCCGATCGGGGTCGGGGGGCAGTGACAGTACGGGCAGGAGCGTGCGCGAATCCGCGACGCGGGCCGGTGCTCCATCATCGGGCGTGGCATTGAGGTTCACCAGCAACGGGTAGATGCCGGGCTCGGAAATCCGCAGCCCGGCGGCGCTGCTCAACGGCATCCGCAGGGAAAAGCCGGTCGTCGCGCCCGGCCGCAACTCGTTGGCAATAGCGCTGAACTCACCGTTGATCTCGAACGTTGCGGGATCGCCGGCAAGTTCAGTCCGCAGGTCGGCGGCTCGGCGGACCGCCGGCCCGCGTTGCAGGCGGATGGTGAGGGAGCGCAGCACGCGTTCGCCGGTGTTGCGCACCGTTCCTTCGACGACAATGGTCGGACCGGTCGTGGTGGTGACGACCGTCGGCCGAACGCCATCGATCGAAATGGTGGCGAGCGCCGTATCTGGGTGGTGGGACTCGTTCGCGCCGGCCCCGCGCGAAGGGCCGGCCGGTGCGGAGGGGGCGGCCAGCGCCGGTGCTCCCGGGCCGAGGGCGGCGACACCCGCACCGAGTAGCGCCGATCCGGCGACCAGGGCCACCAGGATCAGCAGTGCGGGCAGGGGGCGCAGCCCCCTCGAGGATCCACCAGGCACGCTAGTCACCGGGCGGCGCCGGCCGTCGACCACGTCGACGACGCCTGCGCGGTGGTGGTGGCGGCGTCGGGTCCTTGCGACGCTGGTTGCGTGCGGCGGCGGCTTTCTCATAGTCGTTGGGCTCGGTCCGGTTGCTGTCGGCTTCACTTTGTGCGAGGCGGCCCGGATCGGCGGTCAACTCGGCGATGACCCCCTCGGCCATCCGGGCCAATCGTCGCTCGTCAGAATACGTGAGCCGCTTCGGCAGTTCGACCAGCGGCACCCACGCGACCTCGGCCACCTCGTAGTCGGCGTCGGAGAGCTCGCCGCCGGTACTGCGAAGCAGGTAGTGGTGGACGGTCTTGTGGATTCGGCGTCCCTCGCTGACGAACCAGTAGTCGATCTTGCCCAGTTGGGTGATCACCGATCCCTCGATGCCGGTCTCTTCCGCCACCTCGCGCACAGCGGTCTGCTCGGCCGTCTCGCCGGTTTCGATGTGGCCCTTCGGCAGTGACCACATCATTCGGCCGCGCCGGTCGACCCGCCCGATCAGCGCCGCCGACAACTCGTCGAAGGGACGGGATAGATCGCTGACGACCAGTCCGCCGGCCGATGTCTCGCGGACCGTGCGCAGGCGTGGCGTGCGGCCGCGGCTCTTTCCGCTTTCCGTGCGCTGCTCGCCCGCCACAGCAGTTGGCGCGGGTGCAGCTCGACCTACCTTTGTGACCAGGTCAGAAGGCTTTGGCGGCAGTCGCTCGGCGCCAACGCCGGGGTCGGACCGGCCGACGAGACGAGGGCCAGGTTTGGGCTTGGCCGGGTGTGGCTGCCGGTCCGGCTCAGCTGCGGCACCCAGACCAGGTCTGCCGACAACCTCCTTGGTTCCCCGCGATCCCGATGGCGGGATCGGCACCGGCTGCGCTACCGGGACGGGAGCCGGCCCGTTCGCCGTCGCTTTGCCCCCGCGGCCCCGGTGACGGCGTCCCCGACGCCGCCTCGGCCTCGGCGGCGACGGGTCACCACCCACACCCGCGTCGTCGCGGGAAGAAGGTGACGGCTGGGCGGAGGACACGCTTCGATGCTAGCCGTCCGTAACCTCAAGTTTCCCGTGGACACCGGGGTTGCGCGGCCGTGTCAGGCGAGAGGATAGGCTGTGACCCCGTGACCGAGTCCGATTTGCGGCGCGCGCGACTACTAGCCGCAGCTGCGGTAGCGCTGCGTGACCTTGGTGACGTACTGAACCCCTTGGGACAGCGTTTCGCCGACGCGGGCCACGATTTGTTCCTCGTCGGCGGATCGGTGCGCGACGCGGTCCTCGGCAGGCTCGGCAACGATCTGGACTTCACCACCGACGCCCGGCCAGAGGCCATCGCGGCAATCCTGCAGGAGTGGGCTGACGCCGTGTGGGATACCGGAATCGCGTACGGGACGGTCAGCGCGCGCAAGGGCGGCCACCTCGTCGAGATCACCACCTACCGCAGCGACGCCTACGACCAGATCAGCCGGAACCCGGAAGTCACCTTCGGGGACAGCCTCGACGGTGATTTGATTCGCCGCGACTTCACCATCAACGCGATGGCGGTCGCCATCACCGGTGCCGGGGCCGCAGATTTCCACGATCCCCTCGATGGGATGTCGGCTCTGCTCGCCGGCACGATCGACACCCCCGCGGCGCCCGAGACCTCCTTCGGTGACGATCCGCTGCGCATGCTTCGCGCGGTCCGCTTCGTCGGACAACTGGGTTTCACACTGGCGCCGCGCGCGGTCGAGGCGATCACTGAAATGGCCGACCAGATCACCCGGATCACGCCCGAGCGCATTCGTGTCGAACTGGACAAGATGATCTGCGGTGAACACGCGCTCGAGGCGATCGACCTCCTCGTCGACACCGGTCTTGCCGATCGGGTCATCCCAGAACTCCCCGGAATGAAGCTGACTATTGACGAACACCACCAGCACAAAGACGTATACGCCCATTCATTGACCGTGCTGCAGCAGGCGATCGACCTCGAATCCGGCGACCCAGACCCGGTGCTGCGCTGGGCCGCTCTCTTACACGACATCGGCAAACCGCCCACTCGGCGCCACGAGCCCGGCGGCGGCGTCAGTTTCCACCACCACGAAGTGGTCGGGGCAAAGATGGTCCGCAAGCGCTTGCGCGTGCTGAGGTACCCGAAGTCGATGGTCGACGACATCTCCCAGCTGGTGTTCCTGCATTTGCGGTTCCACGGCTACGGTGACGGCAAATGGACCGATTCGGCTGTTCGTCGCTATGTCACCGACGCCGGTCCCCTGCTCGATCGCCTGCACAAGCTGGTACGGGCGGACTGCACGACACGAAACAAGCGTCGCGCGCGACGGCTGCAGGAGAACTACGACGACCTCGAGCGGCGGATCGTCGAGATCGCCGCCGCGGAGGACCTGCAACGCGTGCGCCCCGATCTAGACGGAAACGCAATCATGGCTCTCCTCGATATCCCGGCCGGACCGCTCGTCGGCCAGGCCTGGAAACACCTCAAAGAAGTGCGATTGGACCGCGGACCACTCGAGCGGGACGAGGCGGAAGCCGAGCTTCGGCGCTGGTGGGCGGAGCGGCAGGACTGACCGCTGCTGAGATCGGTGCAGTGGCCTGCCGTCGGCGTGACTATCACGTCGGTGGGTCGCTGGGGGCCGGATCTCAGCAGCTCTACCGTGGTACCAAGACGTGCGCCACACCCGGAAGGGTGTCAAAGGTGGCCGGCAGGCGGCCGACGAGGTCCCCGTCGACCGAGACCAGCGCCGGTGGATCCGAGGTCACCTCGATTGTCGTTCCCCGCGCTGTGCGCACCATTTCGAGATCGACATGACGGCCGCTGAAGACCGTTGGCATCAGGCGGAGCATCGTCATCCGGCTGAACCCCGGCGCCATGGTGGCCACGGTCACGTCGAGTTCACCGTCATGCACGTCGGCGCTGGGGGTGATCAACATGCCACCGCCGTACGAGCGGGTGTTGCCGATGGCGGTGAAGATAACGTCACCGTCGGTGATCGTCGTGCCATCGACCCGGACGGTGAACCGTCGCGGCCGCAGGCGGGCCACCTCGGCGATCGCGGCGACCAGGTACCGCGCCTTTCCCCGCGGCCAGCGCAGCCGGTTGGCGCGATCGGTGACATCGGCATCGAAGCCGGTCGCGGCGACGGTCACGAAGAGGACCTCCCGCTGACCGTCGGCCCCGGATAGGCGCACCCGACCGAGGTCGATGGCTTCGGACCTACCCGCGGCGATGATTGCCACCGCGCCGGGCAGATCGTTCAACGGGATACCGACCGTGCGTGCCAGGTCGTTTCCGGTGCCGGCCGGAACAATGCCCACCGGGGTCGGCGATCCGGCGGCGGCCTCTAGGGCCAGCCGCATCGTGCCATCGCCGCCGACCGCAACCAGGGCGTCGATCTCCTCGTTCGCGACCGCCTGGTCGGCCAGCCGGTGGGCATCGGCGAGGTCGGCACCGACGAGGACCGTTACCTCGATGCCGTGGGAACGCACCAGTCGCTCGACCTCGGCGGCGATCGCCAGCCCAGTGCCCCGGCGCGCGAGTGGGTTGGCCAGTACGGCCAGCGAACGGACGGGCATCAGATCAGCTTGCCCGGATTGCACACCCCGGCCGGGTCGAGTACGGCCTTCACCGCGCTCAGCACCGCCACGCCGAGATCGCCGATCTCGGCGGACATCCACGGGCGGTGGTCCCGGCCGACCGCGTGATGATGGGTGATCGACGCGCCGACCTCCGTCAGGGTCGTGGTGACGTGGTGCTTTGCGGCCAGCCACTGCTCAAGGGCGTCGCCCTCCTGGCGGTACACCACGGTGAAGTACAGCGAGGCGCCGGTGGCGTAGGTGTGCGACAGGTGGCACATCACGACGGTCGGCTCGGGCAACACCGCGGCCAGTGCAGTGGTGACGGCCGTCTTCACCTCGGCAAGCCTGGCCCACGTCGTGGCGGTTTCCAGGGTTTCGCAGCCGACGCCGATATCGAGGAGCGCATCACGCAGGTAGGGCCCGGAGAAGCGGCCGTGTTCCCACATCTGTGCGGGGCCGGGGCCGAGTGATTGTCCACCGGCGGCCGCGAACGTCTCGCGAACGACGCCGGCGCGGGCGGCAACCGCGGTCGGCGAGCCTTCGAACGTCGTGATTGCCAGGCAGCCGCCCGGGACTGCCTTGTCCCCCGACTCCCCTATCTCAGTCGGCCGCGCCAGGTTGAGGGCGGTCTCGAGTTCGTCGGAAACACGCATGACCGTCGGCATGACGCCTTCTTGTGCCACGGCGCGAAATGCCTGTGCGGCGGCATCGAAGGAGTCGAATCTCCATCCCTCGTATTCGGTGGCCGTGGGTCGGCGGTGGACCCGGACCGCGACGCGGGTGACGACGCCGAAGACGCCTTCCGAACCCATGATCAGTTGGCGCAGATCGGGGCCGACGGCGTTCTTGGGCGACCGGCCGGCCTGCAGAATCCCGCGCGGAGTGACGAGCGTGATCGCCTGGACCATGTCGTCAAACCGGCCGTAGCCCGCTGAGGCCTGGCCCGACGACCGGGTGACGGCGAATCCGCCGATGGTCGCGTACCGGAAGCTCTGCGGGAAGTGGCCGAGGGAGTAGCCTCGCTCACCGAGCAAGCGCTCCGCGTCCGGCCCGGTGACGCCGGCCCCGAGGGTGGCGACCTGGGACACCTCGTCGAGGTCGAGTAGGGCGTCCATGCGACGCAGATCCACCGACACCGTCGCGCCGAACCCGTCGGCGACCGGATCGACGCCGCCGACCACACTGGTGCCGCCGCCAAAGGGGACGACGGCGACCCGGTGGTCGGTACACCAGGTCAACAGCTGTCCGACCTGGTCGTCGGAGGCGGGTATCACGACGGCGTCGGGCGCGTCTTGGTGCGGCCGGCGGCGGCGCAGCAGATCCGGTGTCGACTTGCCGCTCGCCCGCAGGAGTCGGTCGACGGCGGCCGTCGACACCCAGTCGTCGCCGACTATCGCGCGCAGCGCGGCGAGGTCCTCGCCGGACAGGCGACTCGGGGGCACGATGACCGTCGCCGGATCGATGGTGGGCAGGGTGGTCTCGCCGGTGACACCGAGCATTCCGCGAATCAGAGTCGAGGTGCCTTCGGAGAGGGGGGCGGCCAACTCTGGGTCTCCCCAGGCGTCCCAGCGCATCGGCGGGACGGGAAAAGGGGCGCTGTTGGGGCTGCTGCCGACGGTCATGCGATACAGTGTTACATATCATGTCAATTCGTAATGACGGTTTGCGGAACCCTGCGCCCGATGATGCTGACGCGGCCGGCGATGAACTCCGAACACGCGTGCTCGATGCCGCGCGGGAAGAGATCCTGCGTCAGCGTGGCCGCAAGGCCAGCCTCGCCGACGTCGCCCGTGCCGCCGGGGTGAGTCGGCCGACGGTCTATCGGCGCTGGCCCGATCTGGACGCCGTCGTGCGCGATCTGTGCCACCGGGAAATCAACCGGATTGTCGCGGCGGTCCAGGCGACCACCCCGCTGCGCACCCGATCCGGGTTCGCCCCGGCCATCGAACAGATCGTTCTCGTCACCGGGGCCATCCGGGACGACGAGTTGTTCGCCGAACTCTGGCGCGGCCAACCCGAGTTCCTCCTCCCCTATGTCTTCGACCGCCTTGGATCCAGCCAGCGCAGCCTCCTGCGACTGATCGCCGACAGCATCGAACAGGGGCAGGGACAGGGCTGGGTTCGCGACGGCGATCCGGACAAGCTCGCGGCAATGGTGCTTCTGGTCACCCAGTCCGCCGTGCAGTCGCGGGCGGTCGTCGAGCCGATCCTCGGCGAGGACTGGTCCACTGAGTTGCACCGAGTACTCGCCAGCTATCTTGAGCACCCCGGCAAGGAGTGAACCGATGACTGTTCTGAACGCCGCGCGTCGTAGCGCAGATCTCACCGGACTGTTCGCGCGGGCCGACCCGGTCGATGTCCTCGTGATCGGCGGTGGGGTGACGGGCGTCGGCGCCGCCCTCGATGCCGCCACGCGCGGGTTGTCGGTCGCGCTCGTGGAGGCGCATGACCTTGCCTTCGGGACCTCGAGATGGAGCAGCAAACTGGTCCACGGCGGTCTTCGGTACCTCGCGTCCGGCGGCGTCGGCATCGCCCGGGAGAGTGCCGTCGAGCGACACCATCTGATGACGACGATCGCCCCGCACCTCATCAAACCGGTCCGACAAATTGTGCCCGACTACGGCGATCTCGGCACCGGGATGCTGGTCCGCGCCGGATTTTTGGCGGGTGACGCGCTGCGTCGCGTGGCGCGCACGCCAGCCGAGGTGTTGCCGGGGCCGCAACGGCTGTCGCCGCTGGAAGCGGTCGCCGCCTGCCCGACGATCCGGCGCCATGGGCTGCGGGGCGCGGCATCGACCACCGACGGGCAGCTGATCGACGATGCCCGCCTGGTCACGGCGATAGCCCGCACCGCCGCCGGGTACGGGGCGCAGATCCTCACCCGGGTGCGGGTCGTGCGGGCCGGTGGCGACGGCGCCGTCGTCCACGACGAGATTGCCGGGCGCGAATTCTCCATTGCGGCGCGGTCGGTCATCAACGCAACCGGGGTGTGGGCGGCCGGCCTCGATCAGACGCTGAGTATCCGGCCCAGCCGTGGTACCCACCTCGTCTTCGACGCGGCGGCGTTCGGCAATCCAACGGGCGCCCTGACGGTACCGATCCCCGGTTCGACCAGCCGCTTCGTGTTCGTTCTCCCCGAACAACTCGGCCGGGTCTATCTGGGGCTCACCGATGTCGACGCGCCCGGGTCCATTCCCGACGTGCCGGTGCCCGATCGCAGTGAGATCGACTTCCTGCTCGATACCGTCAACACGGCGCTCGCGGTACCCGTTTCGTCGGCGGACATCCGAGGCGTCTTTGCCGGGTTGCGACCGCTGATCGCCAGCGCCAGCCGCGACGGCAGCTCGCTCGCCGACGTCTCGCGCCGTCACGATGTGCGGGTCACCGACGGCACGATGGTCAGCGTCATCGGCGGCAAGCTCACCACGTATCGACGGATGGCCCAGGATGCGGTCGATGCCGCGGTTTCGGCGGCGCGCCTACCCGCCTCGGCCTGCGTCACGGCGTCGGTCCCGCTCGTCGGGGCGAGTGCGAGCGGCCCGGCCTGGCCCGGCCTGCCCGAATCGCTGGTGGCCCGATTCGGCGCGGAGGCGCCCAAGGTCGTCGAGGCGGCAACCGTCGACGATCCGCTGGCCCCGATTGCGGACGGGATCGACGTCACCCGTGCCGAAGTCGAGTTCGCATTCACCCACGAGGGCGCCCTCACCGTCGACGATGTCGTGCACCGGCGCACCAGGATCGGCCTCGTTCCCGCCGACGGCGAACGAGTTCGGCCCGCGGTCGGGGAAATCGCGGCCCGCATGATGAACGGCGTTGGCTGAGACGCCGGGCGGCCTCAATCCGGGTGGGCGTTTACTCGGCCGGCACGATCCGCATCCCCAGCGGCATCAGCGAGAGCGGCACCATTTTGAAGCTGGCGACGCCCAGGGGGATGCCGATGATCGTCACACACAGTGCGATGCCGGTGGCAATGTGGCCGATGGCCAGCCACCAGCCGGCGAGAACAAGCCAGAGAATATTGCCGAACAGTGACATCGCGCCGGCGGAGGGCTTGCGCTCGACGGTGCGGCCGAACGGCCATAGCGCGTAGTTGGCCATCCGAAACGACGCGACGCCGAACGGGATGGTGATGATCAGAATGCAGCACACGATGCCGGCCACGGCATAGCCGATTGCCATCCAGAAGCCCGACAAGACCAGCCACAGGATGTTCAGAATCGTTTTCATAGTCCCAAGTATGCCGGTGGCACTCTATGCCGGTGGAACTCACGGCTTGCGCCGGTGCACCCGGTCGATCGTCCCGTCGCCGTCGGAGTCGACCAGCCCGACGTCCCAGATGCCGTCACCGTCGGTGTCGAGCAGTAGCTCTCGGGATCGGCCGCTGATGATCAGCGTCGCGTCGGGCCTGCCGTCGCCGTCGACGTCGACCGGAAGCAGTTGGCGACCAGGCCGGGCCCGGTCGCCCGGCGACAGGCCGGGCGGCGGATGTGCGCGGATGCCCCAGACGCCGGTGCCGGTGTCGGTGAAGAAGGCGTCGAGGTTCCCGTCGTCGTCGAGGTCGAGGCCCGCCAGGTCGGCGACACCATCGCCGTCGACGTCGATCATGGCGTCGTCGATCAGGCCGTCCCCGTCAAAGTCGAGGCGCACCGATTCCAGCCGGCCGTCACCGTTCAGGTCGGCGTCGGCGGGCGCGTGCCAGGTGTGAGTTTCACCCAAACCGGTGCCAAAGGTGTGTGCGATGAGTGGCGGGTCCATATTGGTTGGACGCAGCAGAACGGCAGTCGGTTCCCGCGACCCGGGCCGGGGCGCAATCGGACGGCGGATTCGGGGCGATAGATTGGATTGATGTTCCTCAGCGAGCTCGGATCTGGTTGGCACGACGCGCGCATCAAGCCGGACATCGTCCACCTGGATTCGGCGTCTGCGGGCCGCTCCTCGAACGCGGTGATCGAGGCGATCAGCGGGCAGCTGTGGGAGGAGTCAAAACGGGGCTCCTACGCCGCGATGGCGGCTGCCGAGGAAGACCTGGCACACGGATCGCGGGAGCTGGCCGGGCTGATCGGCCACCAGCCCGACGAACTCGTCTACCGCGATACCGGTCGGGCAGCACTTCGTGCTCTCCTCGGGGTGGCCAATCTCCCGATGTCGAGCACGATCTGGGTGGCGCGGAATGAGTTCGGACCCAACCTGGTGGAGTTCGAGCGGCGCGGGTACGCGGTTCACACCCTGCCGCAGGTCGACGTGTACGGCCACGTCGACACCGATGCGCTTGAGAACATGCTGCAGTTCGAGCAACCCGAGTTCATTCATGTGTGCCAGATCGGGTCGGCCAGCGGTGTCGTGCAGCCGGTTGCCGAGATCGTCCGAGTCGCCCACGCCGCTGACGTTCCCGTGGTCGTGGACATGGCCCAGTCAGTGGGTCACGTGCCGACTGTCACCGGCGCCGACGTGGTCTATGGCACCAGTCGCAAATGGTTGACGGGCCCGCGCGGCGTCGGGTTCGCTGCGGTACGGCCCGATTCTCGGCTCCACGTCGACATAGCGGATATGGCTGCCGGGGCGAGTAGCGGCTTCATCGCGGGGAGGCTGGGCCTCGGTGTCGCGGTCGCCGAGTTGGTGGGGATGGATCCGGCGGGCGTGTTCGACGAGCTCGCGGCAATCGGCCGCGCGATGCGCGAGCGACTGACCGGTATCGCTGGCTGGGAGGTGTTGGAGCCCGTTGACGAGCCGTCCGCGCTGATCACGCTCGCTCCCCCGCCGGGGTTCGAGGCCGCCGACGTCGACGCGGTGGCGGTCCACCTGCGCGAGGCGGGCCTGTTGGTGACCGCCGGTGGCGCCGAACGCGCCCCGCTGATGCTGACCAACTCGGTGTTGCGGCTGAGCCCGCATCTCGATGCGACGCGGGAGGACCTCGACCGCTTGGCGGCGGAGTTGCGGACGACGGGCTGCTGAACCGGCCCGGGGCCTACCGCGCTGCGAAGGATTGTCGGCGCAGGACCACCAGCAGTGCCGTCGCATAGGAGGCGGCCCCGATGAGTACCAGCGTGACGGCTTTCCCGTCGGCCGGGACGATCAGTGCCGCGAGGGTCACGCCCCCGATGAACATCAGGTTGAACACCGCGTCTTGAATCGCAAACACCTCGCCCCGTGACTCGTCGGGAATGTCGACTTGCATGGCGACATCGCCGCACAGCTTCACGGTCTGCCCGGCCCAGCCGAGAACGGTGGCGACGGCGATCAGCACTGTCACGTCGAAGGCGAGAAGCAGCACCTGTGCGCCGATGGCGATCGACAGCGCCACCTCCAGGGCGCGGTTGCGGCCGGCGCGGTGGACGAGCAGCGGCGTGGTCACCGCGGCGAGTAGCGCGCCCACCGCCGTCGCGCCGATCAGCAGCAGGAACCGTCGCAGCCCGGTGGAGACACCGGCATGGTTGGCCATCACCAGCAGGATCATCGAATTCATTCCGAATACCCAGCGGTGCGCGCCGATGGCGCGCAGAACCACGGCCACCGGCGGGGTCCGTTCGATGAGTGCCAGTCCGCGACGCCATGCGCGCGCGAGCCCGACTCGTCCCGTCGGGGCACCCATGGTGTCCGGCCCCAGGGACCGGCCGGGGAATCCGATGGCGATGATCCCCGCGACCAGCGCCAGCACGGCCCCGATGAGCATCGCCTGCGCACACCCCGCATCATCACCCCCGATCATCAGCCGGGCACCGGCGGCGATGCCGAGACCGAGCATGACCGCGAATCCGCCCAGCGTGGTGAACACCGCGTTGACCGTGACCAGGGAGTCCCGGTCGGTTACGTGAGGCAGTGCCGCGGATAGTCCGGACGCAACGAATCTGCTAGCGCCCATCACCCCGAGCGCGGAAACGAGCACTACGGTCTCGGGTAGTCCAGAGGCGAGCAGGGCTGCGCTCACGACGATGAGCAGTGCTCGAACCACGTTGGCCCACAGCAGTACCAGTCGCCGGTCCCACCGGTCGAGGAGACTGCCGAGCAGTGGTCCCAGGATCGAGTACGGACCGAACAGGACGGCCAGACTGCCGGCCATGAGTAGCGGCGACGCCTGGTGTTCCGGATTGAATGCGATCGCCGCGAACAGCGCCGCCTGGAAGACGCCGTCGGCGCACTGGCCTGCCAGACGGGCAATCAGGAGGCGGGTCTTCACTGTTCAAGACTAGCGACGACGCCACTGGGCCCGTGCGATGATGGGGTCGTGGGCGGTGACGACTTCGAGGATCCGAAGACCGGTACCGGCGGTGGCGCCGACGGTCGGTACGGTGCGGTGCCGATCCGGGCCGGTACGCTCCTGATCGCGTCCCCGTCGCTCATGGCATCGGCTTTTGCCCGCACGGTCGTCTACGTGATCGAGCATGACGAGAGCGGCAGCATCGGCGTCGTGATCAACCAGCCGTCGCAGTCGGCGGTCTACAACCTGCTGCCCGGGTGGTCCGGGTTGGCGGCAAACCCCAAGGCGCTTTTCGTCGGCGGGCCGGTCAAGCGCGATGGCGCGTTGTGCCTGGGGGTCGCCGTGCGCGGTGCCGACCTGCACGGCGTCAACGGCGTCATGGTGGTCAGCGGCCGGGTGGTCCTCGTCGACCTCGATACTGATCCCGAGGACCTCGCCGCATTGCTGGTCGGTGTTCGGATCATGGCGGGCTACGCCGGGTGGGGCCCGGGGCAGCTCGACGGCGAGCTGGGCGAGGACAGCTGGCTTGTTGCGTCGGCGCTGCCCGACGACGTGCTGGCACCGGCGGGAACCGATTTGTGGGCGGCGGTGCTGCGGCGTCAGCCGTGGCCGTTGCCACTTCTGTCGACCTACCCCCTGGAAATTGCCGCCAACTGAACGCTAATCCCGCATGGATTCGTCCGCGCGGTACCGATCGGTGCGGGTTGGGCGAAACCGTGCGGGGAGTTGGCGGGTCTCCCCGCACGGCCCGGGTAGGGCAATCGTGGTGGATGGCAATCGTGGTGTCATCACGCCAGGTCCTGGCGCGGGGTGCGCGCCAGCAGTTGCTCCATCGCTCGCTGTTGGGCCAGTAGTAGCTCGGCGCGGTTGGCGCCGCTCATCAGCTTGGCCCGGTCGGCGTTGCCGGCAACAATCCAGGTCGGGCCGTCCTTCAGCCGGGACAACCCCTCACGCGCAACCTCCTCAGGCACGCTGACATGTAGGCCGGGGACGGCGAAGTCCAGGCCGGCCCGCTGCATCGCCGGTGTCCGGGTGACACCGAGGATCAGTTCGAGGACGTCTACGCCATACGGCTGCAGCTCCAACCAGAGTGACTCCGCGAAGCTGCGGCTGAAGGCCTTGACCCCGGAATACACGCTGAGCGTCTTACCTCCGAGGTAGCCGCTCAGCGAGCCGACCAGCAGAATTCCCCCTCGACCGGCCTCCTTCATCGCTGCGCCGTAGTGGTGCACAACCGCGAGGGGCGTGGTGATGTTGAGCCTGATCACCTGATCGAATCCCGCGAGGTCACCGGTGACGAAATCACTGCCGTAGGTGTTGGCGCCGGCGTTGTAAATCAGCAGGCCCACGTCAAGATCCGCGGTCAGCGTCGCGATGCGGGCGGGCGCGTCGCCCTGGGTCAAATCGATCGACAGTGTTCGAACCGCGACCCCGCGCTGTTCCATGTCCGCGGCGGCCCCGGCGAGGGCCTCGGGCTTCCGGGCGATCAGAACCAGATTCACACCGGCATCGGCCAGTTCGGCCGCAAATGCCCGGCCGACCCCTTCGGAGCCGCCGGCAATGACCGCCCAGGGGCCGTATTGCGCCAGATCCACCATCGTGACCACACTCCTTCGCGAGAAAATGCTCGTATGCGTAGCCAACTCAAGACTGGCATATCGACTACGGCCGGCGTGGGCCAATCATCCGGCAGGCGAGCTACTGCTCGCCGGCCTTGGCATAGCGCGTCGCGAGCACGCTGCACAAGATGAGCTGGATCTGATGGAAGATCATCAGGGGCAGGACGAGTAACCCCACCGGACCACCCGCGAACAGCACGGTCGCCATCGGCAGTCCCGTCGCGAGACTCTTCTTGCTGCCACAGAATTGGATTGCGATGGTGTCGGCCCGGTTGAAACCCAGCCGAGGCGGCAGGCTCCCGGTGACCACGAGCATCACGACGACCAGTACCGCGGCGACGGCGGCAACGCCGACGACCTGCCAGACAGTGACCTGTGACCAGATCCCGTTGCGCACGCCCTCGGAGAAGGCCACGTAGACGACGAGGACGATTGAGCCGCGGTCGACGATCTTCGTCGGCTCCGAATAGCGCTGGACCCAACCGGCGATCCATCGCCGGGCGAGCTGGCCGAGGATGAAGGGCAGCAGGATTTGCGCCATCAGTTTGATGATCGACGATGCGTCGATGTGCACCCCGGAGGCCGTGCTCATCAGCGCGACGACCAGGAGCGGGGTCACGAAGACGCCCAGCAGGTTCGACAGCGATGCGCTGACGATCGCACCGGGCACATTGCCCCGGGAAATCGAGGTGAATGCGATGGACGACTGCACCGTCGACGGCAGCAGACAGGCGAACAGCAGGCCCAGGTAGAGGTCATGACCGACGATCGGCTCGACGAGGGGGCGCATCGCGACGCCGAGGATCGGGAACACCACGAACGTGAACGCCAGAATGGTCAGGTGCAGCCGCCAGTGCGTGAGCCCGGCGATCGCCTCGCGCGGGTGTAATCGCGCGCCATAGAGGAAGAACAGCAAGGCGATCGCACCGATCACGACCTTGTCCATGACTTCGGCGAAAGATCCGCGTGCCGGGAAGAGCGAGGCGACGACGACGGCGGTGATGATGGCGACGACGAACCCGTCGAACGGCGACTTGGCGAGCAGGGCGCGCGGTGAGTAGGCCACCGGGATCAGGCCCGGGTCGGCTGGGTATCGCCCGGGATCGCTGCGCGATCGGTGTTGTCGGTGATCGCTGCGCGATCGGTGTTGTCGAAGCAGGCGTCGCGCATGTCGCAACCACCGCAGGAGGTGCCGGTGCCGCAGATGTCCACCTCGTCGGTGCCCGTCTGGGCGACATCATCGGTTGCCTCGTGCCCACCGCAACCGCATTCGGAACCGCAACCGGTCGACTCCGGGTCGGCGGGCAGTGCGGCGACCGCACGAATGGCCGTCCCCGAGAGGAGGCCGACGAGCGCCAGCGCCACGATGGTGCCGACCAGCCCGAGTACGATTCCGGCAGCGCCACGCTGGGACAGTGCGAGTCCGGCGGCGACCAGCGCGAGCATCCCGGTGGCGACGAGGCCGGGGGCGACGACCCGGTTGGCGGTGCCGAACGCCTTCTCGCTGCGCATGGTCTCCGCGCTGCGGATGCCGAGGTACCGGTTTCGGCGCAGCATACCCGTCCAGCCGGCGACGCCGAGCGCTATCCAGGCGACGCCGATGACAGCGGCGATCACCGCCACGATGAGTGCGATAACGTCGGCCACGACTACCACTCTACTTTGTGGTGCGGGCCACCATTTACGCTGGTCGGGTGACTGGATCGAACCCGAACGCCTCCGTGCCCGACGCCGCGCACCGTTACACCGCGCAGCTCGCGGGCGAGATTGAATCGCGCTGGCGCCGCGAGTGGAGTGCGCGCCGCGTCTATGAGGCGCCCAATCCGGTCGGTTCGCTGGCCGGCGACCTGAGCGGGTTCTCCCCCGACGACAAGCTGTTTGTCCAGGACATGTTTCCCTATCCGTCGGGTGCGGGACTGCACGTCGGACACCCGTTGGGCTTCATTGCCAGCGACGTTTTTGCCCGCTACTCCCGCATGGACGGCCGGAACGTGCTGCACACCATGGGGTTCGACTCCTTTGGTCTGCCCGCCGAGCAGTATGCGGTGCAAACCGGTACGCACCCGCGAACCACCACCGAGGCCAACATCGAGCGCTATCTCGAGCAGATCCGGCGGCTGGGTCTCGGACACGATGAGCGGCGCCGCGTGGCGACGACCGACGTCGAGTTCTATCGGTGGACGCAGTGGATCTTCCTGCAGATCTACAACTCCTGGTTCGATGACCGGCAGGGCAAGGCCCGGCCGATTGGCGAGTTGATCGCCGAGTTCGATTCGGGGACGCGAACACTCGACGACGGACGGGAGTGGGGCGAACTGGACCCGTCGGCGCGGCGGGCCATCGTCGACGACCAGCGGCTCGTCTATCAGAGCAACTCGCTGGTCAACTGGTGCCCTGGTCTGGGTACGGTGCTCGCCAACGAAGAGGTCACCGCCGATGGCCGCAGCGAGCGGGGCAACTTCCCGGTCTTCCGAAAGAACTTGCGGCAGTGGATGATGCGGATAACCGCCTACTCTGATCGGCTGCTCGATGATCTGGAACTGCTCGACTGGCCGGAGAAGGTCAAATCGATGCAGCGCAACTGGATCGGTCGCTCGCGTGGTGCACACGTTGACTTCGCCCTCCCCGGCGATCGCCTCATCAAGGTGTTCACGACCCGGCCGGACACACTTTTCGGTGCGTCGTACATGGTGCTGGCACCCGAACACGAACTCGTCGACGAGATCGTTGCCGACTCGTGGCCGGCTGACGTCGACCCGCGGTGGACCGGCGCCGGGAGCGCAGCGAGCGGGCCGAATGTTACCGGCGCCGGGAGCGCAGCGAGCGGGCCGAATGTTACCGGCGCCGGGAGCGCAGCGAGCGGCGCCGCCACGCCCGCCGAGGCGGTGGCGGCGTATCGCGCGGCGATCGCGGCCAAGTCTGACCTTGAGCGCCAGGAGAACAGGGAGAAGACCGGTGTCTTCACCGGCGCCTTCGCGACCAATCCGGCGACCGGCGAAGCCGTCCCGGTTTTCATCGCCGACTATGTGCTGGCCGGGTACGGCACCGGCGCCATCATGGCGGTGCCGGCCCACGATGTCCGCGACTACGAGTTCGCCACCGCCTTCGGGTTGCCGATCCGTGAGGTCATCGGCTCCGAGCAGGGCGTCGGCGCGGCGGCGTGGACCGGTGACGGGCCGCTGGTGAACTCTGGGTTTCTCGAGGGTCTGACCGTCGACGATGCCAAGACGGCGATCGTCGAGAGGCTGGAGGCGGACGGCACCGGCGTCGGCACTGTCCAGTACAAGTTGCGCGACTGGTTGTTCGCCAGGCAGCGCTATTGGGGCGAGCCCTTCCCCATCGTCTACGACGCGGACGGCAATGCCCATCCGCTGCCGGAGTCGATGCTGCCGGTTGAACTGCCCGAGGTTGCCGACTATGCCCCGGTCGCCTTCGACCCGGACGACGCCGACTCCGAACCTTCTCCCCCGCTGGCCAAGGCAACCGACTGGGTCACCGTTGAGCTTGATTTGGGCGATGGGCCGCAGACGTACACCCGCGACGTGAATGTGATGCCGCAGTGGGCGGGCAGTTCCTGGTATCAGTTGCGCTATGTGGATCCGGCCAATTCGGAGGCGCTATGCGCCAAGGAGAATGAGGCCTATTGGATGGGTCCGCGCCCGTCCGTGCATGGGGCGAACGATCCGGGCGGGCTGGATCTGTATATCGGCGGGGTCGAACATGCCGTACTGCACCTGCTCTACTCGCGTTTCTGGCACAAGGTGCTCTTCGATCTGGGGATTGTGACGAGTCGCGAGCCCTATCGAAAACTGTTCAACCAGGGCATGATCCAGGCCTATGCCTACACCGATTCGCGCGGGGTCTACGTGCCGGCCGAGGAGGTGGAGGAGCGCGACGGCCGGTTCTACTTCGACGGCGCGGAGGTTGCGCAGGAGTACGGAAAGATGGGCAAGTCGCTGAAGAACTCCGTTGCGCCGGACGATATCGCCCGCGACTACGGCGCCGACACGCTACGCGTCTATGAGATGTCGATGGGGCCGTTGGACCAGTCCCGGCCCTGGGCCACCAAGGATGTCGTGGGCGCACAGCGTTTTTTGCAGCGCGTCTGGCGGCTTGTCGTCGACGAGGAGTCCGGCGCGGTGCGCGTCACCGAAGCCGAGCCCACCGAAGGTGATCTGCGGGCTCTGCACCGGGCGATTGCCGGCGTGCGCGAGGACTTTCGCGCTTTGCGGACCAACACGGCGGGCGCGAAGCTCATCGAGTTGACCAACCACCTGACGAAGGCGCATCCCGGCGGGGCGCCGCGCGCGATAGTGGAGCCGTTGGTGCTGATGCTGGCGCCGCTGGCGCCGCATATCGCGGACGAGTTGTGGGAGCGCCTGGGCCATGCCGAGTCGTTGACGCGCGGGCCCTTCCCCGTCGCCGACGAGCAGTGGCTGGTCGAGGACTCGATCGAGATCCCGATCCAGGTGAAGGGCAAGGTGCGCAGTCGGATAACGGTGCCCGTCGATGCCGATGAGCAGACGGTGCGCGCCATCGCGCTGGCCGACGAGAAGATCGTCGCGCTACTTGACGGTGAACCGCGCAAGGTAATCGTCGTGCCGGGCCGGATGGTCAACATAGTTCCGTAGGGCTAGGGGTCGAGTTCCCTGGCGATTGTGCGTTCCAGCTCTTGTGCCCCGGCGAGGGGGATTTCGATGAGGCCGTCGAGTTCGGTGCGCGCCTTGCGGTAGGCGGTCTGTCGCTCGGCCGGCGTCGCCGCCTCGTCGGCGGCAATCATCACCAGTCGCCGCGCGCGTTCTAGCGATTCGCGCTCGATCGGGGAGAAGTCGGCCTGTTTGCGACGGCGCGCCTCCCGTTCGGCGACGTCGAACGCGGCGGCGTACTCGATGACGGCGTCGCGATACTCGACGAACGCCCGGGGATCCTCGACTACCGCACCGGTCGGCGGCCGTAGCATGTCGGCGCGCCCCTTGGCCTGGTGGAATGCGCGGGTCAGCGGTTCGCGGACGTCGACGAGCATGGGGTAGCTGATGATGGTGGCGAGGTTGATCTCATAGCTCCACCACCGGTCGTCGATCTCGTCGTGGGTGCGCAGCGCGTTGCGCAGCTGCTGGGCGTTGACCCGGGTGACGCGCTGTTCCTCGACGCGGGTGGCCGACCTGGCGCGAGCCATCTCCAGCCGGTACTGGCGGCGTCGTTCCAGCCGCCGGTTGTATCGGCGCAGCCACGGACCGGCGACGGCGCTGAGCGGGAAGATCAGCCACCAGTAGCTTGCGATGAAGGTCAGCACCGGGCCCACGCCTCGATCGTAACCATGCCGCCGGTCCCGCGGCGCCCGCTAGTACCCTCGGCTGCTGTGACCGATACTGCCGACGATATTGTCGAGATCTCCACTGATGGCGCCTGCCTGGGCAATCCCGGCCCGGGTGGCTGGGGTGCGGTCCTGCGTTACCGCGGCCACGAGAAGCGGATCTCTGGTGCGGTGCCGCATACGACGAACAATCAGATGGAGCTGACCGGGGCCATTGAGGGGCTCGCCGCGTTGACCAAGCCGGCGCGGGTGACTATCTACACCGACTCGAGTTACGTGCGCAACGGCATCACCACGTGGGTGGCCGGGTGGCAGCGCAACGGCTGGCGCACGGCCGGCAAGAAGCCGGTCAAGAATGTTGAGCTGTGGCAGCGCCTCGTCGACGAGGAGTCTCGGCACCGGGTCACCTGGAAGTGGGTCAAGGGTCATAACGGCGACCACTACAACGAGATCGCCGATGAGCTGGCGACCAGCGCTGCGAGAGAGTTGCGCGACGGGCTGGGGTGAGGCCCCCGGCGATGCGACACGGCAGATACGACACGGCCCGCCGTCTCCGTGGAGACGACGGGCCGTGGCTGCCGTTGTGCGTTGGCGATCAGGCTGCGGCGACCTGAACCGGCTTGGCCGACTTCTTCTTGTCGTCCTTCGGCTTGCGCGGATCGTTGCAGTATGGGGCCTTGGGGTCGCAGGGCTCCCCGATCGTCGAGAAGTACTGGAATGCCGAGAACAGGATGATCGGCAGGCCGACGAAGACGAGGCCCGCCGCCGCGCCGGCCGGAGCCAGCAGGACGGCACCCGCGACGCAGCCGCCGAGCGGACCGGCACCGAGCAGCATTGCGATCGGCAGGGTCAGTGCGGCGGCGGAGACAGCGCCAATGATGCAGCCAACACCTGCGCCGACCGCCGCGCCGACTGCGGCGCTGGTGAAGCTGCCGATGGTTGAGCGGTTCGAGAACGCGGCTAGTTCTTGCTGGTCGCGCGGGGTGAAGGACTCGCTGGCCGAGTGCTTGGCCTGCTCGAGGCTGACCTTGCGGGTGACCGGGGTGACCGGCCGGCCCGGGCCGGTGCGCACGGGGATCAGGGTTGCGGTGGTGCCCTGGACTTCGGCCTTGATCGGGCGGGCCCGGTCGTTGAGGTGCCAGGTCAACGGCAGCTGCGCGACCGACTGGCCGTTCTGCGCGCGGATGTTCAGGTCGTTTCCGTCGACGGTAAGGGTGCCGTCCTTGATGGTGATCTTCGCGCCCTGCGGCGTTTGGGAGATCTGGTAGTGCACGGGCTTGACCTTGGTGTCGGCGGGGGCGGCGGCGGCCGTGCCGGCGCCGCTGACGGCGAGCGCGGCGGTCAGCAACGCCGCAGTGGCGATGAGATTCTTCTTCATGTCCCAGCGTACTTTCTGGTTGGCGGGTCGGCGGGTCCCACGTCCCTGCGGGGAAGCAGGCTGTCGTGGTGACCTTACGAATTGAATGTTCGAGATGTGACCGTATTTCCAAACTCGGGTTACGTGCAGGTATACAACCGCTGACATTTTGGTGTTGACACCGGAATTCACAGGCTGCTATGGGGGTCGCGTGCTAAAAGCTTCGGCGCCGCAATTATGGTAGAGACGCAGGTCAGGGTGGGTTCAGTTCCACAACATCGCCGTCTCGGTTGGGTTACGGGCCGCGCTGACCCGGTATCGGGGGGCACAATGGCCACGGCAGCAATATTGGCAACAGCAGTAACATCCGTAACATCAGTGACAGCAGCTAGGATTCACAACCATGTTTGGAAAACCCGCTGCCGCACTCGCGGCGGCCGCGTCGATGGCCGCCGCCTTGACCACGTTTGCGCCCGCGCCCGCCCATGCCTCGCCCTGTAACGCCCTGGGGCCGGTCGGGCACGACATCGGCAGTACCGGCAGCTCCGGATCGTCGCGGATCGGCATGGGCAGCCTCGACTTCGGCAGCTATTCGGCGCCCGGCAAGAAGCCGCAGATGCCGCTCCCCACGTTGCACGGCGGACCCTCGCAGACGGTGCAGTGGGTCACCGGACCACTGAGTCCGAACCGTACCGACAAGCGGTTCGCCATCACCGCCACCGACGTCGGGGTGCCCTGGGACAACGGCTCGGGGCAGGTCCTCATGGCCTTCGGCGATACGTGGGGCAAATGCAACGGGGCGATGGTCTGGCGGCACAACACCATGCTCCGGGCTAACGGCAACAGCGACCTGTCCAAGGGCATCACCATTCCCAGTGCGCATCCCGGTAACAACCGCTCCGGGGCTTCGGTGACGGCCGCCGACCCGACCTTCGCCCAACCCATCACCAACGCGGTGGGTATCAAGAACATCGAGGTCGGCCGCATCCCGACCGCGGGAATCTCGATCGGCGGCGTGCAGTACCTGTCGTTCATGTCGATAGCACGATGGGGCGAGGCCGGCCGCTGGGAGACGAACTTCTCGGCTCTCGCCTCGTCGCACGACAACGGGCAGACGTGGCGGGTCGAGAACAACACGATCCGGTCGCGCTACGAGTTGAACATCCCCGGCGTGCCGCACACCGCCACGGGACAGGGCCGGTTCCAGGTGAGCTCATTCATGCGCCGCGGGCCGTGGGTCTACCAGTACGGCACCCCCAACGGCCGATACGGTGCCCTATTCTTGGCGCGCGTCCCGGCGGCGCAGCTCCTCGACATGAACGCATATCAGTACTACCGGGGCGGCGGGCAGTGGTCGGGCTACAGCGGCGACGCGGTGAAAGTTGCCACCGAGCCGATCGCCGAGGTTTCGGTGCGCTACAACAACTACCTGAACCGGTTCGTCATGCTGTCGTCGCGCAAGGGCAGCATCACGATGCGCACCGCGGCCCGTCCGGAGGGGCCCTGGAGCGGACCTCGCGTGATCGTGCCCAGCCACCAGATCAGCCAGCTCTACGCGCCGTATATCTGGCCGCGGGAGACCGGGAGTTCGCTGTACTTCGTGGCATCGCGCTGGGACGACTACAACGTGATGCTGATCCGCACCGACCTGTCTGCGCTCCGCTAGCGGATATCGGTGAGCGAGCGGATCGGACTCCTGCGCGCCGTCAACGTCGGCGGTGCGAGGCTGCCGATGGCGCGACTGCGGGTGATCGCGGAAAGCCTTGGCGCCCAGGAGGTTTCGACCTACATCGCGTCGGGCAACCTGCTCTACACCCCGCCGGGCGAGGCGAGTGAGTTCGATGCTGCGCTCGAACGGGCGATCGAGGATGAATTCGGGTACTACCGCGAGGTGATCAGCCGGACGCCCGCCGAACTCGCGGCCGCGCTGGCGGGCCATCCGTTCGAGGTCGTCGAGCCGAGATTCTCCTACGTGTACGCGCTCACCGGGACCCCCACCGTCGAGGCCGCGACGGCACTCGCCCAACGGGCCGGGCCAACCGAACACGTCGCCGTCATCGGCCGCGAACTGCACCTCCGCTACGACGACGGGGCGGCCAACGCCACGCTGACACCCGCGGTCATCAAGCGCACCCTGGGCTACTCCGGCACCGGCCGCAACCTCGATACCGTCGGCAGGCTCGTCGAATTGGCGACCGGCTGAGGAACCGATCAGCGCCGCGGTGCGTCCAAGAAGGCATGACACCCCCACCGGTATCGACCAGCAGATTCGGCGTCGATCGCGCGGAACTCGCCGCGCTGGCCCAGTCCTGGCGGCGCAGCGGTCGCGTCCTGGCCGGCCTCGACGTCGACGAACTCATCGACACCGCCGAGATCATGGGCTGCGGGGATGCGGTCCGAGCGGCCGCCGACCCGGTGAAACGGGTCGGCGTCGACATCGCCAACCGGCTCGACATCTTGAGCCAGATCGTCGGCCGGTTTAGCGCCGCAGCGGCCGAGGACGACGACGCGGCCGGCCGCGCCCTGGCTGCCCTGCCCGATCGCTGATGCTCAGCGTCGACGAGGTCGCCGGTTGGCCCGACCGCCCGCTGGCACCGGCCGCGCGGCAGGCGCGTGACAATGGCCGGACGGTCCGGGCCGAGGTCGTGGCGGCGCGCACACAGCTGACCGGACTCACCCGCTGGCGCGGGCAGGCCCGGGCCGGCGCCGATCGGCGGCTGGGGCAGGAGCTCGACCACGCCGAGGAGGTCGCCCGGGTGTTGGCGGCATTCGCCGACGCCGCCGACGAGGCGGGCGCCGAACTTGCGGCGGGGCGCGACCGGATCATGCGGCTGATCGGGGACCAGTCCGGATTCCAGCTCGGGGAGCGGCCCCGCGGCGTCGACGCCGCCGGCGAGAAGCGGGAACCCGATCCACGGGTGGTGGCGGCGCTGGCCGAGCTCGACGACGTGGACCGACGCGGTGCGGCGCGACTGGCCCGACTCGGCGCCGACCTGGCGGCGATGGCCGGCGGGCACGTCACCGTCGGGACCCCCGAAGGGCGTCGCGATCCCGACGGGGTGATCAACCGGCTGGTGGCGATGACGCCGGATCAGCGCCGCGACCTGCTGCAGCGAATGACGCCAGTCGACCTCGAGCGGTTGATCGCGGCAAACCCGCAGGTACTGGGGAAACTGGACGGCATCCCGTTCCCGGTGCGGATTGCGGCGAACCGGCGCGCAATCGAGGAGGCGCTGGAGTCGGAGATCCGCCGCGGCGCCGGTGACGGTCTGCGGGCCCGGCAGCTGCGCGACATGCTGGGCACGATCAGCAACCCGAACGACCCGCGCCACCGGATGCGCCGCCAGTTCATCACCTTCGCCAACACGAGGGCGGGCCGGTCGATCGAGATGTTCGGCGCCGTGCGCCCGGACATGCGGGGCGCTGCGGTATATGTGCCGGGGACGGGGACCACGATGGACACCGCCGGGCGCAACCGTACGGCGGCATGGCACCTGGCAAACCGCAGCGGCGCCCCGGTCTTCCTCTATCTGGACGGGCGATTCCCGCCCAACCTGGCCATGGCGGTGTCCCCCGGCTTCGCCACCGCCATGGCGCCGAACCTGGTGTCCTTCGGCGCGGCCCTGGCCGCCGAGCTCGCGGGCCAGGCGCCGGGCGCGCGGACCACGTTCATCGGGCACTCTTACGGCGGCACGGTGGTCGGTACCGCCGAGCAGCTCGGCCTGCGCGCCGACCGGGTGGTGTATGCCTCCGCGTCGGGCACCGGTGTGCTGCCGGGAGGTGCGGCGGCATGGGTCAATCACGATGGGACCCAACGGTTCTCGGTGACACCGCCGGCCGACCCGATCCAGCCGGTGCAATCCTCGGGGGCCCACGGGGGAGACCCGGACACCGCACCCGGGGTTACCCGGATGGATTCTGGTGACTACGCCAGCGGAGAACGGGTGCGCGGCGTGCGCGGGCATGGCGGCTACTTCGACGATCCGGGTAGCGACGCCTTCACGAACATGGTCGCGGTAATCCGGGGCGAGCCGGTCACCCCCTATGTGCGCCGCGAGTCCGATCAGCCGGGGCTGGGCTAGTGGGGCCGGACGAAGCAGCTGGGCCGGGCGAATAGGCTGGGCGGATGACCACCCCGTCGCCCCGCTGGATCACCGACACCGAACCCGGTCACAGCCAGTGGTACATCGAACGCTTCCGGACCATGGCCGCCGAGGGCGCCGATCTGGGCGGCGAGGCCCGACTGGTCGATGCGATGGTCGCCCGGGGATCCCGAATCCTCGACGCCGGCTGCGGTCCCGGCCGCATCGGAGCCCACCTGCACGACGCCGGACACACCGTCGTCGGCGTGGATGTCGATCCCACGCTCATCGCCGCCGCCGAGGCGGATCATCCCGGGCCGGCCTGGCTGGTGGGGGATCTGTCCGAACTCGACCTGCCGGCCCGCGGGATCGGCGAGCCGTTCGACGCCATCGTCTGCGCGGGGAACGTCATGGTGTTCCTGGCGCCCGGCACCGAGGCCCAGGTGCTGCGGCGGCTGGCCGCGCACCTCACCCCCGACGGCGTTATCGTCGTCGGGTTCCACACCAACCGCCATCTTGCGCTGACCGATTTCGACGACGCCGTTGCGCAGGCGGGGCTGCGCGTCGACCTGCGCCTGGCGACGTGGGATGTGCGGCCGTGGCACGACGGCGCCGACTTCGCGGTGTCCATCCTGCGCAAAACCGGCTAGGGCCCGACCCGGGCGGTCAGCGCGCCAGAAACGCTGCGACGGCGGACTCGAAGGCCTGCTTCGCCTCGATCATGACCCAGTGCCCGCACTTGGGGAAGATGTGCAACTCCGCATCGGGGATCAGGCGCATCGGCACCATCGCCATGTCGGGCGGGCTGACCCGGTCGTCGCGGCCCCAGGTCAGCAGCGTCGGGCAGCCGACCTTGTGCATCATCGACCAGTACGGCGGGGTGTCGGCGGCAGCCATGAACTGCTGCTGCATCGCGAAGGCCTTCGACCCGTACATCATGGTGGCGGTCTGCCGGGCGTCGGGATTGGTGGCGGCCTCCCACCGTTCTTCGATCAGCTCATCGGTGACCAGGCTCCGGTCGTAGACCATCGCGTTCAGCCAGCGAATCAGTTTGTCGCGGTCGGGTGCGTCGGTGAACTCCTGCAACAGGCGGATGCCCTCGCTGGGCGACGGGCTGAAGACGTTGGGCCCGACTCCGCCGATGGTGACGAGCTTCGAAACGCGTTCGGGCTTCTTGATCGCGAGGTTGATGCCGACGACGCCGCCCATGGAATTGCCGATCATCGGCGCGGACTCGATGCCGAGGCCGTCCATGAACCGCGTGACCGAGCCGCCCGCGGTCAGGACCGGGTGGCCTTCGACGGCGTCGCTGACCCCGAAGCCGGGAAACTCGACGATGAACGCGTGATGGGTCTGGGCGAAGAAGCCGAGGTTGCCGCGATAGTTGCGCCAGCCGTTGACGCCCGGACCCGATCCGTGCAGCAGGATCAGTGGGGGAGCAGCGGGGTCGCCGGCCTCGTGGTACCGGATCACGCCTTGGTCGGTGGGCAGTTCGCGCTTGGTCGCGTCATAGGTGACATCCACGCCAGCCATACTAGAACAGGTTCTATTTTCGGGCTACCAGATGCGCACCCGGCGGCCGGGCTCCAGGTACAGCTCATCGCCGGGCCGGACGTCGAAGGCGTCATAGAACGCGTCGATATTGCGCACCACACCGTTGCACCGGAATTCCGGCGGCGAATGTGGATCGATCGCGAGCCGCTTGATCGCCTCCTCGTCGCGGGTCTTGGTCCGCCAGATCTGCGCCCAGCTGTAGAACAGTCGCTGCTCGCCGGTCAGACCGTCGATGATGGGGGGATCGGGGTTGACGAGCCGGTAGGCGACCAGTGCGATCGACAGGCCACCGAGGTCGCCGATGTTCTCGCCGACGGTGAACTCGCCGTTGACCGAGTGCTCGGCATTCAGGCCGGTCGGGGTGAACGCGCTGTACTGGTCGATGAGTGCGCGGGTGCGGGCGGCGAACTCCGTCCGGTCCTCGTCGGTCCACCAGTCCACGAGGTTGCCGGCACCGTCGTACTTGGCGCCCTGGTCGTCGAAACCATGACCGATCTCGTGACCGATCACGGCGCCGATCCCGCCGTAGTTGACGGCGTCGTCGGCGTCCGCGTCGAAAAAGGGGGACTGCAGGATGGCCGCCGGGAAGACGATCTCGTTCATTCCCGGGTTGTAGTACGCATTGACGGTTTGCGGGGTCATGAACCACTCGTCGCGGTCGACGGGCCGGCCGATCTTGGCGAACTCGCGGTTGTACTCGAATGCCGTGGCGCGCGCCACGTTGCCGATGAGGTCGCCCCGGTCGACCAGAAGCGCGGAATAGTCGCGCCAATGCGCCGGATACCCGATCTTCGGGTTGAACGACGCAAGCTTCGCCAGCGCCTTGGCGCGCGTCGCCGGCGTCATCCACTCAAGGTCGCTGATATTGCGGCGGTACGCCTCGACGAGGTTGGCGATCAGTTCGTCGATGCGGGCCTTGGCCGTCGCGGGGAAGTGCTTGGCGACATAGCGGCGGCCGACCGCGAAACCGGCGGCGGATTCGACGAAGGCGACGCCGCGCTTCCAGCGTTCGCGAAGCTCGGGTGCGCCAGACAGGGTGCGCCCGTAGAAGGCGAAGTTCTCGTCGACGAAGGCCTGCGGCAGGTAGGGGGCGGCGGAGTGGAGCAGCTGCCAGCGCAGCCACGCCTTCCAGTCCTCGAGGGGGCGGGTCGCAACGAGTTCGCCGACGCCGCTGATGAAGTCCGGTTGGCGCACGACGACCTCGGCGAATACCGGTTCATGGGTCGTCCCCAGCCCGGCGATCCATTCGTCGACATCGAAACCGCCGGCGGCAGAAGCGAAATCGGCGTAGGCGAGCAGGTTGTAGCTGCGCTCGGCATCGCGCCGGGCCACTACGTCCCAGTGGTGCGCGGCGATCGCGGTTTCCAGGTCGAGGACCCGCGCCGCAGCAGTGGCGGGGTCGGGCAGCGCGGCGAGGGCGAAGACGGCTTCGATGTGAGCGCGGTAGGCGGTGCGGGTCTGGGCGTGTTTCACATCGCGGTAGTAGCTCTCGTCGGGCAGGCCCAGGCCCGATTGGCTCAGATGCACCAGATAGCGGGACGAGTCCTTGGCATCGGTGTCGACGTAACAGCCGATCAAACCGGCGACGCCGTGACGCTGCAGGCGGCCGATCCGGCGGGCGAGCCGGTCGGCCGTCGTGATGTCGTCGATCGCCGTCAACTCGTCGCGGATCGGGCCGATCCCCAGCGCCTCGATGTGGTCGGTAGCCATGAACGAGGCGTAGAGATCACCGATCTTGCACTCATCGGTGCCTGATTCCGCATCCGACGTGGACGCGGCGACGATCAGGTCGCGGACGTTCTCCTCTGCGCGGTCGCGCAGCGTGAGGAACGAACCGTCGATACTGCGGTCGGCGGGGATCTCGTGGGTCGCCAGCCAGGCGCCGTTGACATGCGCGTACAGGTCGTCCTGCACGCGAACCGCGTCGTCCGCAAAGGACAGGTCGATGCCGGAGTGGGGAGTCGTCTCAGTCACGGTTTCCATCCTGCCTGAAAACGGGGAAAACTGGATCCATGGGCTATTCCGTGTACCGTGCGCGCGACCGGTTCACGACGACGACCAGTTGGTTGTCGTCGGCCCACAGCTTCTCGTTCGGCGACCACTACGACCCGGGCAATACCCACCACGGCATGCTTGCGGTCCACAACGATGAAATCCTGCGACCCGGTCAGGGGTTCGATACCCACCCGCACCGGGAGACCGAGATCGTCACGTGGGTCCGTTCGGGGAGCCTGGTCCATCAGGATTCTCGCGGGCACAGCGGCATCGTCTACCCCGGCCTCGCCCAGCGGATGAGTGCCGGTAGCGGCATCGAGCACTCCGAGCGCAACGACACCTGGACCTCCGGCGATGGGCTGCGTGTCGAGGGCGCGGGCCGTGTTGACGCCGGTTACGTGCAGATGTGGGTGCTGCCCGACGAGTTCGGCCTGGACCCCGGCTATGACCAGGCCGATGTCGGCGTGGAGCTCGCGGCCGGTGGCTTGATCCCGATTGCGTCGGGAGACCCGGCGACCGATTCGGCCATTCGGATCGCCAACCGGTCAGCGACGCTGTGGGTCGCCCGGTTGTCGCGCGGCCGGCGGGTGTCGCTCCCGCGGGGACGATTCACCCACCTGTTTGTCACCGAGGGAGTGATCGGCGTCGGCGAGGAGTCCGTGGGAGTCGGCGATGCGATTCGCGGCATCGACATGGGCGGCGTCGAGATCGTCGGTACCTCCGACGGGGCGGCCGAGGCACTCGTCTGGGTCATGGACAAGACGGTCGGCGAGTAGCGCTGGGCACGGTCGGCGAACTTCGGGGCACGGTCGGCGAAATGGGGTGCGTTATCGGCGTGTGATGGGGTTGCAATGGAGCCGATGCCGCCGGAAGCGACCCGCACGGTGCGACAGATGTGAAAATTGTGACTTATGAGGTTCATGATGCTTTCGCGTTGCCGCGCTGATCGCTCCGTCCGGCCGGGCCGGGCGGCCACCCTCGCGATGGCCGTCACCGCCGTGGGGGCGTGCTGCGCCGCGCTCACCTCGTGCTCGTCGGAGCCCGCCGGCGCGTCGGCAGTGATTCACGACTACGCAGCTGCCGTCTCGCAGCAGAACATCTCGCGGGCCGCGTCGCTGACGACCGCTCCCGGGCAGGCCGGCGACGCGCTGACCGCGACGATGGACGGGATGCACGCGACGAATGTCGAGGCGCAAGTCGTGCGCACGGTCGGCTACAGCGATGGCACCGCTGGGTTCACGCTGAAGACGACCTACCGGTGGGATACCGGAACCGATAGTGAACGCGCGGCCCGGCAGTTCGTCGTCAAGACCCAGGGGATGGCCCGCAACGTCTCGACCGGCTGGCGGGTGCAGTGGGAGCCTGCGGTGATCTATCCGGGTCTGCGCCCGGGCGGCCGGATCCGCAACATCCGCACCGACGCCCGCCCCGCCCCGCGGGTTCTTGCCCGCACCGGGAAGCCGTTCATGGTGATGGAGCCCATCAACGAGGTTGTGATCGATCCGGGCCGAACAGAGGATCTCGGCCGGACCGTCGGGGCCGTAGCACGCGTCATCGCCCCGATGGCACCGCAGATCACCGCCGACGTCATCCTCCACAAGATCTCTGCCCGGCCCGGGGAACCGGTCGTCGCGGTCGAATTGCGGGATCCGGATATGCAGGTCCTCGCCGGCGACCCCGGCAAGATTCGGGGGGTGTCGGTGCGCCGGACAGATCGGCTGGTCATGACCGACCGGCGGCTGAGTTCGCCGCTCGAAGACGGACTGACCAACTACTGGCAGGCGATTCGCGATGTCACCTCCGGCTGGCAGATCACCGTCCAGCAGCCCGGGGAGGCGCCCCAGCGACTCGACGGCCGGCAAGGCGCGGCCGGGCCGAACATTGCCACGACGATCGATCCGCGGATCCAGAGCGCGGTCGGCACCGCGGCCGTCGAGGTTGCGCAGCCGACGACAATCCTGGCCCTCGACGGCCGCAGTGGCGGGATTCTCGGGATGGGCCAGAACGACACCGCCATCGACCGGGGAATCAGCATCGACGGCGAGTACGCCACCGGATCGGCGCTGTCGGCCGTTTTCGATGCGGTGACCGCCTACGCGAAGTCGCACAACAGCGGCACCGAAGAATCTCTCGACCGCCTGGGTCTGGGAGTGGCCCTCACCGTGCCGGGCGCATCCTCGCCGCAGCGCAACGGTCTCGGTGTCGAGCGGATCGACTTCCGGCCCGGCGAGATCCGTGCCTCGATGCTCAACGTGGGCGCGCTCGGGGTGGCCCTCGGCCGGGTGCTGGCCGGCGAGCGATCGTCGGTGGCGCCCTACATCATCACGGGCCAGCAGACGAAGGTGGCGGCGGGCAAGCTCGGCGCACTCGACGGCGAGCTGGTGCGCCCGATCCTGGACGCCATGGTTGCGACGGTGCGCCGCGGCGACGCCAGCGACCTCACCGACAGCAAAGGATTGCGCGCACTCGTGGGCACCAACGGCCCCGATGGTCCCGGCTGGTTCCTGGGCCTCGTCGACAACACGGTAATCGTCGTCTACACGGAGGGTGAGCGGGCGGGCACCGCGGCGCTGCAGGCGGTGCAGAAGTACCTGAAAGTGCGGAGTCGCTAACGCTGGAACATCTGGTAGACGCGGTTGGCCACAACGCGCCAACCGATGAGGAAGATGCCCAGCGACAGTGTCGCCACCCCGATGAAAGCGGCTGCGGTGCCCTGGTTCAGTACGGCCCGCAAGGTCATTCCGATTGCCACCGACAGGATCCAGACCACGATCCCGAACGGAACGACGCGCTCGGGGCGGAAGGTGCGGGTGCCGGTCGAGTCCGGTGACCCGACGTGGGCGTAGACGTACATCAGTGACCATCCGACGGCGGCGCCGGCGAGAAACGGCCAGGCGGTATCCAAAATCCCCAGGACGGTGAGGTGCTCGTCGTGGCTCCGCCGCCCGGAGGCCGCGAATACCACGACCATCGCCGTGTCGATCGCAGCTGTCGCCAGCAACGGCAGCTGCAATAGTGGACGCGCATGATTTGCTTTCACCCCGGTGTTCACCGCCTCTACGGTAGCTTCCAGGCCGTGTCGCCCGACGGCGGGCCGTCATCACGAGTAGCCGGCGGGCCGTCATCACGAGTAGGCGGCGGGCCGTCATCACGAGTAGCCGGCGGGCCGTCATCGTCGGTGTCGCCGGCACCGTCGTCGTCCGGGATTGGATGGCCCAGGATCAGTCGGCGCTGATCGTCGGTAAAGCCCAGCAGCGGCCGGTCCGGATGGGCCGGCGCGGCGGTGCGGAGGCCTTCCTCGAGGTCGTCCGTCTCATCTTCGACGGTCCGGATCCGGGTGCGGAACAGCACCAGGATCACCACCCAGCCGACCAGCGAGACCAGCGCCCAGCTGACCAGCCGGTAGAGAATGACGGCAACGACGGCGTCGCCGGTGGTCATTCCGGCGGGGACGAGTGCGGCAACCATCGCCGCGTCGACGATGCCGAGACCGCCGGGCAACAGCGGGATCGCGGTGCCGACCGCCTTTGATGCCGCATACGCGACGGCGATGCCGGCGATCGAGGGGTGCGCGCCGATCGCCCAGCAGGCGAACAGCAGGCAGAAGACGTCGGCAATCCAGTTGAACAGGCTCCACCCGAACGCTACGGAGGCGTCTCGCCTGGTCAGCTGCACGGCGCCCAATTGGTCGATCAGTCGCGCCAACCGTTCCTGCCCGGCGTGCTCGGGACGGTTGCGCATCTCGTTGTACCAGGCGAGGATCTTCTCACCCCAATTGTGGACGGTGGCGGGATGGCTGGCCAGATACTGCAGGACGGCGACGAAGGCGACGAATCCCAGGATCGAGAACATCGTCGAGTACGGATTGGTACGCGCCCCGGCGAGCACCGCACCACCGATGCCCAGGGTGGCCAGACCGACGCCGGCGAGCAGTCCGGACATGACGACCTGCCACGACGCGACGACCGGGTTCGCGCCCCACCGGCGGGTTTCGCGGTAGGTGAAGGCGGGGGCGAGGACCTGCCCACCGGGCATGGTCTGGCTCAACGAGTTCGCGGCGAGTACCACCGCCAGCGACCGCCACTGCGAGACGAAGACACCGGCCGATCGGAACAGTGCGCGTTGGACTCGTGCAAAACTGTCGAGGTTGGCCATCGATGCCACAAAACATGCTGTCAACCAGCCCCAATGAACATCGCCCACGCGGTCCCACGCGGTGGAGAACTGGTTCCGGACGAGGTAGCCCTCGACTCCGAGAACCACGACGATGGCGACCAACATGACCCAGCGAAGGGACCTCCTGCTGCGTTGCCAGATCGCCCGGCGCGATTGTGCCATGCCGGTTAGGGTACCTAAGCGCTGAACCGACCCTGATCTGCTTAGTCTTGGACCCATGAGCGAATCTGTGAGTCCGCCGCCGCACCCGGTTCCAGCCGGGGTGCGCGCGGCCGCGTCGTGGTCGTGGCGGCTGCTGGTGATCGGCGCACTCGTCGTGGTGCTGTTCATCGGCTTTCTGAAGTTCAAGACAGTGCTCGTGCCGGTGGCCATCGCCATCCTCGGCACCGCGATGCTGGTGCCGGTCGTCGACTTCTTGAATCGTCGCCGGCTGCCCCGCTCGCTGGCCGTGGTGTTGTCGATGGTCGGCGTCCTGGGCGTGCTCGGGCTGGTCATGAGCTTCGTCGTTCGCGAGTTCATCAACGGGATCCCGGAACTGACCAGCCAGGTGACCCAGACGGTCAACACGGTCAAGACGTGGCTGATCGACGGACCGTTCAAGCTCGACGCGAAGCAGGTGAACAACGTCGGGGGCGACGTCGTCGACTTCATCAACCACAATCAGGAGAAAGTCACCAGTGGCGCCCTCGCTACCGCGACCACCGCGACCGAAATCGTCACCGGCGCCTTCTTGACCCTGTTCGTCATGATCTTCTTCCTCTATGGCGGCGGGCAGATTTGGGAGTTTGTCACGAAGCTGGTGCCCGCCGAGCAACGCGCGCGGGTCTGCGCCGCCGGCCACGCCGGCTTCGGCACCCTGGTCGGCTACGTTCGGGCCACCGTGGCGGTCGCGCTCGTCGATGCGATCGGAATCGGCGTCGGCCTGGCCATCATCGGTGTGCCGCTCGCCCTACCGCTCGCGTCGCTGGTGTTCCTCGGGGCGTTCATCCCCATCGTGGGCGCGCTCGTCACCGGCGGGGTCGCCGTCCTCGTCGCGCTGGTCACCAACGGATGGCTGGCCGCGGTCATCGCGCTCGCCATCGTCATCGCCGTCATGCAGGTGGAAAGCCATGTGTTGCAGCCCTTCCTCCTCGGCCGATCGGTGCGCCTGCACCCGGTTGCGGTGGTACTGGCCATCGCCGGGGGCATCGTCCTGGCGGGGATCGTCGGCGGTCTGCTGGCTGTTCCGCTGATCGCCTTCCTCAATACCGCGATCCGCGAACTGAATGTCTGGCCGGGCGAACTGGCGACCGGTGTGGACGGCGACGGGGCCGAACTCGTCGGCGGTGTAGAGCTGGTCGCCGAACCGGATTCGCCGACCTGGGATACCCGGTGACCGAGGGGGAGCGGCCCACATCTTCTCGGCCCACATCTCCTCGGATCGAGGCGCGGCGGGACTGGTTGGACCGGATGCGGAATATCGACGAGGACGCCGCGGCACCGTTGTGGCGGGCCGCCCAAGTCTTCCGCGCGCTGTCATTGGTGTATGCCGTCGGATTCCAGGCGGCCGTCAACGGGCAGCTGGAACGCCCACGGGTGACGGCGGTGCTGTGCGCCGGCCTCGTCGGGTGGTCGGCGGCCTGCGCTGCCGCCTACCTCATCGGATTCGGGCGGAACTGGGGCTGGGTGGGCGCCGACATCGCCGTCACCGCGGCACTGATGCTCTCCACGTCCTATGTCGCGTCGGCGCCCTGGATCGCCGACAACCAGTCTTGGCCGACGACGCTGTGGGCCTGCAACGCGGTGATCTCGGCGGCCATTCTGGGCGGGGCAACGGGCGGCGCGCTGACCGGCGTCGCGGTGTGGGCGTCCTCCGTCGTCGTCAAAGGGCAGGTGAATCTAAACTTCGGCCGCAACGCCCAGCTCATCCAGTTGCTCTTCCTGGGCCTCGTCGTCGGATGGGCGGCGACCAGTGGGCGGCGCAACCACGAGCTGCTGACGCAGGCCGCGCGCTATGCCGCAGCCGGTGAAGAGCGCGACCGGTTGGCCCGCCACGTTCACGACGGCGTCCTGCAGGCGCTGGCGATGATCTCACGCCGCGGACGCGAAATCGGCGGCCCCACCGCGGAGCTGGCCGGGCTGGCCGGGGAGCAAGAACGCGCCCTGCGCCGACTTCTCACCGAGCGGGCCGACGAGGACCGCGTCGGCATGGACCACCCGGCCCGCGAGCACGGGGACCGGATTGATTTGGCGTTGTTGCTGCGCGGCCGGACCAGCGGGGTGGTGTCGGTCAGTACCCCGCGCGACCCGGTCCCGGTGCCCATCGAGCGCGGCACCGAGATCGACGGCGCCGTGCGCAACGCCCTCGACAACGTTGATCGCCACGCCGGTCCGGGGGCCCACGCATTCGTCCTGTTGGAGGATCTCGGCGACGAACTGGTGATCAGCATCCGCGACGACGGCATCGGCATCGAGCCGGGACGGCTGGCGGCCGCCGCGGCCGAAGGTCGGCTCGGTGTCGCCCAGGCCATCATCGGGCGCATCGAGACGCTGGGCGGCCGAGTCGTGCTGGATTCGACTCCCGGCGCGGGCACCGAATGGGAGTTGACGGTCCCGCTGCGCGATCATGGCGGCAACGATGGCGGGGTCGAACGGAGGCTGGAATGACAATCCGAGTGATGATCGTCGACGACCACCCGATGTGGTGCGACGGTATCGAGCGGGACCTTCTCGACGAAGGCTTCGAGGTCGTCGCGACGGCCGCCGGGGTGGCGGCCGCCGTACGACGAGCCGCCGCCGTTCAGCCCGACGTGGTCCTGATGGACATGCACCTCCCCGACGGCAGCGGCGCGCAGGCCACGGCGCAGCTGCTGGCGGTCTGCCCGGCGACGCGAGTAATGGTGCTGTCCGCCTCCGATGAGCGTGACGACGTGCTCGAGGCGGTGAAGGCCGGTGCCGCCGGATATCTGGTCAAGAGTGCCTCCCGTGACGAGATGATCGCCGGGGTGCGGGCAACCGCAGCCGGGCAAGCCGTATTCACCCCCGGCCTGGCCGGGCTGGTCCTGGGTGAGTTTCGCCGGTTGTCGGCCAGCAGTGATCCGGCCAAGCCGATCCTGTCGCCCCGCGAGACGGAGGTCCTGCGGTACGTGGCGAAGGGGATGACCGCCAAACAAATCGCGACGAAACTATTCCTTAGCCACCGAACCGTCGAGAACCACGTGCAGTCCTCGCTGCGGAAGCTGCAACTGGCCAACCGAGTCGAACTCGCCCGCTACGCGATCGAACACGGGTTGGACGGCAACGACTGACCAGGGTTAGTCGTCCTGATCGCGGGACCGGCGAAGCAGATCCTGCACACTGATCTCCCGGTCGCGGTGCCCCGCGGCGCGCTTGCCGTCGGCATCGTCGTCCTCATCGGCGACGGGCGCGGGAGCATGCGGGGGCGGTTGAACCGGCGCCGGGGCATCAAGACCACCGAGGCGGATACCGCCGTTGCCCAGCTTCCACGCCCCCGTGTCGGGGGTATCGTCCGCTGCCGAATCCTGCGCCGGACCGGGCTGCTGCACCGGCCGGATCGGCGGCGGTGCAGGAATGATCGGCGCAGGGGGGATCGGCGCAGGGCGACGAGGCGTGATCGGCGGCTGCTCCACGGGCGCTGCCAGCGACTCGGTTAGCGGATTCGGCCCGCTCGCTTGCGCTCCCGGCGCGGTTAGCGGATTCGGCCCGTTCGCTTGCGCTCCCGGCGTCGGGAAAACCGTGGTGGGCGCGGCTTCCTGCGGCGAAACCCGGGACGGACTGGCGAAGGCCGTCGTCGGCGCCGTGGCAATGACGGTGCCCGCTGACATCGAGCCGACCGCGGCCGCGCTCAGCTCACGCATATCGTCGGGCTCGACATCGAGAATCGTCTCGCCGAGGCCGAGCTTGCGCTGAAAGGCCTGCATCCACTTCGGCGCCCACCAGCAGTCGTCGCCGAGCAGTTTCATCGTTGACGGCACGAGCAGCATGCGGATGATCGTCGCGTCGAGGATCAGGGCCGCGATCATGCCGAACGCGATGTACTTCATCATCACGATGTCCGAGAGTGCGAATGCGCCCGTCACCACGACCAGGATCGCTGCGGCCGCAGTGATGATTCGGCCCGTGTGCGCCGTGCCCACCCGGATCGCCTCCGTCGTCGACGCCCCCTTCTGTCTCGCCTCGACCATGCGCGACAACAGGAAGATCTCGTAGTCCGTCGACAACCCGAACACGATCGCAATGATGAGGACCAGCACCGCGGCGAACAGCGGACCCGGCGTGAAGTTCAACAGGCTCGAGCCGTGGCCTTCGACGAAAATCCAGGTCAAGATGCCCAGCGTCGCCCCCAAACCCAGTGCCGAGACGAGAGCCGCCTTGATCGGCAGCACCAGCGAGCCGAACGCCAGGAACATCAGGAAGCCGGTGACAAGAATCAGGATGACCGCCATCAGCGGCAGACGGGTCAGCAGCGCGTCAATCGAATCCTGGGTCAGCGTCGGAGTGCCGGCGACAAAGACGTACTGCAAACCGTGGTGATCGATCGAGCGCAGATACTTGATCGCATCGGCCGAGGCGCGAGTGTCCTTCGGATCGCGCAGACCCGCCGACATCTGCACCACGCCCTGACCGGAATCACCCCGGGACCCGGTCAGCGCGCCCTCATCGGACGACAGCGAGAACTCCTTGGTGAAGAACCGCTCGTTCGGCGGCACGCTGCGGTCGTGCTGATTGGCCGAATCCGCGAGGGCGACCAGCCGTTCCTGGTCCTCGGTACTGTTCTCGTCGTAGACGACGATCAGCTTGATTTCTTCGGTTCGCTCCTTGGGGAAGGCCTGGTCGAAGGCCTCCTGAGCCATGCGTGTCGGATTGTCCGGCGGCAGATAGCGCTCGCTGATACCGCCGAACTGGATATTGCCGAAGGGGATGATCAGCGCGAGAAGCAGCAGGACGGTGGGAATCGCCGTCTTGAGCGGGTGCTTCATCACCCACCCGGACAGCTTTCCCCAGAACCCGTCCTCGACCTCCTGCTTGGTCTTGGTGCGGCGCAAGAACGAGAAGCCGAGGGCGTCGACGCGCGGTCCGAGGATGCCGAGGATCGCCGGTAGCACGGTGATCGAGAGGAAAGCGGCCAGTGCCACCGAGGCGATCGCCCCGTAGGCCACCGATTTGAGAAAGGCCTGCGGATACAGAAGAAGGCAGGCGATCGCGGCGATGATGATCGTCGCGGAGAACCACACCGTCTGACCGGCGGTCATCACGGTTCTTCGGACCGCGGCTTTCGTCGTGTACCCCTCGGCCAGCTCTTCGCGAAACCGGCTCACGATGAACAGGCCGTAGTCGATTGCGATGCCCAGGCCGATCAGCGTCACCACTGATTGGGCGAAGACGTTCAGCTCGGTCACCGTCGCGAGAAACTTCATGATGCCCAACGAGCCGGCGATGGTGAGGCCGCCGATCAGGACCGGAAGGAACGCGGCGATGACACCGCCGAACACAAAGAACAGCATGAGCGCGACGACCGGCAGGGCGATGACTTCGGCGCGGCGGATGTCATGCTCCATGCCCACGCTCATCGCATTCGCAATGGGTTGCAGCCCGGCCAGCTGGAAGTTCGCACCCTGGAGATCGAAGCGCTTGTCGATGTCATCGAAGGCGGGGCGCAGCGACTTGAAGTTCTGCAAGATCGACGTGTCGTCGTGGCCCTTGACGCCGATACTGATGAAGGCCTTGTTCTCGTCGTGGTTGAAGGTGTGCGAGCGGATCGTGTCCTGGGCCGCCTTGGCCGCGGCACTGTTGTCGGCGAGGTAGAACGGGTCGACGATGCCGGGATCAGAGCGGCCGACGAGGCCCTTGGTCTTCTCGTTGGTGACGAGGTCGTTGACGAAGTTCTCCATCTTCGTCGTGAACTCGGGATCGTCGATCTTGAGTCCCGGGGGCGGGGTCACCAGCAGGACGATGTCGGACTTGTGGTCGCGGCCAAGGACCTGGTCAGCGATGATCGAGCCCTTTACGGACTGCGACGTCGGGTCGAACCAGCCACTCTGGGAAAGGTGCTTGGGCAGATCCAGCCCGTAGAGGCCGAGCCCGGCCATCAGGGCCACCATGATGGCGATGACGGTGTACCGCATTCGATACACGAACGCGCCGATCCATCCGAACACGCTTGGTTCCTTTCGTCGCGCGACACATCCGGAACGCATGTGCCGCAGAACCCACGTCGGGCCATTCTTCCAGGTATTGCCTGAATGCCAACTGAGTAGGCCCGGATTGCAGCCGATTCCGGCCGGCGCCGAGCGGGATCAGGGCCTATCGCACCAGCGCGGACAACGGCCGGAACGGGGGCAGCCAGGCGCCGTCGTCGGGCAGCGCGTCGAGGGTGATCCGCGGAAGCGGCTCGCGGAACACATTGGGGATGTCCTCGAGGTCGACGAAGGTGATGAGCTCCCCGCCCTGCGCCCAACTCGCATGCTCGCGAAAACCGATGACGGTGATCGGAATGCCCTCGGCCGCGAGCCGAAGCAGCGGTTCACGGAAGGCCTGGCCGTCAGCGGAGGCGACGATCAGCCCGGCCAGCCCGGTCGTGTGGTGACGCATCTCGATGTGGGCGAGCATGTCGTCGTCCACATCGGTGTCGTCAGTGATCTTCGGCTTGGCGAACACGGCGTACCCGACGTTGCGCAGCGCGTCGACCCAGGGCCGGACCACGTCGGCGCTGCCGGGGCTCACGTTGGTGAAGACCGTCGCCTCCGCCTCGATCGCCGGCAACACACCCACCGGCAGCCGGGACGGGTCGTCACCGGTGCGAATTGACTCGGTTTGCCCGAGCAGCCACCGGCCGACGGCATCGAACCGTGGCCGGTGCGCCGCGGTCGGCCGGCCGCCGATGATCGCGCCGAGACCCATGTCCATGTTGGGCGCGTCCCAGACGAGCAGGACTCGACGCGCGCGCGACTGCCCGGAGATCACCTCGCCGACCCCGTTCTCAGATCCGTTGCTCATTGGTCCCCCTCGGCTCGCGTGTAGACGAATTCGGTGACGACGCGGCCCTCGGTCGCGGCCCGGCCCTCGAACTTGGTCGTCGGCCGGGCCAACGAGACGGGACTGTCTCCGGTCAGCGGCACCAGGTGCGTGCGGGTCGTATCCTGGGCGTCCAGGAGTTCGCGAATCCACTCGGTGTAGTCCGCATGGTCGGTGGCGATGTGCAACACGCCGCCGTCGGCGAGCCGCTCGGCCATCGTCGCCAGGGTTCCCGACTGCAGCAATCGCCGCTTGTGGTGGCGCGCCTTGGGCCAGGGGTCGGGAAAGAATACGCGGATCGCCTGCAGACTCTGTGGCTCGATCAGCTCATCGAGCACGATGACTGCGTCGCCGCGAATCATGCGGACATTGGTCAATCCACCACGGTCCACGAGGCCCACCAGTTGAGCCAGCCCGGGTTGGTAGACCTCGACGGCGATCACGTCGAATTGGGGTTCCGCACCGGCCATCGCCGCAGTGGAGATGCCGGTGCCCGAGCCGATCTCCAGAATTAGCGGGGCGCTGCGCCCGAACCACCGATCGGTGTGCAGCGGCGGTTCGGCCACCCGGCCGCCGGGCTCGGGGTGGATACGCAGGTCGCGGCCCAGGGCCGGCCACAGGGTCTCCCAATTGCGGCGCTGGCCCGGGGTCAGCGTGCCCCGCCGGAAGCGGAAGCTCGTCACGCGCGGGTAGAGCCGGGACTGATCGACGGTATCGCTCACCGGACCATCGTCTCACCTGATTACATGAGGGTTGTCGACTACGGGGGTGGTTCGGCCTGACGCACGGGGGAAATATCAATGGGAGAGCAGCGCGTTAGCCGGCTGGGCAAGATCCTGGTGGGCCGGACCGGGGTGGCCGGATCCGGGGAAACGAATCTGTCGGTGGTGAGCCGCGCGCTCGCGGCGGAGGGGTTCGTCGTCGAGACGGCGGGTGGGGCCGAAGGGGGTGGGGCCGAGGGGGTGGTCGGATTGTGGCTGTTCCCGGTGGGCGCGGAGATCGGTGCCGGTCAAGCAGCGTACGTGCATCGCCTGCGCCGACGCTGTGACGCGGTTGCGCTGGTCGCCGTTGGGATCGAGGACTGTCCGACCTGGCCCGACCGCGCAATGACGGCGAGCCGTGTGCTCGATCCCGATGGTCGGCTGCCGGTGTTCGCGGTCGCGCTGGGTCTCGCCGACCGCGGCGACGCGGTGGCGTCGGGGTTTGACGACCTGGTCGGGTGGATCATCGCGGAATCTGATGGACGGGCCGCCGTCGAGCTCGCCCGCCGCACCACCGCCGAACGCCTCACCGGTCTGCGGCTCGGGTCTGCCGCGGTGCGGACGTGGGCCGGTGGGCGGATTCATGCCGGATTCCGGGAGCTGGCGTCGGCGGGCCAGGAAGCGGCGATGGAACTGCGCGTGGGCGATGTGGAGCGGTTCGTGCACTGGTTGCGGTGCTCGTCGGCCGATCTTGAGCGCGACCTCGTCGGGGCGGTCGGCGAACAGGCCGCCCACATCCAGGCGACGGCCCTCGTCGGCCTGGCCGCCTACGACCGGGCGGCCGATCCGCGGCCCGCCGGGCCCGCGCCCTCGATGGCGGTTTCGTGGCAGCGCCGCACGTGGGGGGCCGAAGACGCGGTGCTGGTGCTGATCGGCGCATCGAGCGGACTGGGTGTCGGCCGCCTGGCGGCCGGGTCGATGGCCGGGCTAATCCCAGGTGGGGCGGCAGTCCTGGCCGCCCTTCTGATCGGGCTCGGCGTCGCGACCGCTGCCGTTGCGCTGCGCCGTCGCGTTCTCCTGCGCGGGCAGGCCCGCGCCTGGGTGGCCGAGGTCCTGGCCGACGCCCGCGCCCGCACCGAGTGGCGGGTGGCGGCGATGCTGACCGGTGTCGAAGCGGCCGCCGCCGCCGCCGTCCGGCGGGCCGCCTGGAGGGGACACCTCGGGTCACAGGGAACCGATTGCCGCGCCGCTGCGTCTAACTAGTGATGGACGGCGATCTTCCCGACGATGAGGCCGCGGGCGCCCACGGCACGGCCGGGGGCGTCGGCGAACACCTGTGGCTTTCGGAGTCGGGTCGACTGTGGGACCTCGGGCCGGCGACGGCGGACACCGACGCGGACGGGGTGGGTGACAGCCTCTCCCGAAACGACGCCGCGGGCTTGACGGTTTTCACCGATACCGATGGAGACCATCGGGTCGACCTCGTCACTCGGATCGGGGCCGACGGGTCGGTGTCGTCCTCGACTTACGACCCCGATACCGGGCAGTGGAGCGCGGCCCGGCCGGGTCGCCTGCGATAAGCCCGGCCGGGCCCCGGCCGGTTCTTCGGTGCGCTGGCGGGACCTTCGGACCCGACGCCTCTTCCGCCGACAACCCGACTCCCGATCGACCAGGTAGATCCCGTATCCTGGGAGGCAGACTGACCGCGCTGCAGGCGGTCGGCGACTTCAGGAGACGCTTCCAATGACCTCTGCCACGATTCCCGGACTCGACGCCGCCAGCGCGCCCACGAAACACGCTGACCTGCTTGCTTGGGTAGCCGAGGTTGCAGAGTTGACTCAGCCGGACCGCGTCGTGTGGTCCGACGGCAGCGATGAGGAGTGGGACCGCCTCACCGCACAGCTCGTCGAGGCCGGCACGATGGTCAAACTCGACGAGTCGAAGAAGCCGAATTCGTTTCTGGCCCTCTCCGACCCCGCCGACGTCGCCCGCGTCGAATCCCGCACCTTCATCTGCAGCACCACCGAGGAAAAAGCCGGCCCCACCAACAACTGGATGGCCCCCGCGCAAATGCGGGGCATCATGACCGAGCTGTACCGGGGCTGCATGCGGGGCCGGACCATGTTCGTGATCCCGTTCTGCATGGGCCCGCTCGGCAGCGACGACCCCAAACTCGGCGTCGAAATCACCGACTCCGAGTACGTCGTGCTCTCGATGCGCGTGATGACGCGCGTCGGCCCCAAGGTGCTCGAGGCCCTCGGTGACGACGGGTTCTTCGTCAAGGGGCTGCATTCGGTCGGCGCACCGCTGGCACCCGGCCAGGAGGATGTGCCGTGGCCGTGCAACACCGAGAAGTACATCACCCATTTCCCCGAGGACCGCGAGATCTGGTCCTACGGTTCCGGTTACGGCGGAAACGCGCTGTTGGGCAAGAAGTGCTACTCGTTGCGGATCGCGTCGGCGATGGCGCATGACGAGGGGTGGCTCGCCGAGCACATGCTCATCGTCAAGCTGATCAGCCCGCAGGACAAGGCCTATTACATCGCCGCGGCGTTCCCGAGTGCCTGTGGCAAGACCAATCTTGCGATGATCCAGCCCACCATTCCGGGCTGGCGCGCCGAGACGGTCGGTGACGACATCGCCTGGATGCGCTTCGGCGAGGACGGCCGCCTCTACGCGGTGAACCCCGAATTCGGGTTCTTCGGTGTTGCGCCCGGCACCAACCACAAGTCCAATCCGAATGCGATGAAGACCATCGAGGCCGGCAACACCATTTACACCAACGTTGCCCGCACCGATGGGGATGACGTCTGGTGGGAGGGCTTGGAGGGCGAGCCGGATCATCTGATCGACTGGAAGGGCAACGACTGGTACCCGCGGGAGACCGAGACCCTCGCCGCCCACCCCAACTCGCGATACTGCACCCCGCTGGCACAGTGCCCGTCGGTGGCCCCCGAGTGGGACGATCCCGCCGGCGTGCCGATCTCGGCGATTCTGTTCGGCGGCCGGCGCAAGACGACCATCCCGCTGGTTACCGAGGCGCGCGACTGGGCGCACGGGGTGTTCATGGGGGCGACCGTCGGGTCCGAGCAGACCGCCGCTGCCGAGGGCACCGTCGGCAAGGTCCGGCGCGACCCGATGGCGATGCTGCCGTTCCTCGGCTACCACGTCGGCGACTACCTGCAGCACTGGCTGACCATTGGGGAGAAGGCCGATCCGGCCAAGCTCCCGAAGATCTACTACGTCAACTGGTTCCGGCGGGGCGACGACGGCCGCTTCCTGTGGCCGGGATTCGGCGAGAACAGCCGGGTGCTCGAATGGATTGTCGACCGCATCGAGGGCCGGGCCGAGGGCCAGGAGACTCCGATCGGCATCGTCGCGACGCCGGCCGCACTCGATCTCGAAGGGCTCGACGTCGATACCGCTGACGTGGCCGAGGCCCTGTCGGTCGACAACGCCGCGTGGCGCGAAGAATTGCCGTTGATCAACGAGTGGTTCGACTTCATCGGCGACAAACTGCCCGCGCAACTGAGCGCCGAACTCGATGCGCTGACGAAGCGGCTCGCCGACTAGCTGCACTCCAACCCAGCTTTTCCGGACGACCCCGGCATCCGATTGGTGCCGGGGTCGTCCACTCTGGTGGGCGTGCATCCCCGCTACCGGTGGGAGCAGCCGCCGACATGTGGCACGGTAGAGACCATGCCGCCACGCGACGTCGTCACCCAGGGGTCCGCTCCGTCCACCGCCATTGCGGCCAGCGCCGTCGAAGTGGCCAAGGAATACGGTGCGGGAGACACCGCGGTCCACGCCCTGCGCGGCGTCAGCATTGATTTCCCCGCCGGTGAGTTCACCGCCATCATGGGTCCGTCCGGTTCGGGGAAGTCAACGCTCATGCACTGTCTGGCCGGGCTGGACACCCCGTCGGCGGGAACCGTCCGAATCGGCGACACCGATCTCACCGGACTCGGCGACAAAGCCATGACCGAGTTGCGGCGCGACCGCATCGGGTTCGTCTTCCAGTCCTTCAACCTCGTCCCGACGCTGACCGCGCGCGAGAACATCACGCTGCCTTGCGATATCGCCGGTCGCGACGTCGACCAGCAGTGGATGGACACCGTCGTCTCGCGCCTGGGCCTGGCAGCGCGACTCGAGCACCGGCCCAGCGAGCTGTCCGGCGGGCAGCAGCAGCGCGTCGCGTGCGCGCGTGCGCTCGTCGGACGTCCGGCGATCATCTTCGGCGATGAGCCGACCGGCAACCTCGACTCCCGCTCGTCGGCCGAAGTGATGTCAATCTTGCGCGCCGCGACCGACGAGTTCGGCCAGACCGTCGTGATCGTGACCCACGACCCGCGCGCCGCATCGTTTGCCGACCGCGTCGTCTTCCTCGCCGACGGCCAGATCGTCAACGAATTGCGCGACCCGGATGCGGACGGCGTCTTCGAGGTGATGCGCCACCTCGACGACAACGGCGTCGTCAACGGCAGCGCGGACGGCGACAGCCGGTCCGGCGCGCTCGCCGACGAGGACCAATAGCCATGGGCTCGGTCATGCGCCGGGTCTCGGTGCGCAATCTCGCCGCGCACAAGATCCGGCTGTTCCTCACCGTGTTCTCGGTGGTGCTCGGTACCTCGTTCGTGGCCGGCTCGATCGTGTTCACCGGCAGCATCTCCAACGCGTTCACCAGCATTTTCGACAAGACTGCGCGTGGCGTTGCCGTTCAGGTCGCACCGAGGAATCCGTCCGAGATGGCGGCAACGGGTGCACAGATCAGTCCCGGGGTGCCGATGCCGGTCGTCGAGCAGCTGCGGGCCAATCGTGACCGGCTCGGCTACGACCGTCTCGCGGTGAACTACACCGGGCTTGTCGCCGTCGCGGCGGCCGACGGCAAGGCGCTGCAGACGGGCAATGCACCGAGCATCGGCACCACCTATCTCCCGCCCGGTCAGGCGGTCGCCGAGGGCGAGAACGTCATCCTGCCCGGCGGTCGCGGGCCGGTCCGTGCGGGTGAGGTCGCCATCAACTCCACTGCGGCGGAGAAGGCCGGGCTACACGTCGGATCAACGACCAAGGTCGTGGCCGGGCAGGGAACGGCGGGGCCGCAAGAGGTCACCGTGGTGGGCCTGCTCGACTGGCCGTTCGAAGTAGGCGGGTTCGTGACGGTCGCCTTCGATGAACAGACAGCGCGGCACCTGTTTTCCGATGGCAACCACGCCGGCACCGTCACCCTGTCGGCGCGGCCCGGAGTCACCGACGGCGAGTTGCAACAACGCGTCAAGAACCTGATCGGCCCGACGCTCCTCAAGGTGCAGACCGGTGCGGAGGTGCGCCAGGAGAGTAAGGACTCGATCAACAGGTTCCTCCAGATCTTCACCTACATCCTGCTGGCGTTCGCCGGGATTGGGATCATTGTCGGCACGTTCATCATCTACAACACGTTCGCCATGATCGTCGCCCAGCGCAATCGGGAACTCGCACTCCTGCGCGCGGTGGGCGCCAGCCAGGGACAGGTGTCGCGATCGGTCCTGACCGAGGCGTTCATCGTCGGGCTGGTGGGTGCGGTTGTCGGCCTCATCGCCGGGATCGGCCTTGCCGCGGGGTTGCGTGCGGTCGCGATCGCCACGACGGGCCTCCCCGACGGCGGGTTGCTGATCACACCGTCCGCCGTCATCGGCACGCTCCTCGTCGGGATCGTCGTGACCATGCTCAGCGCGTGGCTGCCGGCCCGCCGCGCGGCCCGCGTCGCGCCGGTGGAGGCGATGCGTTCGACGATGGCCGAGCCGCGGTCGCTGCGCCGCCGTACCATTGCCGGCTCGATCATCGGCGCGGTCGCGATCGCGATCACGGTGGCTGCCGCGATGCGTCAGGGTGTCGGCCCGGCGCTCGGCGTCGGAGTGGGTGCGATCCTGCTGATCGTCGCTGTCGTACTGGCGGCGCCGGCGCTTTCGATACCGGTGATCTCCGTCCTCGGCGTCATCACCCGGCCGTTCGGCAAGATCGGCCAACTCGCCCGCACCAACGCCGGCCGCAATCCGCGGCGAACCGCTGCCACCGCGTTCGCGCTGACCATTGGCCTGATGCTGGTCGCCATCATCGGCACCCTCGGTTCGACCTTCAAAGCGACGGTCGACGAATCGTTGAACACAAACGTGAAGTCAGACTTCTTCGTCACCGGTGTCAACAACCTGCCGGTGCCACCGCCGGTCTTGCCGGCGATACGCGAGACTCCCGGCGTGGCCGAGGCCGTGGGGGCCGGGATGGTGGTCGGCACCATCGACGGCAAGCAGGTCAGGGGACGGGCCGTCGTTGGGGGGCGGCTCGACGAGATGGTCAACTACCGAATTGTCAAGGGCGTCGATCTGACGCCCGACGGGATGCTCGTGGACGAGCCGACCGCGCGCACCGCGGGGTGGACCGTCGGCAAGGTCCTGATGTTCACCCGCGCCGACGGGGCAGCGGTGCCGGTGCCGGTCGTCGGCGTCTACGAGCGCAACGACGCGGTCGGCCCGTGGCTGCTCGGCAGCACCGCCTACGACCAGGTGATGCCCGGACCGACGCAGATGCTGGCGGGCGTCTTCGTTCGTGCCGCACCGGGCGTGTCCCCGGTGCAGCTGCAGGAGCGCCTCACCGCCGCGACCGCCGGATTCTTGACGGTGCAGGTGCAGACGCGCGAGGAGTTCAAGAGTGCGGCGTCGGCGATGATCGATCAGATGCTGGGCGTGCTGTACGCGATGCTGGGCCTGGCCCTGCTGGTGGCCGTGCTCGGCATTGTGAACACCCTCGCCCTTTCGGTGGTCGAGCGTCGCCAGGAGATCGGGATGGAGCGCGCGATCGGCATGGCGCGCAGCCAGGTGCGCCGGATGATCTACCTGGAATCGGTCCTAATCGCCATTTTCGGGGCGCTGCTGGGTGTTGTGCTGGGCAGCGGGCTCGCGGTGGCCCTGGTGCGCACCCTGCGGGAATGGGGAATCGGCAGTCCGGTGCTGCCGTGGCCGCTGATCGGTCAGACGCTGGTCGGGGCGGCGGTCGTCGGCGTCGTCGCGGCCATCTGGCCGGCGATCCGCGCTTCCCGGACCAAGCCGTTGGAGGCGATCGCCGGCGAGTGACGGGTGCCACCGAATCCGGCGCAGCGACCTCACCGGGTGACACAATGTGTGCATGACATATCCCCAGGATCCCCAGGACCCGTTCGCCTCCTCGACGCGCAGGTTCGATCCGGAGCAGCCGACCAGTTCCTACCAGCCGGAGCAGTACCCCGGCACCGTCCAGTACGGGAACGAGCAGTACGGCCAGGGGTATGGCGACAACGGCGGTGGGCCCGATAAGAACCGGCGGACGAAGATCCTCATCGGGTCGATCGTGGCCGGTTTGGTCGCCATTCTGTTGGTGGCATTCCTTATCTCGGTGACCGCCGGCCGGGGTGGTGAAACGCCGGCGCCAGCCGTGTCGGACACCACGAATGCGCCCAGCACGCAGGATACGACGACGTCGGAGTCCGCTACGACCGAATCCGTGCCGAGCAGCCCGACAACGGCCCCGGTTCCCGCGGGGCAGGTCGTCTACCGCTTACTCGGTGACGGCGATCTGATCGTGGTGCGCTACCAGACGAACGGCCGGTCGATGACGATGGCGACGGTGCGCTCGCCGTGGTCGGTGACGACGTTCGTGCCCGACGGTCAGGCCAGCTTGGGTGCCATCGTCGTGCGCGGCACGGTAACGTGCCAGATCGTCGTCGGCGGGACGGTGATGTCGGAGGGGACGAGTTCGGGTGGCCCGCTGAACTGTGTCGCCGATCTGCCGGGCTGACGCGGCGGGCGGCCTCGCCACATCTGTGGGCTACATCTCCTCGGTGCCGATGAGGGCGGCGTCGGCGGGGATGGGCGCGCGGTCGGTGGCGTCGTTGCGGACGAGCGACACCACGGCGATGGCGATCACGCAGTAGCTGGCGGCGAACCAGAACGGGGCGGGCGCGCCGAACCACGATGCGATGTGGGCGACGGCGATGGCTGAGGCCGCGCCGCCCATCCAGCGCAGGAAGCTGTAGCCGGCGCTCGCCACCGACCGGGGCGTTGCCGGGTCGCCACTGGACATGGCAACACTGGTGAAAAGGGTGTTCAGGACGCCCGAGGGCAGGCCGGAAAGGATGACGGCCAGCCCAATCAGCACGACGGAATCGGCCGCCGCACCGTAGGCGGCCAGGGCCATCGCCGCGGCGTAGACCGTGATGGCACCCAGGACTCCCTCCTTCTGGCCGAAGCGGTCCGCGATGCGCGGCGCGAGGAAGACACCGGCGAGTGCGGTGAGCAAGCCCCACCCGAAGAACACCAATCCTGCGCCGATGGGTCCGACGGCACCGTGTCCGTGGGCCTTGTTCGCGACCGACAGGGCCAGCGGGGCCCAGGCGATGATGGTGAACAGCGCACCGGTGTAAAAGCCCGAACCGATTGCGGTGACCAGCAGGGTCCGATCCCGCAGCGCCGCGAGCGGGTCGGTGATGCGAACCGGGGTGCGGTCGCCGCGGGGCCCGTCGGCGGGCAGCATCCAGGCGCAGAGGATCGCGCCCACCAGCATCAGCAGCGCGGTGCCGGCGAACGGCGCCTGCCACGATGCGCTGCCCAACAGGGCCCCGATGAGCGGCCCAACGGCGAGGCCGACGCCCAGTGCCGCCTCGTAGAGCAGGATCGCGCCGCGCTGCCCGCCTTTGGCCTGCCCGACGATGAACGCCAGCGCGGTGGCCATGAACAGGGCGTTGCCCAGTCCCCACAGCACGCGCAGCATGATCAGCTGATCGATGGTGGAGCCGAAGGCGCTCAAGCCGGCGGCGACGACGATCAGGACAAGTCCCACGGTCAGGGTGCGTTTGGGCCCGAAGGTGTACGCCGACCAGCCGGTGATCAGCATCGCGAACACCTGCACGCCCAGGTAGACGCCGAAGAGCAGTGTCAGTTTGGACTCGGGCGCGTGCAGCGCTTCGGCAATGGTGTTCAGAATCGGGTCGACCAGCCCGATCCCCATGAATGCGATGACGGCGGCGAATGCGGTCACCCAGACCGCTCGGGGTTGCTTGCGGAAGGTCTCGATCAGCGCTGGGTGGGTGCCGGGTTCCGTCGCGGCGAGCGGGGCCGAGACGGCCGCCGAATGGGCGTCATCAATCTTTTCGGTCACGGGTTTCCTTCTTCAACTAATTCGAGGAGGCGTCGGCCGCAGTGGTGGCGCGCTCGAGGTGGTCGTGGAGTTCGGCGAGGGCCGTTGTCGCGGCGGCCAACTGGCCGCGGCGCTCTTCCGACAGCTGGGCCAGTGCCGCCGTGAGGGCGTCGTCGCGCTGGCGGCGGGCCGCTTCAATCGTGGTGCGACCCCGTTCGGTGAGTTCGACGATGACGGCCCGCCGGTCGTCGGCATCGGGGCGGCGGTGGACGAGTCCGAGGTTGATCAGCCCGTCGACCAGCGTGGTCGCCGTTGGCATCCGGATCCCCTCGCGGTCGGCGAGGGCGCCCATCCGCAGGGGTGCGTGCACCAGCAGAGTCGACAGGGCAGACGCTTGAGCGGCGCTGAGTCCGGCGATGGGTGCGCGCCGCCGCAGCGCCAGGTACAGCCGGGTGATGGCCGGTCGCAGATCTCGGGCCAGGTCGTCGCTCACCGAAGCGATACTAATCCTTAGGTTTACGAACTAAAACCTCACGGTCAGTGAGATTGGCCACCGGTGAGCGGGTTCAGGGCTTGGCGGGCCTTCGCGCCGATCTGCCTGCCGAGTTCGGTGTACGCCGCGAATTGGCCCTCGTTGAACCACTGGTCCGATGTCGCGTCGTGGGGAAAGACCGGGTTGTTGTCGGCGTAGGTGAGCAACCACGGCGGTAGGTCGGCGGTGAGGATCGCCTTGGCCAGGATCAGGACTCCGGACCGGCCGCCGGCCGAGTCGGGATAGGTGAACCGCACCCGCACGATCGGGGAGTCGGCCAGCCGGGCCACCAGCTCAGCGGTGACGTCGGCCGCAATGGCCCGGTCGGCGGTCCCCGGGGCGAGCCGCGCGGGCGAGTAGTCGTCGTCGATGGCGAAGCGCACCCCGAGTTCTGCTTCGGCCAGCCGGACCGCTTCGGCAAACGTGGTCAGGTCGGGCGGGGTGTCGCCGCTGGCGTCGATGGCCACGATCGTCGTACACCGGCGTCGCAAGGCCTCGACCAGGCCGAGGTTCTCGTAGTGGCCGCCGTCGCTGATCTGGACCAGTCGCCCGTGGCCCGAGTGGGACCCGAAGACCTCCCGGAACAGGTAGCTGATCCCGCGAAACGTCGGCAGGCCGTGTGGCCATGCCGGGTTGTCGTGTTCAAACCGGGATTGGAACAGGAAGCGCGGATTGGGCAACCAGCTGCCCAGGCGCGCCCCCGAGACGGCCAGCAGCGCCTGATAGCCGCGGGCAGCCCGACCCATCGCCGACCCGAAGGCTGCGCCGCTGATCGCAATCGCGGCCTGCACGGTCAGGTCTCGCCGGATCCGGGTGGGGACGATCTGCGCCAGCGACTCGGTCTTGAGCCAGCCGAGATCGGGGCCGCCGACGTAGTCGGCGCTGAAGGCGTAGGACACGGCGTTCTGCCCGCTGGCCGGCTTGTCCTCCCCCGATACCGCGGCGGCGGCGGCGAACACGAATACCGGAGTGGTCAGGCCGTGATGTGGCGGATCGGCCGGGGCGGGCCAGGTCAGGTGCGTCCGGCGGGGTTCGGCGAAAAGGGAGAGCTCGGTCGACTCCGATGGCGGGTAGGGCACTGCGCGCAACTGGCCGTCGCGGAGCCGGATGCGGCGCATCGCGAACGCCGTGGCCAGCCGGCGGCGATAGAACGGGTGCAGGCTCGTCGACGTGACGTCGAACAGGGCCAAGACGGCCAGCACCGCGAGTGCGCCGACGCCGACGCCGACAACCTTGCCGGTGTCGGGGGAACCGGGCGTGGCGCCGCGAACCGCCCACGCCGCGACCACGGCGACCGTCAGCAGCCAGGCGAGCGCCAGGACGACGAGGGTGACCAGGACGATCAGCAGTTGCACGACGCCCTGTGGCACCGCCTGTCGCGGCGCGGCCGGCGTTCCGCGCATCCGTGCGAAGAAGCCGCTCACCGATCCGCGGTTACGCCACAGGATAGCCACCAGCACCGCCACGTAGTTCAGGACGAGCACCGATGACACCGGTCCCGCCACCCCGGCGGGACCCGACGGCCCGCCGGAGGACCACACCACTCGCATTGCCCACGGGATCGCGAAGGTCGCCAGCGCGATGATGGCCGCAGCGGTCGCCGCCAGCTGGCCGATGCGGGTGAACACTTGGTTGAGGTTCATCGCCCACCGGCGCGTCGACGTCGCCTCGGCCAGGTTGGCGGCCACCAGGGACAGCACCGACAGCGCTGCGGCCACGCCGACCACGACTAGTGCGGGAACCGTGTTGGGCGTTCGCGTCGACCACGCGGAGTCGAGTTCGACGGCGGAGACCGGCACCCGCGCGTAGAGCGTGCCGAGGAGCGCTCCCAGGACCACCGCGGGCACAAACACGACGGCCAGTGACAGGATCATGTTCTTGGCGACGATGGCGAGGGCCGCGGCGAGTTCCGCGGGCGAGTCGGCGATGTAGCTGGCGTGGCGGCGGACCCGGTCGTACTCGACCGAGCCGCGTTTGAATGATTCGTCGACCGGTAGCGGTTCGTCGGGGATGGCGGCGGGATTGGTTGCGCCGAGCGCCTCGCTCATCCCGGCGGGCCAGACCGACGTGCCCGGTGGGCGATGAGCGGCCTGCAGGAACGCCCCGGAGAGGAAGCCGCCGCCGGAGACCGAGATGAGGTAGTCGGTGGCGGCGAGCACGTCATTGGTCGCATCGTCGGCGTTCGCGCTGGGGTTGCCCGACAGCGCCTGCAATGCGCCGAGTGCGACGCTGCCCGCGCGGATGCCCCCGCCGGACAGGCAGACCGCGCTGGTGTCGGATCGGATCGGATCGGCGACGGTGGGGACCCAGTACGCCCGGCGCCAGCGGTACTGCTGCGCCGACTCGTCCTCGCGCGGCGGAGCGAAGACATAGGCGACGTCGGGAACTTCTGATCTGCTGTGTATCAGCCACTTTCGCGAGAAGTACCACCGGCCGGCGTACCCGATCGCGCCCGGGATGATCAGCAGAACGGGGACGATCATCACCCACTTCAGCGTCGCGAAGGGAGCCGACCACGCACCGTTGTGGGCGAGCAGGGCGATGTCTTCAGCGACATCTGCCAGCGCCGCGACGGCAAGCATCCCGAGTAGCGCGGTGATGGCGGTGCGCAGCGTCACCGAGAAGGTGCGCGTCCGGAGGAACACGCACAGTGCCCCGAGGGCCAGGGTGTAGCCGACGATAAACCCGAAGTCGCTTCCCACCGCACGATCGAGTTCGCCGGCCCGGGCACCGGGATCGCCGGTGAACTCGTACCCCACGATGCCGGGCGCGCTGGCGCGCAGCCCGAACCAGGTGGTAAGTGCGACGCCGACGAGGAAGCCGACGATCAGGGCCGCGTCGAGTCGAGGATTGCGCGTGCGGCCGGCGGCGGAGAAGCCACTCCCATCGGGCGGGCGGTCCGGTTCGGTCGCTGACATGGGACCAATGATCCGCCACGAGCGTCCGGCATAGGGCTGGTCGGGGGAACATTCCCGCCGCGGGACCGGATATCGGGCAAAGTCGGCGCACCGGTTGCCGAGTAGGGTCGCAGGCGTGCCCACCGCTCTGATCACCGGCGCGAGTCGCGGCCTCGGCGCCGCCATCGCGACCGCGCTCGCCGGCTCCCATGACGTGCTGCTCGGTGGGCGACCGTCGGCCGAACTAGACCGCCTCGCCGCGTCACTCGGTGGCGCCACGACCTTCGCGGCCGAGTTGACCGACTATGCGGCGGTGGCCGCGGCGACCGAGTCGATCACCTCGCTCGACGTGCTGGTGCACAACGCCGGAGTCGAGTCGAGTCTGGAAAGTGTGGCCGACACCCCCGTGCAGGAGTGGCAGCGTGTTCTCGAGGTGAACCTCGTCGCGGCCGCCGAACTCACCCGCCTGTTGCTGCCGGCGCTGCGCCGGTCCGGCGGTCACGTCGTCTTCATCAACTCCGGCGCGGGAATCCGGGCGAATCCGGGCTGGGCGCCGTACGCGGCGAGCAAGTTCGGGCTGCGGGCGCTGGCAGATTCACTTCGCCTCGAGGAGCCGGGTCTGCGGGTGACGTCGATCTTCCCCGGGCGGATCGATACGGAGATGCAGCGCCGCATTGTCGCGATCGAGGGCGACCCCTACGACGGCGGCGCATTCCTTGATCCCGCGACAGTCGCCGCCGCCGTCGCGGCGGCGGTGCACACCCCGGCCGATGCCCATCCGGTCGAGGTGGTGCTGCGCCCGGCAGGACGGCCCTAGTACGGCCGGTCAGACCGTCTTGAGGTCGGTGGCCGGATCCCAGACGGCGCGCATCGAGGTGATCTTGCCGTTCTCGTCGAACACCATGATGTCGACGGGCTGGATTTCGAAGCCGGTGTCGCCGGCCTTGGTGAAGAGGTGGAACTCGAAGACTGCGGTGTCGCCCACCACCTTCTTCCACTTGAGGGTGGCCCGGTGCTCGTCGAGGTTGGCGATAAGGCCGTAGAACTCGATCAGTTCGGCGCGCGTGGTGCGCAGCGGGGACCCGATGGGGTCTTCGACGCTGCACTCCTCGGCGTACAGGTCGGCGATCTGCTCGGGAGTCCCGTTGGTGATCAGGTCGATGTAGGTGTCGACCGTCGCGTTGATCGCAGCGGTCAAATCGGTGGCGGTGCCGGTCATCAGGGTGCTCTCCTCGAATGACGAACTAGAACAGGTTCTAGTCACGGTAGCAGCTGGATGGTGTTTGCTTTGATAGGTTCGCGGTTCTAGAGAAGTCCACTCACGAGGGGTTGCTATGTCGGCAGGCGACGATCCGCTCGGCGGCGAGCGGACCCGGTTTGTCGGCTGGACACCCCCCAATGTCGAGGTGGCGACACCGCAGCCCGGTCTCGTCGACGCGGAGTGGCAGCCGGCCGGCCCGCGCACCGGCCGCGGGGCGCAGCTGCCGACGCTGCCCGGCGTCGAGCTGCCGACGCGGCTACCCGAACCGCAGCCCGCGCCCGTCGACGGTCTTGTCGCGCACAAGCCGGGCAGCGCACCGCTGCGCCCCTTGACCGGCCTGGACATCGTCAGCGGGGCGGTGAGCGTGGCGAGCGGCAACCTCGGGATAATCGGGCTGCTCTGGGTTTGCGCCTGGGTGCCCGCGGCCGCCATCGTCGTTGTCGCCCGCGTCGTCGACCCCGGGCTGGGCCTGGTCGCACTGAGCATTGCAGCGTTCGTCATGCCGGTGGCCCTCACCGGTGCGCTCGCGAGCCCCCTGCATGCGACGGCGATCGGACGGCCGATGGCCTTCGCCGACGCACTGTCCGCGGCGTTCGCGCGGCTGGTTCCGCGTACCGCGCTCGAGGTGGCCGGCCTGGCGATTCTCGCTGCGCCCGCGTTACTGCTCGGCCTGGTGCTGGCGGCAATCACCGAGGTGGTCGCCAAGAGCGTGGCGGTGCTGCTGCTCCCCGTGCTGTACACCGCTCCGCTGTCGGTCTACCTGCTGGTGGCCGTGCCGATTCAGCTAATCCACACCGTCCTCGCCGTCGAGGGCGCGCCCCTGGAACAGTCGGTCCGCCGCGGGCTGTATCTGAGCGGAAAGAGCCTGCTGCATCACCTGGTGCCGATTGCCCTGCAGGCAATTCTGTTCAGCACCATCGGGTTTGCGATCCTCATGTCGGTGGGTCTGTTCTTCCTGCGCGGGATGCCGGCGATGGTCATGCTGATCGCCGGCGCGGTCCTCTCCCCGATCGCCGCTGGTTTCGCGGTGATGTACTACGTCGATGCCCGGATTCGTCAGGAGGGCTACGACGTGGAGCTGTCGGCCCGAGTGGCCTCGGGCGCGGGAGCGGAGGCGGCGTGATCTACCTGGCGCTCGACCCCGACAACGACACCGCCCGGCAGTGGCTGCGCGACGAGCTGTCCAAACCCCGGTACGCCGACCCGGCGGCGAAATCGCCCGAGTGGAGGTCGCCCCAGACACCGGGGTTCCTGGACCGGCTCGGCAAGTGGTTGTCGGGCCTGTTCAACAGCGGCCTCTCGCTGACCATCGGATTCCTGCTCCTGGCCCTGCTCATCGCGGTGGCCGGGTACGTCGTGGTCCGCGTGCGGCGCGAGACCCGGCGCACCGGCGATGCGATCGACGGTTCGCCAGGGGCGGTGCTCGGCGGGATCGCCGGGACGGCCGAGCAGTTCCGGTCGGCGGCGGCCGAGGCGCTGGCGGCGGGCGACTACGACAATGCGGTGCTCGCGGCCATGCGCGCCATCGCGCAATCGGCGTCGGACCGAACGCTACTCCTCGGCGCGCGCTCGGCCACCGCCCACGACATCGCGCGGCGGCTCCGCCATGTCTTTCCCGATCACTACGGCGTGCTGTACTCGGCGGCCGAGGTATTCGATGCCGTCGCCTACGGCGGGCGCCACGCCGGCGCCGGTTCGGCCGCCGCACTGGTGCACTTGGACGCCGATCTGCGGGACACCAGACCGACCGGTTACGTCGACGATGAGATCGCCGAGATGTCGCTGCCGTTGCTTCCCCCGGTGCGCCGATGAGTGCGCCCCCGGCGGGATCCGCGAGCAACCCGGCGGTCCGCCGCCGGCCCGGACCGATCGTCGCCGTCGTGTCATTGATCATTGTCGGCGCGTTCGCGGCCCTGGCGGTTGCCGCCCTGATCGTCGGCGGGTCGCGGGAACGGATGCCCACCGGCAACTCCACCCCCGGCGATCCGGGAAGCTTCCGGTCCACTGGAACCGCCGCTCTCGCCCAGACCCTCGCGGCGCACGGCGTCGCGGTACGCGTTGCCCGCGATCAGCAGGAGTTGCGCGGCTGGCCAGAGGCCACGCCGTCGACGGTGGTCGTCATCTCGCGGGCCACGTCGGCATCGGAGAGCAGTACCCGCATCCTGCGGGACAAGACGCGCCACGCTCGCCGGATCGTTGTCTTGGATCCCCGGTCGGAGGTGCTCGATCAGTGGGGCGTCTCGACGGCCGTCATCTCGTCGACCGGTTCGACCCTCACCTCTGCGGCGCAGTGCTCGGTGGCCGGGATTGCCCCTGCTGATCGGGCGGGTCACTCCGCCACCATCATCGTCGCCGGTGCTGACGCGGTGATCTGCTTCCGCGACCCGCTGACACCCACCGGCGGTGCTGTCGTGGTCTATCCGGCTACTGCCGCGCACCCCGAGATCGTTGTCGCCCAACAAGATTGGTTCCGCAACGGGGCGATCCTGGCGAACGATCACGCGGGAATCGCGGTGCGGATGATCGGCGCCGGAACCCAGGTGCAGTGGTTCGCACCCAACTACACCGACCTGATGAACGACAACCCCGAGCCGATGACCCAGGCGAAGCTCGAGCCCGATGTGCCGCGCTGGCTCTGGCCGATGGCCGGCCTCGGCGCCTTCGTGCTGATCGCACTGATGCTGTGGCGCGGCCGCCGTTTCGGCCAACTCATCACCGAGCCGCTGCCCGCCGTCGTCAAGGCCGCGGAGACCACCGAGGCGCGCGGCCGGCTCTACCAGGCATCCAAAGACGCCCGGCGCGCGGCCGCCCAGTTGCGCGGGCAGGCCCTGCGGACGATCCCCAAGCGTCTCGGGGTCTCGCGCCACGCCCCGGTCGACGATATCGTCGCGGCCGTTTCCCGGGCCACCGGCCGTGACCTCGCCACCGTGTACGCCCTGCTGGCCGGCCCGCTGCCGGTCGACGACGACGGGCTCGTCGCCTTCGCCACCGATCTGTCCACCCTTGAAGAGGAAGTCCGACCCGTACTATGACGACACCAGTTGCACGCCACACCGACTCTGACCGCGCCCGCCAGGCCTTGTCCGCGGTGCGCGGAGAAGTCGCGAAGACCGTTGTGGGACAAGACTCTGCCGTTGCCGGCATCCTCATCGCACTGCTGTGCCGCGGGCACATCCTGCTCGAAGGCGTACCCGGGGTCGCCAAGACGCTGCTCGTCCGCTCGGTCGCCGCGGCGCTCGCGGTCGACACCAAACGAGTCCAGTTCACCCCCGACCTCATGCCCGGCGACGTGACCGGCTCGCTGGTCTTCGACAGCGCCACCTCCGAGTTCACCTTCCGCGAGGGGCCGGTGTTCACCAACCTGCTCCTGGCCGACGAGATCAACCGCACCCC
>NZ_DIAX01000009.1:0-30077 GCF_002414845.1 Gordonia sp. UBA5067 | reverse complement strand
ACCTATCCGCTGCCGGAAGCACAGCTCGACCGCTTCCTGTTGAAGGTGACACTGCCGCTGCCGCCGCGCGAGGACGAGATCGCGATCCTGTCCCGACATGCGGCCGGATTCGACCCGCGCAACCTCGCCGGCGCCGGGATCACCGCGGTCGCCTCGGCCGACGACATCGCTGCCGGCGTGACGTCGGTCAGACAGGTGTCGGTCGCGCCCGCCGTGCTCGGCTACGTCGTCGACATCGCCCGCGCCACGCGGATGTCGCCGTCGCTCTCGTTGGGTGTGAGCCCTCGTGGCGCCACCGCGCTGCTTGCCACCAGCCGCGCCTGGGCGTGGCTGTCCGGACGCGACTTCGTGACGCCCGACGACGTGAAGGCGCTCGCGCAGTCGACGTTGGCACACCGTCTGGGAATGCGCCCGGAGGCCGAGTTGGAGGGGGTTTCGGTCTCGGCGGTGCTGGACGCGGCGATTAATTCCGTACCCGTGCCGCGCTGATGTTCGTCACCGGCCGATTCGCGCTGCTCGTCGCCCTCGGCGCCATTCCCGTCGTGGTCTGGCCGTCGGGCCGGACGGTACTGGCGTGGGCGGCCCTGGTCCTGGTGGTGGCGCTGCTGGACCTGTTGCTGGCCGGGGCGACGACGGCGGTGACCGTGACGCGGGGGAAGACACCGCCGATCCGTCTGGGCGAGCACACGACGACCAGGCTGTCGGTGGTCAACACCTCGGGGCGGCGGTACCGCGGCCGGCTCCGCGACGCGTGGCAGCCGTCGGCCGGCGCTGGCGCGGCCCAGCACCCCGACCGTCGCGCGGCCGGGGAGCCCGGTCTCGCCGCCGGTCTGGCGCGGCGCGGGGAAAACCTCGCGCGGCAGCTGTCCGGCGACCCCGGCCCGCCCGGTCCGCAGGCGAATCGGCAGGACCTGAACGTGGGCCCGGGGGAACGGCAGTTCTTCGACGTCGGACTGCGCCCGACGCGCCGTGGCGACCGGCTCGCCATTCGACTCACGTTGCGCCGCAACGGACCTCTCGGGCTCGCGGGACGACAGCGCTCGCTCTTCCTGCCCGGGACCGTGCGCGCGCTGCCCGCTTTCGATTCGCGCAAACATCTGCCCTCGCGGCTGGCCTCGCTGCGTCAACTCGACGGGCGTTCGGCGGTGCGCACCCGGGGGCAGGGGACTGAGTTCGACTCGCTGCGGGACTACGTCGAGGGCGACGACGTGCGCTCGATCGACTGGCGCGCGACGGCCCGTCGTCGTTCGACCGTGGTCCGCACCTGGCAGCCCGAGCGCGACCGGCACGTCGTGATCGTCCTTGACACGTCGCGGACCTCGGCCGGGCGGATCGGCGATCAACCCCGCCTCGACGCCGCGATGGATGCCGCGCTGCTGCTGGCGGCCCTGGCATCCCACGCGGGCGACCGCGTCGACTTCATCGCGGGGGACCGGGCGATCCACAAAAAGGTGCGCGCCACCCGACGGGTGAACCTGCTCAACGAGATGGTGACCGCCATGGCGCCGCTGGAGTCAGCACTGCTGGAAGCAGACTGGGGCCTGCTCGGCGCGGAGGTGTCTCGGACGGTCGGTCAGCGCGCACTAGTCGTGCTGTGCACCCCGCTCGAGCCGGCCGCGATCGCCGAGTCGCTGCTGCCGACGCTGGCGGTGCTGGCGCAGCGCTACCAGGTGGTGATCGCGTCGGTCTCCGATCCCGCGCTCGACGAGATGCTCGCCGACCGGTCCGATACCGCCGCGGCCTATCGTGCGGCGGCATCGGCGCGCACGCTGACCCAGCGCGAGGAGACCGCCGCTGTCCTGGCGAAGCTGGGTGTCACCGTGATCGACCGGGGTCCGGCGGAGTTGCCCCCCGCCCTGGCCGATCACTACCTGTCGCTGAAGGCGCGCGGCCAGCTGTAGCCGTCGGGGCCCAACGCCGGCTGGGCCCAGAATTTCGTCGACGGTGCCGTCAAGCGGCGACCGGAGCTTCATAGCCCCGGTCGGCCTCACTTTCCAGGTCGCCCGTCGCACCGTCGAGGTAGGCCTTGCGGCCGAGGATGAAGACGTAGGCGAGGAAGCCGAACCACACCGCGAGGCCGATGCTGATGCGGGCGACCGTCGGTAGCGGCGACGGGGTTACGAAGGCCTCGATCACCCCACTGAGCAGTAAGAGTCCGATGAGTCCGATGCCGATGGAGATGGCGGTGCGGCCTTCCTCGGCGAGGGCGCGCGTCCTCGTCCGGTGTCCCGGCGCCACCCACGTCCAAAACAATTTGAGGCCGATGGCACACGAGATGAACAGGCATGTCATCTCCAGCATGCCGTGCGGCAGGATCAGACCGAAGAAGATGTCGGCTTTGCCGTTGCCGATCATGAGCGCGGCGACCTGGCCGAGCGACACAACGTTCTCGTACAGCACGTAGACGACTGGGAAGAAGAACACGCCGAAGGCGATCGCCAGCAGGGCGAGACGGAAATTGTTGGTCCAGACCTGGAACGCGAAGTACTGCGCCTGATGATTGGAGTAATAATCCGCGAAGCTGCTATCGATGTACCGCTGCCCGAACTGCTTCAACAGCCAGGCCATCGTCGTCGGGTGGTTCAGACTCCAGAGCACCATCACGGCGATGGTCGCCACTGATCCGACCATGATCGGCACCCACCACCACCGCAGCCGGTACAGGCCGGCGGGCAGGGTGCGCGTCAGGTACGTCGCGACGATCGCCCACGTGAACGGTCGGGACCCTTGGGCACGGAACCGGGCGCGAGCCACCAGGGTCGATAGGTACTCGACGGTCTGGGCGTCGGGCGATGTCGATCGAATGACCGAAAGGTGTGTCGCCGCGCGCTGGTAGAGATCGAGTAGCTCGTCGGATTCGGCGCCGCTGAGACGACGGGTTCGCACGAGGTCGTCGAGGCGATTCCATTCGGCACGGTGCGCATCGAGATAGGCATCCAAGTCCACGCTCAACACCCTAGTCAGCCGGTGGCGTCGGTGTCCCCCGGCTGAATCGTCCCCTAGAGTCGTGGACATGTCTCGTCCCGTGCCAGGCCCGTACCGGGCGGCCGTCCCACGTCCGCCGCTGCGGCCATTGCCGCCGCCGGTATCGCCGTCGCACAGCGGCACCCGCGGGGTCGGGCGGGACGACTTCGTGTCCGGTGAGGCGGTGGCCCTCGATCTGCCGTCGGCGAACCTCGGATTGCGTGTGTTGTCCGGATTGATAGACGTGACGCTGGGTTGGGCGCTGTTCTGGTTGTGGTTCCTCTACCTGATGCCCCAGATCTCCAAGGTCGTACAGCTCGACTCGGCGTTTCGGGCGGGACTGGGCACTGCCTGGACCGTGCTCGTATTCTTGGCGCTACCCACCGTCGTGGAGACGCTGACCCGCGGCAAGACGCTCGGCCACCTTGTTCTCGGGTTGCGGACGGTTAATGACGACGCGGGGCCGATCACGATTCGGCAGGCTTTTGGGCGCGCGCTGCTGGGCATGCCCGAGCTGTACTTCTTTGCCGGGGTTCCCGCGCTGGTCACCGCGGCGGTCAACCCGAAGAGCAAGCGGCTGGGCGACCTCGTCTCGGGTACCTATGTGATTCGGGATCGGAGTGTCGCACCGCCCGCGCGGCTTGTGTTCATGCCACCGGAACTGGCGCAGTGGGCGGCCAGTGCAGACCTCGCTCCGATGCCGCCGAGTCTGGCCAGCGGAATCCGGGGGTACCTGGACCGCTATTGCGACTTCACGCCGCAAGCTCAGGCGATCAACGGGCAACAGTTGCTGGTGCGGGCGCTGGGGTTCGTGGCACCGCCGCCGCCGCCGACCGCCGCACCGCGCGACGTCCTCGCCGCGATCGCCGCCGAACGCTACCGGCGGGACGCCGAGCGCATTGCGCGCAACCAGAAGCTGCAAGCCGCGTTGTTCACCCCGTCGCGTTGACGTGCCGATACACCCGCTCCGGCATCTGCGGGGCGGGTGATCGCTACTTGAGGTCGGTGCTGGTCTTGCCGAGGATGCGCCGCGAGATGATCAGCTGCTGAATCTGCTGGGTGCCTTCGAAGATGTCGAGGATCTTCGCGTCGCGCGCCCACTTCTCGAGCAGCATCGTTTCGGAGTATCCAGCGGTCGCGCCGATCTCAACGGCTTTGTTGGTGATGTCGGTGACGGTGCGCCCGGCCTTTGCCTTCGCCATCGATGCCTCGACGGAGTTCGGCTCGCGATTGTCCATCATCCATGCGGAACGCAGGGTGAGCAGCCAACCCGCCTCCCAATCGGATTCGAGGCGGATGAACTCGGCGACAGCGGCGTGCTGGGCGGCGGCAGGCTTGTCGTAGTCGACTTCGTGGCCGGCTTCGCCGAGCAGGCGGCGCATCTCCTCGAGCGCTGCCCGGCCCACGCCAACGGCCATCGCCGCGACGACGGGCCGCGTGTTGTCGAAGGTCTGCATGACCCCGCCGAAGCCCTTCTTGGTGTCGATTTCCGGTGAGCCCAGCAGGTTCTCTTTCGGCACCCGCGCGTTTTCAAACACGATGACGGCGGTGTCGGAGCCCTTGATCCCGAGCTTGTGCTCAAGGCGGGCGACCGTGACCCCGGGGGTATCCATCGGAACGACGAAGGACTTGATTGCGGCACGACCGGCCGACCGGTCCAGGGTCGCCCACACCACGACGTGGCTGGCGCGCGATCCGGAGGTGACAAAGATCTTCTCGCCGTTGATGAGGTAGTCGTCGCCGTCACGGGTCGCGGTGGTGGAGACGGCCGCCGAGTCGGAGCCGAAGCTCGGCTCGGTGATCGCCATCGACGCCCAGACGTCGCCGAAGCGGTCGAGTTGCTCGGGGTTGGCGACGGCGGCGATCGCGGCATTGCCGAGTCCGCGGCCCGGGATTGACAACATCAGGCCGACGTCGCCCCAGCTCATCTCGGCAGCCGACAGAACGCCCCGCATGTTGGTGCTGTTGACGGTCTCGCCCGCGGCGGGCTTTTCGCCGGCCTCGGTCTTGTCGCGCTCGGCGGCCTGCTTGGCCAGCTTGGCGAAGTCGTCGAGCTCGGTCGGGTACTCGTGCTCGGCCCGGTCGTACTTGCGCGAGATGGGACGGAAGATGTGCTCGGCCGCCAGGTGGGCCTGCTCGACCGTCGAGTTCAACTTCTCCGGGAGCTCGGTGTTGATTGCCATGGCCGATACCTTACTCGGCAGTAAGGTTCTACGTCCAGTGGGTGTGACCCACTCCTGCAGCGCGATTGTTGACCAGCAGCGTCGGTCGGCGCTGCACGGTCACATTCACGCTGCACGACGGGAGATTCAGTCGAGCGCGCCGCTGAATTGGCTCTGGTACAACCGGTAGTAGGCGCCGCGGGCATCGAGGAGCTCGTCATGGGTGCCCTGCTCGACGATGCGGCCCTGTTCCATGACGATGATGGTGTCCGCGTCGCGGATCGTCGACAGGCGGTGGGCGATGACAAACGACGTGCGGTCGCTGCGCAGCGCGGCCATCGCCTGCTGGATCAGCAACTCGGTGCGGGTATCGACCGAACTCGTCGCCTCGTCGAGGATCAGGATCGTGGGCCTGGCCAAGAAGGCCCGGGCGATCGTGATGAGCTGGCGCTCCCCGGCGCTGACCCCGCCGCCCTCCTCGTCGATGATCGTGTCGTAGCCGTCGGGCAGCGTGCGGACGAAGTGGTCGACGTGGCTGGCGGTCGCGGCCTCGAGAACCTCTGCGCGGGTGGCCGACGGGTTGCCGTAGGCGATGTTGTCATAGATCGTCCCGCCGAACAGCCACGAATCCTGCAAGACCATTCCGGTGCGCGAGCGCAGGTCGCGGCGTGTCATCGCCCGGGTTGACACGCCATCGAGAGTGATTGCGCCCTCGTCGATGTCGTAGAACCGCATGATGAGGTTCACCAGCGTCGTTTTGCCCGCCCCGGTTGGACCGACGATGGCGACGAGGTGGCCCGGCTCGGCGATCAGCGACAACTCCTCGATCAACGGCACATCGGGCAGGTACCGGAAGGAGACGTCTTCGAAGGCGATATGGCCGCCGGCGTCATCGGGAGAGTCCGGCCTTGCGGGGTCCGGCGTCTCCTCGGTCGCGTCGATGATGTCAAAGATCCGCTCGGCCGATGCGACACCGGACTGCATCAGGTTGAACATGGACCCGATCTGGGTCAACGGCTGGGTGAACTGGCGCGAGTACTGGATGAAGGCCTGTACCTCGCCGAGACTGAGCGACCCGGACGCGACGCGGAGACCGCCGACGACGGCGACGACGACGTAGTTGACGTTTCCCAGGAACATGATCGTCGGCATGATGATCCCGGAGATGAACTGGGCCCGCCAACTGGCGTCGTACAGTTTTTCGTTGCGGCCGTCGAAGGCGTCCATCACCTGGCGTTGTCGGCCGAAGACGGTGACCAGTTCGTGTCCGGTGAAAGCCTCCTCGATCTGGCTGTTCAGCGTTCCCGTCGAGGCCCACTGCCGGCCAAAATGTGGTTTGGAGCGTTTGGCTATCAGTGCGGTTGCGATGCCGGCCGCGGGGATCGTCAGCAGCGCGATGATCGACAGGAGCGGCGAGATCCACAGCATCATGGCCAGGATGCCGACCACCATCAGCACCGAGTTGAGGAACTGCATGATCGTTTGCTGCAGGGTCTGCGACAGATTGTCCAGGTCGTTGGTGACCCGGCTCAGCAGATCACCGCGCTGGGCGGCGTCGTAGTACCGCAGGGGAAGTCGGTGGACTTTGACCTCGACGTCGGCGCGTAGCCGGGTGATCGTTCCGACGACGACGATGTTCAGCAGGTAGGAGGCGAGCCAGCTCACGAGGCTGGCCCCGACGTACAGGGCGAGTACGACGGTCAGCACGCGGGCGACGGCGGAGAAGTCGACACCGACCCCCGGGGTCAGGTTCATCGACGCCACCATGTCGGCGAATGTGCCCTGCCCGCGCCCGCGTAGCCCGGCGACGGCCTGCTCCTTGGAGATTCCGGCGGGCAGGCGGGAACCGATGATGCCGTTGAAGATGAGATCGGTGGCATGTCCGAGGATGCGGGGGGCGATCGAGGTGGCGACGACCGAGCCGACGATGGAGGCGAGCACCACGATCATCGCGATGCGATAGTGCGCCAGCAGGCCGATGAGCCGCTTGATGGACGGGCCGAATGAGCGCGGCTTCTCCGCCGGGTCGGCTCCCGCCGCCAGCGGGCCGCGCGGCCCGGTCATGATTGGCCCCCACCCGGCGCGGTGACGGCAAGTTGGGACTCGACAATCTCGGCATAGGTCGGACAGGTTGCCGACAACTCGTCGTGCCGGCCTCGCCCGACGATCTGTCCGCGGTCGAGCACAATGATTTGATCGGCATCGATGATCGTCGAAATCCGTTGCGCCACAATGATCACCGTCGAATCGCGGGTGGCTGGCGAGAGCGCGGCGCGCAGTCGGGCGTCGGTGGCGACGTCGAGTGCGGAGAACGCGTCGTCAAACAGGTAGACCGACGGTCGACGCACCAATGCACGGGCGATCGCCAATCGTTGACGCTGACCTCCCGAGACGGTCGTGCCGCCCTGGGCGATCGCGGTGTCCAGCCCATCGGGCATGGCGGTGACGAAGTCGTCGGCCTGGGCGATGCGCAGCGCCTCCCACAATTCCTCATCGGTGGCGTCGGCCTTGCCGTAGCGCAGGTTGGACGCGACGGTGCCGGAGAAGAGGTATGGGCGCTGCGGGACGACGCCGATCACCGATCGCAGCAGGTCGGGGTCGAGGTCGCGGACCGCGGTGCCGCCGACGGTGACCTCGCCCGCCGTCGTATCGATGAGCCGGGGGATGAGCGAGATCAGCGTCGACTTGCCCGAGCCGGTCGAGCCGACGATGGCCGTCGTCGTACCCGGCCGGCACTCGAAGGCGAGCTCGGTGAGAACAGGCTGGTCGGCGCCGGGATAGGTGAAGGCCGCTGATTCGAAGGCGACCGCGGCCGGATTGCCGCGGAAGCCGGCGGGGTCGGCCGGGGGGACGACGCTGGTGTGGGTGTCGAGCACCGCCATGATGCGTTCGGCGCAGACCGCGGCCCGCGGGGCCATGATCGCCAGGAATCCGGCCATCATGACGGCCATCAGAATCTGCATCACATAGCTCATCAGCGCCGACAGTGCGCCGATCTCCAGCGCCCCGGCGGCGATCTCGTGGCCGCCTACCCAGATGATCGCCACCATGGTGATGTTGGTGATGCCCATGACCACCGGGAACACCAGCGCGAAAATGCGGCCCACCCGCAACGAGGCGTCGGCGAGGCTGATGTTGGCGACTCCGAACCGGGCGATCTCCTCCGGCTCGCGGACGAAGGCGCGGACCACGCGGATGCCGGTGATCTGCTCGCGCAGCACCCGGTTCACCGCGTCGATCCGCTCCTGCATCGAGCGAAATCCGGGGATCATGCGGGTGATGGCAATCGTCATGAACAGGCCGAGCACGGGTACCGCGACGGCGAGTACCCACCACATTCCCGGCGCGACCTTGATGCCCATGATGATGCCGCCGATACACATGATCGGGGCCATGATCACCAGGCTGACGCTCATCACCGCGAGCATCTGCACCTGTTGAACGTCGTTGGTCGTGCGGGTGATGAGGGACGGCGCGCCGAAGGTCCCGATCTCCCGTTGGGAGAAGGAGTTGACCCGGTGGGCAAGGTCGTGACGGATATCGCGGCCGGCACCCATCGCCGCCCGGGCACCGAAGTAGATGGCCACGACACTGCCGACGACTTGGGCGAGCGTGATCGCGAGCATGATCACACCGGTGTGCAGGATGTAATCGGTGTCCCCGCGTGCGACGCCGAAGTCGATGATGTCGGCGTTGAGGGTCGGGAGGTAGAGCATCGCCGCGGTGGCGATCAGCTGGAGCACGATCACCAAGGTCAGTTCGCGCTTGTACCGCGCGAGATAGATGCGCAATAGGCGGGTCAGCATCCCGTCGAGGCTACTGTGCGCGGGACGGGCGCGCCATGGAGACTCACCGAACGACGACCGGGCCCGGAGTGAAAGCGGGCAAATCCGGCTGGGGCGGCGTCAGTTGGGCTACGTCAGCCTGACTGCGGCCTCCGGGGTGTAGACGAGGAACGTGAACGACTCGATGAAGTACAGGTTCACCACGTCTGCCGTGTGTGAGTCGTAGCCGATCGACACGTCCTGACCGATGGTCAGCTCAAAGTCGCCGCCCCGCTGGGAGACGACGTAGGCACCGGAGATGGCCGGGGCCCACACAATCTCACCTGCGGCGAGCTGGCGCTGCAAGTGTTCGCGCACCGGGTAGCCGTGATCGGAGGTCTCGCTGATGACGTTGTACAGCGGCGCCGACACCGCCACCGAGTACGGGTGGTCGACGGACTCCATCTTGAGTTTGCTCAGCGCCTCGGCGAGCGCCACCGGATAGTCGGCGACGTCGTCGGGCAGCGTGATCGGCCCGAGTGCCCGCTCGCCGATCCCGCCGATCCCGGCGGCCGCGTAGCCCGCGAAGATCGCCCGGTCCTCGGCCAGTGCCAAGTCGCGGGCGGCATCACGAACCGGATCCCAGTCTGAGCCCTTGGCGCCACGGTCGACGTTGTCGATCGAGTCGCGGGTGACGGTGAACGGCACCCGCAGCTCGACCAGGGATTGCGAATCGCGCAGGGACGCCTCGATGCCGTCGCCGGGCGAGTCGATCTTGTGGGTTCGGCCGGTACCGACCGCTGCAGCGTCGAGCCCGAGGGGACCGGCCACGTCGACGATGCGCCGTCCGGCGACATTGCGTTTGAAGGAGCGTGACGCCTCGGTTTCGATCTCCTGCCAGGCCGCCGCGGAAATGGGGGCGAGTTCGCGATGCAGGTTGTTCATGATGTCCTCCTCGTCGAGCGGATGGGTGGTGGGTTAGCGCAACGATCCGATGTGCAGCGATCCATCGGTGGTGGTCGGCGGTTCGGGTGCCGCCGCCCCGGCGGTACCCGGGGCCAACGGGGGATCGTCGAGGAAGTCGCCCGGTGGCGCGAAATACTGACTACCGGTCACGGCCGTGGTGAAGTCGAGCAGGCGGTCGGTGTTGCCCGGCGGGTCACCGAGGAACATGTTCGCCAGCATCCGTTCGGTGGTTCTCGGTGACGCCGAGTAGGCGATGAAGAAGGTGCCGCGCTCGCCGTCGGCGCGACCGTACGGCATGTTGTCGCGCAGAATGGAGAGCTCGTCGCCGTCATCGTCGGTGATGACGTTGAGCGCGATGTGCGAGTTCGACGGCTTGGTCTCGTCGTCCATCTCGATGTTGTCCGCCTTGGTGCGCCCGATCGCCGCTTCCTGCTCCTCGGTGGTCAGGGACGTCCACTCGGGCAGGTCGTGAACGTAGCGCTGCACGGCGACGTAGCTGCCGCCCTGCAATGATGGATCGTCATCGGCGACGGTGATCGCGTCGATCGCCGCTTGGCCGACGGGGTTCTCGGTGCCGTCGACGAAGCCGATGAGATCGCGCAGATCGAAGTAGCGAAAGCCGTGCACCTCGTCGACGACGGTCGCGTTGGCGCCGAAGTCGTCGACGACCTTGGTGGCCGCCTCGTAGCAGAGCCCGGCGGAATCGGATTTGAGGTGAATGAGCAGGTCGCCGGGCGTCGACGGCGCGGTGTGCGGGCCGTCGAGTTCGATGAACGGGTGCAGCAGCGCCGGTCGCGGGCCGCGAAACAGGCGGTCCCAGGCGCCGGATCCGATGCCGAGGATGCCGACCAGGTTCGCCTCGGGGGCCCGCGACGACACCGATCGCACGGTGCCGGAGAATCCGGCGACGACCTCGCGCACCTGCTCGATATCGGCGTCGTCGGCAAGTGTCAGGACGAGGAAGAACGCATGCGGGTGCTTGCGGGTGATGATGAGCTGCGAACTGGCCATGATTCCTCCAGGTTAGTGAATCGAAGGCCGCCCTGCTCAGTCGTTGCGCGCGCCCGCCCGGCCGGCATTGCGGCCGGAGAAGATGCATCCACCCAGGAAGGTCCCCTCCAGCGCGTTGTAGCCGTGCACGCCGCCGCCGCCGAAACCGGCGACCTCGCCCGCGGCGTACAACCCGTCGACGGGCTTGCCGTCGGGGCCGACCACCTGCGAATCCAGGTTCGTCTGGATCCCGCCGAGCGTCTTGCGGGTCAGGATGTTCAGGCGCACCGCGATCATCGGTCCGTGGTTGGGGTCGGTGAGTTTGTGCGGCTTGGCGACGCGAACGATCTTGTCGCCCAGGTACTGGCGCGCGTTGGTGATCGCCATCATCTGGGCGTCTTTGGAGAACTTGTTGTCGATCTGCGAATCGCGGGCGGACACCACCCGCTCGACCTGCGTCAGGTCCAGCTTCGGCCCCCGGCTGATCGCATTCATCTTCGCGACCAGGTCGGCGAGGTTGTCCGCGGTCACGAAGTCCTCACCGTGTTCGAGGAACTTCTTGATCGGTTCGGGCGCCCCCTTGGCCAGCCGGCTCTTCGCGGTGACCTTCAGGTTCTTCTCGGTGATGTCGGGGTTCTGCTCGGAGCCCGACAACGCGAACTCCTTTTCGATGATGGACTGCGTCAGGATGAACCACGAGTAGTCGTGGCCGGTGGCGAGGATTGCTTTCATCGTCGAATTCGTATCGAAGCCGGGGAAGTTCGGCGGGTCCAGCCGCTCGCCGTTGGCGTCGAGCCACAGCGAAGACGGTCCGGGGATGATTCGGATCGCGTGGTCGGGCCAGATCGGATCCCAGTCGTGGATGCCCTCGGTGTAGTGCCACATGCGATCCCGGTTGACCAGGTTCGCCCCGGCCTGCTCGGCGATGCCCAGCATCCGGCCGTCGACGTAGGCGGGCACGCCGGCGATCATGTGCTCGGGTACCGGGCCGAGCCGGTCGACGGGCCAGTTCGCGCGAACCAACTCGTGGTTGTGGCCGATGCCGCCGCTGGTGACAATGACCTTGGGGGCGTGGAACTCGAAGTCTCCCACCACTTCTCGTGACGTTGCGATACCGCGCTCGGCAGTCGTGGGTGCCAGCATCGCGCCGCGCACGCCGACGACCGCACCGTCGTCGACGATCAGTTCGTCGACGCGGTGGCGGAACGCGAACTGCACCAGGCCGCGCTGCTCGGCGCCGATCACCGGCTCGGCGAAGACGCGCACGACCTCCGGGCCGGTCCCCCAGGTCAGGTGGAAGCGCGGAACCGAGTTGCCGTGTCCGTCGGCGAAGCCGCCGCCGCGTTCGGCCCAGCCGACGATCGGGGTGATCCGCAGTCCCAGGCGGTGCAGGTAGTCGCGCTTCTCGGTGGCGGCAAAACGAACATAGGCGCGCGCCCACTGGCGGCCCCAGTAGTCCTCGTCGTCGCGATCGAACCCGGCCGAGCCCATCCAGTCGGCGAGGGCGAGCTCCTCGGAGTCGTGGATACCGAGGCGGCGCTGCTCGGGCGTATCGACCATGAACAATCCGCCAAGCGACCAGAACGCCTGCCCGCCAAGGTTGTTCCGATTCTCCTGATCGACGACGAGGACCTTCTTACCCGCCTTCGACAACTCGTAGGTGGCGACGAGACCGGCCAGGCCGGACCCGACGACGATGGCGTCGGCGGCAAAATCCTTCTGCGAACCCATAACCGATGAGCGTAGTGGATGTGCGGTGCCGGGAACCGGGCGTCGGGCATGCTGGGGAGATGCGCCGGGTGGTGACCAGTGAATCGCTGTGGTGGAGCGCGAGCCTGGCAGTGTTCCTGCTAGCGGCGGCCGTATTCGTGCTGCACGTGACTCCCACACCGGGGGCGTTGCTGACCCGGCGGGTCTTCGATGACGGAGCGTCGGCCAGGCGCGCCCGAAATGCCCAGTTCGCGGACCCGAATGTGTGGATCAGGCGCGATATCTCCTATCTGCGGACGGGATCGCCGTTGGTCGGCGCGGCGGCGCGAGACACGCTGTTCGACATCTATCGGGCCAACTCGGCCGACGGGCCTGCGCCCACCATCGTGTGGATTCACGGTGGCGGCTGGGTGTCCGGGGACAAGGCCGATCCGGCGCACTATTTGAGCCGTTTGGCGGGCGCTGGATTCACCGTCGTCTCCCTCAACTACTCGCTCGCGCCCCAGCGCCACTACCCGCTGGCGATTCGCCAGCTCAACGAGGCGATGAGTCACCCGAGCGGTATGGCGACCCGCATCCTTGGTTGGGGCGTCAACAACACTCTGTGGGCCTACTCGGGTTCGCGCGCGGTGCCGTCACCCGCGCTGGACCAGATGTCGACGATCCGCCACCTCACCCCGGGGTTCCCGCCGACGTGGATCGGCGCGGGCAATGCCGATCCGCTGACCGCTACGCAGAGCATTCCGCTTGCCGCGGCGCTGCGCGAGCAGGGCGTCGCTGTCTCGACACTCATCTTCGACACGTCGACGCCCGAGCAACTCGGCCATGAGTTTCAATTCGAACTCGGAACGCCGGCGGGTCAGCGGGCATTGGCGTCGTCCATCGAGTTCGCGCACCGGGTGACGCGGTAGGCGGGTGCCCCCTGGGCGGCCAGGAGGTGCCCACTGGGTGGGTTGGGGGTGCCCACTCGGCGGCCCCAGGGGGTGCCCACTCGGCGGGTGCGGGCGGGGCGGCTCAGTACTGGTAGAAGCCTCGGCCGCTCTTGCGGCCGAGGTAGCCCGCGTCGACCATCCGGCGCAGGAGTACCGGCGGAGCGTAGTGGGGTTCGCTGAACTCGGCGTAGAGCGACTCGGCAACCGCCAGACAGATATCCAGGCCCACGGTGTCGCACAGCCGCAGCGGCCCCATCGGATAACCGCAGCCGGCGACCATGCCGTCATCGATGTCCTCGGCGCTGGCGAACCCGGTCTCATACATACGGATCGAGCCCAGCAGGTAGGGGATCAGTAGCGCGTTGACGATGAAACCGGCGGCGTCCTTCGACTCGATGGTCTTCTTGCCGAGGGTGTCGCGGGCATAGGCGGTGACTTTGTCGACGACGGCCCGGTCGGCCTTGAGGGTCGTCACGATCTCGACCAGCGACATGATCGGTACCGGGTTGAAGAAATGCATGCCGAGGACCCGCTCGGGGTGCTTTGTGGCGTTGGCCAGTCGGATGACCGGGATCGACGAGGTGTTGGTCGCCAGGATCGCGTCGGGGGAGACGATCTCGTCGAGCTTGGTGAAGTACTCGACCTTGAGCGCCTCGATCTCGGGCATTGCCTCGATGACCAGCTCGGCGTCGGCGAAAGTCGAGAGGTCGGAGGTGATCGTGATCCGCCCCAGCGTGGCCTTGGCGTCGTCGTCGGACAGCCGGCGGGCCTTCACCGCGCGCGCCAGGCTCTTTTCGATGCGTTGCTGGGCGCCCGCAATGGCCTCGTCCCGTTCGACGATCCGCACGCTCGACCCGGCGCGGGCCACGACCTCGGCGATCCCGGCCCCCATCGTGCCGCCACCGATCACTCCGACGTTTTTCATATCCGCTGCTCCTGACGGTGTTACACCCGGACGGTTCCCGGACGTGGTTCGACGTAGATCCAACCGCACGGAGCGCCCGCCACCGATGCCAGGTCTCCAACCTGGGGTCGGTGGTGCTCGAGTCGACTCTCGTGAAGTGTGTGCCTACATTGTGACAAATCCGATGTCTTGCGCATATGTGCACGTCATACGGTTGGCGAATGCATTGTGTACGCCGGGTTTGCCGGTCTTCCCCGCGGGACCTTTTGCTCGGTCGTTATCGAGCCGTTACACTCGTGGGCGACCGGAATCCCATCAGTGTCGATGTGGCGTCCAGACAATTCCAGAAGACGAAGCAGCCCGGCCTACCCACAGGTACGCAGGCTGTCCAATCAAAGGACTACAACGAATGTTGACTCGATCCCGTACGCGGCTCATCGCCGGTGCCATGACGCTGATGGTTGGCGCGGGCCTGGCTACGGCCGTCTCGGCTCCATCTGCCGAGGCTCGGGCGGCCACCGATCGCGTGTACTCGCCCGCCATGCACCGGTCGATCCCGGTCTACGTCGTGCCGGCCAACCGGCCGAACGCCCCGACCATCTACCTGCTGGACGGCCTTCGCGCCCCCGCCAACAACACCGGCTGGTTGATCAACACCGATGTTGCGAGCTTCATGCGCGGCAAGGGCGTCAACCTGGTGCTGCCGTTCGGCGGTGCGGGCAGCTTCTACACCAACTGGGAGCAGCGCGACCCCAAGCTTGGGCTCAACCGCTGGGAGACCTTCCTGACCAAGGAACTCCCGCGATACATGAAGACCAAGTATCAGTCGGACAATCGGCGCAACGCCATCGGCGGGCTGTCGATGTCGGGCACCTCGGCATTGAACCTCGCCTCGCGGCACCCCGAGTTCTACAAGTCGGTTGCGTCCTACAGTGGCTATCCCACCGTGACGATGCCGGGCTTCACCCAGGGCATCCAGGCGTCGGTCGCCGAGGTCGGCGGTAACCCGTCCAACATGTGGGGCACATTCCCCGCTGGCGAGTGGTTCGCGAACGATCCCTTCCTCTCCGCCGGAAACCTGGCCGGCAAGTGGGTGTACGTGTCTTCGGGCACTGGGTTGACGAGCAAGTACGACACGGCGATCAATCCGGGCAGCCCGAATTTCGACCCGATACGCTTCGTTCAGATGGTCCCGCTCGAAGCCGCCGCGTCCATCAGCAGCCAGATGTACATCACCCGGCTCAGGACTGTCGGAGTGCGACTGACCACCCACATCTCGCCCGACGGCGGACACTGGTGGGACTACTGGCAGCGCCGCTTCAAGGAGTCGTGGTACTCGACCTACCGCCCGTCGTTCTTCGCCCCCAACAGCACCCCGGTGACGGGCCCTGCGAGCAGTATGGGCAGCATGGGCAGCAGCTAGTCCCAACAACATGATCGGCCGACGGGGCCACCGGCAACTGCCGGTGGCCCCGTCGTCGTTTTGGCGTCGTCGTTCTAGCGCCCGGAATCCTGGTGGGGCCCGTGTTCGCGCATGGCTCGCACCGGACGTCGTCAGGCAGCGGGGTGCTCGTGACGTTGTCCGGCATACTCGGATGCCCAGGTTGCCTACGAGGGTTTGCGCTGGGCATCGCTCCCGTTCGCACACCCCGATGGAATCTCCTCGTCGGCGCTGGAGGCCTGACAGCGTCCCCTCGTCGTCAGCCGTCATCGCGATTGCGGCGAGCACGGAGGCGCGTCCGGGATGCCCAATCAGGCCGCGTCGCGCGACCCTGGCAGGCCGTATTGCGCGACGACATGGCGTGACGGCGCTTGAGGAAGCCGTGGTGGCTAGCGGACTACCAGCACTTGGCCTGCGGTCCTACCGGAGGTGGCCTGCGGTCCTACCGGAGGTCGTCGCGCTGGTCCGGGTCGGCGATGTAGCGCCCCTGCTCGTTGTAGTGCCAGTGCTGATCACCCGGCGCCGCCCCGGGATCGGTGGCTGCCTCGGATGCCGGCGGGAACGTCGGCTCAAGAGTGGTCGGCGCGGCTGGGTCCCCCTCGCGCCAAGGCGAGTCGTAGCCCCAACCGGACTCGATGGGCTGGGCCATGGGCTCGGCGAGGGTGACATTGTGAGCCTCGGCGGCCGCGGCGTCATCGCCGGTGGGTTTGGGCTCGTCGTCACCGGTGCGACGGGCAAGGAACAGGCCGCCCGCCCACATGAGCAGAAACACGATCCCGGCCCCGCCGAGGATCAGCGGAAGCACCGTTTGACCGAACCGAAGTTCCTTCATGTAGTGCGACGCGCGGGTCGTCTGCGCATTGACCGTCTCCTCGCTCCACTGGAACGTGGCTTTCAGGGACGGCATTTCGAATTCGCGAACCGGGGCGGGTGTTTCTTCGCTCTGATCCGGGAATTTGAAGTACTGGTACTGGTCTTCCCGGCCGTCGACGATGGTGCCCGTCTGTGGCTCGACCCACACGTGCCGGGTCGACCGCGCATATCGGTGCATCGTGAGCGTCTCGGTCGGCTTCACGCCTTTGCCCTTGATGCCCCACCACTGGGCCGGCATCGACACCATCGTCCCCAGTGCGGCCTCGCCCTGCGGTGTCTCCAAGTCGGCCAGGTCGGTCTCGGGCACCTCGGTCACGAACTGGTAGACCTTCACGCCGTTGAGGACCTTTTCGTCGACGAAGCGCGCGCGGGTGTCCTGCCGGGTGTTCAGGTCGTAGTAGAGGTATTCGCGCTTCTTCACATCGAAGCCGAACTTGTACTGGAAGCCCTGCCGCTTGGCTTCCACGGACACGGACTTCGGGTCGGTGCCTGCCGGTGCGGCCTCGGTCTGGATGGAGTTGACCGCACCGTTGGGCACCGACGTCTTGCGATTCACCGATACCCGGTCGATGCTCGCGGTCAGCAGCGCATCAGTGCATTGGCGCGGCTCGCCGGCCTTGGCCATCGTCGGTTCGACTTCCTTGCCGTCGGCCTCACGAATTCGGTCGATTCGCACCGTCTGGGCGGACTGGATGGTGGCCTGACGCCGGTCCGACGGTTCGATGACCATCGAGCGGCGCTGTTGGGTCAGGTGGGCGTCGAAGGTGCGGGCGTGCTTCGCGCGCAGGGAGCAGCGGTCGAAGAGCGTTGCCGGGAACCGGTTGCCCGCCTGGTTGTCGGGTGACACGGTCGTGGCGACTGACGTGATGTCCAAGTCGAGCGGGACCACGCGCAGCTGCGGAACAAGGAACAGCTTCGTTCCGATGGCCGCGGTCAGACAGGCAAAGCCGAGGAAGGCGAGCGCGCTCAGGACGATGCGTTTCATGGCGACCACCTTATCGGCAACCCTGCCCGGAGTAGGCCTCAGCTGCCAGTGTTGCCCGCGCGTCGGTCTCGTTCGGCCTCTTTCATGATCGACGACATGTATCCGAAGACCTCCGGGTCAGCCATGGCCGTCCACCGCGGGGCGAGCAATTTGATGTACTTCTCGACGTAGAGCAACTGCTTGCCGACGAGGATTAGCTCACGCGGCAACCGGGCATCGTGGGCTTTGGCTACGGCGGCCATCTGGCGCCCGAGGTCGGTATAGGACATCTCGCCGAACTCGATACTGGTCAACGGCGTCGCCACCTGCTTGATGTCGGCGGCGCCCCGGGCCGTCGACCCGGGCTTGTGGACCGCACCGAGCAGGAAGATCGCACGTCCCGCCGATTCGTAGTCTTTGCGGACGATGAGGTCGACGACGAGTTGGCGCAGGATGCGGCGGGTGCGCGGTGTGAATCGGCCGACGATACCGAAGTCGAGGAGTACCAGCTTGCCGTCGGCGTCGACCTGTACGTTGCCGGCGTGCAGGTCGCCGTGGAAGAGACCACCGTGAAAGGCCGACTCCAGCAGGGACAGGAACAGGGTCCGGCACAGTGCGACACCGTCGTGGCCGGCCGAGGCGACGGCCGCGGCGTCGTCGATCCGGGTCGCGTAGATGCGTTCCATTGTGAGGACGCGGGGGGTGGTGAACTCGTCGTACACCGTGGGCACCCGTACCTGGCTGCCAAATTTGCTGGGTTGCAGGCACTGATACCACTCCCGCATCGCGGCTGCCTCGTTGCGGAAGTCGAGTTCCTCGTCGAGGCCGTTGGCGAAGTCCTCGACGATGTGGCGGGCCGAAAGCATGCGGCCGTACTCACTGAGCTCGACCAGCCCGGCTGCCCGTTCGAGAATGGCGACGTCGGGGGCGAGGCGACTGGCGATGCCCGGCCGCTGGATCTTGACGACGACCTCCCGGCCGTCGTGCAGCGTTGCGGTGTGCACTTGGGCGATCGAGGCCGACGCGATGGGGTTTGCGTCGAAGGTGGCAAACACCTCGTTCGGACTGACCCCGAACTCGTCGATGAAGAGTTCGGTGATGGCCTTCGGATCGGCTGGGGCGACCCGGTCGAGGAGCGATTCGAATTCGGCGGAGAGTTCTTCGGTGAAGACGCCGGGGCTCGATGCGATGAGCTGACCGAGCTTGACGTAGGTGGGGCCGAGTTGCTCGAAAGTGGTGCGGACCTCACGCGCGATGCCGCGCTTGGTCGGGGGCCGCAGTTGTACCGCATCGGTGGCGGTGTGGAGCAGGAACCGGCCGACGCCGGTGGCGCCGACGAGCCCGGCGGCGGCGGTGCGCCGCAGTTCGTGCAGCCCTGAGACCGGCGGCAGCGCGGCGCGCCGCTTGCCGGCCGTGCCCGCTGCCGTCCCGCTCCGGCCGGCGTCGTCTTTTCGAGTGCCCATCGGAGGTCATTCTACGAGGCGAGGCCCATGAATCCCAGTGCCGAGCCGTAGGCTGCGCCCCATGACACCGGCATTTCAGTATGCGCAAGTGCGCGGAGCCCGATTGGCCTACACCTCTACGGGAGTGGGTTCGCCCGTGCTCTGGGCACATGGGATGACTTCGGCGGCCTACACCCAGGAGCGTGCCGGGCAGTTCGACTGGCGGCCGGTTTCGGGGCGCCACCGGCTGTTGCGCTATGACGCGCGGGGGCATGGTCGTTCGACCGGCGGCGCCGACCCGGTCGAATACACGTGGCCGGAGTTGGCGCAGGATCTACTGGGCCTGCTCGATGTCGTGGAACCGCCGATCGGGCCGGCGCGGGTTGACGCGATCGGCTCGTCGATGGGGACCGCGACGATTCTGTGCGCGGCCGTCGCCGACCCGCAGCGCTTTCGGCGGCTGGTGCTCACCACGCCGCCGACGTGCTGGGAGACCCGCGCGGCCGCGAATGGTGTGCGGTTGGCCTCGGCGCAACTGGTGGAGGACGAGGGGGTGGCCGCGCTGGCGGCGCTGAGCATTGATGCGCCCGGTTCGCCGGCATTGGTGAATGCTCGCCGCTTCATCACGCCGATCCGGGTTCGGGCGGCTTACCTGCCTGCAGTGTTCCGGGGTTCGGCGCAGTCGGACTTTCCGTCTCGAGCGGAGGTGGCGCGTCTCGACCTGCCTGTTTTGGTGCTGAGTTGGACGGGTGACGGAACCCACCCGGTGTCCTCGGGTGAGGCCTTGGCGCAGGTCTTGCCGAATGCCGAACTCGTCGTCGCGGACGACCCGGCGGCGCTCGCCGAGTGGGGCGAGCGGGCCGCCGACTTCCTCCGCTGAGCTGCTGGCGGCGCCGGCCGTGGGTGGCCAGGCGTAAGGTTTTCGATTGATAGTCGAAAACTCGGAGGAGTCGGCCATGAACCGTGCTGATCTCGTCGTAGTCGGGGCCGGCGTCGCCGGTCTGACGGCGGCGTTGCGGGCCGCGCGTGCGGGGCTGAAGGTCATTGTGCTCAACAAGGGCAGCGGGGCGGAGGCCGGCGACGTCGAGCGCTCGACGGCCACGTTCTACGCGCAGGGCGGAATCGCCGTCGTGCTCCCCGACAATCCCGAGGATTCGGTTGCGTTGCACGTCGCCGACACCATGACCGCTGGAGCCGGGCTGGTGGCCGTCGGGCCGACCGAGGCGATCGTCGGCGCCGGCTGGACCGCGGTATCGGCCCTCCTCGCCGACGGAGCGGTATTCGACCGAGATGCCGGTGGGCGATTGCTGCGCACCCGGGAAGGCGGGCACAGCGTACGGCGGATCATTCATGCCGGCGGCGATGCGACCGGAGCCCAGGTGCAGCGCAGCCTCGAACGGGCCACGGTCGAGGCGATCGCAGCAAGTAACGATCTCGAATGTCTCAACAACGCCACGGCGACCGCGATCATGATGGGCGGGGGATCGGTGGCGGGGGTGGCATATCTCATCGAGGTGGGCGGATCCTGTCGGCGCGGCGTCATCAACGCACCGACGGTCCTCCTGGCGACCGGGGGAGCCGGGCATCTCTACTCTGCGACCACCAATCCGGCCGGGGCCACCGGGGACGGCATCGCGCTCGCCCTGCGGGCCGGTGCCGCGGTCGCCGACCTCGAGTTCATCCAGTTTCATCCCACGATGCTGTATGTCGCCGGGGCGCGCGGCCGCCGCTCGCTTGTCAGCGAGGCATTGCGCGGTGAGGGTGCCCGGCTCGTCGCCGCCGATGGCACGGCGGTAATGGCGGGCATTCACCCGATGGGCGATCTGGCTCCGCGTGACGTCGTGGCCCGGGCGGTTGCGGCTGCTATCGAGCGAACGGGTGCTGACTGCGTGTACCTGGACATCAGCGGGATGCCCGACTTCGAAGGCCGCTTCCCGACGGTGTCCGCAGGTATTGCCGCGGCCGGTGTGGAGGTCACCGCCGGCCAGATCCCAGTGGTTCCCGGCGCCCACTATCTGTGCGGCGGGATCGTCACCGACGAGTCGGGCCGGACCACGGTGCCCGGGCTGCTGGCCGCGGGCGAGGCGGCCCGCACGGGCTTGCACGGCGCCAACCGATTGGCGTCGAACAGTCTCTTGGAGGGGCTTGTGATGGGCGCACGGGCGGCCGATGAGGCGATCGGTCGCCGCGGTGTCCCGTCGGTAGCGGACGTCGCACCGATCATCCCGCAGGCGCAGCGGGTCCTGCCCCGGTGCATGTTGCAGGAGTTGATGAGCCACCACGTCGGGCTGCACCGGACCGCCGCCGGCCTCCGGAGGGTGGCGGCCGCACTCCGCGAGGCGCCCGTCGTGCCCCTGCGCACGCGGACCGACCAGGAGGATGCGGCGCTGACCCTGGTGGCAGCGGGCGTGTGCGCGGCCGCGCTGGCCCGGACCGAGTCGCGCGGCGCGCACAGTCGTGCCGACCACCCCGAAGCGGACGACGATCAGGCGCGTTCGGCGACCTTCGTTCTCTCGCCGGCCGGCGAACCGGTACCGGCGGCGGCCTTTGCGGGTCCGGGTCTCGCCCTGTAGTCGTTCACGCCGTATCCTCGGAGAGTTCCCCGAGGCGTGAGCTGACCGATCCTCGGGCTGAAAGGTGACGGAAATGACAGGTGCGTGCTGGTCGACGGCCATTTGCACGGAGTCCGAGCGCCACGCCCTCGGCTTGGCGACCGACGGCGAGTGGCTGCTGACCTGCCGCCTTTCCGATGGTCACCTGGGTGAGCACGCCACCGATGCGAGCGTGCACCCGCGGCGTGACCGGCGGACCTGGCTCATCTGGAACAACCGGGCCATTCACCGTCTACTCGATCGGGAGCCCTGCCCGATGAACAACCGTGCGGGCTCGCCGTGTCTGCTGTTCGCCACGCACGGCGGCATGCACTACTACGGTGCGCCCGTCCAATCCGGGCACTCCCCGGTACCTTCGGGGTCAATCGATTCGCCCGATGTGCGGATGCCCGGTGCGCGCGTCGAGGCTGCGCGCAACGGGGTCGAGTCGTCGGCCGCGACGCTCAAAGTCGCGGTCGCGGGCATGCGCACATTCGGCTCCGGGCCGCTCGACGTCGACGTCGACGTCGCCGCGGAGCGGCCGGCCGGCGGCAATCCCCGGCCGAGGCCCATCGGTGATTCCGGGCCGAGGCCCGTCGGTGAGGCGATCGCCGCGCGGTCCGGCTCGGACGCCGAAGCCGATGACGAGGTCGCAGCTGCCCTCGTGGAACTGGCGACGGCCATCGGAAGGCTGGCCGAGGCGGTTCGCCGGCGCGCAGAGTGAGCTCGACGGATACCATCGGGGGGTATCACTACTGAGACTGGAGCTGCCGATGTCCGAGCAGGCCGACCACATCGCTGTCGAGTCTGATTGCCAGCACGGCGACGACAGCCACCGGCACGGCTATATCGGCGCCAAGGATGACTATTTGAAACGCCTGCGCCGCATCGAAGGGCAGGCGCGCGGCCTGCAGCGGATGGTCGACGAAGACGCCTACTGCATCGATATCCTCACCCAGGTCTCGGCGATGACCAAGGCCTTGCACGCTGTCAGTCTCGGCCTGCTGAACGACCATATGACCCACTGCGTGCTCGCTGCGGCGGGCGAAGGCGACGATGCCGCGCGAGTCAAGATCGACGAGGCCATGGCAGCGATCGCGCGCCTGGCGAGATGACCGTGACCGGCGATCACCCGGCCTGCGCCGAGCGGACTCCTTCGCCGAGGTCAGCGCTCGCCGGGGTGCCGAACCGGGTGAGGATCTTCGTCCGGCGCCGAGGTGAGATGTTGGCTCGGGTGACGTCTCCGTCGTAGAACTTCACGAGCCGGGGACCCATGACGTGCATCCAGAGCGGTGACATGGCCAAGAGCATCATCGAGGCGTATCCAGCCGGGAGCTTTGGCGCCTCATCGAGGGTGCGCAGGGTTTGGTATCGCCGGCCCGGGTGCGCGTGGTGGTCACTGTGGCGCTGCAACTGGAACATCAGCAGGTTGCTCACGCGCTGGTCGCTGTTCCAGCTGTGCTCGGGCCGGATCGCCTCGTATCGGCCGTCGTCGCGCGTCGCGCGGCGCAGCCCGTAGTGCTCGATATAGTTCACGGTTTCGAGGATGAAAATTGCAACCGCGGCCTGCAGAAACAGGTAGGGGAGGATTCCGATGCCGAACAGAGCGGTGACGGCGCCGAACAGTGCGACCGTCATCGTCCAAGCCTGCAGGATCTCATTGCGCCACGAGATAACCCGGTGGCCGCGACGGCGCAGCCGGGTAGCCTCCAAGCACCATCCTGAGGCCAGGCTAAAGATGATGCTGCGCGGAATGAACTCGTACAGCCGCTCGCCCAGCCGTGAACTGGCCGGGTCCTCGGGCGTCGCGACGCGGGCGTGGTGCCCGCGGTTGTGCTCGACGACGAAGTGGCCGTAGGCGCTCTGCGTGAGAGCAAGCTTGGCCAGCCATCTTTCGAGCCTATCGCTGCGGTGGCCGAGCTCATGGGCGGCGTTGATCCCCAACCCGCTGAACAGGCCGATGGTCATCGCCAGACCGACCTTGTCGACGATGCTGAGTGCGCCGTCGCCCCACAAATATGCGGCGATGACGAAGGCGATGAAGTTCAGGGGCAGGAACAGGAAGGTGCACCAGCGGTAGAACTTGTCGTTGGACAACTGGCGGTAGGCCCAGTCCGGCGGGTTGATACCGTCGACACCCGACGCCCAGTCCACGAGCGGAATGATGACGAAGAAAACGAGAACGCCGATCCACCAGAACGCCTTGATCTGGGTGAGGCTGACGAGCGTCGAGGTGAAGACCGCGCAGAGCGGCGCCCCGAGGCTGAGGAGCCACAGGTAGCGCCTAGGGTCCCGGTAGACCGGGGTGGCGGGGGCCGTCGTCATGCGCCCTCCTTCTCGTCGTGCGAAAGACGTTGCTGTCGGGTCACCGTTGCGGGCCCGGTCGGCACAACCAACGAGTCTTCAGGTCGGCCGACGCTGGCATCACGCTTCCATTGGGCGACGTCGCCCGGCGGATGCCTTTCAGATTCAGACTACTAAAGGTGTGATCGTGGGGCAATGTGACGAAGGGGACCGTGCGGGGCCGCACAGGGGTGCTGAGGTACTATAGGCGTTTGTTTGCCGACCGAGATTGAGCAAGGACCAGACTGGTGGATCGCCGAGAATTCCTGACCCTGATGGGGGTCGCGACCGCGGTCGGCGCGTCCGGTTCTGCCCTGCTGCCGGCGGCGCGCGCGCAGGCCGATCCGGGGTGGACCGCTGCGTTCAAGTCGTGGGTCCCGGAGATCTTCCGGCCGCTGCCCGACCCGCCGGCGCACCAGAGTGCCCTCGTCATCGGCTCGGGATTCGGCGGGGCGGTCGCCGCGCAGCGCTTGGCCCAGGCCGGCATCCAGACGACAGTCCTCGAGCGTGGTTCGCAGTGGCCCAACGACCCGTTCCGGGAGATCTTCACCGGCGACGACCTGCCCGACGGTCGGGGGTTCTGGCACCGCACCAGTTTCACCGGCGTGACCCAGGTGCCGATGTCGTTCAGCTACTTCGGTGGTGTGCTCGACTGCACGTCCTATCCGAACATCGACGTGTGGCGGGCGGCGGCGGTCGGCGGCGGCTCGATCATTTTCACCGGCGCGATGCCGGTTCCGCCGCGCGAGCTATTTGACCAGGTGTTCCGCGGAACGGTCGACTACGGCGAGATGGTTTCGCGCTACTACCCCCGTGTACAGCGCCGGCTGCGCTTGAACGCCATGCCCCGGGACATCTACAACTCGGCACCGTTCGCCCATTCGCGGGAGTGGGACCGTCAGGCCCGCGCCGCCGGCTACCGCCCGACGCCGGTCGACTCGATCTTCAAGTGGTCGGTGCTGCGCGACGAGCTCGCCGGACGCAGCCGCCGGTCGGCGACCGCCGGGCGGAGCAACCTGGGCAACTCCAACGGTGCGAAGTTCGACCTGAATCAGAACTACCTGAGGGTGGCCCGGGCCACGGGCCGGGCGCGGGTCTACCCCGGGCACGAGGTGAGGTCCATCGGGCACGATGGCAAGCGCTACGTGGTTTCGGTGCAGAAGATCGCCCCGACGGGAGAGGTGTTGCGCCGCCGGACGCTGACCGCCGACCGGCTGGTCCTTGCGGCGGGTTCGGTGGGCACTTCCGAGCTGTTGGTGCGCGCCAAGGCGTCGGGATCGCTGCGCCGGCTCAACGGCCACGTGGGCCGCGGATGGGGCACGAACGGCGATGTGGCGCTCGCCCGCGGTGCGACCGGAATCCCCGCGACGGGGCAGGGCGCGCCCTGTGCGAGCCTCATCCGGACCACGGCGCACGGGATGCCAGTCGTATTGGAGAGCTGGTTCGTCCCCGGCCTTCCCGTCGAAACCGCGACTCTCGCCTCGTTGGGCATGGTCATGGATCCGACGCGCGGCCGGTTCCGGGCCGGCCCTGGCGGCCAGGTGACGCTGCACTGGCCGAGGAACGGAAACGACCGGGCGCGGGAAGCGGCGCACTCCGTTAACCACCTGATCGCCAAACGGGCCGAGTCGAACATGGAATACGACTTCATCGGACGCGCGGCGAGTGCGAGCTTCACCGCGCATCCCCTCGGCGGCGCGGTGCTCGGTGCGGTCACCGACGGCTACGGTCGGGTCCACGGATACGACGACCTGCTCGTCGTCGATGGCGCCGCAGTGCCGGGTAGCACCGCAACAGCCAACCCCGCGCTGACGATTGCGGCACTGGCCGAACGCGCGATGGACAACTACCTCGGGCGCTGAGCGCAACACCAACAACTAGAACACGTTCTAGTTGGTGCAGTACGCTGTCGGCATGAGTATCACCGAGGCCAAGGGCACCGCCCTGCCCGCCGTCGTCGACGCCGGCGCAGTCACCGAGTTCACCGACGACGTCGACGTGCTGGTCGTCGGCTTCGGCATCGCGGGCGGGTGCGCCGCCGTCGACGCCGCGCGCGCCGGCGCGAGGGTTCTCGTCCTCGAGCGGGGCGCGGACGCCGGCGGGACGACCCGCATGGCCGGCGGCCACTTCTACCTCGGCGGCGGCACCGCGGTGCAGCAGGCGACCGGGCACGAGGACTCCGCGCAGGAGATGGAGAAGTACCTCACCGCGGTGTCGCCGGACCCCGAACCGGCGAAGATCCACGCGTACTGCGTCGACAGCGTCGAACACTTCAACTGGCTCGAAGCCCTCGGGCTGAACTTCGAGCGCTCCTACTTCCCGGGTAAGGCCGTAATCCAGCCCAACACCGAGGGCTTGATGTTCACCGGCAACGAGAAGGTGTGGCCGTTCAAAGACATGGCCACACCAGCGCCACGCGGACACAAAGTGCCCAAACCCGGCGATACCGGCGGCGCATCGATGGTCATCGACCTCCTGCAGACCGAGTTGGAACGACTCGGGGTCGAGGTGCGGTACGAAACCGGCGCGCGCAACCTCGTCGTCGACGCGGACCGCGTCGTCGGGGTGCGGTGGAAGACCACCGACGGCGAGGGATACATCCGGGCCGGCTCGGTCATCATTGCCGCCGGCGGCTTCGTGATGAACCCCGAGATGGTTGCCGAGCACGTCCCGCAGATGGCCGAGAAGCCCTTCGTCCTCGGCAGTACGTACGACGACGGGCTGGGCATCAGGATGGGCGCATCGGTGGGGGCCGCTCTCAAACACATGGACTCCGCCTTCGTCACCGCCCCGGTCTACCCGCCGTCGATCCTGCTCACCGGGATCATCGTCAACAAGGACGGCAAGCGATTCGTCACCGAGGACAGCTATCACTCACGCACGTCGGGCTTCGTGATGGACCAGCCGGATTCAGCCGCCTTTCTCATCGTCGACGAGGCGCACCTGCAACGACCGGAGATGCCACTCGCGCCGTTCATCGACGGGTGGGAGACGGTCGAGGAGATGGAGCAGGATCTCGGCATCCCGGCCGGAAACCTAGTCGCGACGCTGAGTCGGTACAACGAATACGCCGCCAAGGGGGAGGATCCGGACTTCCACAAGGGCGTGGAGTTCCTCGCGGCGCAGGACACCGGTCCGTGGGCCGCGTTCGACATGTCGCTGGGCAAAGCGGTGTATGCCGGATTCACCATCGGCGGGATGGCGACCAGTGTCGACGGCGAGGTGCTTGACGTGGCCGGCGCGGCGATTCCCGGTCTCTACGCCGCCGGCGCCTGTGCCGCGAACCTCGCGCAGGACGGGAAAGGCTATGCGAGCGGCACCCAGCTCGGCGAAGGCTCTTACTTCGGCCGCCGTGCCGGGCGGCATGCTGCGGCGGCGCGGGCCGCGGTAAACGGTTAACAAACGGCGGCCGTCGGTTGGCGCGGCTACACTCCGCGTGTGGGAAAATGGATAGGCTACTGGGCGGCTATCGCGGCGACGACTGCCATGGTTCTCGCCGCGCCGGCCGCGGCTGCGGCGGCGCGGCCGGCATTCATCCCGGATATCGGTGATGCGACGATTCTGATGCTGCCCGGGACCGGCGATCGCGACGGGGCCGACCAGATCGCCCGGACCGCCGGGGTGGGCTGGTTCGGCGACGCCTCGGTGGCGAACGGCCGGATCATCGTCGTCGACTATCCGGCCGCGTTCGGGTTCCGCGCCCTTGGCCTCCTCGTCCCCGTCGTCGGCCAGGGCACTTACAACGACTCGGCCGCCGTCGGCGCGGCGAACCTGGTGGCCGAAGCCGATCGGCATGACGGCCGAATCGTCCTCAACGGGTTCTCGCAGAGCACGTCGCCAGTCATGAACGCCGCCTACCTGTTGCATCAGAAGAATCCCGGTCGCGATGGGCTCACCAGCGTCATCATCGGTGCCGACCCCCGCTTCCCGAAGACGGGAGCCGAGGTCGTGATGCCCAGCTTCATCCCCGGGCTCTACACCAACGGTGAGCGGAACACCGCTGACACCGGCGACATCGAAGTCACCTCGGTCTGCATTATCGGCGACACCACGTGTGGGATGGCCAACCCGCTGGCGCAGCCGGTCAGCTGGTTCTTCTACTTCCTGCCGGGCTTCTACGTCCACGGCAACATGTACGACAACGCCGACGATTTCACCGTCGTGAGTGCGGAAAAGCGCGGCCACACCACCTTCGTCGTCCTCGATGGTGGAAATCCGTGGGGCATGATGCTGCGCGATGTCGGGCTTCCGGTGCCCAACGAATTCGACGAACTGCTCAACTGGCTGGTCCCCCGCCAGATGCCCGGGCAGGCGAGCACCGTGTTCGGCCAGGAGGTGCCGACGCCGCGCGCGCTGCAGGTCTCGTTGTACCGGGCGCTCGGGGTGACCATGCCGGTCACCGATCCCGACGTCGTCGGTGTGCCCGGCAACAGCACGACCAGTGCCGACTCCGGGCGCAGTGCGCAGCCGGGCATCCGCGTCGCATCTGCGCCCGCACCAGCCGCGTCCGCACCAGCCGCGCCCGCGGTACCCGATGCCGTGTCCGCACCGCCGGCGCCCGCACCCGCCGCGCCTGTAGTACCCGCGGCACCCGACGCGGCGACCACGCCGCCGCAGGCTGATTCAACGGGGTCCCACCCGGCCAACACCACTCCGTGGAACCGGGCAGACACCGAGTCCACCCCTCCATGGGAGCACAGTGGAGCCAATGGCCGCACCCCGGCCGATCCCGATTCCACCCCGACGAACAGCGGAGCCGGTCCGGTACCGCCCTGGCAGCCTTCGCCGGTCGCCCCGGAAACCGCTGGCAGCGCGGCCGACCCCACCGCCGCACCATCTAACGGCGCAAATGGTGCGCCGAGCAGCCCGGGGCAAACGGAGCAAGGAACCCAAGCCGGTCCCGGCGCGCCCGATGCCGGCTGACCTCCGTAGAAGCCTGCGGTGCCCCACTGCATGCTAGAGCAAGCAGGCGTGCGTGTTATGTTCATCCCCAGTTTGTGACCCGCGCGGCAGTCGACTGACTCCGCGCAGCGTGTCGCTTGGCAACGAACGTCGATTGCGGTACAGCACCGCCGACGATCACCGCACGTGCCGGGCGACGCCTTTATGACAACGAAGTCAGCAAAGGAAGCAACATGAATGTCGGAGTCGTGTGCGATGCGCGAGAGGCAGTGACATGCTGATCGGCGTCCCCCGGGAATCGAAACCAGGCGAAACCCTCGTGGCGGCCACCGCGAAGACGGTGGCGCAGCTGCAGCAACTCGGCTACGACGTTGTCGTCGAAGCCGGCGGCGGCGAGCACGCGGAGCAACCCGATGCGGCCTTTACCGATGCTGGTGCGCGGATCGGATCTGCCGACGAGGTGTGGGCGGCCGACGTGGTCGTCAAGGTCAATGCTCCGACCGACAACGAGATCGCCACGATGCGTCGAGGCGCCGTCCTCATCTCGATGATGGCGCCGGCGCGCAACCCCGAGCTGGTTGAGAAGTTGCGGAACGCGGGCATCACCGCGCTCGCCATGGATGCGGTGCCGCGCATTTCGCGCGCCCAGTCGATGGACGTGTTGTCGTCAATGGCCAATGTCGCCGGCTACCGCGCCGTCGTCGAGGCTGCTCATGAGTTCGGCCGGATGTTCACCGGTCAGGTAACCGCGGCGGGCAAGATCCCGCCCGCGCGCGTCTTCGTCGTCGGCGCCGGCGTTGCCGGGCTCGCCGCGATCGGCGCCGCGTCCGCCATGGGTGCCATCGTGCGCGCCTTCGACGTGCGTCCCGAGGTCGCGGAGCAGGTCGAGTCGATGGGCGCCGAGTTCGTGCACGTCGACTTCGAGGCGGAGAAGTCCGCGGACGGCTACGCCAAGGAGATGACCGCCGAGCAGGAAGCGGCGACGGCCTCGATGTACGACGAGGAGGCGCGTGCCGCCGACATCGTCATCACCACGGCGCTGATCCCCGGTCGTCCCGCGCCAAAACTGGTCTCGGCGGCGATGGTCGCCTCGATGAAGCCGGGTTCGGTGCTGGTCGACGTGGCCATC
>NZ_DIAX01000058.1 GCF_002414845.1 Gordonia sp. UBA5067 | reverse complement strand
GAATAGGTCAGGAGTTCGATTCTCCTAGGCGGCTCCACCTCTCCCGCGTGACACGCACCAGTCGACCGGACAGCCGCCTTCGGGACACCGAAGGCGGCTGTCGGCTTGTCCGGGACAGTCGGTCAACTCGCCATCAGTGCGTCTACGTTGGTCAGCACGTTCAGCTTGCCACTCCATGCCGTCAGGGTGCCGCTGTTGCAGCCGCCTTTGACTCCAACTGCCTGCACGGCGACCTCGTGGGTCCCGGAGGGGACCCACGCCCGCACCGCCGGGGTCTGTTGTCCGGGGCTCAGGACGTTCAGGGAACGCGGCACACCGTCGACGAGGATTTGCACGGAGAGCGACGAGCAGCCCGCCGTGCTCGCGGTGAACTGCATTACCAACGGACCGAACGTGTTGACCGAGTTCTTCGGGATATCCGGGCAGTGTTGGCCGTTGGTGGTCCCACACGTCGCCACGAGTGGAAAGTCAGCTGCCGCAGCGGGACTCACGACGGAAAACGTGCCGCCCACCGCCGCCGCCACCGCGGCCGCGCTGACAAGGGTCTTCTTCATTGCGCTCATCGGGGATACCTCCAGAATCGGTTGATGCGGATCGAACCACTTCAGTGTCATCGCGGGGAACACCGCGGACGCGAGTAGTCGACTACCCCAATCACCGCGGACCCCCTACGCGCCACCCCGCGCCAGCGACTGCCCAATCTTCGCCACCATCGCATCGAGTGCGAACTTCGGCTTCACGTTGTGGTCGAGCACCTCGCGACATTCGAGGACCGCATCCACACAGGTCAAAAGCTGGGCGCTCGACGCATAGCCGGCCAACCCGATGACCTGATCGGCCTGATCGGGATGCATCGCGGTAACCCGGGCCCCCGCCGAGACGACGAGTGCATCGCGGAACAGTCCGGCCAGATCCATCAACGCCAGATCCAGCACATCGCGTGCCGTGCGCGTCGCCCGCGACTTCTGGCGCTTCTCCAAGTCCTTGATCGCCCCCGCGCTGCCGCGCATCACCCGCGCGGTCCCCCGGCCCGTTCCCCCGGCGCCGAATGCCGTCATCAACTCTTCCAGCTCCCGAGCATCGCGCTCGGCACTGATCGCTTTGGCGGCCGCCTCGGCCGAGTGGACCAGTTCTTCGGCGGCGGCGTAGGCCCGCGCGGGAACGGTGGCCGCCCGGGCCAACCCCAATGCCGTCAATCGCTGCTCGCGTGCGCCCTGGTCGGTGGCCAGCCGCTTCGCACGGCCGATGTGGCCACCGCACACCGAGGCCGCCCAGGCCGCATTGGCCGGATCAACTCCGTCCCGTTCGACGAGGACCCGCTCGATGTCGGCGGTCGGCGCAATCGCCAGTGCGACATGCCTGCAGCGCGACTTGAGGGTGACCGAGATGTCCTCCGGATCGACGGACGGCGCGCACAGCAGGAATACGGTGCGCGCGGGAGGCTCTTCGACAACTTTCAACAGCGCATTGGCGGCTGCTTCGGTAAGCCGATCGGCATCCTCGACGACGATGATGTGCCAGCGGCCGGTAGCCGGCAGGCGGGCCGCCGTCTGCACCAGTTCACGGACCTCGGCGGCGCCAAGGCTCAGGCCCTGTGGCACCACATGTCGCACGTCGGCATGAGTGCGATTCATCACAGTCGCGCAGGCGCGACATTCGCCACACCCCAACCCTGCCTCCGAGTGACATTGCAGCGCGGCTGCGAAACACTCGGCTGCGACTGACCGCCCAGACCCGGGCGGACCGGTGAACAACCAGGAGTGGGTCATCGACGCCCGGTCGGCGGCCGCCAAATCACCACTCTGACCAGCATCGACACTAAGCATCGACCCGGTTCCCGACGGCCGCTCGGCAAGTCGGCGCGCAGCCGTTAGCGCACCACTGGCCGCGGCGCGCAGTTCGTCGACAACGTCGCGCTGGCCCACCAGCCGATCGAAAACGTCTACCACGGCTCCCACCCTAGAGGCCGACCGATTGTGACGTGGCCTCCACGACTGTTTAACAATTGCAAGCACGCCGCTAACCTGGAGTGCATGGTCGAACGACGGTCCCGATGGGCGCAAGCGGTGCACACCGCGCGCTGGCTGGCGCGTACCCCGTGGCCGATCCTTGCCCTCGACCTGTTGCGCGCCAACATAATCGGCGCCATCTTCACCTTTGCATTCCTGCGTTTTGGCATGCCCAGCGACCATGCGATGACCTTCACCGACGCCTCCGTGCGCAACCAGGTCGCCTTCCTCGTCTACCTGCTTCTCGCGACCGTATTCGGCGCCCTGCTGAGTATCAAGCTATCGCTGCCGGTGCTGATCTGGCACCGACAGCGCAGTCGGCCCGACAACGGATTCGCCCGACGACGAGCGCTGGCGCTACCGCGGATGTTGACCATCGCCAATATCGGCCTATGGGTCGTCGGCGGGTTGATCCTCACCGTGATGACCGGGATGACCTCGGGCAGAACCGCCATCATCGTTGCGCTCGGCAGCTCCATCGGCGCTCTGGTGACCGCCGCCCTGAGCTACATGCAGTCGGAGAAGGTGCTGCGCCCGATCACCGTCGCCGCGATGGCCAACGACCCGGACGCAGTCAAGTCGCCGAGCGTCTCGACCCGCATCGCCATGTTCTGGGTGATCGTGGTCGCGCTGCCACAACTCGTCATCATCGTGCTGGCCGCTTCGGTCCCACTCGGAATCGCCGAGGCCCGCTCCGTGATCCGGCCGATTTTGTGGATGGCGTTCGCCGCCATGGCCTTCGGTATCTTGGCGGTCTACCGGCTGGTCAGCGCCATCAACGATCCGATCAAACAGCTCCGCCAGGCCATGGGCGAGGTCAGCGACGGCAACCTCAACGCAGCGGTCCGCATCTACGACGGCAGTGACATCGGACTACTCCAGGCCGGGTTCAATGAGATGGTGGCCGACCTGCGCGAACGTCAAGAGTTGCGCAACCTCTTCGGCCGCTACGTCGGCGAGGATGTCGCTCGCCGAGCCATCGAAACCGGCACCGAACTCGGCGGCGAGGACCGCTATGTCGGCGTCCTGTTCGTCGACATCGTCGGATCGACGCGACTTGCCGTACAGCACGCCCCGCACGAGGTCGTCGCGCAGCTCAACGAGTTCTTCCGCGTGGTCGTCGACGTCGTCGGACGTCACGGGGGGTTCGTCAACAAGTTTCAGGGCGACGCGGCGCTGGCTATCTTCGGCGCGCCCCTGGAACTGGATAACTTCGCCGGGCGCGCCTTGGCCGCGGCCCGGGAGCTGCGGATCGAACTCGAGTCCGCCTTGGGCGATACCGACTTCGGTATCGGTGTCTCTGCCGGACGCGCGGTCGCCGGCCACATCGGGTCGGAGCAACGGCTGGAGTACACCGTCATCGGCGACCCGGTCAACGAAGCTGCCCGGCTGACCGAGCTGGCGAAGGATGAGCCGGCGCGCGTCCTCGGCTCGGCCCGAGCCGTCTTCCTCGGCGACGACGCCGAGGCCGAGCACTGGGAAATCGGCGAGGGCGTCGAACTGCGCGGACGGGGCATCGAAACGCTGCTCGCGCGCCCGTTGATCGGCCCGATCTCCGATTTGTCGGACGACGACCACGATGACGAGGCCGCCGAGGCCGACGTCTGACCTGCCGACCGACTCCCCGGCTACGTCTTCTTCGTGGTTGTCTTCTTCGCGGTCGTCGTGACAGTCGCCTTCTTCGCCGCAGCCTTCTTGGCCGTCGCCTTCTTCGCCGCAGCCTTCTTGACAGTCGCCTTCTTCGCAGCGGTCTTCTTCGCCACCTTCTTCGCCGGCCCGCGCACCCGGCGATCGGCCAGCAACTCCATTGCCCGCTCCGGCGTGATCGACGCAACCTCGTCGCCCTTGCGCAAACTCGCGTTGGTCTCGCCGTCGGTGACGTAGGGCCCGAACCGGCCGTCCTTGATGACCATCGGCTGCTCGCTCACCGAATCGGGACCGAGTTCGCGCAGCGGCGGGGCGGCAGCGGCCCGGCCGCGGCGTTTGGGCTCGGCGTAGATCTTCAAGGCTTCGTCAAGGGTGATGCCGAAGAGCTGATCCTCGGTGGTCAGCGACCGTGAGTCGGTCCCCTTCTTGAGGTACGGACCGTAACGGCCGTTCTGCGCGGTGATCTCCTCGCCCGACGCGGGATCGGCACCGACGACACGCGGCAGCGACAGCAGACGCAGAGCATCCTCGAGGGTCACCGTCGCGATGTCCATGGACTTGAACAGCGACCCGGTGCGCGGTTTGGGTCCGGCCTTCTTGGCCGTCTTCTTGGCCGTCTTCTTGGCCGTCCGAGTCGTGGTCGTCCGAGTCGTGGTCGTCGTGGTGGCGCCGCCGCCGTCGGTATCCAGCGGAATGGGCGTCTCGTTGCCGAGCGCATCGCCACCGCCGACGGGGGTCGGGCCGGGTGGCACCGTCAACGCGGGAGCATCGCCATCGTCGCCATCATCGTCGGGAAGGAGCTCGGTGACGTAGGGACCGAACCGACCCTCCTTGACGACGATCTCGTGGCCGGTGACCGGGTCGGCACCCAGGGTACGGCCCTCCTGCGGGGTGGCGAACAGCTTCTCGGCCACCTCGAGGGTTAGCTCGTCCGGCGTCATGTCGGCGGGCAGATTCGCCCGTTGCAGCGCCGGCTCGGCGGCTTCGGGCGCCGACACCGTCCGCTCCAGGTACGGCCCGAACCGGCCGACACGCACATAGACCGGGCGGCCATCGGCGTCGTCAAACAGGTGAATCGAGTTGACGGTCCGCGCGTCGATCTCCTCCAGGTTCACCCCGACGAGCTTCTTGAGCCCACCAGCGTGCGCGACGTCGCGCTTGGCGCTGCCCACACTCTCGGCGGCGTCGCCGAAGTAGAAGTCGGTCAGCCACTGCGTGCGGTTCGCCTCACCGGCCGCGATCTGATCGAGATCGTCCTCGAGCGAGGCGGTGAAATCGTAGTCGACGAGACTCTCGAAGTAGCCCTCGAGCAGCCCGACCACCGCGAAGGCCACCCACGACGGCACGAGGGCACTCCCCTTCTTGACGACGTAGCCGCGGTCCTGAATGGTTCCGATGATCGACGCATACGTCGACGGACGCCCGATTCCCAGGTCCTCCAGCACCTTCACCAACGACGCCTCGGTGTAGCGCGCCGGCGGGTTGGTGGCGTGCCCGTCGGCGGACAACTCCGCCGCGGTCAGTAGCTGACCCTCGGTCAGCTGCGGCAGCCGGCGCTCCTCATCGTCGGCCTGGCCACCAGCCTGCTCGTCAACGGTCTCCACATAGGCGGACAGGAAGCCGGGGAAGGTGATCGTGCGGCCCGACGAGGAGAAGGCCACCTGCTCGCCGCTCGCGGCGGTACCGGCAATCCGCACGCTCATCGTCGTGCCCTTCGCATCGGCCATCTGCGACGCGACAGTGCGCTGCCAAATCAGCTCGTAGAGCTTGAACTCGTCGGAGTTCAGCGCCGATGCCACCTGCCCGGGGGTACGGAAGCGTTCACCCGCCGGACGGATCGCCTCGTGCGCCTCCTGCGCGTTCTTCACCTTGCGCGTGTATTGGCGCGGTGTCGGGTGCACGTAGTTCTCGCCGTACAACTCGCCGGCCTGGGCCCGCGCTGCGTTGATCGCCGACTCGCTCAGCGTCGTCGAGTCGGTGCGCATGTAGGTGATGTAGCCGTTCTCGTACAGGCGTTGCGCGATCCGCATGGTGCGATCGGAGGTGAAGCGCAGCTTGCGGCCGGCCTCCTGCTGCAGCGTCGACGTCATGAACGGCGCGTAGGGGCGCCGGGTATACGGCTTCTCCTCCACCGACGCGACGGTGAGTGTCGCCTGGGCGAGTCCGGCCGCTAGTCCTCGGGCCCGCGCCTCGTCGAGGACGACAACGCCGTCAGCCTTGCGGAGTTGGCCGTCGGAGCCGAAATCACGGCCCGCCGCCACCCGTTGACCATCAACGCTGACCAGCCGCGACGCGAAGGTTCGCGGAGACGCATCGGCACCGGCGTCGAGGGTCGCCGCGATATCCCAATAATCGGCAGAGATGAACGCCATGCGCTCACGCTCACGGTCGACGATGATCCGCGTCGCCACCGACTGCACCCGGCCCGCCGACAGTCTCGGCATGACCTTCTTCCACAGCACCGGCGAGACTTCGTAGCCGTAGAGGCGGTCGAGGATGCGACGGGTCTCCTGCGCATCGACGAGGTCGATGTCGAGTTCGCGGGGATTGGCCGCGGCAGCCAGGATGGCGGGTTCGGTGATCTCGTGGAAGACCATCCGCTTGACCGGAACCTTGGGCTTGAGGATCTCCATCAAATGCCAGGCGATCGCCTCGCCCTCACGGTCGCCGTCCGTTGCGAGGTATAGCTCGTCGACATCCTTGAGCAGTGACTTGAGTTCGCTGACGGTGGACTTCTTGTCGGCCGACACCACGTAGAGCGGCTCAAAGTTGTCGTCGACGTTGACGCCCAGCCGCGCCCACGGCTGGCCCTTGTACTTGGCCGGGACGTCGGCCGCGCCGCGCGGCAGGTCTCGGATGTGTCCACGCGAAGACTCGACGACGTAGTTCGCGCCCAAGTACCCCGCGATTTTGCGCGCCTTGGTCGGCGACTCGACGATAACGAGCCGTCGAATCGTCCCCGATCCGGGCGATGCGGTGTCGATTTTAGCCACGGGCGTCCCTCAGTTCACCTCGGAGCGCCGGTTGCACCCCGTTGGTGAGTTTTTACCTTATATACTGGGGCCGCTGCACATGAAGGGGAGCCATTCCCTGCTGGTTCAGGCGACGAGAACATCATATCCGCAGGTCATAGCCTAATAAGCCGTTGGATCACCCAATTGGCCAACATGGCGTGGCACCCGGCTCATCGGGCGGGGCGCCGACCATTTCGACGAATCTCAGGACGCGACGCCGGCCGGCGATCCGCAATGCCGGAACACCGCCGCGAGCACCGGTCAAGATCGGCGCGACCCCCACCCGCATGAGCGCCGTTGCGAGCGCCGGATGAGTGTCCGGGGCGTGCGGATCGAGACCCAACAGGTAGTTGCCGCCGTCCCGGCGACCAGTGGCGATCGCCCACTGCCGCAGCGCGCGCGAACTCGGCGTCCATCCGGCCGGGACAGCCTTGACCGCCCCCGACGACCACTGCACGCGCAGATCGTCGAGCGCGGGCGTCGGCGTCGTGCGCACGATCGGGGAACCTTCCTCGGAACGGGCGATCTCGACGGCGAGCCCGGCCAGCTCCAGCTCGGTCGCCAACGCCCGGGCACGCCACTGATCGTCGACGACTATCGACACCCGTGTCCCGCCCGGCATTGGTACGGCCTGACCAGTGCTGGCCAGCAGGCCGGCGACATCGGCGACCGAGGGGTCATCGGTATCCGCGGAGAAGAACGCGAGCTGGCTCACTCTGCCATGCTACGACGTGCCAACCGAACAACCGCACCCGCCGGTCCGGAATGTCCGAACACGGCGGGCGCGGTGGTGGTCTCGTAAGTCGCGTTAGCGAAACGAGGTATTAGACGGCGCGAACGCCAGTGGCCTGGGGGCCCTTGGAACCCTGGCCGACCTCGAACTCAACACGCTGGTTCTCTTCCAGGGTGCGGAAACCGGCTCCCTCAATCTCCGAGTAGTGAACAAACACGTCACCGTTTCCCTCGTCGGGCGCGATGAAGCCGAAGCCTTTTTCCGCGTTGAACCACTTCACAGTTCCCTGTGCCATTCCTGTATTCCTTCACATATTTACTGATTGCGGCGGGAGGATGTCTCTCGTCGCGGCCGGTTCCAACCGCCATTCCTGTGAAAGCCTGCGGTAATCCGCGAACCAAACCCAAGTACAACGCTCGCAACAAGATTCGGACTGCGGCGAGGAGAGCCCTCGAGACACGGCCAAATCGTACGACCGGGTTAAGTCAATCACGTTCAGCGCCACAGCGATAGTCCGGTGGCCCGATTGGGGTCGGCCGGGACGCTAAATTGGGCTTCGGCGACTGTGCGGCGACAGACGAGGACGGGACGATGAGCGGCTCCTACGGTGAGGAACTATTGCGCGCCGCGCTGGCCGGCACCGACCCGAATGCCTCGCCCGTCACCCACACCGAGGTGATCCCAGCCGCCCAGGCGCGCTACGGGCAGTGGCCGCGGTGGCTTGACCCAGCGATTGTCGCGGCCTACGCCGAACTCGGCCTGCACCGGCCGTGGCAGCATCAGGTCGTTGCCGCCGAGCACGCCTTCGCCGGTCGCCACGTGGTGATCGCCACCGGTACCGCGTCGGGAAAGTCCCTCGCCTACCAACTGCCGGTACTGCAGACCCTGCTGTCCGACCACGGCACGACTGCGCTGTACCTCGCGCCGACCAAGGCGCTCGGCGCCGACCAGTTGCGCTCTCTCTCAACGATTCTCGCCGCCAACCCGGACTTCGCCCGGCTGGCACCGTGCACCTACGACGGCGACACCGATGCGCAGCTGCGCCAGTGGGCGCGGGCCAATTCGCGAATCGTGTTCACCAATCCGGACATGTGCCACATCGGCATTCTGTCCGGGCACCACCGGTGGCAGCAGTTCCTGCGCCAACTGCGGTTCATCGTCGTCGACGAGTGCCACCACTATCGCGGTGTCTTCGGCGCGCACACCGCCCTGGTGCTGCGACGACTGCTGCGCGTGGCGCGCGCGGCGGGCGCCGACCCCGTGGTCGTCGCCGCCAGCGCCACGACTGCTGACCCGGCCCGGACCCTGAGCCGGCTCATCGGCGAGCCGGCCAACGAGGTGACCGACGACGCATCGCCCACCGGCGAGAGAACCGTCGCACTGTGGGAGCCCGACTTCCTTCCCGAGGTCACCGGGGAGAACGGTGCACCGGTCCGACGGTCCGCCGGGGCCGAAGCCGGGCGCATCCTCGCCGACTTCGTCATCGAGGGCGCGCGCACGTTGTGTTTCGTGCGAAGCCGGCGCGGCGCGGAAATCACCGCTCGCACCGCCGCCGGACTGCTCGGCTCGGCCGCGCCCGAGCTGGCCGGGCGAGTCGCGGCGTATCGGGCGGGATACCTCGCCGACGACCGCCGCCGGCTGGAGCGGGCCATCGCCGACGGCGAGCTCCTCGGCGTCGCCACCACCAATGCACTGGAACTCGGTGTGGACATCAGCGGGCTCGACGCCGTCATCATCGCCGGATACCCGGGAACCGTCGCGTCGTTCTGGCAGCAGGCCGGTCGAGCCGGGCGACGCAGCGCAGCGTCGGCAGTGGTCCTCATTGCGCGCGACGACCCCCTCGACACCTATCTCGTGCACCATCCCGAGGCGCTGTTGCGCAAACCGGTAGAGGCCACTGTCTTCGACCCGACAAACCCGTACGTACTCAAGCCGCACCTGCTGTGCGCGGCCGCCGAACTGCCACTCAAGCCCGACGAGGTCGACCGGCTCGGCGTTGCCGAAGCCGTCAACGAGCTCACCGACGAGGGTCTGCTTCGTCGACGCAAAGCCGGCTGGTACCCGGCGGTGGGCCTGGAACCACACGCCGACATCGACATTCGGGGCGGCATCGGCGGACAGATCCTGATCGTCGACACCTCCACGTCGCGACTACTGGGCACCGTCGACACCGGGCGGGCGCTGTCATCGGTTCATCCGGGGGCGGTCCACATCCATCAGGGCGCCTCCTACGTCGTCGACGACCTCGATCTAGGCGACGGGCTGGCGCTCGTCCACCCCGAGGAACCGGACTGGACGACATCGCCGCGCGAAACGACCGAGATCGCGGTCGTCACCGTCGTGCGGAAGGCCGAGCACGGCCAGCTGCACGTCGCCCTCGTCGAGGTGACCGTGACCTCGCAGGTCGTCGGCTATCTGCGCAAGCTGCCCGGCGGCGAGATCGTCGACTCGGTGGAACTCGACCTGCCGCCGCAGACGCTGCCCACCCGTGCCGTGCAGTTCACGCTCACCCCCGAGTCGCTCGCCGCTGCGGGGATCAGCGACGCGAACCTGCCCGGCGCGCTGCACGCCGCCGAGCACGCGATGATCGGCATGCTGCCGTTGGTGGCGACTTGCGACCGGTGGGACATCGGCGGTCTGTCGACCAACCTGCACGCCGACACCGGGCTGCCGACGATCTACGTCTACGACGGCTACCCCGGCGGCGCGGGGTTTGCCGACCGCGGTTTCGAGGCCTTCGCCGAATGGGTCGCGGCCACGCACGAGGCGGTGTCGTCGTGTGGCTGCGAGAAGGGCTGCCCGTCCTGTGTGCAGTCCCCCAAGTGCGGCAATGGCAATGAGCCACTCGACAAGGCAGGTGCGGTCACCATCCTCGACGTGATCGGCCGGGCGGCCGACGTGTCGGGCCGCAACTAGCCGCGTATCCCGAGCCCCGAGTGCTAGGCCCGGTGGCGGCGGGGCCGCAGCCGCGTCGCCGGGAGAGTTGGGGCGGGCCACGGCGGGAGTTGACCCGACCGATAGGGGCCGAACAGCGGCGGCTTGCCGTCGTCGAGCGGGTCGGCCGGGTCGAAGCCGAGTTCGGCTTGGTACCGGCGCCGGAACTCGGCAATCTCGTCGTGGGTGCGGCCGACGAAGTTCCACCACATGACGATCTCCTCGTCGAACGGGATGCCGCCCAACAGGATGATGCGCGCCCCGTCGGCACCCGCGTCGATCCGCAGGGTGTCCGAGCCGGGCGGCACATAGGCCAGTTCCCGGTGCTGTGCGGTGGTGCCGTTGACCACGACCCGGCCGGACTCGGCGAGGACGGCATGCTCGAAATCGGTGCGGACGGCGAGGGTCACCGACCCGGCCGGCTCGAGCGTCAGCTCGGCGCCTAGTAGGTCGGGTGTGCGTGTTCGGACCGGCGACACCGAACCCAGCAGCTCGCCGAGAAACACCAGGGCCCGCACACCGCCAACCTGAACCGGGTCCGGCGCGAAGTACTCAAAATGGTTGTCGGTGAATCGCGTCTGCTCGGGCAGTGCGTACCAGAGTTGCACCCCGCGCAGTGCGCGCGTCTCCCGAACGCTGATCTCCTGGTGGGTGATGCCGCGGCCCGCGATCATGAGGTTCAGCTCTCCGGGGCGCACCCGGGCCGCATTGCCGCCGGAGTCCAGGTGATCGATCTGGCCGTCGAAAAGCCACGACACGGTGGCCAACCCGGTGTGCGGGTGGCGCGGCACCACCATGCCGCCGGTCGCGGAGACGTCGTCGGGCCCGTAGTGATCTAGAAAACACCACGCGCCGACGAGGGAGCGCCGCAGTTGCGGGATGGTGCGGTAGACGGTCATGGCACGCGGCCCGCCCAACGGCACCGCCCGCGGTTCCAGAATCTCCACCGCCGTGCACGGCTGCCCCGGTGACAGCACCGCGATCGTGGGATTCTCATCGAGGTTGCTCATCCTCCCAGCATCACCCACCTGTCAAGGCGCGGCGCAGTTCTCCACCGTGAACCCCTCCCGGGCACACTCACCGAGAATCTGGGCACCGGCGGGGTCAGGATCCGATCGGCCCCGCTCTGGCACGCACCCGCGCGGTGCGAATACCGAACCGGCCCAGACTGACCGACGCGGAAACGTGCAGTTCGACCTGCTCGCCGTCGATGTCGCAGGCATCCAGGTGAAGCCGTGGATCACCCTGCGCACGAACAATCCTGGCGGCCGTCGCACACGGCTCGGCGCTGTCGGTCATCAGGACGGAGGCCGCCGCCAACGCACCCAACTCCGCCGCCGCCGTGGCATGGTGACGCGCCAGGACTGCCGTCCCGATCGTGGCCAGCGCCACGGTCAGCGCGACGACGCCCGCAACGACCGCGACGCCCACGATGGTTGCCGAGCCGTCGTCACCGCTCCGAGGTGATGCTCGCATTGCTGCCCTCGTCGTCGCGCGGCTCCATAAGTGCGACCGCGGTGCCGCTCACGGTGAGCATGGGCAACAGCGGTGCGCCGGCTTCGACGCGCACCCGCACGTCGTCGCCGCTGACCACCACCGAGATCCGCGCACCACTCGGCGCTACGGCCGCCCCGACCATCCGGGCCCGCATGTCCCCGGCGGCGGTGAGCCGCGCGACTTCGCGCGCCGCGTCGACGCACCTCACCGCCGAGGTCATGGCGGCCAGACCGCCCAGGCACGACAGCATGACGACGCTGATGGCGGCGAGAGCGTACGCGGCCTCGACCGTCGCCATGCCGGCTTCGTCGCGCAGCACCCGGCAGATCCAGCAGCGCACCCGTCTCACCCGACTGATGTCGAGAGTGCCTTGGCGATAATGTTCGTCAACGCACCTACGACCGAGTCGCCGGTGACCACCGTGTAGAGCAGCGCACCGAAACCGGCGGCCGCGATCGTTCCGATCGCGTACTCAGCGGTACTCATCCCGGACTCGTCGCCCAGCAGCCCCCGCACGTACCGAATCATCCTCGATGTCATCTCACTCCCCCTCCCGCGACCCGACGGTCGAGTCGCCAGTCCTCGTTCGTGCGTGGCATTCGCCGCGCACCTCCGGCCGATCTCAGAACGCCGTCCCCCAAACCGACGACGCCAGTCCGAGAACGACCGGAACAATCCCCAGGCACACGAACGCCGGCAGAAAGCAGAGCCCGAGTGGCGCACTGATCCGCACCCCCGCCCGCTCTGCCGCTGCCAGCGCCGCGTCCTGCGCGTCATCGCGGCGACGCTGCGCGAGCTCGGCCAGTCCGTCGGCGAACGCCGCACCTGACGTCGAGGTGCGCCGTACCAGAGCGGCCAGCTCGGTGAACCCGGCACGGTCCCCGGCCTCGCGTTGCCACGCCGTGGCGGCGTCGGTTCCCAGTGCGACCAGGTCCGCTACCCGGCCCAGCGTCGAAGCCAGCGGGCCGTGCGTCGAGACGGCCACCGCCGATGCCGCGGCGGCGGCCGACAAGCCGCTCCGAAGGCAGACGGCCAGCAGATCGTAGGCGGCGGCTTCGGCGAACGGACCGGCGTCGCCGGGCACCTCGGCAATCGGCGCCGGTCGTGGGTCCCGAAACCGCCGCAATGACCAGACGGCCGGCGGCAATGCAAGCAGCGAGCCCGCGAGTAGCGCCAACGCCACACTCACGACAACACCCGGTCGACGATGTACTCGGACCACGCCACGCCGGCCGCCGCCAGGACGGTCCCCACCACCAGTAGTACCGACCCGGGTCCGCGGTCCAGGAGGACGCGCACCGGATCCGCCCCGATTGCCTGGCCGAGCAACAACCCGAACACCGGCAGAACCGCCAGTACACGAGCAGTCGCCCGCGGGCCCGCTAACCCCGCCTTCGTATGCGCGGCGAACCGGTGGCGCGCCACGAGGTCTGCCCGGCTTGCAGCCAATAGGTCACCCAGCGGCAATCCGAATCGAGCGGATGTCGACCACAGGGCCGCGATCGGCCGGGCGGTCCCGGCGCGCGTCGTCTCGATGCCCCCACCGAGGTGGACGCGGGCGGCCAGAATAGCGAGATCACGTCCCACCGCCGACGACGGATCGTCGGCGAGGATCTCTGCCCCGGCACAGGCACACGCCTGTGCGATGGGTGCTCCGACGGAGAGTTCCGCAGTGACGATCGACATCGCTCGCACGAGTGCCTCGCCGCGTGCCATCTCGGACCGTCCACGGACCCCACGACCCATCAGCCACCACCCGGTCGCGCCGGCCACCGCCGCCGCCACGACCAGTCCCACCGCCCCGGTCAGCGCTGACGCGCCCACCGTCGCCACCACCATCGGTGCCGCCCACCGTCGGCGATCACCCGCGCCGGTCGTCGTCGGCGCCGCTAATAGCGCGCGCCAGCGAAAATGGTCGCGAGGACGCCCGCCGATCAGTGCCGCCAGCGCCGCGCAGAGTAGCCCGAGCATGCTCATGACCGCTCCGCCAGCAGGGCCCGCAGCCGCGTCAAGGACGGGGCAAACCCGGTGGTCCGCCGCCAGACCGGCACGATCTCCACCAGCGGCGAATCGCCGCGGGATACCAGCCCGATCTGTGTGAGACCTCGCGCCCCATCGCGGTCGCGGCCGACGACGAAAACCACCTGGATCGCTGCCGCCAACTGGCTGTGCAACGCCGCCCGGTTCAGTCCGCCGAGCGCGGCGAGTGCCTCCATCCGCGCCGGGACCTCGGCCGCAGAGTTCGCGTGCACGGTTCCGGCGCACCCGTCGTGTCCGGTGTTGAGGGCCGCGAGCAGGTCCACGACCTCGGCCCCCCGCACTTCCCCGACCACGATCCGGTCCGGCCGCATCCGCAACGCCTGACGAACCAGGGCCCGCAGCGGGACCTCGCCCGCCCCCTCGGTATTCGCCGCGCGGGCCACCAGCCGAACCGTGTGCGGGTGCTGGGGACGCAGTTCGGGTGCATCCTCGACGCACACGATCCGCTCGGCCGGGTCCACAATTCCGAGCAGACCGTTGAGCAGCGTCGTCTTCCCCGCCCCGGTCCCGCCGGCGATGAGGAAGGCCAATCGCTTCCCGACGATCTCGACGACCAGATCGCGAACCGGCGCGGGCAGCGCACCACAGTCAACGAGTGATGCGAAGTCCTGGCGCGCCGGGCGGAGCACCCGCAGCGAGAGGCAGGTGCCGTCAGCCGCAACCGGCGGGATGATCGCGTGCAGCCGAACCATCGCACCGTGGCGCCCGATGTCGCAGAGCTGGCCATCGACCCACGGCTGGGCATCATCGAGCCGACGGCCCGCACCGAGCGCAAGCCGCGCGGCCAATCGACGCAACGCCGCCTCGTCCTCGAAGCCGACCGAGGTCCGCTGCAGCCCGGTGCCGCGGTCCACCCACACCGCATCAGGCCCCACGACGAGGATATCCGTGGTATTCGGATCGGCCAGCAGTTGCTCGAGGGGTCCGGCGCCGACGAACTCGGTCTGCAGGTAACGCAGTGCCGCCAACAGGTCGGTGTCACCGATTACACCGGGTGACTCCGCACGGATCGCCGCGGCTAGCGACTGCACCGTCGGCACCCCCGGTCCGCCATCGCCTCGGGCCGCCAACCGCTCGCGCACGCGATCGACGAGAGCCGGGTCGATGGCGGGCACGCTGCCCGCGGTCGAGACCCGGCGCGGCGGCGCGCTCACGACGCCGCCTCGTCGAGGCGCCGGCACAACCGCCCGGCGACCACGCCCAGTGGGCTGCGCGGCGATGGCCGCAGCGCGCCGCTCTCCATCCGAGACGGCAGCGACGGATCACTCCGGTAGTAGCCGAGGAGTGGCAATCCCGCCGCCCACGCCATTTCGTCGACGGGGACTCCGGACGGCGCCGGACCGCGCAGCACCAACTCGGCTTGACCGCGACTCTCACCGATGTCTCGGTGTGCGGCCCGGGTCGCCGCAATGGCGGGCAGCAGCGCCCGGCTGAGCAGCACGATGAGATCGGCGCGGTGGAGCAGTTCGCGTCGCAGTGCCGGTTGGGTTCGGGGAACATCGACGACCACGACGTCGCCGCCCGCCCGTCCGGCGTCAACGGCGGCAACCACCGACTCCGCGTGCCCCCCTGCCCGACCCGTTCGTGGCTCGGCCGCGAGAACCGACAGCCGTCGATCGACATGCGGCAATGCCTCGTGCAGGGCGTCATGGCTCAGGCGCCCGCCGACCGCGCTCAGATCGGCTGTCCGGGGTCCGTCGACGTCTTCGATCCCGAGCATCAGGTCAATCCCGGCGCCCGTCTCATCTGGACCGATCAGCAGGACTCGTCGACGCGAATCTGACTGCGCCGCAGCCAATCCGGTTGCCGCCGCCAACGTGGTGGCACCTGCGCCGCCGTGTCCGCCCAACACCGCGAGAACCCTGCCGCCGGACTGTTTCGGGGCCCGCAGATCGGTCAGCGCGGCGACCAGCCGCTCCTCGTCGGCGGGCAACTCGAATCCGTCGGTCACCCCGATCGCGAGTGCATCTTGCCATACCCGGGGAGGAGCATCCGCCGGGCAGACGAGGAGGACCGCGTGCCGACGTGCCACCGGGGACTCGATGAGCACGTTCACCGCGGCGGCGTCCACGACGACCACGTCGGCCCCCGGCCAATACCCGGAATCATCGACCGGGTCGGCCGGCACAACGGTATAGCCGGCCGCTGCAGCACAGCGCCACACCTCTTCGGCGAGCTCGGTCCCGACGTACATCGTCAATTCGGCCATACGGCGAGTGTCGCCCTCAGGGCCGTCGAGATCTCCGCGCGGGCATCGCGATCCGCCCCCGGATGTGGACGCCGAGAATCTGTGGACAACACCGACCCACGTCTACCGTGCGACGAACACGACCGGTCGTAAAGATCGAGCTGGGCCGGTCACTTCGACGTACCGGGGTGACACACCGCCATCGGTGACGCGCCACACGACGCGCGCCATTGCCCCACCGGCCGGGCTCCTCAGCCGGTGAACGGCGGCACGAGCATGCAGGGCACTGTCACCGGGTGCTGCGGGTCGAGCGCATTGAGCACCATGTAGGCGGCGCGGCGCGAACCGGCGATCGCCGCATGGTCGCTGAAGTCCTGCGCACACGTGTCTTGCACGACGATGTTGCGCACCTTCTCGCCCGGCCGCTGCGCGGGTACCTGCCCACTGGTGTACGGCAGGATCAACTCGTCGAATCGCGTGGAGATGTTGGTGTAGTCGATGCCTTTGATGTACGGCGAACCGCCCTGCCAGATCTTGTCGATAAATGGCGCACCGGTAAGGATCTGACTGCACGCCTGGCAGATCGGCAGCCAGCGGTCCTGCACGCCCAAAGCGCTCATGAACTTCGAGACCGGGGCCATGAGGGAGCCCATCGTCCCCTGCCACAGCGGCGCCAGCGAGACATACCTGGTCACTTTGGAGGCACCGCCGAGGAACTTCATGTAATACGTCGGCATGATGGTGCCCTGCGAATGGCCGACGATGTCGACAGTGGCGGCGCCGGTGCGCGTGAGCACTGCATCGATGAACACCTTCAACTGCCGCGCGGAGTCCTCGATCGGCCCCATTCCGCCGACGGCGGTGAACGGCCACGGCAGGGGTAGCGCGCCGTATGTCAGCGCGTAGACGCAGTACCCCCGGTTCGCGAGCATTCCACCGTAGGCGCCCCAGTTGGTCTGCTGCCCGCCGCCGGTGCCATGCAGCAGCACGACCGGTCGGGGGTGTTCCGGCGAAGGCTTGCAGTTCGGGTTGTTCGTGCCGGGCAATGATCCGCCGTGGTTGGTCAACTCATAGGGGATACCGGAGAAGAAGTTGAAGTCCTCCGGGTAGCGCGGGGCGGCGTCCGCGGTCGGTGCGGCGGCCACCGCGAGGGCCAGTGCGGCCAGTGCGGCCAGCACCCCCGATCGCAGGAAACCCACTCCACGTCGACGAGTACTTCGAGTCATGCTCTCCCCTTGGTTGCGAACTGCCACGTCAAAGCGAGAATCTACTGCCCGGGCACGTCGGCTGAGGGAGGTTCTGCAAATCGCACCCGAAAGCCGCGAGGGTGAATCTGAAACTCTGATGGAACCGATCGGCCACCGGGTGCGTCTAAGTAGTCGTGGGCTCGAGAGCACACGCAGAATCGGATTCGCCGAACGACGATTCAACCGGACCGTAGTCCGAACCTGACCGCAGATAGAGGACGACCCCGGCCAATGGGGGGAGAAGGCCGGGGTCATCACGTTTCAGCCCCGGGGGGTCGGGCTGAAAGGACCCGGTTTGCACCGGGTGATTCACACTATACGCGCGTGTGGTCGACGTTTGCAATAACAACTATTCACCGCTCTGACCAGGGCATTTAGCGAGCAACCCGCCGAAGGGGCCAACTTGGCCGTACGCTCAACGACGTGACCTCCGCTGGTAAGACCGCCGGAATCCGACGCACCACACCCCGCAGCGTCGCCGCGTTTTTCGACTTGGACAAGACGGTGATCGCCCGCTCGAGCGCGCTGGCCTTCACCCGGCCGTTCTATTCGGGCGGCCTCATCAACCGTCGCTCGGTCATCAAGTCGGCCTATGCCCAGTTGTTGTTCACCCTGAGCGGCGCCGACGAGGAGCAGGTCGAGAAGCTGCGCGCCCATGTCACCGACATGTGCCGCGGATGGCCCGTTGACCAAATCAACACCATCGTCAACGAGACCCTCCACGACATCGTCGAACCCCTAGTCTTCGCCGAGGCCACCGAGCTCATCACCAACCATCAAATGCGGGGCCATGACGTCATCCTCATCTCCGCCTCTGGCCTGGAGATGGTCGAGCCCATCGGTCGACTACTCGGCGTCGACGCCGTCGCGGCGAGCCGGATGTCGGTCATCGATGGCAAGTACTCCGGCGAGCTGGAGTTCTACTGCTACGGCGAGGCCAAGGCCGATGCGATTCAGCGTCTCGCGCAGGCGAAGGGCTACGACCTGGCTGAGTGCTTTGCCTACTCCGATTCCATCACCGATCTTCCCATGCTCTCGGCCGTGGGACATCCCACCGCGGTGAACCCGGACCGCGCCCTACGCAAACAGGCGACCCGTCGGGGATGGCCGATTCTGTCCTTCGACCGACCCGTCGGCTTGTCCGACCGGCTGACCCCGTCCCCGCGGACCGTCGCCATGTCGGCCGCCGCAGGAGCGGGCGTCGCCGCGATCGGGGCTGCCTTCTACTACGGCTGGCTACGCAAACGGTTCTCCCCCGCGTGATGACGGCGACAAGTATCTAAGCCGTCGGGCCACCCGGTTCCCACTGGCGGCGCGAACAGATTTAGGCTCAGAAATCTGTCATCGCCACCCCCTTGATGTGATGTGGGTCACGGTGTAGAACTGTGGGTAAGGAAGTCCGGAACGGCCAAGTTCGACCCGGAAGAGAAGGGTTGAACTCCCAAGCCGGAATTCCCAGCACGGGCGGCAAGCACCCACGCGGAGCGCGCCGCTACAGAGGCAGAAGCGTTGTGCACCTGCGAACAGTCGACCGCAAGGTCGATGGACGAACACATTCGCCGAGGTGATTCCACAACCCACCAAGCACGCTTGGTAACTTGAGCCCGTGCTATGCGGGCGGTGACCGTCAGGTCACCGCCCGCAGCGCGTCACCGAGCAGAGCGTCAACGAGCAGAGCGCGCCGACAATTCTCCCCGGCCGCGTCAGAATGACGCCGATCATCGTGGGCTCGCCGCGTCGGCAATCGACGCCGCCTCAGCGGCCCCGGCCTCAAACGCCGAGCAGCAGAGCAGGATCCACTCGCCCACACCGGCGGGCGTCCCCTCCCCGAACCGGGCCACCGCTCGGCGGTAGTCAGCGGCGCGCCTCAACCAGGCGACCTCGGGAACCCCAAGATTGTGCGGATCCAAACCCGTTGCAACACACGCCAACCGGGATGCGCCACGAGCCACAATCCCGTTTGCCTGGCCAAACGGCGACAGGGCCAGAAGCTCACCGTGCACCACCGCGGCCACCACCGCCGCAGGGACCGCCGGGCGCGCCGTGATGACCTGGCCCAACATGTCGAGCCGCGCGCTCACCTCGGCCCCCGGGCGCGGACGGCCGAGTTCGTCGGGATCGCCGACCAAGTCGGCTGCGGCGAGCACATGCAGGCGGGCGAGTGCCTGCGCTGGGGCCCGCCGATACACCCCGACGAGTTGCTCGAGCGAATCCCCGTCGAGCGCCTGTGCAACACGCATCGCACCGGCGAGCACGGGGTCGTCGTAGTCGCCGTCGCGTCGCAACTCGACACTGCCACCGTCGATCGCGGCCGATGCGCGGCCACCCCGCCAGGAAGCCTCCATGGCCGTCGACGGCCACCCGCGCAGGTTGGCGCGGTGACGGTGCACCGCAGCGACCGCATCACCCGCCCGCTCGGCCGCGTCAACGACCCCGGGGAGCTCGACCAACGGGGCCAGGGGGTGCGTGGACATGCCCGTCAGCGTAGTTCCGCGATCGCCCGCCACCGAATTCCCGGACCAGATTGATTACCAGGCAATTTTGCCGGCCCGATCCACGCCGGCGGTCACTGGTGACTACCCTCACAGTGGAGCGCAAATGAGCGCCCGGACACCCATGACCGAAAGGCAAGCGCCATGACCGAATCATCCGTCGTCTACCTGCCGTCGCCGGAGTTCGTCGCGCAGGCCAACGTCGGCCCGGAAATCTACGGCCGCGCCGACGCCGATCGGCTCGCCTGGTGGGCCGAGCAGGCCCGCCGCCTAGATTGGGAAACCGAATTCACCGACGTCCTCGACTGGTCGAACGCCCCCTTCGCCAAGTGGTTCCCCGGCGGCAAGCTCAACGTCGCCGTCAACTGCGTGGACCGTCACGTCGACGCCGGCAAGGGTGACCGCATCGCGCTGCACTGGGTCGGCGAGCCCGGAGATTCCCGCGACATCACCTACGCGCAGCTGAAAGACGAGGTCTGCAAAGCGGCCAACGCCTTCACCAACCTCGGCGTCCGCGCCGGTGACCGGGTTGCCATCTACATGCCGATGGTCCCCGAGGCGATCATCACGATGCTCGCGTGCGCACGACTGGGCGCCACCCACTCGGTGGTCTTCGCCGGCTTCTCGTCCGCCGCACTGCGCTCACGTATTGACGATGCGGAGGCCAAACTCGTCGTCACCACCGACGGCCAGTACCGCCGGGGCGAGCCCGCGCCACTCAAGAGCGCCGTCGACGAGGCGCTCGGCACCGGTGCCGACGCCGCGGCGTCGGTCGCCCACGTCGTCGTGGTCAAGCGCACCAATCACGATCCGAGCCTCAATTGGGTTGCGGGCCGCGACGTGTGGTGGGACGACACCGTCGGCGAGGCGTCCCCCGAGCACGAGGCCGAGGCCTTCGACTCCGACCATCCGCTGTTCCTGCTCTACACCTCGGGCACCACCGGCAAGCCCAAGGGAATCGTGCACGGTTCGGGCGGCTACCTCACCCAGACGAGTTCGACCTTCCACAACGTGTTCGACCACAAAGAGGGGCGAGACGTCTTCTGGTGCGGCGCCGACATCGGCTGGGTGACCGGCCACACCTACATCGTGTACGGCCCGCTCTCCAACGGCGCCACCGAGATCCTCTACGAGGGGACGCCCAACACCCCCAACGAGCACCGGCACTTCCAGATCATCGAAAAGTACGGTGTCACCCTCTATTACATGGCGCCGACGCTGATCCGCACCTTTATGAAGTGGGGCCGCGCCATCCCCGACGCCCACGACCTGTCGTCGCTGCGCCTCCTCGGGAGCGTCGGCGAGCCGATCAACCCGGAGGCGTGGCGCTGGTACCGCGACGCGATCGGCGGCAACCGGTGTCCGATCGTTGACACGTGGTGGCAGACCGAGACGGGGTCGTGCATGATCTCCCCGCTGCCCGGTGTCACCGCTACCAAGCCGGGGGCCGCGATGGCACCGATGCCCGGGATCAGTGTGCGCATCGTCGACGACAACGGCCACGACGTGCCGCGTGGTGAACAGGGCTACCTCGTCGTCGACGAGCCGTGGCCGTCGATGCTGATGGGCGTCTGGGGCGACGACGACCGCTACCGCGACACCTACTGGTCGCGCTTCGCCGAGCAGGGCTGGTACTTCGCCGGAGACGGGGCCCGGTACGACGAGGACGGTGCACTGTGGGTCCTCGGCCGCGTGGACGACGTGATGAACGTGTCCGGCCACCGAATCTCGACATCGGAGGTGGAGTCGGCCCTGGTGACCCATCCCGATGTGGCCGAGGCAGCCGTGATCGGCGCCTCCGACGAGACCACCGGCCAGGGAATTGTCGCGTTCGTGATCCTGCGCGAAGGGATCACGTCGATTCCGGATTCATTCGAACAGGATCTACGCAACCATGTCGCGGTAGAGATCTCCCCGATCGCCAAACCCCGTGAGGTCAACGTCGTGCCGGAGTTGCCGAAGACCCGGTCGGGGAAGATCATGCGGCGCCTACTCAAGGATGTCGCCGAGGGCCGAGAACTCGGCGACACCTCGACGCTGGTCGACCCGACCGTCTTCGAGAACATCCGCAGCCGCCGACGGTAGGTGTCCCGGCATGGAGCCCCGCATGGCAACATAGCCCTGGCACCCACTATCGGAGGACGACGTGATCCGCAGAAGTCAGCGCGCCGGCGTGGCGCCATCGGCTCCCAGGACCGGCCCGGTCCCGGCGATCCCGCTCACGGACGCCAACAACGGTCCCAATGGCGAGCCGACGATCGGCAACCTGGTCAAGGAAGCCACCGCGCAGGTATCGACCCTCGTTCGGGGGGAGGTGGCGCTGGCGAAGTCCGAGCTCACCCGGGAAGCGAAGAAAGCCGGGGCCGGAACCGGCCTGTTGGCCGCGGCCGGCGTCATGCTGCTCTACACGAGCCTGTTCTTCTTCATCTTCCTCGGTGCCCTGCTGATGATCTGGCTCCCGGCCTGGGCCGCGTTCGGTATCGTGTTCCTGCTCCTGCTGATTGTCACGCTGGCGGCCGCGTTCCTCGGCTACCTGGTGTTCACCCGGATGCGCGCCCCCAGCAAGACAATCGAATCGGTCACCTCGTTGAAGGATGTACTGCCCGGCCAGCCGCACCTGGACGGCGTCACCGGTCACCCGCAGTTGCCGCCGGTCTACGGCCGCTAGGGGCCGGTACACCCGTGGCTCCTCCCGATCCCTCCGTCGTCCGACTGGAGGGCCCATGGCACCATTTCGACGTTCGCGCTAACGGTCTCCGGTTTCACGCGGTCGAAGCCGACCCGAGTGTGCCCGCCGACCGGCCGCTGGCGTTGATGCTGCACGGGTTCGGTGAGTTCTGGTGGAGTTGGCGCCACCAGCTCGCCTCGCTGACCGCGGCGGGTTACCGCGCGGTGGCGGTCGACCTGCGGGGCTACGGCGACACAGACAAGCCGCCCCGCGGCTATGACGGTTGGACGCTGGCCGGCGACACCCATGGGCTGATCCGCTCGCTGGGCCATTCCCGCGCGACGCTGATCGGCCACGCCGACGGCGGACTGGTCTGTTGGGCCACTGCCGCACTGCATCCTCGCGTCGTGGCGCAGATCGCCGTGCTCGCGTCACCACATCCGCGGGCGTTGCGCCGGGCCGTATTGCGTGATCGCCGCCAGCGCGACGCCTTCCTCGGCGGCTTCCTCTACAAGCAGCTGCCGCGCTTCGGGGAACGGCAACTCACCCGCAACGACGGCGCCTACCTGGTCGAGTACTTCCGCAGCCGTGCCGGACAACGCTGGCAGGAGTCGCGGGACTTCGACGCCGCACTTACCCTCAACCGGCAGGCGGTGCAGATCCCCGGCGTCGCACACTGCTCGCTGGAATACCAGCGATGGGCCTACCGCTCCCAGTTCCGGGCCGATGGCGCCCGCTTTATGGACCTGATGGACAAACCGGTCGGGGTGCGGGTCCTTGCCCTCCGCGGGCGGAACGACACCTACATCACCGATCCCACAGTGGCGGCCAGCCGGGCGTGGGCCCCCCGATTCGACTACTGGCAGATTCCCGGGGCGGGACACTTCGTCCACGAGGAGCAACCCGAGCAGACGACCCGCCTGCTACTCGACTGGCTGCGCGCCGATGACCCGCTGACCTGACGCCCCCGGTCACCCGGCGATACACGTACCGGTCGGCACACTGGTCTCTGCCTCACTGCTGCGCGCCACATGATCACGCAGTTCCGCCGCAGTGAGGGCGAACCCGGTCTCGTCCCGAGGTTTGTCGCTGGCACCAAAGACCATTCCGGCGACCTCGCCCTCCGCGGTGATCATCGGCCCGCCCGAGTTACCGGGCCGAATGTCTCCACGCAGCGTGTATGCCTCTCGCCGGCCCGGATTGACGCCGTAGATATCAGGCGAGGTCAGATTCACCCGGCCACGCACCCGAAGCGGCGTCGCTAGAAACGGGCCGTCCTCGGGATAGCCCAGCGCAATGGCGTCGGCTCCGGTCGACAGCGTCCGCTCGGCGAAGCGCAACGGGCGGTCGGCCAGCCCGGGGACGGCGAGGACGGCCACGTCCCCGCGCGGGTCGAACAATACGACCCGCGCAGGGAGGGCGGCCGATCCCACGTGCACCGTCACCCGGTTTGTACCGGCCACGACATGCGCGTTGGTCATCACCCGCTCGGGGGCGAAGACGAATCCGCTGCCCTCCAGCGCCCGCTGGCACGCGGGGGCCTCCCCCCGGATCTTCACCACCGAGGCGCGTGCCTGCGAAACGGCGGGAACCCGGGACAATTGCTGATTGGGTGGATCGACCGGGTTGATCGTGGCGCGCCCGTACGGTCCGATGGCATCGGGAAGCCCCGACTCGTTGAGCAAGGACCGGAACCGGTCGGGTACGCCGCGCAGCCACGACGGCGCGGCATTGCCGACCGCGGTCAGCACACGCGACTCGTCGACGGCGCTGGCGGCCGCCGACAGCGACGAGTCGCGGATCGGTGTCGCCAACAACCAGGCTGCGGCGACCACGGCCAGCGCCTGCAGCGCCAGGCCGACCACGCTGTCGAGCGTGCGTCCCGGTGTTGACCGAACCCTTTCGCGCAGCGTCCGGCCCACCACCATCCCAGCGATCTCGCCGACCACCACCAGGGCGACCAGCACCGCGATCCCCACAATCAACCGGGTCTGCGTAGCACTGATGCCCGAGATCACCCGCGGTGCGACCAGGATGCCCGCAACCGCCCCGATCACCAGCCCCACGAGCGACATCGCGGACGCCAGCGCGCCCTGCCGGTAGCCGGAGATCCCCGCGATCACGACCAGGATCACCAGCGCCACGTCGATCAGCAGGCCGGCAGTCACCGTCGGTCGCCCCAGCCGGCGTCGCCGCCGTCCTTCCCTGCGGAATCAAAACCATTCGGGTCGAAATCATTCGCGTCAGGGGGAAACGGCAGATCGAGCGGAAGGCCGTGGTCTTGGGAGGACTTCGCCGCCGCGATCGCCTCGTCGAGCGGCCGCACATCATCGGTATCCCAGGGCACGTCCCAGCCGCAGGCGTGGCTGATCGCGGCAAACAGTCCACCGGTGAATCCCCACACCAGGAGTCCGTCGACCATAAACGCCGGACCTTGGTACACCCGCCCACCCAAGAAATCGCGTCGCACCTGGAAGCGGTTGGCCGGTTCGAGCAGGTCACCCACGCGGATCCGGGCGACCCGCGCCGTCTCACCTGCGTCCACCGCCCGCACCGGGGTCGGCCGCTCCCAATACCCGAGTACCGGCACCACTTCGAATGGGCTGGGCAGAGTGGAGAACGACGGGAGGTTGGCCAGCACGCGCACCCCGTCGGGTTCGAGGCCGGTCTCCTCCTGTGCCTCACGCAGCGCGGTGTGCACCGGAAAGGGCTCCCCCTCGTCGTGCGCCCCGCCCGGAAAGGCAACCTGACCACTGTGCTGGCGCAGTGTGGTGGCCCGTTCCAGTAGCAGGATCTCCGCATCGTCGGGCAATCCGCCGGAGTTCTCGGGCGCGGACTCAAACGTGCCGGCGAGCAGCACCAGCACCGCGGCCGCGCGGCGGTTGCGCGCTGTCGCCACCATCCGGGCCAGCCGGGCGCGATCACCGCCGCGACTGTTCACGATATCGGTGAGCCGCTCGACATCATCGGTGAGCGAACGCATCCACGGCGGAATGAGCGCCGTGTCGACGAGCGGGCCGACCGGATGCCCGGTCGGCATGGGGGCACGACTCACGCCTTCACCCCCAAATATTTCGTAGCGTCGGCGGCCAAGTCGTCGGCGCTCTCGTAGAGGCGCACCGGCGCGCCGGCCACCGTCCCATCGGCGCGGATGAAGACCGTCGACGGCAGCACCGGCCGGACCCCGAGCGCCCGGGCCATCGCACCGGTCGTGTCCAGCACGGTTGGCACGTGTACATCGATCTCGGTCAGCAGGGCCAGCGCCAGGTAGGCGTCGGCGCCCTGCCTGTCGTGGACCGCGAGTACGGTGGCGCGATCCCCGACCCGCTTCGCGAAGTCGCCGAATACCGGCAGTTCGCGGCGGCACGGCCCGCACCACGTCGCCCAGATGTTGACAATGAGCGGCTTGCCCGCGGTTGCCGTGCCGATGTCGATCTGCTGACCGTCCGCGAGGCAGGTAACGACGACGCCGGCCAGCACCGACCGCGGCCCCACGACGCCGTCGGAGGCCGGGCAGCCCGCCAGGGCAGCGCGCCCCCGAGCAGCGGCCATCTCGACCGGATCGGCCTTCGACGACGGCAACGGTCGCGGTAGGGCGCTCGGATCGGAAATCGGGTTGTTCGGCGGAACGGCTCCGCGTGGCCAGATCGCCACCACCATCGCCACCACGAGCACGCCGAACACGATCGTCCAGCGAAACACCGGGGAGCGCAGCGTCTCGCGCGTCGGCTCCCTCATCGCTGCCACCCCGTCACGACTGGCCGCTCAGCCCGGCCAGGGCGAGGAGATGCTCGGTTTCGGGTCCCTTGACAAGCTTGGCCGCGGCTTCCTTCGCCACCGGCCCCAACCCATACGACGGGCAGTCGTGCGCGACGATGCAGACACCGCACGCCGGTTTGCGCGCGTGGCAGACACGGCGGCCGTGAAAGATGACGCGATGCGAATAGTCCGTCCACTCCCGGCGGGGGATGAGCTCGCCGATGACCTTCCCCACCTTCACCGGATCGGTTTCCCCAGTCAGCCCCCACCGGCGCACCAGCCGACCGAAATGCGTATCGACGGTCAACCCAGGAACGCCGAATGCATTGCCCAGCACGACGTTTGCGGTCTTGCGACCGAAGCCGGGCAAGGTCACCAACTCGTTGAGCGTGTGCGGCACCTCCCCGTCGAAGCGCTCGACAAGCGCCTGACCGAGCCCGATGAGCGAGCCTGTCTTGTTTCGGTAAAAGCCGGTGGGCCGAATGAACTCCTCGAGCTCGGCCCGATTCGCCCCGGCATAGTCGGCAGCAGTGCGGTAACGGGCGAACAGCACCGGAGTCGTCTGATTGACCCGCACATCGGTGCACTGTGCCGACAGAATCGTCGCCACCGACAACTCGAGCGGATTGGTGAAGTCCAGCTCGCAGTAGACGTGCGGAAACGCCACGGCCAGCTTCCGGTTGATCCGCCGGGCACGACGCACCAGCGCCAGGTGTGTCTCGCTCTGCTCCCGGCGCCCGGACAACTGGGCCCGCTCGCTCTGCTCCCGGCGCCCGGACAACTGGGCCCGCTCGCTCTGCTCCCGGCGCCCGGACAACTGGGCCCGCTCGCTCTGCTCCCGGCGCCCGGGATCGCGTGCCTTGCTCACCAATCCAGGTTAGGCGATGCGCCGATCACCGGCGCCGCCCAATCCCGCAGTCGACGATTCACCGGTCCCGGCGCCGCGAAAGCCCAGTACACCGAGCCCGTCGATAACGATGGTGTGAAGACGCCGAAGATTCCTGGATGACCGGTTCGAACTCCTGTTAACTGGTCCGCATGCAAGGACTGGCGGCCATCCTGTTTCCTCTGGTTCTCATGCTCATCGCCCTGTCGATGGAGAGCCTGGACAAGATCGCGATGCGAGGATCTGGAGCGGTCAGCCCCGACCAGGTGGACTCGCTGCTGCGCGTCGGCCGACCTGCCGCCGCCGAGACCGACCCCGTGGCGGAGGTCACCGTCCTCCCGACGACCGTGGCCAGCGCCCCGAACAACGCGCGTCGCGCCAGCTAGCGGACGCCCCGGGTCAAACGTGACCCATCCAACAATTTTGACCCCCTGTCCAGTAGCCTTGTGCTTTGGTGAAGGGCGGGCATCGGCCCACCCCAGGTGTCCTTTGAGGCAATGAGAGAGGTTCAAAGTGGACGACGTTCTGGCCCGGGCCGGCATTTTTCAGGGTGTCGAGCCCAGTGCGGTGGCTGCGCTGTCCCAGCAACTGCACCCGGTCGAGTTCCCGCGCGGCCACGTGATCTTCCACGAGGGCGAACCGGGCGACCGCCTGTACATCATCCAGTCCGGCAAGGTGAAGCTCGGCCGTCGCTCACCCGATGGTCGCGAGAACCTGCTGACGATCATGGGCCCGTCGGACATGTTCGGCGAGCTCTCCATCTTCGACCCCGGCCCCCGAACCTCGTCGGCGACGACGGTCACCGAGGTACGTGCCGTCTCGATGGACCGTGATGCCCTCAAGGGGTGGATCCAGGACCGTCCCGAGATCGCCGAGCAGCTGCTGCGGGTGCTGGCCCGTCGCCTGCGCCGCACCAACAACAACCTCGCGGACCTGATTTTCACCGACGTCCCGGGTCGCGTGGCCAAGCAGCTCCTCCAGCTCGCCCAGCGCTTCGGAACGCAGGAGAACGGCGCTCTCCGCGTCACACATGACCTGACCCAGGAGGAGATCGCCCAGCTCGTCGGCGCATCGCGCGAGACGGTGAACAAGGCGCTGGCCGACTTCGCTCAGCGCGGCTGGCTTCGCCTCGAAGGCAAGAGTGTACTGATCGCCGACTCCGAGCGGCTGGCGCGTCGCGCGCGCTAGCGCGCGACGGTCGGCCGCTTCACTCCTGGCGAAGAAACTCCAGCTGGGCCTTCACGGACATCCGAGCCGCCGGCCACAGCTTCTTGTCGACGTCGGAATACACGCTACGGACAATCTTCATGGGCTTGGCCTTGCTCGGCTTGACCCCCATGGCGTCGAGGGCGAGGCGGATCTGATCGATCCGCTCCTCCCGGTGCCGCTTGTAGAAGCGGGCCAGCGGCACCAGATCGGGGTGGTCGGGACCGTGCCCGGGCAACAGTACCGTTGCCGACTCCATCGGGCCGCTGCCTTCCACGATGAGCCGGTTGACCGAGTTGAGATAGTCGCGCAGCCCGCCATCGCGCGGGTCGAGGACAGTGGTTCCCGAGCCGAGGATCGTGTCGCCGGTGAGCATCGCACGCCGGCCGTCGCACTCGACCAGAAAGCTCATCGAGTCACCCGTGTGCCCCGGTGTCGACAGCACGGTGATCCGCAGCCCGGCCACCGAAATGACCTCGCGGTCGACCAGCGGCGCGGCATCGCGGCAGAGGCTCGGACGCTTGGCACGCACCGGCGCCCCGGTGCGCTTGTGTAGCGCACCAATGGCCCCGATGTGATCGTGATGGCGGTGGGTGATCAAGGTGAGCACCACGTTTCCCGCGCCCACGATCTTCTTGACGTGCTGCTTGTACTTGCGGGGCCCCGGGTCGACGACGACGCAATCGGGATGACCGGGGGCCCGCAAGATCCAGGTGTTGGTGCCGTCGAGCTCCATCATTCCCGGGTTGTCGCAGAGGAGTACCGACGCAAACGGGGTGACCGCCCGCAGCTCGCCGTAGGCCGGGTGCTCGAGCGGTGTGGCGTCACCCGCGCAATCGACGGTACTCACCGACCGACCTCGACGATCAGCTCTACCTCCACCGGCGCGCCGAGCGGCAACTCATTGACTCCCACCGCCGATCGGGCGTGCTTGCCCGCGTCGCCGAAGATCTCGCCGAGTAGCTCAGAGGCGCCGTTGATGACGCCGGGCTGACCGGCGAACCCATCGGCGGAGGCAACAAACCCCACGACCTTGACGATGCGGACAATCGAATCGAGGCCCACGAGGGCATCGATCGCGGCCAGCGCATTGAGTGCGCACGCACGCGCCGCGGCCTTCGCGTCGTCGGGCGCGACGAGCCCCGCGGCGCCTTCGGAGACCTTGCCGCGCAGCATCAGTTCGCCGCCGACCATCGGCAGCTGCCCGGCGGTGTAGACAAGATCGCCGGTACGCACCGCCGGTTGGTAAGCCGCCAGCGGCGGGACGACCGGCGGCAGCGTCAAGCCGAGCTCGGCCAGTCGCGAAGACCAGGTGGCGCCAGCCACGGCCTACGCCCTCGCCCGTTTGAGGTAGGCGACGTGCTGCTCACCGGTGGGCCCCGGCAGGACGCTGACGAGTTCCCACCCGTCAGCACCCCATTGGTCGAGAATCTGCTTGGTGGCATGGGTCAACAGCGGCACGGTCACGTACTCCCACGCCGGCCGGGTAACAGATGTTTGCTCACTCATGGAGTCCAGCGTATCCGGCCGCGGCCTCATCGCTAGGCTTTACCTCGTGGTCACCAAATCCGACAGTGCTGTGAGCGGCGGATCGCCCCACACCTGGCCGACTGCCGCCAAGCGGGCTCGTCTCCATTTCATCTCAGGAAAGGGCGGGACGGGGAAGACGACCGTCGCCGGCGCGCTGGCGCTCGCCCTCGCCCAGGGGGGCAAGCGCGTCCTGCTCGTCGAATGCGAAGGCCGCCAGGGGATTGCGCAACTCTTCGACCGGCCGCCGCTACCTCCAACCGACGATCTGATCGCCACGGTCGAGGGCGGCGAGGTCCACGGGCTCGCTATCGACATCGAGTTCGCCCTCCTCGAGTACCTCGACATGTTCTACAACCTCGGTTTTGCCGGGCGAGCAATGAAGCGGATCGGCGCCATCGACTTCGTCACGACGGTGGCCCCCGGTCTGCGCGACGTCATCCTCACCGGCAAGATCAAAGAACGCATCATCGCCACCGACAAGGACGGGCGCCAGCGGTATGACGCGGTAGTCGTCGACTCGCCGCCAACCGGGCGGATCGGCAACTTCCTCGATGTCACACAGGCGATGGCCGACTTGACCAAGACCGGTCCGATTCGCAATCAGAGTGATGGGGTCACCAAACTGCTCCACTCCCCCGACACGGTGGTCCACCTCGTCACCCTGTTAGAGGCGATGCCCATCCAGGAGACGGTCGAGGCCGTCGACGAGTTACTCGCCAAGGGCCTGCGGGTCGGCGCCATCTTCGTCAACCGCGTCGTCCCGGAACTGCTGCCCGACGGAGAGATCGACGCCATTGCCGAGGGCACCATCGACGCGGCGCGCATCAAGACCAACCTGGCCGATGCCGGCATCGAACTCGACCAGGACGAACTGGCCGGATTGCTCACCGAGGCGATCGAGCACGCGATCCGCTACCAGGCGCAGCAGGTCGCATCCGGTCAACTCGACGCCGTCGAGAACAAGGAGGGGGCGCCGGTGGCCACCGTAGAACTTCCGAACCTCGATGGGCACGACGTGGCCTCCGTGTACGAATTGGCGCAAGTACTGCGGAAGGCGGGGGTCTGATGACTGCGATCCTGAAGATGGGCGAGATTCTCCGGTCGCCCAAGACGAAGGTGGTCATCTGCTGCGGTGCCGGTGGCGTGGGAAAGACGACCACGGCAGCCGCGATGGCGCTCTACGCCGCCGAGCACGGCCGGAAGGTCGCCGTCTTGACCATCGATCCGGCCAAACGGCTCGCACAGTCACTCGGCGTCGACTCCCTGACCAACGAACCCCAGCCGGTGCCGATAGCCGCCGACGACGGCACCGAAGTCGCCGGCGGCGGGTCGCTCGACGCGATGATGCTCGACATGCGCCGGACGTTCGACGAGATGGTGATCGAGCATTCGACACCCGAACGCGCCGAGATCATCATGGCGAACTCCTTCTACCAGACTGTGGCCTCATCGTTTTCGGGGACACAGGAGTACATGGCGATGGAGAAGCTCGGCAAGCTCCTCGAGGAGGACCGCTGGGACTTGATCGTCGTGGACACCCCGCCGTCGCGCAATGCGCTGGACTTTCTGGACGCACCGCAGCGGCTCGGCTCGTTCTTGTCGGGCCGGCTGAGTAAAATGCTGATCGGCGGGGGCCGTGGTGTGGGCCGCGTCGTCACTGGCGCGATGGGGCTGGCCATGCGCGGGGTGTCCACCATTGTCGGCGGGGATACGCTGCGCGACGTCGCGACCTTTGTCCAGTCGCTGGACTCGATGTTCGGCGGATTCCAGGAACGCGCGGCACGCACCTACGAATTACTCAACCAGCCGGGCACGAAGTTCGCCGTGGTCGCGGCACCCGAACCTGATGCCCTGCGCGAAGCGGCCTTCTTCGTCGACCGGCTCTCCACCGAGCGGATGCCCTTGGCCGGCCTCATCGTCAACCGCACACATCCGAACCTAACCTCGATCTCGGAGGCCACGGCCGTCGCGACGCTGGACAAGGTCGGCGACGACCTGACGCGGGGCGTCTTGGCGATGCATGCCTTGCGCGCCGCCACCGGCCGTCGAGAACTGGACTTGCTCGGCCGGTTCACCACCGTGCACCCGACTGTGCCGCTGGTCGGGGTGCCGTCGCTACCTTTCGAGGTTGCCGACGCGAAGGCGTTGCGCGCGGTAGCGGAGCAGATCACCGCACGCGGCTGAGCGATCGGGTATCGCGCTAGCCGACCTCGGCGCGCTGGCGCCGGCGCTGCGCGTCAAAGAAGATCGCCCAGGAGGTGACTTCGGGGTGCTGGCGCAACAGGGCGCGCCGCTGGCGCTCGGTCATACCGCCCCAGACACCGAACTCCACCCGGTTGTCGAGCGCATCGGCGCCACATTCGAGTTGGACGGGGCAGTGCCGGCAGATCGTCGCCGCTTTGCGCTGTGCCGCACCACGGACGAACAACTGATCAGGATCCGCCGCCCGGCACTTCGCTTGCGACACCCATACCTGTCGCGCCTCGGATTCCCCTGTGGTCAGTGTCGTTGGAGTCATTACCAGCCCCTGTCTGCCGTGTAGACCAAAATCTCCACACCGTTCCCTGAATCACTTTCCGATTCGGGTTGTTGTGTGGATCACACCCGCGGTCAAATCTATGTAGCCGGAAGCCCAGAAAGCAAGACCTGACCGGAAAAACTGGGACATTCGTGCTAACTAGTGCAAACACTCCTGTTCAGGGCATTTGCGGCAGTACGGGCATTGATCACGAGACGGTCACGGCGTGCGCCTACCGGGTTCTCAGCGAATCCCAGTATCCTGTGATTCGTGCCTCAGAACACCACCCGCCTGTCCGCGGCGACAAAGCGCAAGCTCGGCAAGCTTGTCGGTGCCGTCTTTCTCTCCGGCATTCTGGTGGCCGGCCTACTCTTCCCCGTCGCCGGGGCCGTCGGCGTAGCGTCGAACCGGGCCGCGGCCGCGGTAGAGAACGTCTCCTCGGAGCTGCTCAGCGGAACCGTCCCCGAGGTCACGACGATGACCGACGTGACGGGACAGCCAATCGCCCTGCTGTATGACCAATACCGCTACCAGGTCGGGTTCAACGACATCTCGCCGGAAATGGTCCGCGCGATCGTCTCGATTGAGGACCGGCGCTTCTTCGACCACGACGGCGTCGACTGGAAGGGCACGATTCGTGCCGCGCTGAAGAACTCGTCCAGCGGCGAGGTTCAGCAGGGTGCGTCAACGCTGGACCAGCAGTACATCAAGAACTACCAGCTGTTCGTGCTCTCCCGGACCGAGGCGGAGAAGCAGGCCGCGACCGAAACGACCCCGGCGCGCAAGCTCCGCGAGGTTCGAATGGCCCTCACCCTGGAACAGTCCCTGACCGACCAGGCCCGGCGTGAGCACGGACTGGGGCCGGCGGAGGCCAAGCAAGAGGCCAAGAAACAGATCCTCACGCGTTATCTCAACACCGTTCCGTTCGGCAACAACACCTTCGGCATCGAGGCCGCCTCGCAGGCCTACTTCGGCGTGCCCGCCAAGAGTCTGCGCGTCGAACAGGCCGCGCTGCTCGCCGGACTGGTGCAGTCCAGCTCGGCGCTCAACCCGTACACCAACCCCGAGGGCGCCCTGGCGCGGCGCAACCTCGTACTCGACACGATGAAGGACAACTTCCCCGACCGCCGTCAGGAACTCGACGACGCCAAGAAGCTTCCGCTGGGCACCCTGCCGCAGCCGCGCGTGGCACAGCAGGGCTGCATCTCCGCCAAGAACGACGGCTTCCTGTGCGACTATGCGCTGAAGTTCCTCGCCGAGAACGGCATGTCCCGCAACACCGTTCTGCGCGGCGGTTACCTCATCCGCACCACCTTGGACCCTGCCGTTCAGCGGTCGACGGTCCGCGCGCTGCAGTCCTTCGCCAGTCCGGAGGCCGACGGTGTGGCACAGGTCTCCAGCGTGATCAAACCGGGCAGCAAGAGCCACGACCTCCTCGCAATGGGCTCTTCCCGCAACTACGGCCTGCGACTCAAAGCCGGCGAGACGGTCCAGCCCCAACCGTTCTCACTCGTCGGCGATGGCGCCGGGTCGGTGTTCAAGGTCTTCACCGTCGCCGCCGCCCTCGAGAAGGGCGTGGTCGGTACCGGTTCGACAATCCCGGTTCCGGGCAGTGTGCAGCTCGCCGGCATGGGCAATAGCGGCGGCGTAAGCGGCTGCCCGGAGAACTTCTACTGCGTGCGCAACGACGGCAAATATCCGGCGCAGATGACGGTGACGAATGCGCTCGCGCAATCGCCGAACACCGCCTTCGTCAAGCTGCTCCAGCGGGTGGGGGTCACCCCGACCGTCGACATGGCCGTCCGGCTCGGCCTGCGCAGCTACACCACGCCGGGATCGTCGGGCTTCGGCGACAAATCGATCGCGACATACGTCAAGCAGGGAAATCTGGGCTCGTTCACCCTCGGTCCGTTCGCGGTCAACGCGCTCGAACTGTCCAACGTGGGCGCCACCCTCGCCTCCGGCGGCGTCTGGTGTCCACCCAACCCGATCGCGTCGATCACCAAGCTCAAGCGCGACCGTTACGGCAACCTGATCATCGGCCCCGACGGGAAGCCCGCTCAGGCGGTCGTCCCGTTTGCCACTCCCAAGTGTGAACAGGTCGTCGACCGCGGTCTGGCCAATGCCATGGCGAACGCGATGAGCCAGGACCACCTCGGCGCCGGTACCGCGGCCGCGGCCGCCCGCGGTTCGGGATGGACCCTGCCGATG
>NZ_DIAX01000055.1:12267-12950 GCF_002414845.1 Gordonia sp. UBA5067 | reverse complement strand
ATCTCGTCGAACAGCACGACCGAGAACGGCTTGCGCCGCACCTTCTCGGTGAGCTGGCCACCCTCTTCATACCCCACGTAGCCGGGCGGGGCACCGAAGAGCCGCGACGCGGTGAACCGGTCGTGGAACTCGCCCATGTCGATCTGGATGAGTGCGTCATCGTCGCCGAAGAGGAAATTCGCCAGCGCCTTGGACAACTCGGTCTTACCGACCCCGGACGGACCGGCGAAGATGAACGAGCCCGACGGCCGCTTGGGGTCCTTCAGTCCGGCGCGGGTACGGCGGATCGCCTTGGATACCGCCTTGACGGCGTCCTCCTGGCCGATGATCCGATGGTGCAACTCATCTTCCATGCGGAGCAGGCGGGTGGTCTCCTCCTCGGTCAGCTTGAAGACCGGGATGCCGGTCCAGTTGCCGAGCACCTCGGCGATCTGCTCGTCGTCGACCTCGGCCACGACGTCCATGTCACCGCTGCGCCACTGCTTCTCCCGCTCGGCGCGCTGCGCGACGAGTTGCTTCTCCTTGTCGCGCAGGCTCGCCGCCTTCTCGAAGTCCTGTGCGTCGATCGCCGATTCCTTCTCCTTGCGGGCCTCGGCGATCCGTTCGTCGAACTCGCGCAGGTCTGGCGGCGCCGTCATCCGGCGGATGCGCATCCGCGCGCCCGCCTCGTCGATGAGGTCGAT
>NZ_DIAX01000055.1:11575-12126 GCF_002414845.1 Gordonia sp. UBA5067 | reverse complement strand
TCGATGAGGTCGATCGCCTTGTCCGGCAGGAAGCGGTCATTGATGTAGCGGTCCGCCAGCGAGGCCGCCGCGGCCAGTGCACCGTCGGTGATGGAAACACGGTGATGCGCCTCGTAGCGATCCCGCAGCCCCTTGAGGATCTCAATGGTGTGCTCCACCGATGGCTCCCCGACCTGAACCGGCTGGAAGCGCCGCTCGAGCGCCGCATCCTTCTCGATGTATTTGCGGTACTCATCGAGGGTCGTCGCGCCGATGGTCTGCAACTCGCCGCGGGCGAGCTTCGGCTTCAGGATCGATGCCGCATCGATCGCACCCTCGGCCGCCCCCGCCCCGACGAGGGTGTGCAACTCGTCGATGAACAGGATGATGTCGCCGCGGGTGTTGATCTCCTTGAGGACCTTCTTCAGGCGCTCCTCGAAGTCACCGCGGTAACGGCTACCGGCCACCAGCGACCCGAGGTCGAGGGTGTAGAGCTGCTTGTCCTTCAGCGTCTCGGGCACATCCCCGTTGACGATGGCCTGGGCCAACCCCTCGACGACGGCGGTCTTGCC
>NZ_DIAX01000055.1:0-11378 GCF_002414845.1 Gordonia sp. UBA5067 | reverse complement strand
GGGTTGTTCTTGGTGCGGCGGCTCAAGACCTGCATCACCCGCTCGATTTCCTTCTCGCGGCCGATCACCGGGTCGAGTTTGCCCTCGCCGGCGGCAGCGGTCAGGTTGCGGCCGAACTGGTCGAGGACCAGCGACGTCGACGGGGTGCCCGCCTCGCTGCTGCGGCCACCGGCGCCCGCCTCCTGCGGCTCTTTGCCCTGGTAGCCCGACAGAAGCTGGATGACCTGCTGGCGAACCTTGTTCAGGTCGGCGCCAAGCTTCACCAACACCTGGGCGGCAACCCCCTCACCCTCACGGATCAGGCCGAGCAGGATGTGCTCGGTACCGATGTAGTTGTGGCCGAGCTGCAGGGCCTCGCGCAGCGAGAGCTCCAGCACCTTCTTGGCACGGGGCGTGAAGGGGATGTGTCCGGCCGGCGCCTGCTGCCCCTGGCCGATGATCTCCTCGACCTGGGTGCGCACCGCCTCCAGCGAAATCCCCAACGACTCGAGCGCCTTCGCCGCCACCCCCTCACCCTCGTGGATGAGGCCGAGCAGGATGTGCTCGGTGCCGATGTAGTTGTGATTGAGCATCCGCGCCTCTTCTTGCGCCAGGACGACAACCCGGCGTGCGCGGTCGGTGAACCGTTCGAACATTGTTCTCCCTTACGTGGCTCCACTCGGTCAATCTGCGCCCCGCCGCGCCGGCCGCGCGGGTGGCTTTGCGCAGCGACTGACCTGCTTGCTTCCACTCTAGTGGTGTTTGGACCCGCGCCCGCAATCCTTGTGCGGCCCTGGGGCCGGCCGGTCATCGTCGCCGGTCGGCGCCGCACTCCTTCACAGGCGCTTAATGCTGGTCAACGCCGAGCACAGCGCCGATGTTCCCCGCCCGGAGCGGAGAGACTACGCCAACAGCGAACAGCTTCGCTACCCTCGCATTCATGTCCTTTCCGACCACCATTCCGCCGACACAGCCCTTTCCCGTCGGCGGGTCTTCCGAGTCGGCCCGACCCTTCCGCTGGAAAGGCGACGGTGCCGTGACCGCCGAGCAACAGGACGCGCTCAACGTCGGGGCCTTCCTCTGGGGTGTCAACGACATGTGGTGCGACACCCTCGACGTCGATGTCCCGCAGCCGCAGGTGCGCGACGCCCTGGCTACCGCCTGGGGGATCTCCGACGCCGTGAGCGCCCGGATGACCGTCGGCCGCCTCCTCGATGGGATGCACAGCGGCGCTTTCGAGGTCGTCGCGCCGCTGGTGGCCGCAATCGTCAAGAAGACGGCCGGACACGACCCCGACTCCCACCGGGAGTTTCTCGCCGCCCGCACCCAGTTCCGCGGGCCCTCGGCGACCATCGCCGACTATGACGCGCTGATGAATCTGCGGACCATGTCGGTGCTGCGCCCGGTGATCGCCGATTCGTACTTCCCGGCACACATCCGCTCCTGGGATCTGGGGCGCGTCGGCTACGTCGTGCGAATGTCGCGGTCCGCCGGATACCTCAGCACCGACGAATGCTGGCCAATGCTCATTTCTGCCGCTGTTTCAGCACGCAGCTACTACGCGAACTGGCGGCAGTTCGCGCACGGCCTCGTCATCGGGCGGACCTACTGGATGGCGCTGCACGAGATGAACAATGCCGGCGCGGCGGCCAAGACCGCCGGTGAGCGGGTCCACGGCCTGCTGATGCGCCCCGATAGTCCGTGGCGCCGCTACCGGCTCGGTCAGATCGGTGGCGTATCGATGGTCAAGGGCCAACCGGAACCCGAGACGACCACCGACACCACCTCGGCCGAACAACCCAGCGAAGTGCCGCCCAGCGGCCCGCAACCCGGCGAACTGGGGATGTAACGAACCGGTCAGTACGTGTCGCGCTCGGGTAGCTCCGCACCGAACATCCGCGCGATCGCCGCGGCGGCAGTGCCGTCGTCCAGCCCGCCCGCGCGATGTGCTTCCCGGATGGCGCGGTACCGCGTGAACTCGTCGAGCACCCCCCCGTCCGCGGCCTTCTCCAGCTCGGCGGACCCCTGGTTCATCAGGTCGGCGACGACCCAGTACACCCGCTGGTCACTCGCATAGACCGAGGTGAGACCGTTGACGAACACCTTGGTCCAGGACTCGTAGTCCTGCAATTGCGCGACACGGAACCCATCCTCGACGTCGCCGTCGGCAATGCCGGTGACGGCCTGGAGCGGCATCTCGTAGACGTAGCCCGGCGTCGACTTCTCCGCATTGCCCGCACATGCCATCAACACGCGCTCGCTGGTGACCGCGAACAGCCCCCATTCACCTTTGAACCACGCGGAGACGGCATTGAGGAGCAGTTCGTCCGACCGCAGTGACTGAACCAGGATCTGCGCGTTGGCCGAATCACTGTCGACCCAGAACATCGCCGCCGCGACATCGGGACGTTCCCGAGCCGGCGGGCCGTAGGACTTGGGTTGTGCTGCCGTCACCCCCCCAAATCTAGCGGAAGCTACCGATCGAGACGGAGCGAAGTCATCCTCGGCGCCGATCCGGCGCCGTGGTTGACTGGTACGCATGCCTTCAGGTCTCCGCCGCCGGTTTCCCATTGGAATCGGCACCGTCGTGATGGTCCTCATCGCCGCGATGGTCGCCTCGGTGGGACTGGTACTCGCCCAAGCCCCCGACCCGCCGCAGGGCCGCGGGTACGGGTTCGGTCAGCTCCGCGACTATGCCGATCGCCCCGATACCGCCTGGACCCGCGGCATCGACGATTTGCCGGGGTTCAGCAGTTCGGGCGGCCCAGTCACGGTCGCCGACACCCACGGCAGCACCTGGCTGCTCGCGTACCCGTCGGGGCTCGGGCGCGCCTTCCTCGCCGTGAACCGCTTTGACGGGACGTCGCGGTGGGACAAGCCCATCGTTGCCGGTCTGGGCAGCTGCGCCTTTGACAGCGGCGCGCACGTCGGCTGCGCGGTCAAGGTCGGGGACGTGCCGGACGGCTTTTACCTCGTCGACCCGGGCTCGGGCGCGCTGGGACCACCGCAACCGCTGGAGGACACCGGCCGGATGATCGGGGCCGGCAAGGACTTCATCCGTGTCAACCAGGTCGGCTACCGGGTCAGTGCCACCAGCCCCGGCGGCACCACCACGTGGAGCCGCACGTTCGCCGACTCCGCCACTCCCGCCTACCTCCCCGAGGCCGATCTCGTCGACGTCAAACTGGCCGACGCCAGTCATATCCTGCTCGACCCGCACACCGGCGCCACCAGGCTCAGTTGCACGACGTGCACCGTTACCGCTTACCCGACCGGCCTGGCGGTAAGCCAGGCCGGCGACAGCGGTGTTGTCGACTTCTACGCCTTCTCCGCCGGGAAGCTCGTGACCAAGCCCACGCACACCTCGCGCAGCATGCAGGTCTCCGCCGGGCCGGCCACCCTCGCCGTCGTCGGCGGCACCGGATTGGCAACAGTCAGCGAAACACACGGCCGATTCGAGATTCGAGATCCGGCGAAACCGAAGGGGCTGTGGTCGGTCGCCGACGATTCGCTGTCCAAGGGCCGTCCGATGGCATGCGGACGGCTGGTCGCCTTCGGCCGCAAGGATGCCACGCGGGTGGTGATGCGCCTGGATGGGAAGGGCACCGTCGTCGGCCATCTGCCTGCTCCCGACCGGCAGCGCCCGGACACCAGCATCGCAGAATTGCGGTGCGTCGGATCCTTCGGCGACCTTCTCGTCGTGGCCAACGACAACCAGATCACCGCGTTCGACACCGCAGCGGGCCGGATCCGGTGGGAGGTGCCGGTCAACGGCACTGCGCAGAATGTCGACGGCCACCTCGTGCTGCGTCAGGGCGCGACGATCTCCTTGCTTCGCTGACGGCCCGTTCCCACCTCGTTTCGCCTATCCCACAGTGATCGGGGTGGGATAGGCGAACTCATGGGGTATCCGCGCTGAAATAGAACGCCGCCAGCGCAGCCGAATACATCGGGACGTCGGCCACCGCCATGAGCTCGCGGGCACTGTGCATGGCCAGCTGCGGCGCCCCGACGTCGACGGTGACGAGCCCGGTCCGCGTCGCGGTAATCGGGCCGATCGTCGAGCCGCACGGCAGGTCTGCCCGGTGGACATAGCGCTGCAACGGCACACCGGCGCGGCGACAAGCCTGCTCGAAGACCCCGGCGCCAGTCGCGTCGGAAGCGTAGCGGAGGTTCTGGTTCACCTTGAGCACCGGTCCGCCGCCCAGCCGGATCTGATGTCCGGGCTCGTGTCGGTCGGCGTAGTTCGGATGGGTCGCATGCGCCATGTCCCCAGAGGCACAAAAGCTGCCGGCCATGACCCGCAAGTAGTCGTCGCGGCCGCCACCACGGGCCAGCACGATCCGCTCGCACACCGACGCAAGGAAGTCCGATGCCGCACCGCGCTGCGATCCGCTGCCGACCTCCTCGTGATCGAACAAGGCGAGCACCTGGGTTGCCGACGGCGGCCTGGTCGTTTCGCCGACGTCGAGTAGCGCCCGCAGCCCGGCATAACAGGTCGCCTGGTTGTCTAGGCGCGGCGCACTGAGCAAGTCCTGCTCGGCACCGACGATGCGACTCGGCTCGACGTCATGGGTCATCAACTCCCAGCCCAGCACGTCGGTGTCGGCAACGCCGAGGCGCTGCGCCAGCCACGCGAGCAGCCCAGGGCTATCGGGGTCGGTCGACCAGAGCGCATCAAGGTGGCGCTGCGGGTCCGGGGTGACGCCTTTACGGTCCTCCGACAGGTGGATCGCCAACTGCGGCACCCGCAGGATCGGCTCATCAATCTTCACCAGTCGCTCGGCCACACCGTCGCCGTCGAGCACCGACACCCGGCCGGACAGCCCAAGGTCGCGGTCGAGCCAAGAGTTCAGCCACGCACCGCCATAGGGCTCGAGCGCAACTGTCGACAACCCTGCGGACACGCGGTCGATGTGCTGCTTAACACGCAGATTCGGGCTGTCCGTGTGACCGCCGACGATCCGGAAGGTATCACCGAAACCCGAACTCCAGGCGATGATCGATCCGCCCCGGCGGACGAAACAGCGGCCCAACTCGGCCGGCCATGCCTGCGTTTCAGCGACTTCGGCGAAGCCCGCATCGAGTAGCTCGGCAGCGACGGTGGCACAGACGTGGAACGGCGACGGCGAGGCATCGATGAAGGACGCAAGGCCCGCCGCGGACGCTGACGCGACCATCGTCAGGCCTTGGCCAACACCGCGTCGAGGACCGAGTAGAACAGGCCCAGCCCATCGTCACTCGGTCCGGTGAGCGCCTCGGTCGCATGCTCGGGATGCGGCATCAGTCCGACGACGCGGCCATCGGCGCTGGTCACCCCGGCGATCGAACGCATCGAACCGTTCACGTTGTCCCCGGCGTAGGTAAACGCGATCCGGCCTTCGCCGGCCAGCTCGTCGAGTACCGCCGCACTCGCGACGTAGCGGCCTTCGCCCGACTTCAGCGGCACCAAGATCTCGGCCCCGGGCTCGAAGCGAGAGGTCCAGGCCGAGTCGGTGTTCTCGACGCGCAACCACTGGTCGCGACAGACGAAGTGCAAACCCTGATTGCGGGTCAGCGCGCCGGGCAGCAGGCCCGCCTCACACAAGATCTGGAAGCCGTTGCAGATTCCGAGCACCGGCGTGCCGGTGCGCGCCGCGTCGATCACCGATGTCATCACCGGCGCCAGACTGGCGATCGCCCCCGCCCGCATGTAGTCGCCGTAGGAGAAGCCACCGGGGACGACGACCGCGTCGACGCCCTTCAGGTCGGCATCGGCATGCCACAGCGACACTGCCTGCGCGCCCGCCAGCCGGACGGCCCGGGCGGCGTCAACATCGTCGAGGGTGCCCGGGAAGGTGATCACCCCGATCCGCGCCACTACGAGCTCACCTGCACCCGGGTGACGGTGTAGTCCTCGATCACCGTGTTCGCCAGCACGTCAGCGGCAATGTTCTCCAAGACGACGTCGTCGACGGTGTCCGCGACTTCGAGTTCGAAGCGCTTGCCCTGCCGGACGCCGGCGACACCGTCGAAGCCCAGGCGCGCAAGGGCGCCGACGATGGCCTGCCCTTGCGGATCGAGGATTTCTGCCTTGGGCATCACGTCAACCACCACACGTGCCATTGCTTTCGCGCTCCTTTGCCGGGCCAACCGCCTACGAGATGAGTCTATCGAGTGGACCCGGCGGCTACAGCGCCGCCTCAATGGCGCTGATCACCTCGGGCGCGTCGGGCTCGGTGCGCGGGCGGAACCGGGCCAGCGCCGCACCGTCGGAGCCGACGAGGAACTTCTCGAAGTTCCATTGGATATCGCCGGCCTCGCCGTCGGCGTCGGGCAGCTGTGTCAGCTCCTCGTAGAGGCGATGGCGGCCGGCGCCGTTCACGTCGGCCTTCGCCAGCAGCGGAAAGGTAACGCCATAGGTCGTCGAGCAGAAGGCCGCGATCTCGTCGGCACTGCCGGGCTCCTGCCCCATGAACTGGTTGCACGGCATGCCGACGACGGTGAGCCCACGCGGGCCATAGGTCGTCGCGAGTTCTTCGAGCTTCGCGTATTGCGGCGTGAGGCCGCATTTGCTGGCAACGTTGACGACGAGAAGCGGACCCGCGAACGCGGCAAGATCGAGCCGGGATCCGTCGAGGGCGGTGACGGGAATGCTCTTCAAATTGGCCATCCTGTCAGCGTACCCAGGTCGGCGATCATGATCGACGTCACAGATAATTGCGTTGCAACAATATTTGCGTGACAGTTACTATTTCCGAGTGCAACCGACGGATAGGCCGAGTGACGACGATGGCGCTGACCGGGCTTTCGTAGCGCTCACCACGCTTTTTGAGCGCCTCTCCTGTGCGGCGAACTCATCGGCGATGGCCGACGTCGCCAAAGCGGACCTGGCCTTTTCACAATTTCGCACTCTGATGGAGTTGGGTGCCCGCGGAACGGCGCTCTCGGTCAACGAGTTGGCCGACGCCGTCCAGCTATCGGTCGCCGCCACCGGCCGCGTCGTCGACAAACTGGTCGGACTGGGCTACACCGATCGACGCGAAGATCCCACGGATCGACGCGTCAAACGGGTGTCACTCACCGCCGTCGGTCACACGTTCGTCACCATGGCCGTCGACGCCCGCGCGGACGCCTTGCGCGCGTTCACCCGCCGCCTGCCCAGCGACGTCGCGCATGCGCTGGCCTGCGCACTCGATCCGGTCGTCAACGGCGACATCGACTACTTCACCGCTCCCAATCCCGATCCACAGACAGAAAGCTGACCCGATGACCACCCCCGCTGCTGCTCCGGCGCCGGACACCAAGCTTGATCGGCATGTGCTGATCGTCGCCGGTGTCGTCGTCCTCGGCTCGATCATGTCGATCCTCGACATCACTGTTGTGTCGGTCGCCCAGGACACCTTCCAAACCGAATTCGGCACCAATCAGGCCGGCGCCGCGTGGTCGATGACCGCGTACACGCTGGCGCTGGCAACCGTCATCCCGCTGGCCTCCTGGGCCGCGACGCGCTTTGGCACGAAGAAGGTCTATCTGACCGCCCTGGTCCTGTTCCTCTTCGGCTCGGTGCTGTGTGCGTTGGCGTGGAATATCGGCTCGTTGGTGGCCTTCCGTGCTATCCAGGGCCTAGGCGGCGGGCTGCTGATGCCCGTGGGCATGATGATCCTGACGCGCGCCGCCGGCCCCGAGCGCGTCGGCTCGGTGATGGCGGTACTCGGCATCCCCATGCTGCTCGGGCCCATCGCCGGCCCCATTCTCGGCGGACTGCTGATCGAGAAGGTGTCCTGGCACTGGATCTTCCTGATCAACGTCCCCATCGGGATTGTCGCCTTCGGCTACGCATGGCTCGCGCTCAAGAACGACGAAACCGGTGAACGGCCCTCCATTGACTACGTGGGTCTGGCCATGCTCTCCCCCGGCCTCGCCCTGTTCCTGTTCGGCGTGTCCAGCGCCGGCGAGGAGCAGACATTCGCCGCGCCCCGCGTGCTCATTCCCGCGCTGATCGGTCTCGCACTGATCTCGGCCTTCGTCTACCACGCACTCACCACCAAGAAGAAGCCGCTGCTCGACCTGCGCCTGTTCAGCAACCGCACGCTGGCCGTCGCCGTCGCGACGATGGTGGTCTTCCTCATCGCCTTCTTCGGCTCGGCGCTGCTGTATCCGCAGTACTTCATCGGTGTGCGCGGACAGACCACCCTCGCGGCGGGCTTGTTGCTGGCCCCGCAGGGTCTCGGCGCGATGCTGTCGATGCCGATCGCCGGACGTCTCACCGACAAGATGGGGCCGGGCAAGTTCGTCCTCACCGGACTGGTTCTGATCATCGCGGGCATGACCGTCTTCACCCAGATCGGCGCGACCACCTCGCTGTGGATCGTGTGCGGCGCACTGTTCGTTCAGGGCCTCGGCATGGGCATGACGATGATGCCGATCATGTCGGCCGCGCTGGCGACGCTGCGCAACCAACAGGTCCCCGACGGCACGACGCTGATGAACGTCATCCAGCAGTCCTCGACATCGATCGGCACCGCGGTCATCTCCGTCATCCTGTTCACCTCCCTCGCCGCCCACCCGGACGCGATGAAGGCCATCGTCTACAACCGGCTCAAGCCCGGCGGTCCGGTGCCGCCGCAGGACTGGTTCGAGCAAGCCGCCGCCGCGTTCACGACTCCGTTCACCGTTGCCGCGATCGTCGCCGCCATCACCCTGATCCCGGCCTACTTCCTGCCGCGCAAGAAGATCGCGTCCCCACTGGTCGAGGAAGACATGGATCAGACCCGGCACATCAGTGTGCACTGATCCGACTAGGATCACCCCGAACCGAACAGTTGGAGAATCGATGACCACGGCAGGCGACGAACCCGCCCTCCTGTCCCGGGTCGGCCACTACTATCAGGCCGATCACACCTACGAGATCGGCCGCGAGAAGATCCGCGAGTACGCCCGGGCGGTGCAGGACTACCATCCGGCGCACTGGGATCCGGCCGCAGCACAGGATCTGGGCTACGCCGGCCTCATCGCGCCGATGACGTTCACCGCGATCGGCGCGATGGCTGCCAACCGCAAACTGCTCGAAGAGGTCGTCGTCGGCTACGACACCTACGTGCAGACCGAGCAGGTCTTCGAGCAGCATCGGCCCATCACCGTCGGCGACGAGTTGCACACCGACGTCGAACTGTCCTCGGTGCGCCGGATGGCCGGCAAGGACATGATCACGATCACCAACACCTTCCTCGATGTGAAGACAGGCGAGACGGTGCACACCATGCACACAACCGTCATCGGGGTGACCGCCGACGAGGTCGATCCGGCCATCACCGAGGCCGTCGCGAAAGTGATGATGCACGACGTCGACATCATGTCGGTGGAGGCCGCCGCCGCCGACTATGTCAAGACGGTGCGCACCGACGGGGAGCGCATCATCGCAGCCGCCGGCGCGACCCGCACCCCGCGAAGCCGTAACTTCGACGAACTCTCGGTCGGCGACACGTTGCCGGTGCACCACACCCATCTGTCGCGCGGCGACCTCGTCAACTACGCGGGTGTCGCCGGCGATGCCAACCCGATCCACTGGGATGAGAGCATCGCCAAGCTCGCGGGCCTGCCCGACGTGATCGCCCACGGCATGCTGACCATGGGCTTGGGCATCGGGTTTGTTTCCGAGTGGACCGGCGATCCCGGCGCGGTCACCCGCTACGCGGTGCGACTGTCGGCGCCGACGATCGTCCCAGCCGACGGTAAGGGCGATATCGAGTTCAGCGGCCGCATCAAATCCCTGGACCCGGCGACCCGCAGCGGCGTCATCATCCTGACCGCGAAGTCGGCGGGAAAGAAAATCTTCGGCATGGCGACGCTGGACATCCGCTTCGGCTAGCCCGGCCGGCTCAGGTCCAGCGCTGCGCGGCGCGCAAGTAGTCGCGAAACGGCGCGAAATCGGCAAGGACCTGCGCGGCGGTGCGCGCACGGTCCACCAGGCCGGCCGATTCGCCCGCGTATACCGGCGCGAGGGACAGATCGGCGTCGACCCGGGCCTGCTTGATCTTCGCGGTCAACTCATCGGTGACCGCCGCCTGCAGGGCATCGGTGCGGTCCGCCCACGATGTGGTGAATGTGTTGACCAGTGCCCGGCCGCCGTACCTCGTCGGCCAGTCGAACCGCTGGGCGATGTCGAACGCCCGGGTGTACACGGTTTGGTCGGTGTCGGCCGCGATCACCGCTTCCTTGAGCTCGGGCCGGAATAGGCTCTCCGCGCACGCCGCGAATGGTGTCCCGACCCAGCCCGCCACGGCTCCCGCCGCCAGTACCGCCGCCAGCCCCCGGGCGGTTGCGACGCCGCCCCCCGCCAGTACCGGGCGATCGGTCAGGTCCAGCACCTGCTGCAGCAGCGGCAGCGTCGACACGACGCCCCGCCCGTGTCCGCCGCCCTCGGATCCGCGAACCACGAGTCCGTCGACGCCGGCGTCGAGGGCATCGGCCGCCTCGGCCCGGGTTCCGACCTGAGCGACGACAGCGGCCCCGGTCGCGCGGACCTTCGCGAGGTGGGGGCGCGGGTCACCGAAGCTCAAACTGACGACGATCGGCTCGAATTCCAGTGCGGCGTCGAGCAATTCGGGGTTCTGCGGCAACGACCAGCACATCAGCCCCACGCCGAAGCGCTCACCGGAGGCCGCGGCAATACCGCACTCTGCGCGCACCTGCTCGACGGTTGCGACATTTCCGACGCCGATCATCCCCAGTCCGCCGCCCGCCGAAATCGCAGCGGCGAGTCGGCCGCCGGCCGCCCCGGCCATCGGTGCGCCGACGATGGGAGTCGATAATGCCGCTACGATCTCGCGCAGCTCAGGCATCGCCGGCCGCCGGCTCTGGTGCGGCACCGGTTTGCTGCAGTATCCAGGCCAATTCGAAGGCTGCCTCCGCCCACTGCTTGTATCGTCCACTGACTCCGCCATGCCCGGCCGACATCTCCGTCTTCAACAGAATCGGAGCGTCACCGGTCGTCGAGTCTTGCAGGCGCGCCACCCATTTCGCCGCTTCGGTGTGCAGCACCCGGGTGTCGTTGAGCGAGTTGAGCGCCAGGATGGCCGGGTAGTCCACCGCGCGAACGTTCTCATACGGCGTATACGACTTCATGTACTCGTACACGTCCGCATCCTCCAGCGGGTTACCCCACTCCTCCCACTCGATGACGGTCAGTGGCAGGCTCGGGTCGAGGATCGAGTTGAGTGCGTCGACGAACGGCACGGCGGCGACGATGCCGTTGAACAGTTCGGGTGCCTCATTGACCACCGCCCCCATCAGCAGCCCGCCCGCCGATCCCCCCTCGGCGACCAACTGCCCCGGGGTCGTCGCACCGGTGTCGACGAGGTGACGGGCAACGGCGACGAAGTCGTCGAAGGTGTTGCGCTTGTGCACGGTACACATCT
>NZ_DIAX01000042.1:47434-53571 GCF_002414845.1 Gordonia sp. UBA5067 | reverse complement strand
TTCGAATCGGTCAGCTGGACCCGATCGCCGACGTGAAACGGTCCGGTGGTCGGCATCGGATGACACTCCTCAGGTTGGGGCGGGGTGGCCGCGCCGTCGATATCGTGGGCGCTGTGGATCAGCACATCACTAGCGAGCCCTATTATCTCCCGACCGCCGCGCCGAGCCCGCAGGCGGGTGAGTCGGGAGACCACTCCGACGGCTGGGAGTACTTCACGCCGTCCGACTCGGTGATCTCGGTCTGGGCACCGGACATCCAGCACGGGGGGCCGCCGACCGGCCTGCTGACCCGCACGCTGCGCCACACCGCGGCGACGAACTCTCCCCAACCGGCCGAATTCTCCAGAATCTCCACCGACATCCTCGGCCCAATCGGCCTGGGCACCAACCGGGTTCGCGGCGAAGTCCTCCGTCCTGGCCGCCAGATCAGCCTCATCGGCGCCGAACTGCAGGTCCAGCGGGCCGACGGCTCCTATCGCACCACCGCCACGGCCCGGGCGTGGCAGTTGCACGGGTCGTCCTCGGCCGGCATCGCCCACGCGCCACGCCCGCCGATGTCACCGCTGCCCGCTGACCTGCGGACCCATCGCGGGGTGATGTCGGACTCCGCGCAAGGCGTCGACTGGGGTACCACCGGGTTCATCGGGAGCACCGAAACGGCCGGCGTTCCCGGTCGCGTCGGGTCGCTCGACGCCGTGTGGATCCGCCCGCTGGCCGCGCTGGTCGCCAACGAGGCAACCGACTTTCTCGACTCGCTGTCCGTTGTCGCCGACGTCGCGAATGGCGTCGGAACCGCCCTCGATCCCCGGATCTGGACCTGGATGAACACCGACACGACGCTGCACCTGCTGCGGCGCCCCATCGGTCCGTGGATCGCCATCGACGCCGAACTCTGTCCCGGACCGAACGGATTCGGTGCGACCTTCGCCGACCTCTACGACGAGGCGGGATTCATCGGCCGCACGGCTCAGACCGTGCTGCTCAGCTCCCGCTGAACCCCGGCGCGCCGACCCGGCGGCGCCGTCAGAATCGGCAGGAGCGGATATCGGTGGCCAGAATCGCCTTGGCGCCGAGATCGGCCAGTTCGTCCATGAGGTTCTGGTGGTCGCGCCGCGGAACCATCGCGCGCACGGCCACCCAATCCGGGTCGGCCATCGGTGCCACGGTCGGCGACTCAAGACCGGGGGTGAGCTCGGACGCCCGGGCCAGGAGATCGCGCGGGCAGTCGTAGTCGATCATCACGTATTGCTGGCCGAAGACAACGCCCTGCACGCGGGCCACGAACTGGCGTGCGGCTTTGTCCAGGTCCACACCCAAGCGGGAGACCAGCACCCCTTCGGAGTCGCAGAGCGACTCACCAAACGCCACCAGCGCATGCTGGCGCAGGGTACGGCCCGAGCCGACGACGTCGGCTATCGCGTCGGCCACCCCGAGCTGGATCGAAATCTCCACTGCGCCATCGAGGCGAATGATCTCGGCCCCGATTCCCCGCTGCGCCAAGTCGGCGCGCACCAGATTCGGATACGACGTCGCAATTCGCTTCCCGGCGAGGTCTTCGACAGTCCAGTCCCGACCGGCAGGTGCAGCGTAGCGGAACGTCGACGACCCGAAGCCCATCGCCAGCCGTTCGTCCACCGCGGCCCCCGAATCAGCCGCCAGATCTCGACCGGTGATGCCGAGGTCGAGAGTGCCCTGCCCGACGTAGATCGCAATGTCTTTGGGTCGGAGGAAGAAGAACTCGACGTCGTTGGCGGTGTCGAGGACTGTCAGGTCTTTCGAGTCCGAACGCTTGCGGTAACCGGCCTCGGCGAGCACCGTGCCGGCCGCTTCGGAGAGCGCCCCCTTGTTGGGTACTGCCACACGCAGCATGAGATTCAGCGGTCCTATCGGTAGTCGGGGCTCGTCAGTACATAATCGGCGGTCACAGGTGTCGGTACACGTCGCCGAGGCCGAGTCCGCGTTTGACCATCATCACCTGAAGCCAATACAGCAACTGGGAGATCTCCTCGCCCAGCGCCTCATCAGACTCGTGTTCGGCCGCGAGCCACACTTCGCCGGCCTCCTCGATGATCTTCTTCCCGAGGGTGTGGACGCCGGAATCGAGCGCGGCAACGGTGCCACTGCCGACCGGGCGGGTCGCCGCCTTCTCGACCAACTCGGCAAACAACTCGTCGAAGGTTTTCACGGTTGCCCATCTTCCCATGTCGCGCACGCTGTTCCCAATCGGATTCGTCCTCCGGCGCTAGGGGAGCCTCGCCCACAACGTCAGCAACCGCGTCGTCTGTCGCGGTGAGTAGTTGTCGTCGGAAAGCAGGTGAATCGTGTACCCCGCCCCGCGGGCCACGACCGCGATCCCCTCATAGTTGTCGAGCAGCCGATTGCGCTGCCACTCCTTGCTCGTGGCTCCCATCGCCGGACAGCCGGCCAGATCGGCGAGTGGGCGCCGAACCAGGCTGCGCACCCGGTCATGGCCGGTTGGCGGCCCGACATCTGCCGTGGCCAACACGGTACTGCTGCCGTCCCGGGGCGAATAGGCGCCCTCGAGCACGAGCATACGATCGGATGCGTACGCGGCGATGTCGGCGACTCGCATGCCGGGCGCGGGCCGATAGCGGAGCTCACGGTTGAGAACGAACCCACCGGCCGCGGTGCGCCGATAGTCCAGCATCCGCACCGTGCCCGGGTCGTCGCCGATCAGCGGCTTCTCCATCGCGGCGATCAACCGGTCACCCGACGAATTCGCCGTCAGCCCTTCCAGGCCCGCATTCGGTGCCGCGCGCCCCCGCGGCGCGGTGCGGAACCACGGCGGGACGGTGACGTCGCTTCGCCAGGATCCGTCTCGATCGAAGATGCTGATCGCGGGGCCGGTTTCGGAACTAATGGCGAGTAAACCGCCGCGCAGCACAGCGAGGCCCTCATTGTCCGCATTCCCCGGCACCGGGCCACCCGCCGCGGTGCGCAGCCGGATCGGGGGCCCCGCGACGCGGGGTTGCGCCACCGGCAAATCGTCCAGGCCGGCCAACGGCCAGACCACCGCCGCAGTGGGCAGGTGGTCGGGCAGCGCAAGGTAGCGCCCGGTCCCCGCGTCATAGGCGAGTGCCGACAGGCCCCCGACCCGATTGCCGGCGACCGAGACCTTGTCCAAGGCATCGGAGTAGCCGACCGCCATCACCGCCGGCGAGCACGCACCCGGCAGGCCCGTGGCCACGGGGACACCGATGCCCGTGGTCGCGGGGACACCCATGGCCCCGGCCCCGACGAGAAGAACCGCTCCGGCGTTCAGCAATCGCATATCGGACCCGAGCCTATCGGTAACGCTGCTATCTCACTCCGACCCCTGGACGCGGCCCGCCCGGCGGCGCCGCACGACGGTGAGCGCCATCGGCACGACGATGGTCAGCGCCGATCCCAGGAACAACAACTCCAGGTTGTCGCGCAACAGGGGAACCCCGCCGAGGAAGTAGCCCAGGGTCACCAAGGACGTGCACCAGAGGAGCGAGCCGATTCCCGAGTACACGGTGAACCGGGCCCGGTCCATCCGCGCGACGCCGGCCAGGAGCGGGACCAGGGTCCGCACGATGCCGATGAACCTCGCGAAGATCACCGTCACCGGGCCGTAGCGGTCGAAGAAGGCGTTGGTCCGCACGACCGGGTCCTCGCCGATGTAGTGCATGAGGCGGCCGGTCAGCACGCCCGGACCGAACCGGCGGCCGATCAGATAGCCGCATTGGTCACCGATCGCCGCAGCCACCGGAAGTGCCACCAGGAGGAGCCACAGCGGTGCGAACGGCGTCGGTTGCGCGGCAAACAACCCCGCGGTGAAGAGCACCGAGTCACCGGGAAAGATAAACCCGACGAGCAGTCCGGTCTCCACGAACAACAGCACCATCAGCCCGATGACCCCCGCTGAGCCCACAAATCCGGTTGCGTCGAAAGGGTTCACACCGAAGGACTATTCCGTGGCCGGGCGACGGGACGGTGAACGCCGGGTTACCGGGCCGTCAGTGCACACTGCCAGGAATCGGCCAATTCCTCGATCCCGATCCCGACGAGCGAGTCCCGGAAGACGCGGCCGGGCGACGCCGGCACCGCAACGGCCGACGGCACGATCAGCGCGGGGCATCCCGCGGCGCTCGCCGCCGCCGCCCCCGTCGGCGAGTCCTCCACCACCAGGCACGCATGCGGCTGGTAGCCCAGGGTGTCGGCGGCCCGCAGGTACGGAAACGGCGCGGGTTTGCCCATCGGCACCTCGTCCCCGCACACCGTTGCACTGAACCGGGCGCGGCCGATGGTTCCCAATGCGACTTCGGTGAGCTCCCGAACCGTGTTGGTGACCAGCACCATCGCGATTCCGGCGTCCGCGACGAGGTCGAGCGCCTCCCGCGCACCGGGGCGCCACGGCAGCCCGGCCTCGAACAGCCCCCTCACATGGTCGAGGAGCCAACGCGCATCGGCGTCGGCGTCGCGCTGGTCCACGGCTATTCCCGCGGCGTCATAGACCTTCGCCATCGCGTCGGGCAGCGAGTTGCCCAGCGTCGACTCGCGCAGCTCCGCGGTCATCGCATAGCCGTGCCGCGCAGCGAGATCCCGCACCGCGATGTCCCAAATCGGCTCGGAATCGATCAAGGTGCCGTCCATGTCCCACAGAATGGCCGCGGGGAGTGTGCTGCTCACCGTCGAATCATCCCATCTCGCACCGCTTCCGTCCCCGCCCGGCGACGCGTCTCACACGTGGGCCGCGCTACACCGGGTCGGGCCACGGCCGTAGCTCATCCCACCGATCGGTCAGGTGTTGAAGTACTTCGCCTCCGGGTGATGCAGGACGAAAGCGTCGGTGGACTGCTCGGGGTGCAGCTGCAACTCCTCCGACAGAGTGACCCCGATGCGCGCCGAGTCCAGCAGGGTGACGATGTGCGCGCGATCCTCCAGGTTCGGGCAGGCGCCGTAGCCGAACGAGTAGCGGGCGCCTCGATACTCGAGGTCGAAGAAGCCCTGCGGGTCGTCGGGGTCCTCCGCGGCCATCGTGCCCGCGGTGAACCTGAGCTCGGCGCGCACCCGCTGGTGCCAGTACTCGGCCAGTGCCTCGGTGAGCTGCACGCTGATCCCGTGAACTTCGAGGTAATCGCGATAGGCGTCCTGCGCGAACAGCTTGTTGGCGAAGTCGGCGATCTCGGTGCCCATCGTCACCAGTTGCATCGGCAGCACGTCGGTCCGGCCGGCCGCCTGCGCCCGTTCTCGCGAGGCGAGGAAATCGGCGATGCACAGGAACCGCGGGCGCTGCTGACGCGGGAAGTCCATGCTGACACGTACCGGCGCGGCCGGATCGGGCTCGGTGAGGACGTGGACGGTGTCACCCTCGCTCACTGCGGGGAAGTATCCGTATACGACGGCGGCGTGGGCCAAGATCCCCTCGGTGGCGAGCCGATCGATCCAGTACCGCAACCGCGGACGGCCCTCGGTCTCGACGAGCTCCTCGTAGCTCGGGCCCTCGCTGCCGCGTGCCCCGCGCAAACCCCATTGGCCCAGGAACAGCGCCCGCTCGTCGAGCGTCTGCAGATAGTCGGCGACGGGAATGCCGCGGACGATACGGCTGCCCCAGAACGGGGGCACCGGGATCTCGTTATCGTCGGCCACATCCGACCGGCCCGGCACCAGCACGGGCACCTCAGCGGCCTTGCGTTTGGCTGCGATCGCCTTGGACCGAGCGTGGCGCTCCTTGCGCTCGGCGGTCTTCGCCGCCGCCGCCAGCGCCTCTGGGCTGTCCGGCGCGGGCCCCTCCCCCCGCTTGGTAGCCATAATGTCGTCCATCAGGCGCAGTCCCTCGAAGGCGTCGCGGGCGTAGTGGACCTCGCCGTCGTAGGTCTCGGTGAGGTCGTTCTCGACGTAGGCCCGAGTCAGTGCCGCACCACCGAGTAGTACCGGGAACTGCGCTGCGTCGCGGGCGTTCAGCTCCTCGAGATTCTCCTTCATCACCACGGTCGACTTGACCAGCAGTCCAGACATCCCGATCACATCGGCCTTCTTGTCCCGCGCCGCATCAAGGATGGTGTTGATCGGCTGCTTGATGCCCAGGTTCACCACCTCATAGCCGTTGTTGGACAGGATGATGTCGACGAGGTTCTTGCCGATGTCGTGGA
>NZ_DIAX01000042.1:33782-47290 GCF_002414845.1 Gordonia sp. UBA5067 | reverse complement strand
TCGTGGACGTCGCCCTTCACCGTCGCCAGCACGATGCGGCCCTTACCGCTATCGTCGGTCGCCTCCATGTGCGGTTCCAGGTAGGCAACCGCAGCCTTCATCACTTCGGCCGATTGCAGCACGAAAGGCAGTTGCATCTGCCCCGACCCGAATAGCTCGCCGACGGTCTTCATCCCGTTCAGCAGCGTCTCGTTGATGATCTTCAGCGGCGGCACCTGCGTCATCGCCTCGTCGAGATCAGGCTCTAGTCCCGCCCGCTCCCCGTCGATGATGCGCCGCTCGAGCCGTTCGAACAGCGGCAGCGCCGCCAACTCGGCCGCACGACTCTCCCGCGCCGACGCCGCGGAGACCCCTTCGAAGAGTTCCATCAGCCGCTGCAGCGGATCATATCCGTCGCGACGACGGTCGTAGACGAGGTCCAGTGCGGTCTCACGCTGCTCGTCGGGGATCCGGGCCATCGGCAGGATCTTCGACGCGTGCACAATCGCGGTATCCAAACCGGCCTGCACGCACTCGTGCAGGAATGCCGAGTTCAGTACCTGCCGGGCGGCGGGGTTCAGGCCGAACGAGATGTTCGAGATACCCAGGGTGAAGTGGAGCGCCGGATGCGCCGCCTTCAGCCGGCGAATCGCCTCGATCGTCTCGATGCCGTCGCGGCGCACCTCCTCCTGACCGGTGGAGATGGGGAACGTCAAGGCATCGACGATGATGTCCTCTTCGGCCAGCCCCCAGTTCGACGACAGATCGGTGATCAGCCGCTCGGCGATGGCGACCTTGTGGTCGGCGGTGCGCGCCTGCCCCTGCTCGTCGATGGTCAGCGCGACGACGGCGGCGCCGTGCTCCACGACGAGTTCCATGATCCGCTGATACCGGGAGCCGGGCCCGTCCCCGTCTTCGAAGTTCACCGAGTTGACGGCACTGCGTCCGCCGAGCGCTTCGAGTCCGGCGCGGATCACCTCCGGCTCGGTCGAGTCGATCATCATTGGCAGCGTCGACGATGTCGCGAACCGCGTCGCGAGGGCCGCCATGTCCAGCGCTCCGTCACGCCCGACATAGTCGACGTTGAGGTCGAGCATGTGTGCGCCGTCTCGGGTCTGCTCCTTGGCGACGTCGAGGCAGTGCTGGTAGTCCTGCGCGATCATCGCGTCGCGGAAGCCTTTGGAGCCGTTGGAATTGGTCCGCTCCCCGATCACCAAGAAGCTGGCGTCCTGGTTGAACGGCACCGACGTGTACAGCGAGGAGGTGGCCGATTCATGCTCCGGGTCCCGCGGCGCGCGCGGCACCTGCGCGACGGCCTCGGCGACTTGCCGGATGTGTTCGGGCGTGGTTCCGCAGCAGCCGCCGACCATCGACAGTCCATAGTCGGTGACGAAGCCGGTCAGCGCGACGGCCAACTCGGGCGCGGTCAGCGGGTACTCCGCCCCGTTTGGGCCGAGAATCGGCAGCCCCGCGTTGGGCATCACCGAGACCGGGATGCGCGCGTGCCGGGAGAGATAGCGCAGGTGTTCACTCATCTCGGCGGGACCGGTTGCGCAGTTCAGCCCGATGACGTCGATACCCAGCGGCTCGAGGGCGGTGAGTGCCGCACCGATTTCCGATCCCAGCAGCATGGTGCCGGTGGTCTCCACGGTGACGTGCACCAGGATGGGGAGATGGCGGCCCCGGTCGGCCATCGCCCGCCGCGATCCGACGACGGCGGCCTTGACCTGAAGCAGATCCTGCGCGGTTTCGATGAGGATGCCGTCGGCGCCGCCGTCGAGCATCCCGACGGCGCACTTCTGATAGGCGCTGCGCAACTCGGCGAAAGTGGTGTGCCCCAGGCTGGGCAGTTTGGTACCGGGCCCCATCGACCCGACCACGAAGCGCTCCGTGCCGTCGGCCGAACGCCCCATCTCATCGGCGACGCCCCGCGCGATCGCCGTTCCCCGGTAGGCCAGATCGGTGATGCGGTCGGCGATGTCGTAGTCGCCGAGATTTGATTGGTTGCAACCGAAGGTGTTCGTCTCGACCAGGTCGGCACCGGCCTCGAAGTACGCCCGGTGGATCCCGGCGAGAACGTCGGGCCGGGTCTCGTTCAGAATCTCGTTGCAGCCTTCGAGACCCAGGAAGTCATCGAGGGTCAACTCCGCGTCCTGCAGCATCGTTCCCATCGCGCCGTCACCGATCAATACCCGCCGCGACATGGCCGACAGCAGCGTCGAGTCATAGTTCAGGGCAGCAGGCGACGCGGAATTCATGTCCTCCAGAGTATTCGCCCGCCCGCGGCGTTCAGCCGTAGGCTTGGTCCATGACCGCCGACCACCCCAAACCCCTGTCCGAATTGCGCGATCCCGTGCTGGTGGCCGCGTTCGAGGGCTGGAACGATGCCGGCGAGGCGGCGACCACGTCGATCGAGCACTTGGAGTTGTTCTGGAACGCCGAGCAGGTCCGCGAAATGGTCCCGGACGACTACTACGACTTCCAGGTGAACCGTCCGACCGTGCGCTTGATCGACGGCGTAAACCGCCACATGGAGTGGCCGACGACCACGTTCTCGTACTGCTCCCCACCTGGCGCCGACCACGACCTGCTACTGGTTCGCGGCGTCGAGCCGAACTTCCGCTGGCGCGCGTTCGTCGCCGAGATCGCCGGCATCGCGCAGGCCGCCGGCGTCACGTCGGCCGTAATGCTCGGTTCACTGATGGCCGACACAGCCCACACGCGCCCGGTGCCGGTCACCGGTTCGGCATACAGCAGTGAAGCGGCCAAGCGCTATCGGCTGACCGAGTCGCAGTATCAGGGACCTGCCGGCATCACCAGTGTCCTGCAGGACCGCCTGGTCACCGATGGCATCCCGTCGGTGTCGTTGTGGGCCGCGGTTCCCCACTACATCTCCTCGTCGCCCAATCCGAAGGCGACACTGGCGCTGTTGCGCAGGCTCGAGGAGATTCTCGACCTGGAGATTCCGATGGATCAGCTGCCGACGCGGGTCACCGCCTGGGAAGAGACGGTTGATGAGATGACCGCGGACGACGAAGAGATGTCGGCCTACATCCGGCAACTCGAGGTCAATGACGACGCGACATCCACCGATCCCGATGCGCTTCGAGAAATCGACGGCGAACAGCTCGCCGCAGACTTCGAGCGCTACTTGCGTCGACGCGACACCGGGTCCGGCTGAGGGCCGGTCCGTCGATCAGCCGATTCGCTCGATCGAGACGACCGGCGTGGTGATGCGCCACGTGCGCACGTCCGGATCCTCGATGGCGCGCACCCAGAACTGCGCCGACGACCCCACCTCGCACACCTTGACGCCGAGGAGCGGGATGTCCTCGGAATCGCGACGCAACTCGCTGACCTCCCAGGCCCCGCCACCACTGCCGCCGACGCCGGGGGCGCGCAGCAGCGTCATCTCGCCGAAGTCCAGGAGATAGGTCGAGGTTCGGGTCACGACCGTCCACACACCGTCGACGGTGTCGGACGGGATCTGCTTCTCCTGTGCCACGTTGGGGACTTTAGCGCAGGTCGACGCCGAGGAGTGCGTCGACCGCGGTCGCCATATCCTGCGCTGCGGCACTGTCGTTGCCCAGGCCGAGTGCGGCGTCGGCGACCCAGCCGTCGACGGCGGCAAGAGCCCTGGGGGTGTCGAGGTCGTCGGCCAGATGCGCACGAACGCGGTCGATGACCGGCGCGGCGGCCGGACCGGTGCCCCGCGCCACCGCGGCGCGCCAGCGGCCCAGCCGGTGCACCCCCTCGGTCAGCACCGCGTCGGTCCACATGCGGTCGGCACGGTAGTGCTCGGTGGCCAGCGCCAGGCGGACCGCACCGGGGTCGACACCGGACTCCCTCAACTTGTGCACGAAGACCAGATTGCCCAGGCTCTTCGACATCTTTTCGCCGTCGAGACCCACCATTCCGGCGTGTACATAGTGCCGGGCGAACCGTCGCGCACCGGTCAATGCCTCCCCGTGGGCGGCGGAGTACTCGTGGTGCGGGAAGATCAGGTCGGTGCCGCCGCCCTGAATGTCGAATCCCACTCCGAGCCGGTTCAGCGCAATCGCCGAGCACTCGACGTGCCAGCCCGGCCGACCGGCCCCGAACGGCGCCGGCCAGGACGGTTCGCCATCGCGCCGGGCCCGCCAGAGCAAGGCGTCGAGACGGTCCCGCTTCCCGGGGCGGTCGGGATCGCCACCGCGCTCGGCGAAGAACTGTTCCATCGCCGGACGGTCGTACCCGGATTCGTAGCCGAACTGCTCGGTCGCATCAATCCGGTGGTAGACGTCGGGATATTCGGCATCGTCGACGATGTAGGCCGCACCCGTCGCCAGCAGGCTCCCAACCATTTCGACGACCTCGTCGACCGATTCAATCGCGCCCACGTACTGCGCGGGCGGCAGCACCCGGAGGCCGGTCATGTCGTCGCGGAACAATGCTGTCTCGCGCGCGCCCAGATCGCGCCAGTCCACCCCGTCGCGCTCGGCGCGCTCGAACAGTGGGTCGTCGACATCGGTGACGTTCTGCACATAGTGGACGTCATGCCCGGCGTCGCGCAGCAGCCGGTTGATGAGGTCGAAGGTGACGTACGTGGCAGCATGGCCGAGGTGGGTCGCGTCGTACGGCGTGATGCCGCACACGTACATCGTCGCCACCGGGCCGGGCGCGACGGGCAGCACCTGACGGGCCGAGGTGTCGTACAGGCGGAGGGCGGGCGGTCCGCCGACGAGTTCGGGAACGACCGGCGAAGACCACGACTGCATGCCGCCAGCTTAGGTGCCCCAACCGGAGTCGAATCGGGCGCCCTCGGAACGGTGGGCCGGCCGCGACGGGCTCAGAATGGCGGCCAGGGGATCGGCCGGTGCGCGGGCGGCGCCGGTAGCACCGGGTCGTCGACGAGTCGCCGCGCCCGGGCCAGCAGCGCGATGATCTCGTCCGGGGCGACCAGTTCGCCCAGTCCGGCGACGAGTTCGCCGTCGACCTCGGTCAGCCGGGTGGCGAAGGCATCGACATCCACGACGAGCCCGCCCGGGATCTCGGCGCCCGCCCAGCCCCAGAGCACGGTTCGCAGCTTATCCTCCCGGTGCAGGCAGATCCCATGGTCGATGCCGTACACCACCCCGTCCGCGCCGGCCAGGATGTGACCGCCCTTGCGATCGGCGTTGTTGAGCAGGATGTCGAGCACCGCCATGCGCTGCAGCCGCGGGTCATCCGCGTGGACCAGGACCACCTCGTCGCCGCGACCGTCGAATCCCGTAACCACCGGCAGGTAGCCCGCCACCACCGAGTCCGGGCCGCACAGGTCCACCAGCTCCGGCGACGGCGCGTCCGCCTGGTCGACGATGTCGACCCATCGCTGGACCATGCCCGCACCGAGTGGCCCGTCCTGGCGAAACACCGTGTCCGGCACCGTTTCCCACCCAAGATCGGCGCACACCAGGCGAGCAGCCACCTCCCGCCCCGCAAGTGTGCCGTCCGGGAAGTCCCATAACGGCGCCTCCCCGCTGACCGGTTTGTAGACGCAGCGGACCTGCGCCCCGTCCGCCGCGCGCACCGTGGCCACGAGGGTGACGTTGCTCGCATGCGGGATGCGGCCGAGGATCGTCAGCTCCCCATCGGCCAGGGCGCCGGCCACGCCGTCGTCGGTAGTCTCGCTCATCGGCTAGCCCGGATCGTCGCCGGCGCCACCATCGCCGTCGAAGTCGTAGGGCTCCAGCGACAGGGGCTCACGTTTGTAACCGTTGGTGCGCACGCACAGGTGCCCCTGCGGGTCGAGCGGCTCCGCGCACAGCGGACATACCGCCCGGCCGGCCGAAACGATCGCCTCGGCCCGGGCCGCGAAGCTCCGCGCCTCATCGGTGGTCAGGAATACGCGCAGCGCATCCGGGCCGTCATCACGATCGTCGAGCACGATGCTCTCATCTAGGGACTCATCGGTGGCCGCGAGCAATTCGACGACCACCGAATTCTCGTTGGCATCCCAACCCAGCCCCATCGTGCCGACGCGGAACTCGGCATCGACCGGGGTAACGAGCGGGCCGACGTCGTCGACCGCCCCGGTCGCCGGCGGGATGGGCGTGCCGAACCGCCGGGCCACCTCGTCGAGAAGCGCATCGATGCGATCGGCGAGGATCGCCACCTGTTGCTTCTCAACCAGGACGGAGACCACCCGGCTCGCGTGGACGGCCTGCACATAGAACGTGCGGTCGCCCGGCTCCCCGACTGTGCCCGAGATGAAGCGGTCGGGTGTGCGGAACACGTGGATGGCACGCGGCATCAGTGACTCCCAGCCCCCGTCGCACCGCCCACTGCCGCGCCGGTCAGCGCCGCACCGGACACCGGCAGTGACAATCGCGCGGTGTTGTTCACGGTGTGCACGACGGTCTGGCGCGGGTGATAGCGAATCACCGAGAGCGACGCCGGCTCGACCACGATGCGCTGAAAGCCGTCGAGGTGCAGCCCCATGGCATCGGCGATGACGGCTTTGATGACGTCGCCGTGCGTGCATGCCACCCACAGGTTCGCCCCGTCGTCGCCGGCAAACCGCGCGTCGAGTTCGCGCACCGCGGCGACGGCGCGGGCCGCCATCGCCGCCATCGCCTCCCCGCCCGGGAAGACGGCGGCCGACGGCTGGCGCTGCACGGTCTTCCACAGCGGCTCCTTGGCCAGTTCGGCGAGCGGCCGATTGGTCCAATCGCCGTAGTCGACCTCGGCGAGCGCATCCACCACGATCTCGGGCACCCCGGTGAGCGCGGCGACCAAGGGTGCGACCGTCTCGGCGCACCGCTGGAGCGGGGACCGCGCAACGGCGACGACGTCGGCCGCACGCTCACCGAGGCGCTGGGCGAGCTCCGCCGCCTGCGCGCGCCCGACCTCGTCGAGCGCAACCCCGGGCGTCCGCCCGGCGAGCACCAAGTCGGTGTTCGCCGTGGAGCGACCGTGTCGCATCAGGATGACCGCCATGTATGTCAGCGTACGGGCGCACCGGGCATCCAGACGGGCCGGGACTTCTGCCGATGGCGCATCCGGCCCACTATTGGGCGGCGATGGTGCCCGTCGCGAGCAGCGCGATGAGGAGCAATCCCAATGCCACCCGGTAGGCGCCGAACCAGTTCATCGAGTGATGCGCGACGAACTTCAGCAGCCAGGCGATCGCGGCATAGCCGACAACGAATGCAATGGCCACCGACACGATCAATTGGGGCCCGCTCGCCGCGAGACCCTTGCCGGCAGGCTCGAACGCGTCGGGCAGGCTGAACAGCCCCGACGCGGTGACTGCCGGGATGGCCAGCAAGAACGACAACCGAAACGCCGATTCGCGCGTGAGGCCGACGAACAGTCCCGCGCTGGCCGAGGCGCCCGACCGCGAGACGCCCGGGATCAGCGCCAGGCACTGCGCCAGGCCCATCACGACCGCATCTCGCATCGTGACGCTCTCCAGACTCCGCTGTTGGGTGCCATAGCGCTCGGCGAGCCAGAACACGCCGGAGAAGAGGATCAAGACGACCGCGGTGATCCACAGGTTGCGTGCAGCCGTGCGCACCTCGTCGGCGAAGACGAATCCGATGACGCCGATCGGGATCGTGGCCACGATGACCGCCCAGCCGACGCGGAAGTCGGGCCCGCGGTCCTGTGGGCTGCGCAGGCCACGGAACCAGGCCGCGATGATTCGGATGATGTCCTTGCCGAAGAAGACCAGGACTGCCGCCTCGGTGCCCAGCTGGGAGACCGCGGTGAACGACGCGCCCGCGTCGTCGCCGAAGAAGAGCTCGGAAACGATCCGTAGATGGCCCGACGAGGAGATCGGGAGGAACTCGGTCAGTCCCTGCACGACGCTCAGCACGATCGTCTGCAACCATGTCATCTCAACCACGACGGGCCATCCTACCCACACCCGACCCACTCGCACCCGATGCCGCCCATTGGGCTGCTGGCAGTATGGTGCGCATGCCGCTGCGCTCCCCCGCCCTTGCCGCCATCGTGACTGCTGTCGCGCTCACCGTCGGACTGGCGGGCTGCGGTGCCAAAGACGAACACGGTCGGCCCGACGTGCCGACGGTCACGCCGCAGACGGCGTTGCCCGGCCCACCGGTCAGCATGGCGCCCGAGGGTACCGTCGTCCCTGCGCCCGGCTTGGGCACCGCGTTGGCGCTGGCACCCGGACCCGGCCGAACGCTCGCCGCGATCGCCCGCGACGGTCGATCGGTCGCACTGTTCGACGCCGCCGACCTGCACCGGCCACCAGTGGTGGCGGCCACCCCCCAACTGCGCGCCATCGCCGCTGACGGCGACGGTTTCATCGCGGTCGGCCCGACATCGGTGGTCCGTATCGCCCCCACCGGCGCCACGCAGGTGGTCGGATTGAAACGCCCCGGCCTGGCGGTCGCGGTCGAGGGCACGGCCGTGTTCGTCGGGACCGAGCACGGCCACCTGTTGATCCTCGACTCGTCGCTGGCACAGCAGACCGATGTCGGCGGCTTCGTCCGGATCGACGCCGTCGCCGTCGCCTCGCGGGACTCCCAGCGCCAGATCGTCGTGCTGGACCGGGCGCAGTCGCTGGTCACCACCGTCGATCCCAACAGCCGTGAACGAGGTGCCGCGCTGCGCGCCGGAAACGGCGCAACCACCCTGATCGGCGACTCGTTCGGACGGTTCCTGGTCGCCAATCCGCGCGACGGGCAACTACTCGGCTTCTACGGCAATCCACTGATCATGCGGTTCCGCTTCCCGGTCGGAGACGGCCCTTACGGCCTCGCCTATGACACCCGGCGCAACCTGCTGTGGGTCTCGGAAACGGCGGCCAACCGCGTCGTCGCCTTCGACTTGTCGTCCGGCGAGCCCCGCGAGCGCGCCAGGTTCGCAGCTGTCCGGCAACCGAACTCGCTTGTCGTCGATGCCGAGTCGGGTGCCGTCTATGCGCTGTCGGCGGTCGGCGAAGGACTCCAGCGTGTTAGCCGATAGCCCGAGCCCCGCGGCGGACCGGTCAGATCGGACGCCGGGGAATCGAGCTCGCCCTCTGCCGCCCGACTGGGGGATCGAGGCGCAGGCCGACGACGTGGAGGCCCTGCTGCTGCGCCTGCCGCCAGAGGTAACGCGGGTCAGCGCAACGATGCGCCTGGCTATCCAGGCCGAGTTCGGGGGGTGGGAGCTGAAACGGACTCGACTCTACCCGGACGGGTCGCGCAAGGTGTTGCTGCGCCGCAAGCGGACGCGGCCCCACTCAGCGGGGACCAGTACCGAACTGGCCTAGCCGACCGATCGGCAGCGGTGGCCGTCGATCAGGCGCAGTCGACGCAGATCCGCTCGGTGCCCTTCTCGCGGGCGAGCCGGCTGCGGTGGTACACCAGGAAGCACCGGGTACAGGTGAACTCGTCTGCCTGCTTGGGAACAACTCGGACCGAGAGTTCTTCCCCGGACAGGTCTGCGCCGGGCAACTCAAATGATTCGGCGGTCTCGGTCTCGTCAACGTCGACTGAAGCCGCCTGCGCTTCACTGCGCCGAGCCTTCAATTCCTCCAGTGAGTCTTCGCTGATGTCGTCGGACTCTGTCCGTCGTGGTGCGTCGTAATCGGTTGCCATGTCCTGGCCCCTCTCCCCTGCCTTTTCCTGCGGCTACACGCCTTCGTATCTCTGTCTCGGTTGCCCGTCGCCCGCACCCGACCGCTGGTCGCGCGGGACGGTTGCCCGGTGTCGCTTCCAACGTCGCGCCGCCCGGATTTGTTGCCGGCCCAACCCGGTTCGGGATGTGAGATGCATCACGTCAATCGGTGACCAGGTCGGTACGCAGCCGTTCGAGGCAGCCGCAATTTAGCGCATCCACACAGTGAAGTCAACTGCCTCCGCCTCCGTGCGGCATCCACGTGCCACCCCCGGCACCCGGCTACAGTGATTCGCAGACCACATCCCCGCAGCCGCGGCGGCACCGGGTCGGGCAACGTCGAGCAGGAAGGGTGGACGCGTGGTCGCCTCAATCACCAACGGCTACTCCAAGGATCACAACGGCCGCCAGTTTCGCCGACGCGTCCCCACCCCCGCGATCATCGCCACGGCGATCCTCGCCGCGTTCGGCACGCTTGTCTGGGCGATCGCACTCACCGGCGGAGACGCCCCGCGCGTCCCAGTCGATTGCAACCAGCCGTCGTCGGCGGTGGGCAACCCGTCACCGGCGCCCCATGGCGGCCCGGCCCGGCCCGGCCCGGCGCCGAAACTAACCGCGATGAACCGCGACGAGATGCTCGACGTTGCTCCGGCGGCACTCGCCACCTTCGGGGTACGAGTGCTCAACGCCTCCAACCAGCGCGGGAAGGCACAGTCGGTGTCCGATGAGCTGGCGAACCAGGGGTTCGCCCCGGTCCAGGACAACGCGGTCGGCGATGACGCCCTCTACCCGAACCGTGACCTCAACTGCGTCGGCCAGATCCGTTTCGGCGAGGCGGGAAAGGCCAGCGCGGCGGCCCTGTGGCTCGCGGTTCCGTGCGCGCAGCTGGTGATGGACGGACGCGCCGGCACCGATGTCGACCTGGCCCTCGGCGAATATTTCACCGGAACCGAACAGTCGGCCGACGCCCAGGCGGCCTTGGAGGCCTTGCGCTCGGCCGATCCCCGCAATCCGAAGACCGGCGTGGATCCGGCCCTCCTCCGGGCGGTCCACGCAAACACCTGCTGATCACCCTGGTCGCGTACTGATCACTTGACGCCGGCGTGAGAGCTAGTCGAGCGGCAGCGGCTCGAGCGCGCCACACTCGGCGAGGAGAGCGCGCAGCGGCCCGGCCAGCCCGGGCGCAATCGCGACCGTCACGTCGCCGGCATCGGCCCGGGACCGGGCCGGCGGCGTAACCACCACGGCCCCGGCCTCGGCGGCGATGAGAGCGCCCGCCGCCCAGTCCCACGGTGAGAGCCCGTGCTCGTAGTGTGCGTCGACGGCCCCCTCGGCGACGAGGCACAGGTCGAGGGCGGCCGCGCCGATCCGCCGGATGTCGCGTACCCGAGGGAGAAGCTCGCAAAGTATTCGCGCCTGCTGCCGGCGGCGGTCCGGGGAATACGCGAACCCGGTGGCCACCAGAGCCAGCGCCGGGTCGGAGGCCGCACTCGTCGACAACACCGAGGTGCCGGTGGAGTCCGTGCGGAACGCACCGCCGCCGGCCATGGCGTGGTACGTCACCCCGCGCGCGACATCGACGACCGCCCCGGCGATCGACCGCCCGTCGAGCTGTGCGGCGATCGAAACCGCATAGGCGGGAATGCCGTAGAGGAAGTTCACCGTGCCGTCGATGGGGTCGACCACCCACCGGATCCCAGATGGGACGTCGCGCGCGCCGCCACCCTCCTCGCCGAGGATGTCATCACCGGGTCGAAGCCGGGCCAGCTCGGCGCGGATCAACTCCTCGGACTCGGTGTCGGCGACGGTGACCGGATCGGTCGGTGCCGATTTGGTGCGAACCGCCCGGCCATCGGCCGGTGCCGCCGCCCCGAAGAGTTCCGGCCGGCGACTCCGCACATGCGCTGCGGCCCGCGTAGCGACGGCGATCGCCACCTCGACGAGTTCGGCCGGCAGTCCGGCGCGAATGGGCGGGAGGTTTGCGCGAGAAGTCGTCACCGCACCATTGTCCCCGATAGCCTGAGGACGTCGCCGCCCAACCACGACGCACGCGAAATGAGGCCGATCCGATGTCCGCTGCCGACACCGCCGATTCCCCCGTCGCCACCCCCGAACAGCTCGCCGTGCACGCCGACGACCCGCGATATGGATTCGGCATCGACGTGGGCGGATCCGGCGTGAAGGGCGGCATCGTCGACTTGACGACCGGCACGCTGGTCGGCGACCGGTTCAAGATCAAGACGCCGAAGCCGGCCTCGCCCGATGCGGTGGCGGCGACCGTCGCCCAGATCGTCGCGCACTTCCACTGGACCGGCCGGGTCGGCGTGACGCTGCCGGCCGTCGTCGTCGACGGCGTCGTCCGTACCGCGGCAAATATCGACAAGGCCTGGATCGGTACCGATCCCTACGCATTGCTCGGCACCTACTTCACCGCCTCGGGGCTCACCGTGCTCAACGACGCCGACGCCGCCGGGCTGGCTGAGGCGAAGTACGGCGGCAACGCCGACGACGTCGACGGGGTGGTCATCATGTTGACCCTGGGGACCGGGATCGGCTCGGCCATCCTGTTCTCCGGGGGCCTCCTGCCGAACGCCGAACTCGGGCACGTGCAGGTCGGGAAATCGATTGCCGAGGCGCAGGCATCAGCCCGCGCCAAAGAGGACAACGACTGGTCCTATGAGCAGTGGGCCCGTCACCTGTCCCGGGTTCTGCAGGAATACGAGAAGTTGTTCTCGCCCAAGCTGTTCATTCTCGGCGGCGGTATCAGCCGCAAGGCACACAAGTGGATTCCGCTTCTGACCAACTCCACCCCGACGGTACGCGCCACGCTGCGCAACACCGCCGGGATCGTCGGTGCCGCGATGGCGGCCGAGGCGGGTTTACGACCGTGAGTCGGGCGTATTGACCTGGTGGTTACCGCTCAATGCTGAGTGTTTCGTTACAATGGAACGCGTTGCGAGGATCGATCGATTGTCTCCCAACCACCCAGACCCATCTCGCGTCGCTCCACCGCGGTCCGTTTGCCGAATCCGGTAGCGGCCCCCGGCGCCGCGACGCCACCCCGTTGCGAGTTCGAAAGGTTGTCCGTGGCTGCCCCCAAGACCACCGCGCGCACGTCCGCCCCCGAGAAGACGACTGCGGCCAGCAAGGCGGCGAGCACGGCAAAGAAGCTGACCGCCGCTGCATCCAAGACGGTACGGAAGGCGACAACGGTCACGACTGCGGCTGACGAGACCTCCGCCGACGGGGCGACTCCGGCCGCAAAGGCCGCGCCGGCCAAAAAGGCACCGGCAAAAAAAGCCGCCGCCAAGAAGGCACCGGCAAAGCGGGCCGCGGTTAAGAAGGCACCGGCCAAGAAGGCCGCCGCCAAGAAGGCTGCCGCCGTGAAGCCACCAGAGGCAACCGACGAGGCCGAGTTGGAGTCCGGCCCGGATTCGATCGACGACATCGACGAGTCTGACGTCGACCTGAATGACGTCGACACCGATATCGCCGCAGCCGACACCACCTCCGAAGCGGACAAGAAGGATGACGCGAAGGACGAGGAAACCAAGTCGCCGGGCGACTTCGTCTGGGACGAGGAGGAGTCCGAGGCCCTGCGCCAAGCACGCAAGGATGCCGAACTCACCGCGTCGGCCGACTCGGTGCGCGCCTACCTCAAGCAGATCGGCAAAGTTGCGCTACTCAACGCCGAGGAGGAGGTGGCCCTGGCCAAGCGGATCGAAGCCGGCCTCTACTCGGCGGAACTGATGACCCGCCTGCACGCCACCGGCGAGAAGGTGCCGATGGCCCAGCGTCGCGCGCTGCGCGAAGTCGCCTACGACGGCACCAAGGCCAAGAACCACCTCTTGGAGGCGAACCTTCGCCTGGTCGTATCGCTGGCCAAGCGCTACACCGGCCGCGGGATGGCCTTCCTGGACCTGATCCAGGAGGGCAAC
>NZ_DIAX01000042.1:1359-33561 GCF_002414845.1 Gordonia sp. UBA5067 | reverse complement strand
CCGCGCCATGGCCGACCAGGCCCGCACCATCCGTATTCCGGTGCACATGGTCGAGGTCATCAACAAGCTCGGCCGCATCCAGCGGGAGTTGCTCCAAGACCTCGGCCGGGAGCCGACGCCCGAGGAACTTGCCCGCGAGATGGACATCACCCCGGAGAAGGTGCTTGAGATCCAGCAGTATGCGCGCGAGCCGATCTCACTGGACCAGACGATCGGCGACGAGGGCGACAGCCAACTCGGCGACTTCATCGAGGATTCCGAGGCCATCGTCGCCGTCGATGCGGTGAGCTTCACCCTGCTGCAGGACCAACTGCAATCTGTGCTGGAGACGCTCTCTGAGCGCGAGGCCGGTGTCGTCCGCCTGCGCTTCGGCCTGACCGACGGTCAGCCGCGAACCCTCGATGAGATCGGCCAGGTCTACGGGGTGACCCGGGAACGCATCCGCCAGATCGAGTCCAAGACGATGAGCAAGCTGCGCCACCCGTCCCGGTCCCAGGTTCTGCGCGACTACCTGGACTGAGTGGGGCCCGCGCCGCGGCAGATCGGCTCCGGTGGGATCCGACACACCGGGGTTGGGAACAATTCGGACGCGCCGAACGTCTGACAGAGTGTGAGCAGGCGGAATTCCTCGCCTACGCTCATGAGGGACGATAGTTCGCCCGGGACGGAGGAACCATGACCACCACCGCTACGAGTGCCACGAGTGCTACCACCACGCTGACCGCCGCCAATCGGTGCGACCGGTGCAGTGCAGCCGCGAAGGTGATTGCTGTGCTCCCCTCCGGGAGTGAGTTGCACTTCTGCCGCCACCACTTCACCGAGCACGAAGCCGGCCTGGTCAAGCTCGGTGCGACGATCAGCGAGCCGACCGCCGAATTGGTCTGAGCCGGCCTCGCCGGGGGCGAGACGATACGACGAGACAGCGGTACCGCGAGTCCGACGACTCGCGGTACCGCTGTTTCGCCCTTCGCCCTTCGCGTCGCATTCTCGCCCGCTGCTCAGCGCCACTGCCGCAGCGCCTGAATGCGCTCGGTGAGTTGTTCGGCCGAGGCCATCGCAGTCGGCGGCCCGCCGAGGCGTGCCCGCAGTTCGCGATGCACGATGCCATGTGCTTTGCCGGTGCGGTGGTGGTGCAGTGCGACCAGCGAGTTGAGTTCTTTGCGCAGCGACTGCAGGGCCGCGGCACCGCTCCGGCTCTCCGCGGCGCCCTCGCGAGGATTGGTGGCCGGCGCGGCCGCCCGCCTCGTCAACTGCTCGCTCTGGCGCCGCGCAAGCAGCTCCCGGACCTGGTCGGCGTCGAGCAGGCCCGGCAATCCGAGATAGTCCGACTCCTCCTCGCTGCCGGCGTACGTCGCGGTGCCGAACGATGAACCGTCAAAGATGACCTGGTCCAGTTCGGCGTCGGCGTGCAGCGATTGAAACGCGGGCTCGTCGTCACCGTCCTCGTCGGGGGTCGCATTGGCCTGCTCGAGCGCCGCGTCGTCGAACCCCTCCTCCCGGTGGGGTTTGCCCAGCACGTGGTCGCGCTCCACCTCGAGCGCACTGGCCAGATTCAGTAGGACCGGCACCGACGGCAGGAAGACGCTCGCGGTCTCCCCCGGGCGGCGTGATCGCACGAAACGCCCGATGGCCTGGGCAAAGTAAAGCGGGGTCGCCGCGCTCGTCGCGTATACGCCGACCGCGAGCCGCGGCACATCAACACCCTCGGACACCATGCGCACCGCCACCATCCACTGGTCGCCGGAATCGGCGAACTGGGCGATCCGCGCCGAGGAGCCCGGGTCGTCGGACAGCACGAGCGTGACCTTCGTACCGGAAATCTCAGTGAGGAGTTCGGCGTAGTCGCGCGCCACGGCTTGATCGGTGGCGATCACCAGGCCGCCGGCATCCTGCACGCCTGAGGTGCGCAGCTGCGTCAGCCGGGTGTGCGCGGCACGCAGGACCGCCGGAATCCAGTCGCCATGCGGATCGAGAGCCGTGCGCCAGGCCCGCGCCGTCTGCTCGGCCGACAACGGCTCGCCCAGTCGCGCGGTGTACTCTTCGCCGGCACTCGTCCGCCAACTCGCCTGTCCGGAGTAGGCCATGAAGACGACCGGCCGGACCACCCCGTCGGCGAGGGCATCGGAGTACCCGTACGTGTGGTCGGCTTTGGACCGCGCACCACCGCCAGGTTCGGGTTCGTAGACGACGAACGGGATCGGCGCGTCGTCGGAGCGAAATGGTGTGCCGGTGAGCGCGAGCCGGCGGGTGGCATCGGAAAATGCCTCCTGGATTCCATCACCCCAGGACTTCGCATCGCCGGCATGGTGCACCTCGTCGAGGATGACGAGCGTTCGCCGGTTCTCGGTACGCACCCGATGGCGCGACGGATGGGAGGCGACCTGGGCGTACGTGACGACGACGCCGTCGAAATCGGAACTGGTCGCCCCCGTCGAGTTGGCGAAGTTCGAGTCTAGGGCGATGCCCACGCGAGCGGCCGCCTGGGCCCACTGGTGTTTGAGATGCTCCGTGGGTGCGACGACGGTGACCGCTTCGACCGACCGATCGGCGAGGAGCTCGGCGGCGATCCGCAACCCGAACGCCGTCTTCCCCGCACCCGGAGTGGCCACGGCAAGAAAATCGCGCGGCTTTTCGGTCAGATACTTGGTGAGAGCTCGACGTTGCCAGGCGCGCAACGGCATGGCTGATACAGCATCAGACGTCACTCGCGAATACACTCCTCTAGCGGCCGGACTTCCTGTCTGAGTCTACTAGCGTCCCTCCTGGGCGGCGCGTCGCCCACGCCTCCACGCCGGGAACTCGGAAAGGTGGTCCACGTCATGGCCGACGACGGTGTCGCACCGCCCGATGACGCGGCCGGCGATGTCAGCCGTACGGTAGCGGACGAGGCCGATCGCGCCGGATGGCGCCGCCTGCCGGTGCTGGTCTGGCGGACCATCGTCGCCTCGTGGGACCACGGCATCATCGGCTGGTCGGCACAAGCCGCGTTCTGGCAGGCACTCTCGTTCGCACCGCTGTTTCTGGGTTTGCTCGGCAGCATCGGCTACTTCCTCGGCTGGTTGAATCCCGACCTCTCGACGATCATCCACGACCGCATCCTCGACCTGGCCGAGCGCACCTTCACTGCCGACGTCGTCAACGATTTGGTCGCGCCGACGCTCGACAGCATGCTGAGCCGGGGCCAGGCAGGGCTGACATCGATGAGCTTCGTGCTCTCGTTGTGGGCCGGGTCATCGGCAATGTCGTGCTACGTCGCCGCCATCACCACCGCTCATCACCAGCAGGATGTGCGCAACCCCGTGTGGCAGCGCATCTTCGCGCTACTCATCTACGTGATCTTCCTCGCCGTCGCGGTCATCGTTCTGCCGCTGGTCGCGATCGGGCCGAGCCTGCTGCGCCGGATGGTGCCACCGTCGTGGAGTCCAGCGGTGACCACCGCCATCGACATCGGCTACTTCCCATTCGTCGGCGCTGTGCTCATCGTGGCACTCACCACCCTCTACCACCTGTCGTTGCGGCACCCGCTGCCGTGGCATCGACTGTTGCCGGGCGCACTGACGGCGGCGACGGTGTTCTGGATCGCGACCTTCGGTCTGCGCCTCTACCTGACCGTGATCACACGCAGCGGATACACCTATGGCGCGTTGGCCACGCCGATCGCGTTCCTGCTCTTCGCGTTCTTTCTCGGCTTCGCGATGGTGCTGGGTGCCGAACTCAACGCCACCATCGAGTCGATGTGGCCATCATCGCCGTCACGCGGCGTTCGGGCCCGCTACTGGCTCGACGAACAGCGCGCCGAGATCACCGAGGGCATCAAGGCACTGCCGGCCAAGTTCGGGACCGGGCCGATCTCACACCGAGGACGCGGTGGGGCGCCGACCGAGTCGGCACCCGATTGAATCGGGGCGCATTCAGCTCTGGCGCATCTTGTTGTAGATCTTCTTGCACTTCTCGCACACCGGCGAACCCGGCTTGGGTACGGCGGTGACTGGGAAGACCTCGCCACAAAGCGCAACGACATGGTTGCCCAGCACCGCACTCTCGGCGATCTTGTCCTTCTTCACATAGTGAAAGACCTTGGGAATGTCGGTGCTGTCTTCGGTCCGCTCGTCGACGTCGGGCCGCTCAATGGTCTCAGTAGCCATGGACCCATTGTGACGCCTCCGCCCGGGATAGCCAACCGGACCCGAGGGTGCGCCGCGCGCGTCGGAGTGGGACAGTGGAGGTATGCGCGCACACTCCGCCGAGGAGGCGTTCCTCATCACCCGGGCCGAAAACAGTCCGGAAGAACAGCACCGTGCGCGCGTGCGGCGGTACCTGATCTTGATGGCGTTCCGCGTCCCGGCACTGATCCTCGCCTGCATCATCTACGGTGCGACCCACAATGGCCTGCTCGCCCTGGCAGTGGTGGCGGCCTCGATCCCGTTGCCGTGGGTCGCCGTGCTCGTCGCCAATGATCGTCCGGCACGCAAGCGCGGCGAAGTCGCGGAGTATCACTACGGCCATCCCGTACACGAAACCCCCACGCTGGCAGGGCCGACCACGGTCATCGACTCCGAGCTGGCCGATCCCCCGGCGGCCCCCGCGCGCGGGTTACCCGATGAGTCCTCGCCCTAGTCACTGACGAGAACCAAATCTGACGGTCGGCCCCGAATGCACCACTCAGCGACTTCTCAGGCGCACAGGTGTGATGCCGGGAACTATTCAGACGATGGTGGGCGTTGGGAAAGGTGTATGCACATCCACCTTTAGGAGGCCACATGTCGACCACGTCCGCAGTTCGCCCGGCTCCGACCGAAGCCGAACTCGATGCCCAATCACCGTCGGCTGACCTGGTCCGCGTGTATCTCAACGGCATCGGCCGGACCGCCCTCCTCAACGCCGAACAGGAAGTCGAGCTGTCCAAGCAGATCGAGGCCGGACTGTACGCCCAACACTTGCTGACGATCCGCAAGAGGCTTAGCCCGGTGCGCAAGCGCGACCTCACCGAGATCGCGCGCGAGGGCCAGCAGGCCCGCGCGCATCTCCTCGAGGCAAATCTTCGTCTGGTGGTGTCCCTCGCAAAGCGCTACACCGGCCGTGGGATGCCCTTGCTGGACCTGATCCAGGAGGGCAACCTCGGCCTGATCCGTGCGATGGAGAAGTTCGACTACGCCAAGGGTTTCAAGTTCTCGACCTACGCGACGTGGTGGATCCGTCAGGCCATCACCCGCGGGATGGCCGACCAGAGCCGCACGATCCGCTTGCCCGTGCATCTCGTCGAGCAGGTCAACAAGCTGGCCCGGATCAAGCGTGAACTGCATCAACAGCTCGGTCGCGAGGCCACTGACGATGAGTTGGCCGCTGAATCGGGCATCCCGGCGGAGAAGATCGCCGACCTGCTCGACCACAGCCGCGACCCGGTGAGCCTGGACATGCCGGTCGGCACCGACGAGGAGGCGCCGCTCGGCGACTTCATCGAGGACACCGAGGCCACGTCGGCCGAGAACGTCGTCATCGCCGGTCTGCTGCACTCCGACATCCGTAGCGTTCTCGGCACCCTCGATGAACGGGAACAGCACGTGATCCGGATGCGCTATGGACTCGACGACGGGCAGCCGCGCACACTCGACCAGATCGGGCGGGCCTTCGGCCTGTCCCGCGAACGGGTCCGTCAGATCGAGCGTGAGGTGATGGTCAAGCTGCGCGCGGGCGATCGAGCCGACCGCCTGCGCGCTTACGCGGTCTGATCGGTCGCTGCCGCACCGTCAATCTCCCAATCGCCGCGGCCCGGTGTCCATCCCTTTGGACACCGGGCCAATCGTGATCTGCGCATTGAGAACCGAGGCATGGTCGCTGGTGGCGAGGATCTGGTCGAGCACGACCGCGCGAACCTCGGGAATGTCTTCGACCAGGAATGAAACGCGCATGAGCAAATCGGCCAACGCCTCGATGTCTGCGGACCGCTGGCCCTGGTAGCCGGTCAAAAGCGCCGCTGACCGTGGTGCCACGACCAACTCGCGGGCGTCGACATCGGTCAGCGGTAACGCGCGGTAGGCGGCGTCTTCAAGCAACTCGAACGTATTCCCGGCGAGACCGAAGGCGATCAATGCGCCAAACCGCGGGTGGGTCGAGGCGCGGATCATGGTAGCCACCCCTTTTGGTGCCATCCGCTGCACATGTAGCACCTCGTCGCCGGTCAGTTCGGACAGCTCCGCGAACGCGGTGACCACCGACGTCGCATCGGGCAGGTCGAGTCGCGTGCCCTCGCGATCGGGACGCCCGCGCCACCGCGCGGAGGTCGCCTTCACCGCCACCGGAAAGCCCAGTTCGCGCGCCGCGGCCGAGGCCTCGTGGATGGTTCGGACCTCGATGAACGGGACCATGCCTATCCCGTACTGCCCGAGCAGTTCGGCGGTCACCACTGGGCTCAGCGCGACGGTCTCGTTGTCGTTCTCGGCGAGCAGTTCGCGGATCTGAGCGCGCACCGTTACTGGGTCTATTCCCTCTGGTCGTGTCGTCGTCGGCTCGGCGCGCCGCCGCCAAGCGCGGTAGTGCCACGCGTGTGCCAGCGCCGTCGCGGCGCGCTCAGGGCTGGGATAGCTGGGAATGGAACCGCGTGCCGGCGAGCCGTCACCACCGGGCACCGACAGCATGCCCTCGTTGCCCAGAAAGGTTGACACGACGGGCTTGTCGGAGTTCGCGGTGGCGGCCAGCAGCGCCGCGGTGAACTCGTCGGTCGCCACGGCGACGGGCGGGACGAACACCGCAACGACCGCATCGCATACTTCATCTTCGGCGGCGGCCGCCACCGCTGCGCTGAACTCCTGCGCCGAGGCGCCGGGGCCGACGTCCACACTGTCGACCACGTCAAGACCGAGCCCGGCGCCGACCGACGCGGCTAGCGCGCCGAGCGCCGACGAGTTCCCGACGATCGCCGTGCGCGGCCCCTCTGGCAACGGTTGATACGCCAGCAGGGCGCTGACGTCGAACAGTTCGGAGATGGTCGGCACACCGATGATGCCGGCCTGCTCGTACACCATCTGCGCGATGCGGGTATCCCCGAACGCGGGGGTGTTTACCGCGACGATCGGCTTGGACCGCGACACCCGTCGCGCGATGCGCGAGAATTTCCGCGGGTTGCCAAGGCTCTCCAAGTACAGCAATACGACATCGGTGGAGTCGTCGGTGTCCCAATACTGCAACACGTCGTTGCCCGAGACGTCTGCCCGGTTGCCGGCCGAGACAAAGGTCGACAACCCGATCTGCCGCCGAGCGGCGGAATCGAGAATCGTAATGCCCAGGGTGCCCGACTGACAAAAGAATCCGACCCGCCCGGGCGCGGGGATCAGCGGTGCGAGCGTCGCGTTGAGCGACACGTCGGGATCGTTGTTCACGACGCCGAGCGCGTTGGGTCCGACCAGGCGCATCCCGTGCTCGCGGACGGCGGCGACCAACCGCCGCTGGCTCTCCTGCCCCGCCTCACCGGATTCGGCGAAACCCGACGAGACGACGAGAAGTGTCTTCACCCCCTTGGCCAGGCAGTCGTCGAGCACCTCGTCGACGACGGCGGCCGGCACCGCCACCACCGCGAGGTCGACGGGGTCGGGAATGTCGCGCACCGTCGGATAGGCGCGGATTCCCAGCACCGACGGGGTGCGCGAGGGAGGTACAGCATCCTGACGCGTACCGCGCGCGGTCCGGTCGGCACGGCGCGCATTGTCGTCGTCCGCGCCGTCGGCGGACCGTTGCCCGGGTCCGTTCACCGGATACACCGGTCCGGTGAATCCGGCTGAGATGATGTTGGCGAGGAGCACGTTGCCGACTTTCCGCCGATCTGCCGACGCCCCAATCACCGCCACCGATGTCGGCCGCAGGAGATTGGCGATACTGCGCGCCTCCGACGCCCGCTCGCGACCGTTGCGAACCGACAGCAGCGCCTCGGTCGGGTCAATGAGGAACTCGACGTGCACGTTGGCCCCGTCGAAACTGCGGCTCAACTGGTAGCCCGCCGCCCGGAAGACGGTCACCATCGTGGTGTTCTCGGCGAGGACCTCCGCCTCAAAGCGGGTGAAGCCGTTCTCTGCGGCAGCGCCGGCGAGGTGCTCGAGCAGGATGGGTCCGAGCCCACGGCCCTGATGCGCGTCGTCAACGACGAACGCAACCTCGGCCGACTCTGGGCGGCCCGAGGCGGCGAGTCCCTCGTAGACACCGATCGCAATGATCTTCCCGCCGAGCAGCGCGACCAGCGCCACTCGATCGCGATAGTCGACGGTGGTCATGCGCGCCACCTCGCGCGGCGGGAGTGTCGGCGTCGGTCCGAAGTAGCGCATGTACCGAGTGCGCTCGGACAGCCGTGAGTGGAACTCGACGACATCGTCGGCGTCGTCGGGCACGATCGGACGGATGTGCACCACACCGCCGTCGGAGGCCAGGACGTCGGCGGCCCATTCGCGCGGATACTCCCAGCGCGCACGGCCCTCGGCGTCCGGTCCGGCCTCGGCGGGTGTGGACTCGACGGCGGGTGCGGGATCAGTCACGGGGGTCCTCTGGGTCCAGGCCGTGGAGCGGGAACACGGCGCGCCGGGTGGCGAGAATGGTTCGGTCGGTCTGGCGGAAGCTGCGCTCTTCGACGCCCGGTGGCGGATCGGCCCCGGAGTCACCGTCCCACGGCGCGTAGTCGACGATGCCGCCGTCGCCCATGAGATCCACCGGATCGGCGGCGTATGCGGGGTCGACGGTGGCGGCCAGGTCGCGCGCGCGCGCCATCCACTCGTCGCCGATGCGCGTGGCCGGATCGACTTCCCGTCCCAGCGCCGCCGCGATCAGGTGCGTCCAGATCCGCGGCACCACGTTGACAACCCCGTACCCGCCGCCGCCGACGGCGAGCCATCGGCCCTCGCAGTACTTGTCGGCGAGGTCACGCATTGCCAGAATCGCCGCGCGCTGACCCTCGACAGTCAGCTGCAAGTCGGTCAGCGGATCGGCCGCGTGGCTGTCCGCACCACACTGGCTGACGATGATCTGCGGCTTGAACTCACCGATCAGCGACGGTACGACCGCGTGGAAAGCCCGGAGCCACAGCGAATCGACGATTCCGGGCATAAGGGCGATGTTGGCGGCCGATCCGGCGGCACCCGACCCGCCGATCTCCGTCGGCCATCCGGTGCCGGGCCACAGCGTCGCCGGATGCTGATGCAGGGAGACGGTGAGGACGCGCGGATCGTCGGCGAACGCCCGCTCCACACCGTCGCCGTGATGGGCATCGATGTCGATATAGGCGACGCGGTCGTAGCCGTGCTCGAGCAACCAGTCGATCGCGATGGCGCAATCGTTGTAGACACAGAAGCCGGCCGCGCGCCCCGCCATCGCGTGGTGCATACCGCCGCCAATATTGACCGCGCGGCGCACCTGGCCCCGCGCAATCGCCTGGGCACCGGCGATGGATCCCCCCACCAGCATTCGGGCCGCCTCGTGCATCCCGGGAAAGATCGGGTTGTCCATGTCGCCGAGGCCGTATAGCTGTTCGTAGATCGCCCGGTGCCGACCGCCCTCGGGTCGCCCCGCCTCACGAACGGCGTCGATGTACTGCCGGGTGTGGACGACGGTCAGCGCCGTGTCGTCGATGTCGACGGGCGGCAGCGGATCGATGCCGTCGAGGACGCCGAGCGACGTCGCCAGACTCATCGTCAGGACCAGTCGCACCGGGTTCATCGGGTGTTCGCGGGCCCACCGATATGCTTCGAAGCCGTCGCTCCAAATCACCGCTCCCGTTGTCGTCTCCGGCACATTGATCAGGCTAGCCCGTGCGCGTCTGAACGCGGCGCGGTTGGGGTTTCAAGGTACTGTGGCGTGAATGACTGGCGCGGGGATGAAAGGGCGCGGGGATTGCAGTGAATGACCTAGTCGACACCACCGAGATGTATTTGCGCACTATCTACGACCTCGAAGAAGAGGGCATTGTGCCACTGCGCGCGCGGATCGCCGAACGGTTGGAGCAGAGTGGCCCGACGGTTTCGCAGACCGTTGCGCGCATGGAGCGCGACGGACTGGTGCGTGTCGCCGGTGATCGGCATCTGGAGCTCACCGAAAAAGGGCGCGACTTGGCGGTCGCCGTCATGCGCAAGCACCGGCTTGCCGAACGGCTCCTCGTCGACGTCATCGGGCTTCCGTGGGATGAGGTGCACGACGAGGCATGCCGGTGGGAGCACGTGATGAGCGAGAACGTCGAGCGGCGTATTCTCGCGGTCCTCGACAATCCGACCACCTCCCCGTACGGGAACCCGATTCCGGGACTCGAACTGCTCGGGGCACGCTCCGAGCCGATCGACGACCATGCAGTCCGCATCGCTGAATTGTCGGGCTCCGACCCGCAGCCGGTGGTCGTCCGGCGCCTGTCCGAGCACGCCCAGTCCGACCAGGACTTGATCGTGACGCTCCGCGAGGTGGGCATCGTGCCCAATGCGCGCGTCACCGTGACCCGAACGGGCCGGTCGTTCGTGGTGACCACCCCCGGCCATGCGGGCCTCGAACTGCCCGAGGAGATGGCGCACTCGATCTTCGTCGAACGAGCCTGACCGGCTAGGGATACCGGTTGCGCGACAGCGGGGGAAGCGACACGCCCAACCCGGCGGCAACCGAGTACGAGTCGGCGAGAACCTCCCACAGCATTGTCGGGTGGACCCCGCCAACCAGCGCGGTGTTCAGCAGTACGGCGAGGCGCCACGTCGGGCAGGCCAGAAGTGCGGCATCAAGCGCGACGCCGGCATAGGCCCCTTCACCGCCCAGGTAGTACAGGTGGGCCAGCATCGTCGCGGCACTGGCCCTCGTCTCTGCCCGTGTGCGGCGGACCAGATCGCGCCACACCCCCTCCACGACGAACCGGTGTTCGGTGCCGCCCAGCGCCAGGAGCGCGTCACGCACGCCGAGGCTGACCACGGCCCGGCTCAACAGTTCAACATTGGCGCAGGTCATCTCAGGCATCTGGTCACCGGTCAACAGCGTCACGGCCGCACGCAACAGGGTCTCATCACCGGTCGCCGGCTCCCTTCGGCGGACACGCCGGGAACGGCCGCCGCACGCGTCGTCGGTGCAGTGCCCGATGGGTGCCAGGGAGGCGGCCACGTCATTGCGGCTCGCCATGACCACCCGCCCAGTCCGCAACGACCGCTCCAGCGCCACCGGCGACGCCTGCGGATCGCCGAGCAGGCCGCAGCCGAACCCCCCGTCGTCGAGTCCGATGGCCTGCGGGACGGCCGGATCGCATCCGGCCGGCCCTAGTCCTTCCAACGCCCACCACGCGGTGTACCACGGTGCTCCGGCGGCGAACCGCTCGAGCACGAAGCCCGCACGGACGCCACCGGGCACCCCGGCCCGCACCAGGGCCCGGTCCATCTCCGCACACACCTGCCGGTAGACCGGTGAGGCCAAGCCGAAGCGATCGTCGGCAATGGCGACGGCGGTCGCCAGCACGGCGGCCCGCTCGCACACCTGACCGATGTCTGCCATGGTTGCGCGCATCTGCTCGGTCGGTTCGCCATCGGCGTCGAGCAGCAGGTCGTGACGGGCGGTGACCGCGACCGACGCGCCGGCGTCGAACGCAACCACCACCAGCGATTGCTCAGGGAGGAAGCCGAGCAGACCGGGGATCGCGGTCAGCAGGCTCGTGGTGTCCAGGGATACGGTCGGCATCATGTTCGTCATGCCAACTGAGACGCAGCCCAGACCGATTCGGTTCCGCCGCGTCCCTCACCGCCTCACCTCAGACCGACCGCCGCGACCGCCTGGAACAGCGTGACCAGTGCCGGGTCGGCCGCAGCCGTCGGATCGATGTCCCCGACCGTCCGCCGCGTCGCGTACACGCGGACATCGCCGCGCTGCGCGAGCAACAACGTCGTGGTGACCGGTGTGACTCCCGGACTGGCATCGGTCCGGGTATAGCCGGCGACCGCGGCACCGCGAACCGGCGGCACCTGGTCCAGCAGGCGCTGGGTCACGACCACCGGGGACGCCGACGAGCGACGGTAGTCACCGCAGCGCGCCACCGCGGCCATCACCTCGCCGAGGGGCTCCGTCGTCCGGGTGATGACGGTCGTGTACGCCGGCGGTGGCGCACCGGGAGCACCGGCCCCGCCGAACCCGGTCTGCACGACGGTGTCGGTGGCCAGCGCCGAAATCGGCTGGGGCGCACAGCCCGGTGGCTCGATCTGTGCCCCCACCGGCATCCCGGAGATGTCACCGGCAATGGCCGGCAGTTGCGCTGGGGCCACCCGGGTGACTGCTGCGCCGGGTTCGATCGGGAACGCCGAGGCGGACACGCTGCGTTCCACCAGCGCGTCGTGTGGATCACCGGCGACGGAGCACGCCCCCGACACCAGGACCGCGGCGAGCCCCAATCCGGTGATGCACGCCGCCCGGACGGTTCGCCGAACCTCAGCTGTCACATCAATCACACCTTTTACTGTGCCAGCTGGTGTCTGGGAATTCCAGCCCAGCATCTGGTGTTGATCGCGTTAGCAGTCCCGGACCCAAATCTGGGACAATCGACTATCCCTGTTGATGGAGGATGAATGGCCTTCCAGCCCGCTGAGCACAGCTCGCTGTACGAGCTGGAGTTCCCGGCTCCCTCGGTGTCCAAGAGCACCGGGGCCGGACCTGTACTGGTGCACGCCCTCGACGGCTTCGCCGACGCCGGAAACGCCGTCGCACTTGCCGCGAGCCACCTGCGCGACAGCCTCGACTCCGAATTGGTCGCCACCTTCCACCCCGACGAACTCATCGACTACCGCTCGCGGCGGCCCGTCGTGGACTTCTCCGGGCAGGCGTTCACCGGCATCGAAATGCCGTCGCTGACGGTGCACGCGATCCGTGACAACACCGGCGAACCCTTCCTACTGCTCTCCGGTGCCGAGCCAGACCTGCGCTGGGAGCAGTTCAGCGCCGCGGTCCGCGGACTGTCCGACCGGTTCGGCGTCAGCGACGTCGTCGGCCTCAATGCCATTCCGATGGCGGTGCCGCACACCCGGCCGTCGACGATCACCGCGCACGGCAGTGACGTTGAATTCCTCGGCGACATGCCACGGTGGGGATCGCCGATGAAGTTGCCCGGTAGCGCGTCGATGATGCTCGAACTGCGGCTGTCCGAACACGGCTACCGCACCTCGGGCCTGTCGGTGCACGTCCCCCACTACCTCGCTCAGTCGACCTATCCGGCGGCCTCGTCGCGGCTACTGTCCGGCCTGTCGGCATTGACCGGCCTCGAGCTACCGACCGCGGCGCTCGACAATGCGGCCGACTCGCTGCGCGTCCAGGTCGACAAGGAGCTGGCGAACAACGAGGAGGTCTCGTCGGTGGTCGCGGCGCTTGAATCGCAGTACGATTCGTACACCGCCGCCACCGAGCAGCAGGCGTCGCTGCTGGCCGCCGATGAGCCGTTGCCCAGTGCCGACGAGATCGGCGATGAATTCCAGCGCTACCTCGCCGAGCAGGCCCGCCAGTCGGGAGACGGCGGAGCGGACAACGATGGTCCGTCTCCGGCGTGAGCGAACCACTCGGCGCTGACCCGGAGCGCGCCGCGCTGCGGGTCAGTGCCGATCCGGCCACGGGCTACGACGAGTTCGAGGAATGGGCCGCCGCCGGCGACCTGGCCCTCTATCCCCACCAGGCCGAGGCCCTGCTCGAATTGGCCGCCGGCAGCCACGTGATCCTGGCGACCCCGACCGGATCGGGTAAGTCCCTCGTCGCCACGGGTGCGATCGCGTTCGCCCGGGCGCGCGGGGATCGTGTCTACTACACCGCGCCCATCAAGGCCTTGGTCAGCGAGAAGTTCTTTGCGTTGTGCGAGGTTTTCGGCGCAGCGCAAGTCGGACTGGCGACCGGTGACGCGTCGGTCAACCCTGATGCACCGATCATCTGCGCGACCGCCGAGGTCGTCGCCAACATCGCGCTGCGCGAGGGTGCCGAGTCCACGATCGGGCTGCTCGTCGCCGACGAATTCCACTACTACGGCGATCCCGACCGGGGGTGGGCGTGGCAAGTCCCGCTGATCGAGTTGCCCCGCACCCAATTCCTGCTCATGTCCGCGACTCTCGGCGAGGTCGGATTCTTCGTCGACGACCTGCGGCGTCGCACCGGGCGCGACGTGGCTGCCGTGACCGATGCGGTGCGTCCGGTCCCCCTCGAATTCGCCTACACCCTGACCCCGGTCCACGAGACGATCGAGGGACTCATCGGCGAGGGAAGGGCTCCGGTCTACGTGGTCCACTTCACCCAGGCCGCCGCCGTCGAACGCGCCCAGGCCCTGCTGAGCGCGTCGATCGCCGATCGGGCGACCAAGGAGGCACTCGTCGAGGCGATCGGCGACTTCCGATTCGGCACCGGATTCGGCAAGACCCTCTCGAAACTGCTCCGGTCCGGGATCGGCGTGCACCACGCCGGAATGCTCCCCCGCTACCGTCGCCTCGTCGAACGGCTCGCACAGCAGGGATTGCTGCGGGTCGTCGCAGGCACCGACACCCTCGGTGTCGGGATCAACGTGCCCATCCGGACCGTGTTGTTCGCCTCACTGAGCAAATACGACGGCCGCCGCGTCCGGCGCCTGCGGGCGCGTGAATTCCACCAAATCGCCGGCCGTGCCGGACGGGCGGGCTTCGACACCGTCGGCTACGTGGTCGCACAGGCACCCGACCACGACGTCGAGAACGCGCGGGCGGTCGCCAAAGCGGGCACCGACCCGAAAAAGATGCGCAAGATCGTCCGGCGACGTGCGCCGGAGGGTTTCGTATCGTGGGGCGAGAAGACGTTTGAGTCGCTGACCACGGCCGAAGACGAGCCGCTGCGATCACATTTCCAGATGACGACCGCCATGCTGATGGAGGTCATCTCCCGCCCCGGCGACTGTTTCGCCGCCGTCCGCCACCTGCTCGAGGACAGCCACGAGCCGCGCGGCCGCCAGTTGTCGCACATGCGGCACACCATCGCCCTGTACCGCGATCTACTCGACACAGGCATCGTTGCCCGGCTGGCCGAACCTGATGCTCACGGCAAGGCAATCGCCCTATCTGTGGACGTACCGGCGAACTTCGCGTTGACCAACCCCTTGTCGGCCTTCGCCCTCGCCGCCTTCGATCTACTCGATGAGCAGTCGGCGGACTACGTACTCGACGTCGTTTCGGTGATCGAGGCCACCCTCGACGATCCGCGGCCGGTCTTGATCGCCCAGCGCAAAGGTGCCCGCGACAGCGCGATGGCCGAGTTCAAGGCCGCCGGAATGGAGTATGAGGAGCGCATCGCCCGCCTGGACGAGGTCACCTGGCCGCAACCGCTGCGCGACCTGGTCGACGAGGCATTCACAATCTATCGGCGCGGCCACCCGTGGGTGTCGTCGACTCCGCCGTCTCCCAAGTCGGTGCTTCGAGAGATGCTCGAAGCAGATATGACCTTCAACGAGTTGATCGCCAAACACGGGCTCGCACGCAGCGAGGGCGTGGTGCTCCGCTATCTGACGGACTGCTATCGCGCGCTGCGCAGCGGCCTGCCGCAGAAGCTGGTCGACAACGTCGACCTGTCGGCCGTCACCGACCGGCTCGGCGCGGTGATCCGCGAGACGGACTCCAGCCTCCTCGACGAATGGTCGGCGCTGACCGACCGGACGCTCTAGACCCAGCGAAAACTAGGCGCAGCGGAAATTCTTGGTGCTCCAGTACAGCGCGTTCGGCGCGTCGGGGTGCTTGGTGGCGAACTCCTCGGTGCGGATGTAATTCGGCCCGTCGGCCAGGCTCAGGACACCGTCGGTGCCGCGCACCAGCGTCACCGCGACAATGCATCCCGCGCCCCGACCGGGCTTGAATGCCTTGGCCATCTCACTGTTGTACGCTGCCGGGTCCCACCAACCGAGCATGGTCCAGGTGCCGTCGTTGTGGAACTGGCGCGTCTGCTCCCGGTTCAGCAGGAATCCCTGCCACTTCGCCCCGGTGGTGCTGGTGCCGCTGATCGGCACCGGAAAGTTCTCGGTGTAGCGCGGCGCGGCATGCGCCCCGCCCGTGCCGGCCGTCGCGACGGTCGCGGCGCCCACTGCCGCAGTCAGTGTGGCCAATGCCGCCTTGCCCAGGTGGTGCATCATCATCCTCACGGTCAGGGTTGGTTTGCACCATTCTAGGTAAGAGTCCACGGTGGCTCAATCGGATCTGGCAACGTCGGACCTGAATCCATCCGCACACTCGTCCGGTGCGACGGCTTCCCTGTCCGACGGTGGAATATGCGGCGCCCCGCGACCGTTGGTTGCGGTATGCGTTATGACGACGAATACTCCCCCAGCCCGTCCGCCTGGGTGCGCGACCAGGTGGCGGCGTACGAGAGATCGGGCGGAACCGAGGGCACCACGCTTCCGGGCAGCGAGCTGCCCGTGGTCATCGTGACGATGCGGGGAGCCAAAACGGGAAAGCTCCGCAAAGTGCCACTGATGCGCGTCGAGCATGGCGGCGAATACTTGGCCGTGGCCTCAAAAGGCGGATCCCCGGCGAACCCGGTCTGGTACCACAACCTGCTCGCCGACCCTGCGGTTCAATTGCGCGACGCCACCGCCGTCGGCGCCTACACAGCCCGCCAGATCTCCGACCCGCAACAGCGCGCCCTGTGGTGGCAGCGCGCGGTGGCCGCCTACCCCCCGTATGCCGATTACGCGGCCAAGGCCGGCCGGGTGATCCCGATCTTCTTGCTCAGCCCGGCCGGCTGACCGGCAACGCGTTCCCGACCGGACGGATCTCGGTCGTCGGCGAGGCACCGGCGATCATCACCGTCAGCATCTGCGCGAGACGCGCGTACGGCGCAGCGCGGCCCGCCGACTCGCGGTACACCAGTCCGATCCGGCGGCCCGGACGCGGCGGCGCGAACGTGGCGGTCGCGAGTCGGCCGCCCGCCGTCTCTGCGTCGACCGCTGTCGCCGGGATCAGCGTGACACCGAGCCCGCCTTCGACGCACTGGACCGCGGTTGCCAACGAGGCGGCGCGGGTCTGGCCCAGGTCCGGCCGGAACCCAGCGAGCTGACACACTTCCAGCGCCTGGTCGCGCAGGCAATGGCCCTCGTCGAGCAAGAGCAGCGGGAGTTCGGCCATCGCCGCGGGGTCGACGCGTTTGCGGCCGGCCAGACGGTGCCCCCGAGGCAGCGCGAGCACGAAGTCCTCGTCGTACATGGGGATCTCGGCAATCCCCGGCGCGTCGGCGGGCAGGGCCAGGACGGCAAGATCGAGCGAGCCGTCGCGCAGCTGCTCGAGCAGCCGCGCGGTCTGGTTCTCCACGACCAGCAACGAAAGGTCAGGCAACTGCGCGGCGACTCCGGCGAGGATGGCCGGCAGGGTGTACGGCGCGACGGTGGGGATCAGCCCCAGTCGCAGCTTGCCGCGAAGCGGATCCTCTGCACCACGGGCCGCGAACGCCAACTCGTCGACGGCGCGCACCACTGCGGCCGCACGGGGCAGCAACTCCTCGCCCTGCGATGTCAAGAAGACACGCCGGGTCGTCCGCTCAACCAAACGCATCGCCAAACCCGATTCCAGGGTTGCCAGCGCCTGCGACAGTGCCGGCTGACTTATCCCCAATTCTGTTGCAGCACTTCCAAAGTGGAGTTTGCGAGCGATCGCGACGAAGGCGCGCAGGCCGGCGATCGACGGGTGATAACTTTGATCGGTCATAGCTATCAATATAGTGCTAATCATCACGTAGCCCTTTTAGGCGCAGTCGACGACAATGGATGACAGCAAACCCCGCACCCCTACGCAACGGAGAATCCCGATGGCACTCTTGACGATTGGCGACCAGTTCCCGGCCTACCACCTGACCGCGGTGATCGGCGGCGACCTGTCCGCCGTCAACGCCCAGCAGCCCGACGACTACTTCACCCAGGTCTCCAGCGAGGACTACGCCGGCAAATGGCGCATCGTGTTCTTCTGGCCGAAGGACTTCACCTTTGTGTGTCCTACCGAGATCGCCGCATTCGGCAAGCTCAACGAAGAGTTCGCCGATCGTGATGCCCAGGTGCTCGGCGCCTCGATCGACAGCGAGTTCGTCCATTTCCAGTGGCGTGCCCAGCACGAAGAGCTCAAGACGCTGCCGTTCCCGATGCTGAGCGACATCAAACGCGAACTCGTCGAGGCCACCGGCGTCCTCAATGCCGATGGCGTTGCGGACCGCGCAACCTTCATCGTCGACCCGAACAACGAGATCCAGTTCGTATCGGTGACCGCCGGGTCGGTGGGCCGCAACGTCGACGAGGTGCTGCGCGTGCTCGACGCCCTACAGTCCGACGAACTGTGCGCCTGCAACTGGCGCAAGGGCGATCCGACCATTGCGGCCGGCGAACTGATGAGCGCGAGCGTCTGATACCGATGAGCATCGACAACCTCAAAGCGGCGCTGCCCGAGTACGCCAAGGACCTCAAGCTCAATCTGGGGACCCTCAGCCGCACCACCGAGCTCACCGAGCAGCAGCTGTGGGGCACATTCTTAGCGTCGGCCGTGGCCACCGGCAATGCAACGGTGATCGCGGAACTGAGTGACGAGGCTGCCGATATCCTCTCCGGCGAGGCCTACAACGCCGCACTGGGCGCCGCGTCGATTATGGGCATGAACAATGTCGCCTACCGCGCCAAGAGCTTCCTCGGCGAGGACTACAGCGAGGTGCGGATGGGCCTGCGCATGAACATCATCGGCAACCCGGGAGTGGCGAAGGAGGACTTCGAGCTCTGGAGTCTGGCCGTCTCGACCATCAACGGCTGCCATGACTGCACCGCCGCCCACGCCGACGTCGTGCGCCAGGCCGGGCTGACCAAGGAACAGGTCTGGGAAGCCGTCAAGGTCGCGGCGACGATCAACGGTGTCGCGGCCGCGCTCACCGCGAAGAGCGCGCTGAGCTAGGGGTTCGCCCACCGACGCCTGCCCCGGTCCGCACTGCGGATCGGGGCATCGTCATCCCGCCGCTACAACTGCTCGAGGGCCCCCCCAAAGCGGCGCGCCATATCCTCCACCTGCTCGGGCGTCATCACGAATGACGGCGAGATCTGTAGCGCGCCCTGACCGGCCGCTCGGGTCACCACGCCGGCCCGGCGCAGCCCGGCGACCGCCGCCGGAGCTTGGGCCGCGTCGGCGAGCTGGACCGCGGTGACCGCACCGAGTCCGGTGCGCACCTCCGAGACGGTGTCGAGTTCAGCGAGCGGCGAGAAGGCTGCGGCCAGTTCGCCCTCCAGCGCGCTGGCCCGCTCGAGCAGGTTCTCCCGCTCAAGGATGTCGAGGTTGGCAATGGCAGCAGCAGCGGCGCCGGCGTGACTGCCGTAGGTGTAGCCGTGCCGCCACCACACACCGCCCCCGAAGAAGGGTTCGGCCAGGCGAGGTGCGATGAATACCGCACCCATCGGCACATAGCCCGATGTCAACCCTTTGGCCGTGACAATCATGTCCGGCTCCAGGCCGAAGCGCGACGACGCAAACCATTCTTGGCCGCCGATCCGCCCGAATCCGGTCACGACCTCGTCGGCGACGAAAAGGATGTCATGGTCTCGGCAGATCCCGCGCACCTCGTCGAGATACCCCTCGGGCGGCAGGTAGATCCCGCCCGCGCCGATGATCGGCTCGCAGAAAAAGGCGGCAATCCGCTCAGCGCCGACGCGTTCGATCAAGCCCAGCAAGCTTTTCGCATCGTCCCAGTTGATCGTCTCCACACCGGGCATCAATTCGCCGTATCCTTCGCCGTTTGCGGGGATTCCCGCCAACGATGTACCGGCCACATGCATCCCGTGATAGGCCTTCGACCGACCAACCATGATGGTCTTCTCCGGCTGTCCAACCTCGTGCCAGTAGCGGCGGGCCAGCTTGGTCGCCGTCTCGACCGCATCACTGCCGCCGGAGGTGAAGAAGATCTTGCTGCCCGGCACCGGCGCGATTGCCGAGAGCCGCTCCGCCAGCTCGATTGAGACATCCGCGGCGTGATCACCGAAGCCAGAGAAGTGGGCCAGCTTCGACAACTGTTTGGCCACCGCGTCGGCGACCTCGGTACGACCGTGCCCGATGTTGGTGAACCATAGGCCGGCGGTCGCGTCGAGGTAGCGGTTGTCCTCGGCATCGAAGACGTATGCGCCCTCGCCGCGGGTGAGGACAAAGGGACCGGTGTGCACGACGGCACCCATATCGGCAAAACCATGCCAGAGCGAATAGGTCATGGTTCCATCATGGCGGACCGGGCTGCCGCCCGCGCAACCGGCCGGGTAGGGCGGAGTCGATCGACCCGGGCCCGCAAACCACACGTAGGCTGGACGATCATGTCGCCGTCCACCCCAGCCCGATCGCGCGGACCCGGCCCCGACCTGATCGCAGCGCGGCGAGCACGACTCCCGACCATCACCTTTCCCGACGACCTGCCCGTCAGCTTGCGGCGCGACGAGATCACCGAGGCGTTGCTCAACCACCAGGTCATCGTGGTGGCAGGCGAAACCGGCTCGGGCAAGACGACGCAGCTGCCGAAGATCTGCCTCGCCGCCGGCCGCGGCATCGACGGGATCATCGGCCACACCCAACCTCGTCGAATCGCGGCGTCCTCGGTGGCCGAACGGATCGCGGCCGAGACGGAGACCGAGTTGGGCGACGCGGTCGGCTACTGCGTACGATTCGCCGATCGGGTCTCCGACACCACGCTGGTGAAGGTGATGACTGACGGCATCCTATTGGCTGAGATCTCTCGCGACCCCATGCTGCGCGCCTACGACACGCTGATCATCGACGAGGCACACGAACGCAGTCTCAACATCGACTTCATCCTCGGCTTTCTCAAGCGGCTGCTCCCCCGCCGACAGGACCTGAAGGTCATCATTACCTCGGCGACCATCGAACCCGAGCGATTCGCCCGACATTTCGCGTCGGCTGAGGACATCGTGCCGATCATCGAGGTCTCCGGCCGGGCCCACCCCGTCGAACTGCGATACCGCCCGCCGGAGCCGGACGTCGAGCTCATCGCCGCGATCGATGGCGCCGTCACCGAACTCTGGGCCGGGGCAACGGGTGACATACTGGTATTTCTGCCCACCGAGCGCGATATCCGGGAGGCGGCAAAGATCCTTTCACACTGGCTCAATCGTGGCGCGGAGATCGTCCCGCTCTACGCCCGGTTGTCCATGGCCGACCAGCGCCGCGTGTTCGCCCCCTCTAATGGGCGCCGGATCGTCCTGGCCACCAACGTCGCCGAAACCTCGCTGACGGTCCCGGGTATTCGCTACGTCGTGGATTCCGGAACCGCGCGCATGTCCCGCTACTCGACGCGCACCAAGGTCACCCGACTGCCCATCGAGCCGATCTCGCAGGCCAGCGCACGTCAGCGGGCCGGTCGCTGCGGACGGGTGGCGGCCGGCGTATGCATCCGCCTCTACGACGAAGCTGACTACGATTCGCGGCCGCCCTACACCGACCCGGAAATCCTGCGCGCGAACCTCGCCGGGGTGATCCTCTCGATGGTGTCACTGAGACTCGGCGACATCGCCGACTTCGGGTTCGTCTCGCCTCCGTCGCCCCGTGCGATCGCCGACGGCCTGGCCGAACTTGGCGAACTCGGCGCGGTCACCCTCCGATCCGACCGGCCACCCAAGCTGACCGCCGTCGGCCGCGCGCTCGCCCGCCTGCCGATCGACCCTCGACCGGCACGCATGCTCGTCGCTGCCCGGGATCTCGGCTGCGTCGACGACGTTCTCGTCGTCGCCGCCGCGCTGTCCATCCCCGATGTGCGAATGCGGCCCGCCGAGAAGCGCGAGTCGGCCGATGAGGCACACCGCCGTTTCGACGAACCTGGCTCGGACTTCCTCGCCCTACTCAATCTCTGGGACTATCTGCAGGAGTCGCGGACGTCGTTGTCGGCCGGCCAATTCCGACGACAGTGCGACCGCGAGTTCCTGCACTGGACCCGGATCCGCGAGTGGCGCGACCTGCACCGCCAGTTGCAGCGAACCGTCAGCGACCTCGGTTGGCCGACCGACCGGGACCGCGAACGCAACCCCGAAGCCGTCCACCAGGCGATTCTCGCGGGCCTCCTGTCCAACATCGCGGCCCGCAAAGGTGACTCCCGGGAATACCAGGGAGCACGCAACACCTCGCTCATGATCTTCCCCTCGTCGTCGATGGCCAAGAAGCCGCCGTCCTTCCTGATGGCCGCCGAACTCATCGAGACGTCCCGCACCTATGCGAGCACAGTCGCGCGCATCGATCCGGCATGGGCCGAACGTCTCGCCGGAGACCTCTGCAAACGGGCCTACAGCGAACCGCACTGGTCGTCGCGGCGCGGCGCGACCATGGCCTACGAACGGGTCACCCTCTTCGGTGTGACGCTGGTTGCCGCACGCCTGGTGACCTACACCCGGATCGATCCGCCGATGTGTCGCGAGATGTTCGTCCGACACGCTCTTGTGGAGGGTGACTGGCGCACCAAACACGCCTTCTTCAGCCGTAACCGCGCGCTCCTCGACGACGCCGCCGAAGCAGAAAGCCGCGCCCGCCGGCGCGACCTGGTCATCAGCGCGGATCAGCTCTTCTCGTTTTACGACGCACGGATACCGGCCGACGTCGTATCGGGCCAGCACTTCGACTCCTGGTGGAAGGACGCCTCCGGGCGGGACGCGACCCAGCTGGATCTGCGCGCCGACGACGTGGTCGCCGGAGCCGACGTGTCCGAAACCGACTACCCCGGGACGTGGGCCCAGGGTGAGCTCCGCCTGACCCTGCGCTACAAGTTCGCTCCTGGCGACCCGGCCGACGGCGTAACCGTCGAGATTCCACGGGAACTCGTCGACCATGTCCGGCCCGCCGGATTCGACTGGTCCGTTCCGGGCATGCGCGAAGATCTCGTCACCGCTCTGATCAAAACCCTGCCCAAACAGGTCCGCAAGCTGGCGTCGCCGGCATCCCAATACGCGGCCGCGGCGATCGCACGACTCACCCCGCGCAGCGAACCCCTGATAACGGGCCTGGCACGCGAACTCTCGGCACTCACGAGGACAACCGTCTCGCCCGGCCTCTTTGCGCCGGACCGGATCGATGACCACCTGCGGATGAACTTCGCCGTGGTCGACGCGCGCGGCCGCACCGTCGCCAGCAGCCGGACGCTGTCCGCCCTGCAGCATCCCGTCACCGCCACACCCGCCACCACCGGCCCCACCCGGGTGAGCGCTGCGACCTGGACCGCGGAGACGTTCGGCAACCTCGACGACTCGGTAACCGCCGCGATCGCGGGGCAGCAGGTGACCCGCTTCCCCGGACTGGCGGTCCTCGACGAGAGGACGGTCGTATCGCAGTGGTACGCCACCGCCGCCGCCCGCGATAGCGCGCTCGTCGACGCCGTCGTGGTGCTTCTCGACGCGCAGACGACCGTGCCGTCGCGCAAGATCACCGCCGGGCTGACCCCGGGGCAGCGGCTCGCGCTGAGCCAGCAACCGTATTCTTCCCTCGAAGCGCTCCTGGCCGACTGCTCCCGGCGCGCCGTTCGGGATACCGTCGACCCGCGCGAGGCGGCCGCACTGCGGACCCCTGCCGAATTCGCCGCACTCCACGACCGCATCTCCCGCCTCATCACCGAGCGCGCGCCCGCGGCCTTCTTCGCTGCGCTCGACATCTTCGGCGAACTGCCCGACGTTCACACCGCAGTCGAAATGCGAACGGGGACCCTCGCCGCCGACGACGTGGCCGAGCAAGTGTCCAACCTGGTGTTCGACGGATTCATCCGAGCAACCCCCACCACCCACCTGAACGAGATTCCGCGCTACCTCGCGGCAGCCGTCACCCGGCTCGACGCCCTCGACACCAACGCCGCCCGTGATCGCGACGCCACCGGATCAGTCGACCGCGTCGTGGAGAGGTGGAACCAACGGCTGGAACAGTTGCCCGTGTCGCGGCGCGACGCGTTCAACGAGTACGCGCACTGGATGGTCGAGGAACTGAGAGTCGGCCTGTACGCCCAGCGCCTCGGCACCGCCTACCCCGTCTCCGAGAAGCGCGTCGTCAAGGCCTTCGACTCGTTTCGCTGAGGCCGGACCGATCAGGTCAGGCCCGGTTCGCTTGCAGTACGTCGATCTCGCGCTGAAAGTCGTCGAGCGATTCGAATGACCGGTACACCGAGGCGAAACGCAGGTAGGCCACCTCGTCGAGATCGCGCAACGGCCCGAGAATCGCAAGTCCGACCTCGTTGCTCGGGATCTCGGCCGACCCCGACGACCGCACGGCGTCCTCCACCTGCTGAGCCAGCTGGGCGAGCGCGTCTTCGTCGACCTGTCGTCCCTGACACGCTCGGCGAACGCCGCGCATGACCTTCTCGCGGCTGAACGGCTCGGTAACCCCGTTGCGCTTGACGACGGCCAGCACCGCGTTCTCCACCGTGGTGAAACGGCGACCACACTCCGGGCAGGACCGGCGGCGGCGGATCGCCTGACCCTCATCGGCGAGTCTGGAGTCCACAACCTTGGTGTCCACATGCTTGCAGAAGGGACAATGCATGCCCCCAACAGTACCGGCGGGCCCGACTGCGCCGAACGCCGCTCAGCGATAGACCGGAACGACCAGCGCCTGGCCGACGGACAGCGTCGCCGATGTTAGACCGTTCAACGCCCGGAGCTGGTTCATCACGGCCTGCCGTGACACATCCGGCGCAACGCGGGCCGCCACCGCGTTCAGCGTCTCGCCGCCGCGCACGTGCACCACCGACGTGGTCACCGGATCGGGCGACGATGCGGCCGCATAGTCACCGCCGACAATGGCGAAGACCCACACCAAGGCGGCCAGCGCCGCGCCGGCGAGGATTCCGGCCACCGCCCGCCGGCGCGCGAATACCCGCGCGGCATCCGCCCCTACGAGCGGCTGTCGCGGATGGGCCGATCCACCGCAATCGGTTCCCCGCGCCGGCGGAGATGCCGACAGCCGGGGGTCACGCGGGCGCTTGGCAAGCGGCGTCACCCGACGTGAAGGAACCGGATTGGGGCGGTGCGTCACCGGTGCACTCATGATCGCTCCTCGTTCGTGTGTTCGATGAACTGATGTTCGAAGTTCTACCACGGCAGTCCGACAAAGTCATGCGACACATCGAACAAATGTTTGAAAGTGTCGGAGGATTTCGCTACCGTGACCACATCGAGAAGAGGAGAAGCCATGGCCAGGAAGAAGACGCCCCCATCCGGACTCACCGACTCACCGGCTGCCATCGAGGCAACGCTGACTCAGCGGCAGCGCGATGTCCTTGAAGTCATCCGCAAATCGGTTCGAGAACGTGGGTACCCCCCGAGCATCCGCGAGATCGGCGACGCGGTCGGCCTGGTCTCGACCTCCTCGGTGGCCTATCAACTGCGGACGCTGGAAACCAAAGGCCTCCTCAAACGCGATCCGCACCGGCCCCGCGCGGTGAATGTCGCCGTCGACCGAAACCAGCCCCCTCCCGGCGGTTCGGCCGAGGGGATGCCGACGCCGACCTATGTTCCCGTACTGGGACAGATCGCAGCGGGCGGCCCAATCCTCGCGGAGGAGGCCATCGAGGACGTGTTCCCCCTCCCTCGCGAACTAGTCGGCGACGGAGCACACTTTCTGCTCCGCGTGGTGGGCGAGTCCATGATCGGCGCAGCTATCTGCGATGGCGACTGGGTCGTCATACGTCAGCAGAACGTCGCCGACAACGGCGACATCGTGGCCGCGATGATCGACGGTGAGGCGACCGTGAAGACCTTCAAGCGCGACGACGGGCACGTGTGGTTGCTGCCACACAACCCGGTTTTCGACCCCATTCCGGGCGACCGGGCGGTCATCCTCGGCAAGGTCGTCACGGTGATGCGCCGAATCTGAGGCCTACCCGCTGTGCCGGCCGAACTCCTCGAGTTCGCCGGCCAGTGCTGCCGGCACCCGCACCCTCATCATCGTGCCGGTTTCGTGGTGCTCGGCAGAGCAGACTTCGCCGTCGGCGTGGATCCGGGAGACCACGTCACCGCGGTCGAAAGGCACGTTGACGAGCATTTCAACGTCGTGACGGCCCACCTCGGCACGAATCCGCTCGAACAACTCTGCCAGCCCCGCACCGGTGCGCGCCGACACGAACACCGCGCCCGGCAGCGCTGCAGCCAGTTCGGTGCGGGCCAGCGGAGTCATCGCATCAACCTTGTTGACCACCAGCAGTTCCGGCGGCGGTACCGATCCATTGGCCTCGAGGACCTCCCCAAGGACCGTGCGCACGGCGGCGACCTGATCGAGGGGAAAAGCCTCCGACCCGTCGACGACATGGATGAGCAGGTCCGCGTCGGCCACTTCTTCGAGGGTCGATCGGAAGGCCTCGATAAGCTGGGTCGGCAGGTGGCGCACAAATCCCACCGTGTCGGTGAACACCACCTCCCGACCGTCGTCCAATCGGGCCCGGCGGGTCGTCGGATCCAGCGTCGCGAACAACGCGTCCTGGACGAGCATGCCCGACCCGGTCATCGCGTTCACCAGACTCGACTTTCCCGCGTTCGTGTAGCCCACAACCGTGATGGCGGGCACGCCACTGCGATGCCGCTCCAACCGCTTGACGGTCCGCGCGGTCTTCATCGAACGGATCTCGCGCCGCAACTTCGCCATCCGCTCCCGGATCCGGCGGCGATCGGTCTCGATCTTCGTCTCACCCGGCCCGCGCAAACCCACACCGCCGTTACTGCCCGCCCGTCCGCCGGCCTGCCGGGACATCGACTCGCCCCAGCCCCGGAGCCTCGGGAGCATGTATTCCATCTGGGCCAACGACACCTGCGCCTTACCCTCCCGGCTGGTGGCGTGCTGGGCGAAGATGTCCAAGATGAGCGCGGTCCGGTCGACGACCTTCACCTTGACGATCTTCTCCAGCGCGTTCAATTGCGCGGGGGTCAGCTCGCCATCGGCGATCACCGTGTCGGCACCCGAAGCCACCACCACCTCGCGCAACTCCCCAGCCTTGCCGGAGCCGATATAGGTGGCCGCATCGGGGCTGCTGCGGCGCTGGATGATGGCGTCGAGCACCTCGGATCCGGCCGTCTCGGCGAGTGCGGCCAACTCGGCCATATTCGCGTGTGCTTGCGCTGCGGTTCCCGACGTCCACACGCCGACAAGGACCACGCGCTCAAGTCGGAGCTGCCGGTACTCGACTTCGGTGATGTCGGTGAGTTCTGTCGACAGGCCCGCGATGCGCTGTAGCGACGCCCGCTCGTCCAGTTGAAGATCGCCGGTAGTCGGCGCGGCGATAGATGCTTCGTGTTCGGTCATATCCATCCATGATGGCACCGCGGCGCCTCGACGCGCATCCTGGTTTATCCCAGTGCTCCGTCGAACAACTCTCCGCGCGCGACCAGTCGCGACGGCCCCCGCAGCGTCGAGGAACGCCCGCCGTCGGTGATCGCCACCTCAACGCGGCCGCCCGGCACACTGATGCGCAGCATCCCTTCGTCACGCTGCACAGACGCCAGCAGGGCGCTACCCGCCGCGACGAGCCCGGTCCCACAGCTGCGCGTCTCCCCCACCCCGCGCTCGATGACGCGCATCGAGGCGAGCAGTGAATCACCGACGTCGAGTGGCTCGGTCACGAGCTCTACGTTGACCCCGTCCGGGAACACCGCGGTGTCGAAGGCGGCGCCGGCGGTGAAATCCACTGCGGCAAGCTCGCTGTGCGTCAGGCCGGGGACGACGCATGCCAAGTGCGGATTACCGACGTCGACGGCCAGCCCCAGGTAGGCATGACCGGCGATCATCGCCGACGATGTCACCCCACGACGAACCGGGCCCATCGCGACGCTCACGTCCGCGTCCGTCTGCGTGACCGAGTGCAGGTGCACCCGTCGGGCACCCGCGCGGGAACCGACGACGAACTCGTCGGCATCGGTGAGCCCGCTCACCCGGCAGAAGTGGGCGAACACTCGGACGCCGTTGCCGCACATCTCGGCAATCGACCCGTCGCCGTTGCGGTAGTCCATGAATAGGTCGTCGGCAGCGATGCCCTCGCCCAGACCGGTGAGCACCCCCGCGTCGACGAGCGACCCGGCCCGGGCCACCCGCAGCAAGCCGTCGGCACCGATACCCCGCTGCCGATCACAGAGCGCGCCCACCGTTCCCGAATCGAGCGGCAGCACGACGCCCGGGTCATTGATGATGATGAAATCGTTCTGCGTACCGTGGCCCTTCCAGAAGTTCCGCGGTTGCGCCGGTGCGATGGTCACCGCGTCAGTCTAGTCGCGGATGTCGCGATAGTAGGCGGTGACGGCGTCGGTCAGGCCGGTGCCGCCACCGTCGAACCAGCGGATTCGGGGGTCCCGCCGAAACCAGGAGCGCTGGCGCCGTACGTAGCGCCGGGTTCCGGTGAACGTCAACTCACGTGCGCGGCCCAGGTCATACTCGCCATCGAGATGCGCCACGGCCTGCGCGTAACCGATCGCACGAATCGCCGTCTGCCCGTCACGCAGCCCGTGCTCGAGCAGACCGGATACCTCGTCGAGCAGGCCACGGGCGAACATTTCGTCGGTGCGCACGGCGATGAGACCGTCGAGTACCTCGGTCTCGCGGTCCACCCCGACAAGCACCGCATCCCAGCGGGGCGAGCCGATCCGCGGCTGGGAAGCGGCGAAAGGATGGCCGGTCAGTTCCACCACCTCGAGCGCCCGGACGATGCGGCGTCCGTCGGTGTCCAGAATCGTCTGCGCCGCCGCCGGATCCACCACCGCGAGGCGGCGGTGCATCTCCTGCGTTCCCGTGACCGCCAACTGCGCCTCGTAACGGGCCCGCACCGCGACATCGGTGGGCGGTAGTGACCACTGGTCCACCAGCGCCTGGAAATACATCATGGAGCCGCCGACGATGATCGGTGTCGCCCCCCGGCGGAGGGTCGCCTCGACGTCAGCGATCGCGGCGCGCTGATAGCGCGCAACCGTGGCCGTCTCCGCGACGTCGAGGACGTCGAGTTGGTGGTGGACAATCCCCCGACGCTCGGCGATCGACAGTTTGGCGGTGCCGATATCCATGCCGCGGTACTGCTGCATGGCATCGGCGTTGACGACCTCACCGGCGAGACGCTCGGCGAGGTCGAGGGCCAACTTCGACTTCCCGCTCGCGGTCGGGCCGACGACGACGATCGGCGGACACGCGCTCACCCGAACCGCCAGGTGACGACGTTGTAGCCCACCCCGAACGGCGCACCGGCGTAGCCGACGGTGGCCGTCGCAGAGCTGGGTGCGCAGGCGGCCGCAACCTCCCACACGCCTCGGCCGCGCGCCCCCCAGCGGGCACACCGGTCCCAGTCCAGCTCGCGTACCGCGTCCGGGTCGCCCGAGGCCAGTGCGGCGTCGATGTCCGCCTGCAGCGCGACGGCGTCGGGCGCGCATCCCCCACCGGGTGCCCCGTCGCTCAGATTGATCGCCCCATCACCGACGACCAGGAGCCCGACGGCCTCCGGCCCAGCAGCCAGCCGCGCGGCCAGATCTGCTCCCACGGCCCGGCACGTCGCCGGACCTGCGCCCGCCGCCACGACCACCGGACTGATCACCACCGGGTGCGCCTCGGGTGCGAGTTCGCGCGCCCATCCGGCAATCAGCATCGACGTCGGAAGGTGCGACTCTCCGGGCGCCGCATTCGGGCCCGGCTGGAGCGCAACATGGCGGTCGACACCGAATCCGCCGAAGGATCCCACACCGAGCACCTCGCCCGATTGACTGTCAGCGGTCGAATCCGCGACACCCACCCCCCACCAGGAACCGCTGAGCAGGGCCTGTTCGGCGATCGCCACCTGCATCGCGGTGCGAACGGGATCGAGCTCGACCACCCCGGGGCCGGACACCTCGGGCACCAGCGCTGGTGCGCCTGGGATGAATACCGCCGAAATCAACACAACCCACGACGCTAGTCGACCTGCTTGAATGGAGGCCAACGGCCCGGGTTCCCCCGATGCCGGCACAACCTGGCAGCCGTGACGCGCGGCACGATAACGGTGAGGACACCGCAATGACAGCCTCCGACTCCGAATCTCCGGCGACCGACGGGTCGAGCACGCCCAAACCCGGGCCCAAGCCCGGGCCGCGACCGGGCCCCAATCCCGGCGCGCGATCGGTGACCAACGCTCCCATCACGCATCAGCCCACTCGCGTCGGCGATCCACACCAATTCGGGCGGGTCGACGAGATGGGCATCGTGTGGCTCAAGACGGCCGACGGTGAGCGTGAGGTCGGACAGTGGCAGGCCGGGAGCCCGGAGGACGGCCTCGCCCACTTCTCCCGGCGCTTCGAGGACCTGGCCACCGAGGTCGAGATTCTCGAGGAGCGTCTGGCCGCACGATCGGGCGACCCGCGCAAGACCCGCGCGGCTGCACAACACTTGTTGGATGCCCTGCCCACCGCCCACGTCATCGGCAACGTGGCGGCGCTGCAGTCCCGGCTGCTCGCCATCACCGATACCGCCGACGAGGTCGCCGAGGAGGCCAAGGCGCAGCGCGCACATGATCGCGAGGCGGCAATCGCACGCAAAGAGGCACTGGCCGTCGAGGCCGAGACACTTGCGGACGATTCGACGCAGTGGAAGGACGCTGGCGATCGCATCCGCACGATCCTCGACGAGTGGCGGGAGATCAAAGGCATCGACCGAAAGTCAGATGATGCGCTGTGGAAGCGCTACGCCCGCGCCCGCGACAAGTTCAATCGGCGTCGCGGTACCCACTTCGCCGAACTCGACCGCGACCGGGGTGCGGCCAAAGACCGGAAGGAGGAACTCATCGCACAAGCCGAAGAGCTCTCCTCGTCAACCGACTGGGGCCCGACGGCGGGACGATTCCGTGACCTGATGACCGAGTGGAAGGGCGCCGGGCGCGGACCGCGAGATGTTGACGACGCCCTGTGGCAGCGGTTCAAAGCGGCTCAGGACATTTTCTTCTCGGCCCGCAACATCGATGCGGCGCAGCGCGACGACGAGTTCACCGCCAATGCCGAAGCGAAGTCGGCGCTGCTCGACGAAGCCGAGCGCACCATCGACACCGCCGATCTCGCCGCCGCACGCCGATCATTCCGCAACCTGCAGGAAAGATGGGACGAACTCGGAAAGGTGCCCCGTAACCAGATGACCCGCCTCGATGGCCGATTCCGGGCGCTCGAGCGGCGAATTCGTGACGCGGAGAACGAAACGTGGCGCCGTGACGATCCTGAAGTCGCGGCACGTGCCGCGCAGTTCGCCGAGAAAGTGGCTGCACTGGAGGACCAAGCACGCAAGGCCGACGAGCGCGGCAAGGCCGACGAGGCGGCCAAGCTGCGCGAGCAGGCCGAGCAGTGGCGGGAATGGGCGAAAACCGCCGAAGGCGCCGTCTCCGACCGCTAAGCGTCAGTCGGGTCGTCGTCGTGCCGCACCGGGGTGATGAGGCCACGCATCCGGTCATCGGCGCGCGCCGCCGCCTCACGCCGCTGCGCCTCCACCGACAACTGATAGGCGTTGCGCGACCAGACGACCCGAGCCCAGTGGAAAGACAAGACAACCATCGCCACCAGGCCGAGGATCAACCCGATGCCGATTCCGCCCGCCGGCGGCAGCAGCCTGCCATCAGGACCCGGCAATGCATTGAGACCAGGTGTCGTCCGGGTCCACCACGCCAGCATCCCGGCGACAATCGACACCATGCACCCACACAACGCGATCCACGCCAGGACCCAGCGCCGCGTCACCAACGCGAGCGCCGAGGCGAGAACGCCGAAGATCAGCACCAAATACACGAACACCCTTGAGGTGATCGCTATCTGCGCGGCTTGCGCCTGAGCGTTGTAGCTCAACACATCAAAGCCGTTGACCGAGCCGGTATGCGGCAGCGCGAGAGACACCCCGGCCAACAGAACCGCAACGGCGACCACCACCGCCCGGGCGCCCGGGTCTATCTCCCCGGCCACCTTCCGCTCGGCTTTGCGTAGGTCGCCCTTGAACTGCTCGAATCCCGCTGTCGGATCGTTACTCACTTCGTATCCCGTCATCTAGTTGCCGCCACCCGGCGAACAGCCGGTCGACACCGGCTCAATCGGGCGGACGCCGATCGTTGGCAGGCCCAGGCCCACCCCTGTCGACGCGGTGGTCGGTCGACGATTCGCCTCGTAGGCATCGCCAGCCCGCGTATTGCGGATCGAGATGACCCCGCCGTCAGCCATCAGGTGGTGCGGCGCCACCGAGGTGATCGTCGTCGTCACGATATCGCCGGGCCTGATCGGCCCGCTCG
>NZ_DIAX01000042.1:0-1241 GCF_002414845.1 Gordonia sp. UBA5067 | reverse complement strand
CTCGCTCCGCTCCCGGCGCCGGGCGCGAAATGGACCAACCGGCCATCGCGGGCCCGACCGGTCAGCCGATCATGTTCAGCGCTCTTGCGAGAGGAATCGGCGGTGACCAATAGTTCCACCGCAGACCCGACCAACGTCTGGTTCTCGGTCAGACAGACACTCTCCTGCAGCGCCACGAGGCGCTGATAGCGCTCGGTCACGACCTCGGGGGGAACCTGGTCGGGCATCGTCGCCGCCGGCGTACCCGGCCGTGGCGAATACTGAAAGGTAAAGGCGGAACTGAATCTGGCTGCTTCGACGACGTCAAGAGTCGCCTGGAAGTCCGCTTCGGTCTCACCTGGGAAGCCGACGATGATGTCGGTCGTGATTGCGGCGTGCGGCATCGCCGCACGCACGCGATCGAGGATGCCGAGGAACTTCGACTGTCGATACGACCGGCGCATCGCCCGCAACACCCGGTCCGAACCCGACTGTAACGGCATGTGCAGCTGCGGACACACATTTGCGGTCTGCGCCATCGCCTCGATCACATCGTCGGTGAACTCGGCCGGGTGCGGCGACGTGAAGCGCACCCGCTCGAGCCCCGCCACCGTCCCGCACGCCCGCAGCAGATCGGCGAACGCACCACGGCTGCGCGGCTGCTCGGGATCGGCGAACGACATGCCGTATGCGTTCACGTTCTGGCCGAGCAGGGTCACCTCCAGCACCCCCTGGGCGACGAGAGCCTCTACCTCGGCGAGGATGTCGACGGGCCGGCGATCGGTTTCCTTGCCGCGCAGCGACGGCACAATGCAGAAGGTGCACGTGTTGTTGCAACCCACTGACACTGACACCCAGCCCGAATAGGCCGAATCGCGCCGCGCCGGCAGTGTGGACGGGAAGCGATCCAGCGATTCGAGGATTTCGATCTGCGCCTCGTCGTTGTGACGGGCCCGGTCTAGCAGGGCTGGCAGCGATCCGATGTTGTGCGTGCCGAACACCACATCGACCCACGGGGCACGATCGAGGACCGTCGATCGATCCTTCTGGGCGAGGCACCCGCCGACGGCGATCTGCATACCCGGCTTGCCTCGTTTCACCGGAGCCAAATGCGACAGGTTGCCGTACAACTTGTTGTCGGCGTTCTCCCGCACCGCACAAGTGTTGAACACAACCAGATCGGGCTCGTCACCGTCGGCCGGCACGTAGCCGGCCTGCTCCAGGAGACCGGAAATACGCTCCGAGTCGTGCACGTTCATCTG
>NZ_DIAX01000082.1 GCF_002414845.1 Gordonia sp. UBA5067 | reverse complement strand
CTTAGGTCCGAAGAGCCGGTGAACTCCCCGTCGACGGGGAGGCGGTGGATGAGTGCGCGGGCGTCACCGCGGATGAGTGAGCGTATCGATGCCGTGGGGGAGGCATCGCGGTGGGCCGGATCGTTGACCAGGAAGCAGACGCCGAACTCGTGGTACGGGCCGAGGTCGCCGTCGATGTATTCCACGAACACCAGCATGGCGACGGTGCGGGGCCGCCCGAATCGGCGGGGATCGAGGCTGATCGGATTGATCACTAGCGGGGTGAGTCCGGTCGGCGCGATGGCGCTGCGGACCGCGTCGGCCGACGCGCTGAATCCGGCGACGAAACAGCGCGCGTTCCGGATGCGCACCGGCATCTCGACGGTGCTCCCGAGAACTTGGTGGGTGGCAGGCACGGCAACTCCCTAGAAACTAGAACGCGTTCTTGTTTCTATCGTCGCACAGCGACCCTCAGCGCGTCCGCAGATCGCGGGCCAGCATCGGCCAGGTGTTGTGGAGGTCGTCCTCCCAATAGCCCCACGAATGCGTACCGCCGGGGCGGGTGGTCAGTCGGAAGGGAATGCGCAGGGAGCGCAGCCGCTGGGCCATCTCCTGCGTGCACGCGTTGACGGCGGTCTCGATCATTCCGCCGACGACGGCCTGATTGACAAGCGTGATGGGGTCGCCCTGAATGCCCTTGTCGCCGATGTTCTCATGCGTCCCCGGTGCCCCGGTTCCCGTCGTCATGTAGATCTTGGTACCGCGCAGTCGGGGCGCTTGGATGTAGGGGTCATTCGCGACCCAGCCGGGTCCGCCGAGCGGGCCCCACATGTTGGTGATGTTGCCCTGACCCCGGTCGACGACCATCTTGATGTACTGCTGGCCGAACGGGTCGCTGGTGCGGGCGCACCCGCTGAATGCGGCGATCGACCGGTACAGCCCTGGTTTGGCGATCGCCAGGTTGAACACTGATGTGCCGGCCATGGAGATGCCGGCGACCGCGTTCCGGTGTGTCGTGCGGAACTGGCCGTCGATCAACGGTGGAAGTTCTCTGGTGAGGAACGTCTGCCACATCGGCTTCCCGAGTGCGGGATCGCGGCGCTGCCAGTCGGTGTAGTAGCTGAACGCGCCGCCGACCGGCGTGACCACGTAGACGTTCTTGTTCTTGAAGAACTTGGTGTAGGTGGTTCGCGCCGACCAGGTGGCGGAGTCCTCGCCGCCGCCGGCGCCGTTGAGGAGGTAGAGCACCGGGGCTGGTTTCGCGGTCTCCCGCGGGCGCAGCACGGTGATGGGGAATGATTGGCGCATGGCCGCCGAGTAGACGACCAGTGTCGTCTCCTGCGGCCCGTCGTCGTAGACGCTGACGATTCTCGACGCGGGTGCGGCCTGTGCGCTTCCCGCACAGACGGCAGCGGCCACCACTGATGCCAGCATCAGTCCAATCAGGCGGAATCCCCGCACGCCAAGTCCTCTCGTCGACAGTCGCGGGTATCGAGGTTACCCGGTACACCTGTTGACTCCCTGTCAGGTCACACCGCTGCGGCCGGATAGTCGCCGTTCTGAGACGCTCTGGGTGTACCGGACCAGCGGGAACCGATGCTTTGCCGGGTGAAGTGAGGGTCGGCGTCGGTTGGAAACCGGTCGTCCTCGCCTACGATCGCTACTCTTGGTGCAACACCGTCACCCTTGGACCGGAGAACGCATGGCCACTCGAGTTGACTCCTGGATCTGGTCGATCCGACTGACCAAGACTCGCTCGGCCGCGGGGGCCGCCTGTCGGGCCGGACATGTCCGCGTCAATGGCGTCACCGCTAAGCCGGCGCAGGTCATCACCGTCGGCGACGAGGTGCGGGTGCGTATCGGCGGGCGCGAACGGGTCGTGGAGGTCGCGCGCGAAGTCGCCAAGCGCGTATCCGCGCCCCTCGCCTCGGCCTGCTACATCGACAAGAGTCCACCCCCGCCGTCGAAAGAAGTGCTGGCCAGTCAGCCCCGCCGCGATCGCGGCGCCGGTCGTCCGACGAAACGGGAGCGCCGCGACCTGGACCACTTTCGGTCGACGGCGCTGGTGGCCGTGCTGGCAGCGCTGGTCCTGACTGTGGTCGGCTGCGGCGGCGGGGACTCGAACGGCGGCGGTAAGGACAACGGCCCGCCAACGGCGCCGGCTGATGCGGGCAGCGGTCCCTACTTCGGCGAATGCGGCGGGGTCAGCACCGACGAGGTCATGCAGATCACCTCCTTCGCCGGTCTGCAGAACACGGTGAACAATCCGTCGTCGTGCGAGTGGTCGGCCAGTAACCTGCGGACCGGCGCCGTCGCGTCGTTCAACTGGTACCGCGGCTCGCCGATCGACCGTGAGCGCGCCACCGAACAACTCTCCCGTGCCGTCACCAAAGACGTCGAGATCAAAGGGCACCAGGGCTTCATCGCCTGGGATCAGACGATTTGCGAGATTGGTATCGCGTTCGGCGCCGACTTCTTCGAGTGGTCGGTGCGCGCCGATGCCTCATCGGGCATGACCACTGAGCAGATCTGTGCCGCCACCCGCCAGCTTTCGACCATGTCCATTGAGAGGTCGTCATCATGAGTCCACGGCGGCGTTTGGCCCTGACGATTGTGGCCCTGGCAGTGGTGCTCGGGATGGTGGGGTGCACGGTCGACGGAAAGCCCTATCCGGAGGGGGTCGCACAGCCCAAAGGCCACGTCGACACCGACCGCTTCGACAAGCTCACGCTGGAGTGCCAGATCCTCAGCCCGTCGCAGATCGGCAAGGCCGTCGGCGGGGCGGTCGGCTCACCCGCGTTCAACGGCGCAATCTGCCGGTGGACTGTGTTCGGGCCGTCGGTGATGACTGTGACGTTCAACTGGTTTGAGTGGGGCAGTGTCACCGTCGAGCAGCGCACCGCCAAGAAGATGGGCTATGCCACCGAGAACATCAAGATCAACGGCAGCTCCGCGTTCACCCAGACCAAGTCCGACCGCAACATCTGCGGCGTTACTGCCAAGGCCCCCAGCCGTGGTGTCTACACCTGGTTCGTCGAGTCGGCCGGTCCGCCGGCGGGCGACCCCTGCGGCGGCGCCAAGAAGCTGATGGAACTGGTGCTGAAGACCAGCGCCTGACCTGGGCGGGCGCGGCTATTGGCCTCCGGCGGCTAAATCCTCCGCGGCCGAAGGAGTTGTTCTAGGCTTGTCTGCATGCCCGCTGCCGCAACGCCATCGCGCCGACAGCGCGCCGCACACCTTGGGCCCGACCGTCGTCGACCCGAGGTGCTCGACACCGCGCTCCGGATCGCCGTCGGCGCAGGCCTGGGCGCGGTGAACATCGCGTCGGTCGCGGATGCGATGGGGGTGACCAGGCCCGTCGTCTATTCCTGTTTCGACGACCGCTTCTCGCTTGTGAACGCCCTACTCGACCGCGAGTCCGCGCGTCTGTTGACTGCGACGCTCGGGGCTCTGCATTCCGCGACCGGCGATGACCCCGACCAGGCCTTCGTCGATGGCTACCGTGCCCTGCTGGGCGCCGTCGCCGACCGTCCCGCCGCGTGGCGCATCGTCTTCGAGGGCAATCCGGATCCCGAACTCGCCACCACGGTCGCCGAGATCCGCAGGGTCGTCGCCGGGGCGTCGACCCGCTGGATCGCACCCGCGCTCAAGAATTGGTGGGGCACCGAGGATCTGGAGCGCAAGAAGCCGGCGCTCATCGAGTTGTTCATGTCTTCCTGCGAGGCTGCGGTGCGCGTCATGCTGGACTCCGCCAATGACCTCACCGCCGACGATCTGGCCCCGCTCTATGGCCAGATGATGTCGGCTGCCTATCGGGCTGCGTGAGGCGTGAGCTGCTGAAATCTCACCCCTGGTGAGGTGCCGAGGGGAATGTTCCCTTCGTTAGTCGGTAGAGGGCGGATTTCAGCCCTTCACGTATTGACCGAGGATGCGCTGCACCACGGTCGGATCGGGCTGGGTGTGGAACTGCTGATCCTTCACCTCGCCCTTGATGTAGATCAGCGAGGGGCAGTCGCGGCTCTCGTCGGCCGCCGGACTTCCGGGAACCTCCACGTCACCGACCTTTGTGTGGGTGTGCGCCGCGAAGACCGACCCTTTGTAGGTGCCGGTGTAGAGCGGGGCGGTGCCCTTGGTGAACGTGCACTGGCCGACCTGTGCGCCCCGGTCGAAGTCGGAGAGACATGCGACTAGCTGGACCTGCGTGGCAGTGCGGGCTGTCCAAGCGTCACTGGACCGGTAGTCGAACTGGAGCTGTTCCAGGCTCGACGACCCGCCCCGGTCATAAAACACCGCGATCGGGTGCGGCCCCGGTCCCTCGTGCTTGGCGGCGGATGGGAAGTACTTCGGCGGCGTCGTGCACGCCTTGTTGAAGGCGCTGGTGTACGTGAGGTTCTTCTCCGCCTTCGGTGCAGCGAAAATCCAATACGCCGAGTAGGCGACGCCGGCCAGCAACAACACGCTCGCCACGGCGATGACGGACTTGGCGGCCGAACTCCAGGGCGCCTGCCGGCCGGTGTGGCGTGCGCGGACCGCAGCGGTGCTGAAGGTGGCGATCGGCACAATCGCCACGATGGCGAGGATGATGCCCGGTAGTACGCCACCTTGCTGGAAGGCGAGGAATGAGAAGATGCTCGCAACAATCGTGATGAGAATGGCGAAACGAATCATGGTGGCCCCCTGAAGATTTAGACGGGTCGATGTTAGTCGGCCGGCCCGGGGACCTTCGTGTGGCCTGTGTTTCAGGCAGCGCAGAGTCTAGTCGGCGGATGTGTCCGGCGGATGTGGTCGCAACAGCGTGGTCAGCGCCAGAACACGAATAGATCCCAACCGTGGCGGATCAGGGCCATGGGGGTGCCAAACAGTTCGATGAAGCCGAAGACGACGTCGAAGAAGGCGCGGTTGAGCGTCGGAATGAGGAGCAGCGCAAAGACCAGGAGGAAACCGTACGGGGCGATCTTCTCCGCGCTCGCCCGGGTCGGTGCCGATAGGTAGGGCTCGATTGCCCCGTAGCCGTCGAAGCCGGGGACCGGGAGGATGTTTAGCACGGTCGCGGTGATCTGCAGAAATCCGAGCATGACGATGGCTCCGGCCAGGTTCTGGCGATCGGCGACGTCGACGAAACGCGCGAGGAGTAGCAGGGCAACCCCGAGAACCAGATTGGTAACCGGACCCGCCAGTGAAACCTGGGTGCGCTGCGGTTTGGTGAAACCCTGTTGATGCAGGTACACCGCGCCGCCCGGGAAGCCGATCCCGCCCATCAGGATGATGAGCAGCGGCAACCCGATCGACAGGCCCGGATGGGTGTACTTCAACGGGTTCAGCGTGAGGTATCCGCGGGTGTCCACCGATGTGTCACCGAAGCGGTAAGCGGTGAACGCGTGCGCGAACTCGTGCAGTGATAGGGAGATCACCCATCCGGCGAGGACGAACAACAGCGCCCCGACCGTCGCCGTTGTGCCGGAGTCCGAGCCGCTCTGCCACAACATGGTCGCGCCGACGGCCGCGGCGAGAACAAGGCAGCCGAAGACCGGTCCGGGCTTGACGGCCCGAAGGGCCTGGGAAGTAGCTGCTGCGGTCACGTGGGTCTTTCGGCTTGCGCGGGCTCGAGACAACTTCTCACTTCGCTCGACCTCACTCGGTCGGCGACGGAGGCAGCGGGCCGAGCGAGATGGTGGCGGCGACTCTGGTGTGGTCGCCGTCGGGGTCGTGGAGCAGTAGCCACAGGGTCAACCGGTCGTCCTCCCGGAGGCGACGGATGGTCAGCCTGGCGCCCGGCTCGATGGGGCGCAGGTACTCGACGATCATGCGGTGCGGGCCGTCGATCAACTCCGGGTGCGCGAGGACCTCGTCCTCGACCACGGCCAGGTAGGCCGCATTGTTGAGATGCTTGAACGGGTCGTAGTCGGTGGCGCGCAGCACGTGCTCGCGGTCGGGTTCGCTGCCTGCCGCCGGCGCCTTTTCCAGGTTCATCGCCTTCCAGCGCAGGCGGTGCTCGGTGGTCATCGCTGTCAGCATCGCAAAGGTGTCGTCCGACAACCGTGTCGGAATGCCCTGGTCGTTGACGAGGATCCAGAACGCCTCCGTCTCGATCAGGCCGTCCGGGCGCGACTCGGGGTTGAACAGGTTGGTCTCATGCTCGGCGGTGAGGCGCACCCGCATATTCGTCCACCGCGTCGATAGTGCGCCGCACCACCGCTGTGCGGTCACCGTCGCCGGCCACGAGAACGGGCGGATGACGTCGACGATGGTGCGGCGAACGATCCAGAACGGATCGGTCGACACCAGGTCCGTCGCTTCGATGTTGTCGTTGGCGATGTCTTGCAGGTAGCGGGCAACCGAATCGAGCCGGACGCGCATGTCTTGGTCGACATCGCCGGTGCGGACCCGGTACCGGGCCTCGAAGAATTGAGCGCCGTCCGGGGGGTCGGCGAGCGGCCGTTGCGGGGCGGGGGTGGTGGTCACGATCTCCTTTGTGGATAGGGTCGGTTCCGTACGATAGAGTTAGTGAACTAGAACACGTTCTACCTGATGATCCGCGAGGTAACTCCAGATGGCGCACGTTATCACCCGCCCATGCTGTAACGATGGCAGCTGTGTCAGCGTTTGTCCGGTCAACTGTATCCACCCGACGCCCGACGAGCCGGGGTTTCTGACCGCCGAACAGCTCTACATCGACCCAGAGACCTGCATCGACTGTGGTGCCTGCATCGACGAGTGTCCAGTCGAGGCCATCTACCCCGACGACCAGTTGGCGGCGAAAGACGAGCCGTATCTGCAGATCAACGCCGACTACTACAAAGACCATGACGTCGACGGCGGGCTGGTACCGCCGAAGAAGTCGCCCCCGATGCCCGATCGGCCGTTGCATATCGCGATTGTCGGTGCCGGTCCGGCCGCCCTCTACGCCGCGGAGGCGCTGGTTCGCAAGGCAACCGTCACCGTCGACGTCTTCGACCGGCTCCCCACCCCGCACGGGCTGGTCCGCTTCGGTGTCGCACCCGATCATCCGGCCACCAAGCTCGTCGAGCGCGGCTACCTGTCGACGGCCAACAAGAAGAACTTCAACTACTTCCTCAACGTGAAGGTCGGCGAGCACATCAAGCACGATGAGCTCACGCAGCGCTACCACGCGGTGATCTACGCAGTGGGTGCCGCGACCGACAAGCGCCTGGGTATTCCCGGTGAGGAGCTGGCCGGTTCGATTTCGGCGACCGAGTTCGTCGCCTGGTACAACGGCCACCCCGACTATGCGGACTTCGACGTCGACTTGTCGGGTGAGCGTGCGGTGGTCGTCGGTAACGGCAACGTGGCGCTCGATGTGGCACGCATCCTGGTCACCAGCCCCGACGACCTCGCCAAGACCGATATCGCCGACCATGCGCTGGCGAAGCTGCGCGAATCGACCATCCGCGAAGTGGTCGTCCTCGGTCGGCGCGGAGTGGCTCAGGCCGCATACACGAACAGCGAATTTCTCGCCCTCGGCGACGTGGACGGAGTCGACATCATCATCGACGCCGATGAACTGGCTCTCGATCCCGCGTCTGTGGCGGCCGGTCACGAGATCGATTCGACGATCGGGACGAAGCTGCGGCTCGCTCGGGAATTCTCGGAGCGGGCCACCACCGACGGCAACCGCCGCATCGTGTTCCGGTTCCTGTCTTCGCCGGTCTCCCTCGACGGCGCCGACCGGGTGACCTCGATGACGATCGTCAAGAACTCCTACGACGACAGAACCGACGGGGTCTCGGTCAGTCCGACCGGGGAGACCTCCGCAATCGACACCAATCTGGTCTTGCGCTCCATCGGTTACCAGGGCCATGCCGAGGCGGTGCCCGATCTGCCGTTCGACGATGCGCTGGGCGTCGTGCCCAATGACGCCGGCCGAGTCCTCGAGGGTGACGGCCCGCTCACCGGCGTATATGTCACCGGCTGGATCAAACGCGGGGCGACCGGTGGCATCGGCCGCAATCGGCTCTGCGGCGAAGAGACCGCCGAGGCCGTTCTGGCTGACTTCATCGACGACAAGCTCGCCGAGCCGTCGGAGTCGCGCGGGGATATCGCGCAACTCGCCGTCGACCGCGGGGCACACCTGATCGATCTGGCGGGGTGGAAGAGCATCGACGCCGCGGAGAAGGCCGCGGGCCGCGAGGCGGGCCGACCGCGGGTCAAGTTCACCGACGTCGCGGCACTCGAAGCCGCCGCCGAATCGGCAGAATAGATTCATGCCGACTGAACGCGCCCCGGGCGCCTTGCGTATCGCACTGCTGTCGTACCGGAGCAAGCCGCACTGCGGCGGCCAGGGCGTCTACGTCCGCCACCTCTCGCGCGAGCTCGCAAAGCTGGGCCACGACGTGGAGATCTTCTCCGGCCAGCCCTATCCGGAGCTCGATCAATCGACGCTCGACGCTGGGGTGCGGGTGACCAAGGTGCCCAGCCTCGACCTCTACGGCGAGCCCGAGCCGTTCCGCACCCCGCGCCTGCGCGAGTATCGCGACTGGATCGACATGATCGAGGTCGGGCAGATGTGGACCGCGGCATTCGGTGAGCCGCTCACGTTCAGCCTGCGTGTCGCCCGGCTGCTCGACCAGCGGCGCGGCGACTTCGACGTCATCCATGACAACCAGTCCCTCGGCTACGGCCTGCTGCGCCTGCCGAAGATGGGCTTTCCGCTCGTCGCAACGATCCACCACCCGATCACCCGCGATCGTTCGCTGGCGATCAAAGCGGCCCGGGGGTGGCGCAAGATCACCGCTGCGCGGTGGCACTCGTTCCTGGCCATGCAGGGCCGCGTTGCGCGGCGAATCCCGGTGTTGCTCACCGTTTCTCGCAGCAGTGAGGTCGATACCAGGAAAGCCTTCAGCATTCCCGTCGGCCGGATCGCCACGATCCCGCTCGGGGTGGACACCGAGGCCTTCGCCCCGCGCCCCGCTGTTGAGCGCATCCCCGGCCGCGTCGTCTGTATCGCCAGCGCCGATGCGCCGCTGAAAGGTGTCTCCTACCTGCTGGAGGCCATCGCCAAGGTGGCCGCAGAACGCTCCGTCGAGTTGACACTGGTCTCCAAACTCGACCCCACCGGGCCGTCGGCGCGGCTCATCGAGCAGTTGTCGATCGGTGATCATGTCCGCGTGGTCAACGGCATCGACGACGAGGAACTCGCCGGCCTGCTCGCGACCGCCGAAGTGGCCTGCGTCCCGTCGTTGTATGAGGGGTTCTCACTGCCGGCCGTTGAGGCGATGAGTTGTGGCACACCGCTGATCGCGACGCGCGCCGGGGCGATCCCGGAAGTCGTCGGCGAGGGTGCAGGTGCGGGGGCGGTACTCGTGCCGCCGCGCGACTCGGGCGCGATCGCCCAGGAGCTCCTGCGGCTACTCGGCGACGGTGCGGCCCGCAGTGAGCTCGGGTCGGCGGCCCGCAGGCGGGTCGAGGAGAACTTCAGCTGGGCGGCCGTCGCGGCCAAGACTGCCGAGCAATACCGTGCGGCGATCGACCAGGCGGCCGGCGCCGCGAACGACAGCAAATCGGCGGAGCCCCGTTCCGCGGCCAAAGGAGACGAGCAATGCTGACCGTGGACTTCGACCGGCTCGAGGTCGGCGCCGGCATCACCGCGATCGATATCGGCGCCGGACAGGGTCGTCATTCCTTTGAGATGTTCCGACGCGGTGCCGATGTCATCGCCTTCGACCAGTCCGAATCGGACATGACCGATGTCGGGATGATGTTTGACGCGATGATCGCCGAGGGGCAGGTCCCCGCATCGGCGAAAGCCCGTGCCGAGGTCGGCGACGCGCTACACCTGCCGTACGGGGACGACACGTTCGACCTCGTGCTGATGTCGGAGATTCTTGAGCACGTGCCGGCCGACGATGCGGCGATTGCCGAGATGGTCCGCATCCTCAAGCCCGGCGGTCGGGCCGCGGTTACGGTTCCGCGGTATTGGCCGGAGAAGGTGTGCTGGGCGTTGTCGGATGCGTATCACGAGGTGGAGGGCGGGCACGTCCGCATCTACCGAGCATCCGAACTCGCAACGAAGCTGGAGGCGGCGGGACTGCGGGTCGCCGGCACCGACCACGCGCATGCACTGCACGCGCCGTACTGGTGGATCAAGTGTGCGGTGGGCGTTGACAACGAGCGCAACCCGCTGGTCCGCGGCTACCACCAGTTGCTGGTGTGGGACATGATGCGCGCCCCCGCCCTGACCCGAACGGCGGAGAAGCTGCTCAACCCGGCGATCGGCAAGTCGGTGGTCCTCTATCTGGAAAAGCCCCGGTAGCGGTGAATCGCCCACTCCCGGAGGTGCCCGGACTGCTGGACGCGCAGCAGGTCGGCGCGACCGGTGCCGCCATCGCCGCGATGCAGGAGCCGTCCGGAGCGCTGCCGTGGTTCCCGGGCGGCAAGACCGATCCGTGGGACCACATCGAGTCGGCGATGGCGCTTTCGGTCACCGGCTTCATCGACGAGGCGCGGGCCGCGTATCGGTGGTCGGCCTGCACGCAGCGCCCGGACGGGTCGTGGCCCATCGAGTTTCAACAAGGCCGCGTCGTCGACGCGAACATTGACAGCAACTTCTGTGCCTACATCGCAGTCGGCGTCTGGCACCACCATCTGGTGACTGGGGACTCCGGCTTCCTTGCGGCGATGTGGCCGACGGTGCGGGCGGCAATAGACCTGGTGTGCCGGTTCCAGCGGGACGACGGCGCGTTCCGGTGGGCGGCCGACGCGCAGACCTCCGCCATGTTCGACGAGGCGCTGTTGACCGGCAACGCCAGCATCGGCCACTCGCTGGACTGTGCGGTGCAGATCGCCGAGGCAGTGGCTGCCGACGGCTGTGCGACCCGTTGGTCGGCGGCGCAAGGGCGGCTCGCGCGGGCGTTCTCCGTAGCGTTCTCCGATGTCGGCGGGACGGCCAACGGTGTTGTGCCCGGGGTGTTCGCCGAGCCGTCGTCGCACTCGATGGACTGGTACTACCCGGTGCTGGGCGGTGCGGTGCGTGACGAGCGCGCCCACGCGCTGATCGACCGGCGGTGGGACGAGTTCGTCGTCGAGGGCAAGGGAATCCGCTGTATCGACCACCGGCCATGGGTTACCGGGGCGGAGACCAGTGAGTTGGCCTTGGCGATGGAGGCGCTCGGGCGCATCGACGAGGCGACGACGCTCATCGACGACATTGGCCATCTACGTGATCCAGACGGGTCCTACTGGACGGGGCTGGTCTATGCCGACGGCAAGCGCTGGCCCGTCGAGAAGAGCTGTTGGACCTCGGCGGCCGTCGTGCTGGCCGTCGACGCCATCAGTCGCGCCTCCGCCGGCAACGGCGTGTTCCGCGATATCCGTCAGGCCTTGCCCGTTCGCTGAGCCGGCGGACCGGCCTGCGCGCCGCTGACGGGGCCATCCCGGATTTCACTAGAACGTGTTACAGTTCTCTCAACTAGACACCTGTCCAGGTACCGGGAGCGCGAGCGCGAGCGGGCCTCGTCCAGCCCAGGAGGGCGCCCGATGGAGTTCGGAATCGTGCAGTTCACCAGCGACCGCGGGTTGCCGCCGCAGATCCTGGCCCCGTTGATCGAAGCGGCCGGCTTCGCCTCGTACTTCGTCCCCGAGCACGGCCACATCCCGACTCGCCGCGATACCGCCCACCCCGGCACCGGTACGGCAGAATTGCCCGACGACCGTTACATGCGCACGCTCGACCCGTGGACGACGCTCGCCGCCGCGGCTGCTGTCACCGAGCGGATCCGGCTCGCGACTGCCGTCGCGCTGCCGGTGCAGTCCGACCCGATCACGCTGGCCAAGACGATCGCCACGCTTGACCACCTCTCTGGTGGGCGCGTCACCCTGGGCGTCGGCTTCGGCTGGAACCTCGATGAACTCGCCGACCACAACGTGCCGCCCAAGCGGCGCCGCACCATGCTGCGCGAGTACCTCGAGGCGATGCGGGCGCTGTGGACGCAGGAGGAAGCGGAGTTCGACGGCGAGTTCGTGAAATTCGGGCCGAGCTGGGCGTGGCCGAAGTCGACTCAGGCGCAGATCCCGGTCCTCGTCGGCGCCGCCGGCAACGAGAAGAACTTCACCTGGATCGCCCGCAGCGCCGACGGCTGGATCACCACTCCGGGTGAGACCGACATCGAGAACTCGGTCGGACTGCTCAAGCAGATCTGGTCCGGCGCCGGGCGCACCGGTGATCCGCAGATCGTCGTCCTCGACTTCAAGCCGGTACCCGAAAAGCTGGCGAAGTGGCGCGAGATCGGCGTCACGACTGTCCTGTACGGCCTGCCCGACGACTCCGTCGAACGCGCGTCGGGCTACCTGGCGAAGCTCGCCGGCAAACTCGGGTTGGCGCCGGTTTTGGCCTGACGCCGGAGGTCGCCGACCACCGTCGCCGGCTTCGTCGCACCTGGGCCAGGACGGCGGCCGCGCGCCCTCGGCCACCCCACTTCAGACAGTGTTGGAGTTACTCGCCGACCCGCCGCAGGACCCGCAGTGAACCGTGCGCCGAGACTTCCTCGAATCGACCGCCGGCCAGGGCCTGCCGGTAGATTTCATACGGCGGGCGCCCACCGTCGGCGGGGTCGGGGAAGACGTCGTGGATCAACAGTCCGCCGCCGAGGCGCACCCACGGGGACCAGCCGTCGAAGTCCGCCTGCGCGGCGGCCATGGAATGCCCGCCGTCGATGAAGACGAAGTCGGCCGGGCGGCCCCACATCCGCGCGCCCATGGTCGACGACGCAATCATCCCGATAACGGTCTGTTCGAGCTCCGCATCGAACATGGTCCGGCGAAACCGTGCCGACGTGTCGAGTGTCCCGGTGTGCGGATCGACCAAAGAGGTGTCGTGGTACTCCCAGCCCGGCTGGTGCTCCTCCGACCCCCGATGGTGGTCGACGGTGGCGAGCAAGGCGCCGTGCGCCTCCGCAATGGCGCCCAGGAAGACCGTCGACTTGCCGCAGTAGGTTCCCACTTCGACCCCGACCCCGACCGAGTCAGGTTGCGCCAGAAACGATCCCGCGGCCTCGTGGAGCGCCAGCGCCTCGTCGAGGGGGAGAAATCCGGGGGCGGCCAAAGCGACGTCGAGACGCTCTTGACTCAGCGTCGACGGGAGGGGTCGGGGCGTGTCCATAGGCCCGATCGTATCCGGCGCGCAAACCGGTTCCACGGTGGCCACCCGGCGGTAATGTGAGCCTATGAAGGCACAGGTTCTGCGCGAAGAAACCGGTCCGGGCGGGCTCGAGCTCGTCGACGTCGACGAGCCGGTGCCGGGGCCCGGGCAGTATCTCATCGACATCAAGGCCTGCGGGGTCTGCTTCCCCGACGTGCTCATGAGCCGGGGGCTCTACCAGATGCGGCCGCCGCTGCCGTTCACGCCGGGCACCGAGGTCGCCGGCGTCGTGCGCGCGGCGCCCGAAGGGGGGCAATACCGGGTCGGGGACAAGGTCTTGGTCTTCGCCGGGATCGGTGGCTTTGCCGAGCGAATGGTCGCCGTGCCAGAGCAGATGCTGCCTGCGCCCGCAGAGTTGAGCTTTGCCCAGGGGGCCGCCATGGGTATCAACTTCCAGACTGCACTGTTCGCCCTGAAACTACGCGCCCACACCGCGCCCGGCGAAGTCGTCGCGGTTCTTGGTGCGGCCGGCGGTGTCGGGGCGGCGTCGATTCGCGTCGCCAAGGAGATGGGCGCCACGGTCATCGCCGTCGTGCACCGCACCGGCGCCGAGACGATGTTGCGCGAAGCCGGTGCCGACGAGGTCGTACAGTTGGCGGAAGGCTGGGGAGCCAAAGTCAAGGACCTCTCCGGTGGCGGCGTCGACGTGCTCATCGACCCGGTTGGCGGCGACGTCTTCGACGACGCGCTGCGCACCGTCGCGCCAGACGGCCGATACGTCGTCATCGGGTTCGCCGGCGGCGGGATCCCGACCGTCAAACTCAACCGCGTCCTGTTCCGCAACATCGATATCGTCGGGGCGGCCTGGGGCGAATACATCCGGACCCATCCGGGTGTGCCGGCGATGCTGCACGACGAGTTGACCGAGATGATCGCCGACGGTATGCGCCCGCCGGTCGACGCCACCTATTCATTGGCCCAGCTGCCACAGGCACTGCAAGACCTGTACGACGGCAAGGTGCGCGGCAAGGCCGTCGTCGTGATGGGTCCGGAGTGATCCCGGCGCGCAGGCGAGCCGCGCTGGTCGTGGGCGGGGCGTCGGGAATCGGCTTGGCGACGGTCTGGGCGTTGCAACTCGAGGGCTGCGACGTCGTGGTCGCCGATGTCAACGTCGACGCGGCGACCGCCGTTGCCGACGAATTCGGCGACGGGGTCACTGCGATGGGACTCGACGTCACCGTCGAACAGTCGGTCGCCGACGTGATGACTGCGTCCGCCCCGCTCGACGTCGTCGTGAACTGCGCCGGACTGTCCATTCCCGGGGCGATCGCCGAACTGGAACTGTCCGCGTGGCGCACGACGATCGACGTGTGCCTGACCGGTACGTTCCTCGTCCTCAAACACGCCGCCGCGGCCATCGTCGACGGCGGCTCGATCATCTGCGTTTCCTCGCTCAACGCCCGGCAGCCCGGCACCGGCATGGCGTCCTATTGCGCCGCGAAGGCGGGGGTGACGATGCTCGTCGAGGTCGCCGCACTCGAATTGGCACCGCGCGGGGTCCGGGTGAACGCGGTGCAACCAGGTTTCGTCGATACCCCGCTGACCGAGGGGGTCGGGTTCATTCCCGGCTTGCGCCAGGACTATCTCGACAACACACCGCTGGGCCGGGCCGGCACCCCGGAGGACGTCGCGGCGACCATCACCTTTCTGGCCTCGGACCAGACCGCGTGGATGACCGGAGCCGCCCTCGACATCGGTGGTGGGTCCCACCTGCAGCGCTATCCCGATGTACTCGACCGGGTACGGGCACTGATGGCGCCGGGTTGAAGGCTGCCTACTCGTAGGCGATCTCGATGTCGGGGCTCTGCGGGGTCGACTGACACATGAGGAGATACCCGTCCGCATAGTCGTCGGGTTCCAGCGCAACCCCTGATCCGAAGTCCACCTCGCCGCTCACCAAGCGGGCCATACACGTTCCGCACTCGCCGTTGCGGCACGAGTAGGGGGCGCCGAGCCCGGCGTCGAGTACTGCGTCGAGCAGGCGGGTCGTCGGACCGCAGCTCACTCGTGAGGTCTGGCCGTCGAGGTGGATGACGACGGTTGAGGTAACCACCTGGCTCTGCGTCTCGGTCATGACGTCTCCTCGCCCGCTATCGCGGGGCGGTCGCGAAACGGGGTTGCACGAAACCAGAGTTCCCCCAGCGCGGTCCCCAGCTCGGCGATCTCCTCGCGCCGGGGACTGCTCGGGGCCAGCCCGACATGCACATAGGCCATCTGTTCGGTGGCGCAGCCGAGAGTCTCGGCGAGCAGGTGCAGATTTGTCGGCTCGAGCTGTCCGCTCTCGTCGAGTCGCCGTAGCCAGCGTTCGGTCCGCTTGACGAAATCGGCACGCAGATTGAGCCACAGGGTGGCGAAGCCCTTGTTCTCGCTGGCCGCGGAGGCCTCGCGCAGCAGCCGCAGCATGTGGCGGTTGCGCGCATAGGTTTGCAGGTAAGTGGTGTTCACCTCGATGAGGGTGGCGAGCTCGCCGTGGGTGCGGTCCAACCGCATCCGCGATGCGGCAAGCGCCTCCAACGACGGCCGTAGGGCGGCCAGGAAGATGTCGTCGAGGCTGGTGAAGTGGCGGTAGAAGTTCCCCTGCGCGGTATTGGCGTGGTGGGTGATGTCGGAGACGCGGGTCTTGGTGTACCCGTACTCGGTGAAGCACTCGACGGCCGCGGCGATCAGCCTGTCGCGGGTCTGCTCGCCCCGCTTGTTGGGCCGTTTGGCGGACATGGTGCTGGCGTCGAGGAGGCCGGCCGAGGAATAGACGGCGTCGATACCGTCGGTGCTGTCTGCAGTGCTCATGAGGCGCCCTCGGTCACGGTAGGGCGCAGAACGTACTCCACCAAGGGATGATCGCGGACGCCAACATTGTCGAGATACGAGAGTAACTGTTGCAGATACTGGTCCGGTGCGTTGTCCATTGCGGCCACCTCGCCGGCGAAGATGGTGCCGGTGGCTCCGTCGACGGTGACTGTCTGCCCAGCCAGCCGGCGGGTCAGGCCGGCGCCGCAGCCCACCACGCAGGGCACACCGATTTCGCGGCACACGAGCGCGGCGTGCGAGGTGGCGCCGCCGACTTCGGTGACCACCGCCAAGGACTCGAACATGGCGGGCACATCGACTGGTGAGGTCGACGGCCGGACAAGCACGACGCCGACGCCCTCGGCGGCGGCGGCGCAGGCCTCGTCGGTGTCGGTGTAGACGACGCCGGTGGCCACGCCCGGACTGGCTCCGGTGCCGGTGGCGAGCACCTCGGCACCACTGGTGACGCTGCCGTCGGTGGCCAAGGCCTTGGCGTGGTCGACACTGATGTGCTCCAGCGCTTCGGCTTGCGAGATCGTCCCGGCGTTGACGAGGTCGACGGCGATGCGGGCCGCAGCGCGTCCGGATCGTTTGCCCCGGCGGCATTGCAGCATGTAGAGCCGTCCGCTTTCGACGGTGAACTCGATGTCGACGAGATCACGCAACTCAGCTTCGAGAATCCCGGCGATGCGTTCGAGCTCGACATACAACTGCGGGCTGTGTGCCTGGAACTGTGCGAGGGTTTCCGGGGTGCGCTCACCGGAGACCACATCCTCGCCCTGCGCGCGGGTCAGCCATTCGCCGAACAACTCGGGGACCCCGGTGGCCGGGTCACGGCTGAACAGCACACCGGTGCCGGAGTCGTCGTCGCGGTTGCCGAAGACCATGGCCTGCACCGTGACTGCTGTACCGCCGCCGTCGCCCAGCTTGTGACGGCGGCGATAGGCGGCGACCCGCTCGTTCGTCCACGACCCGAAGACGGCCGCGATGGCTTCGCGCAGCTGGTCGTACGGATCGGCCGGCGGCGCCGCATCGGGATCTGCGAGCACGATCTCGCCGTACCCGCTGCAGAAGCGCGACCACGTGTCCTGCGCCCAGGCCCGGTCGCCGGTGGCGGCCGCAAGTTCGCCGACGACGGCCGGTGTCAACCCCAGGTTGAGCACGGTGTCCATCATCCCGGGCATGGATTGGGCGGCCCCCGAGCGGACCGACACCAGCAGCGGGTTTGGTCCGGCCCCGAAGGTGCGGCCGGTATCGCGCTCCAACTGCGCCATCGCCGTCTGAACCTGCGCCCACACCTCATCGGGGAGTTGGCCGCCGCGGGCGTGGAACTGGCCGCACACCGGCGTGGTGATGGCGAAGGCGGGCGGCACCGGCAGGCCGAGTGCGCGCATGCCGTTGACGCTGAATGCTTTGCCGCCGAGCAGTTCTCGGTCTGCGGGGGCGGTGCCGTCAAGCGCGACGACCAGGGGGATAGTCATGAGGAGAGCCCTTCCAGCGTGATGGGTGAGTCTGCGGCCGCGCGGGCTGCTAACAGTCCGCCTTCGACGGGGATGTCGACGCCGTTGATCCAGGACGCGTCCTTCGACAGCAAGAAGGCGACGGCGGCAGCCGATTCGGCGGCCCTGCCGTGGCGTCCGACGGTGGCCGCCGACCGGGCCATGGCCTCCGCGCCCATCGACGCGGTGAAGTCGACGAGAATCGGGGTCTCGGTGGGGCCGGGGCTCACCGATACGACGCGAATGTCACGCGGCTGCAGTGCCGCGGACAGGGCTACCGTCCACTCGAGGAGCGCACGTTTGGAGGTGTCGTAGGCGGCCGGACCGCCGATCGGGTTGTCGGCCAGCCACTGCGCGCGGTCGGCATCGGTGCGGGCCATCGCCAGGCGGGCGACCTGGTCGGCCGGTGCGGTGTTGCGGTGTGCGGCGACCGAGGCCACATTCACGATCGCCGCGCCCGCCCGCATGCGTTCGAGCACCCGGAAGGTGAGGGCGTGCAGGCCTACCGCGTTGACGGCGAGAACCTTCGCCGCCGGGGCGGTGCCCGGCACGGCGGCCACATTCGCCAGGCCGTCGACGTGCGCCGGCAATTCCAGCGCGGCGATCGCATCGAGGTCGGCGAGGTCGCAGTGCAACGAGTGGGCGCGCCGGTCGGGGCAGTCGGCCAGGTCGAGCGCGAGGACCGTCGTCGACGGGTCGGCGTCAAGGATGCGGCCGACCACGGCGAGTCCGATTCCCGAGGCTCCGCCGGTGACGATGATCGTGGCAGCGGCGGTCATGACATCACCGCCATGATTTCGGTGAACTCGGCCAGGCCCACGGCACCGAGCTCGCGGCCGTAGCCGGAGTTCTTCATCCCGCCGAAGGGCACCGCCGGGCGTTCGCGGGTGCGCACACCGTTGATCTTGACTTGCCCGACCTCCAGTTCGCGCGCGACCTCGCGGGCATGTTCGCCGCTGGCGGACCAGACTTCGGCGGACAGCCCGTACTCGGTGTCGTTGGCGATCTGGATGGCGTCGGCCTCGTCGTCGTAGTACTGGATGACCAGTACCGGGCCGAAGATCTCTTCGCGCACGGCCGCGGCTGTTGCGGGCAGATCGGCGAGCACGGTCGGCGCGATGAAGCAGTCGGAGACCGTGGCGCTTTCGCGGGTTCCGGTGCCGACCACGAAGCGGGCCCCGTCGGTGCGGGCCCGGCCGAGCTGGGACAGGACGCGTTCGGTGTGCGCCAGGGAGGACAGCGGACCGTGGGTCGTGCCCGGGTCGGCCGGGTCGCCCAATCGGACTTGCTGGGCCGCTTGCACGAGGAGGCGCTCGGCGTCGCCCGCGGCGGCCGCGGGCAATACCAGACGCGTGGTGGCGTTGCAGGCCTGCCCGGAATTGACCAGCCCGGAGGCGAAGACCCTGGGGATCACGCTCGCCAGGTCAGCGTCGGGAAGCACCACGGCCGGGGACTTTCCGCCGAGCTCGAGCGTCGTGCGCGTCAGTGTGGTGGCTGCCGCGGCGGCAATGGCGTGACCGGCGCGAACCGAACCGGTGAACGAGATGTGGGCGATCCCCGGGGCGCCGGTCAGCGCGGCGCCGGTGATGGGGCCGGTGCCGTTCACGATGGCGAAGGCGTCGGCGGGTACCCCGGCGTCGATGAAGCAGCCGCGGATCAGTTCGGCGTCGTACGGGGTGGCCTCCGACGGTTTGAGTACCACCGGGCAACCCGCGCCCAGTGCGGCGGCGACCTTGGCGACGATTTGGTGCACCGGCATGTTCCAGGGCGTGATCGCGGCGACCACTCCGGCCGGCACCCGGTGGAGTTCGGCCCCGTCGACCGGTTCGGACCAGCGGAAGGCTTCGATCGCCGCGGCCATGGCCCGCAGCACCGCGGCGGGCATGTCGCGCTGCGTCGCCAGGGCCATGGTGATCGGCATGCCCATCTCGGCGGTGACGGTGCCGGCGATGCCTGCACCCCGCTCGATGACCAGGTCGGCGGTGCGACGCAGTGTCGCGGCACGTTGCGCGGGCGCGGTGCGCGACCAGGCCGCCAGTGCCGATTCGGCGACGCGGATCGCCTCGTCGACGAGATCGGCATCGGCCACCGCAACCGATCCGAGCTGGGTGCCGGTGTACGGGTTGGTCACCATGAGTTCACCGCTGCCGGTAATCCGGCGCTCGCCGATCAAGGCGGCGGGGGCCCTCACGTTGGTGGGAAGTGTTGGCGTCAAGGTCATTTCGACTCTCTGATGGTCACCGGGAGCGTTTTGATGCCGCGGAAGAAGTTCGACTGCAATCGGCGTGGTGGGTCCATTACGTTGATCTCGAGGCCTCGTTCGATCACGCGGGTGAAGAACACCCGGGCTTCCATCCGGGCCAGCTGTGCGCCCAGGCAGGCGTGCGCGCCCCAGCCGAATCCGAGGTGTTCGTTGGGCCGGCGATCGCCGATGAACACATCGGCGTCGTCGAACTTGCGGTCGTCGCGGTTGGCTGAGGAGAACCACATCACCACCTTGTCGCCGGCCTTGATGGTCTTGCCGTGCATTTCGATATCGCGGGTGGCGGTGCGTCGCATACACAGCACCGGTGTCACCCAGCGCAGCATTTCTTCGACAACCAGTCGGATGGTTGCCGGATCCTCGCGCATCACCTCCCACCACCGTGGCTGCTCGGCAAGGACGGCGACGCCGCCGGACAGCAGGTTGCGGGTGGTTTCGTTGCCGGCGACCATCATGATCAGGTAATAGGCGTCGAGATAGCCGCGGCTCAGGGGTGCGCCGTCGAGTTCGGCGACGACCAGGACCGACACCAGATCGTCGGCCGGGCATTGCTGCCGCAGCTTCTCCAGCTGGCGGAAGTAATCGAAGACCTCGTCGCGCGCACGCACGGCGGTCTCGGGACCCTCCGAGTAGTCGGGGTCTTCGCTGGCCATCTGGTTGGTCCACCGCAGCAGGTTCGGGCAGTCGGCCAGGGGGGCGCCGAGCAGGCGGCCGATCATGACGAGTGGCAGTTGTGCGGCGACGGTGGCGACGAAATCGACTTCGCCGGCGGCGATAGCGGTGTCGAGTAACTCGTCGACCACCCTGATGATGTCGGCTTCCAGGCCTTTGATTTTTGTCGGCCGGATATGCGGTGTGACGATGCCGCGTAGCTTCGAGTGCTCGGGCGGGTCGACGTGGTGGATGCTGCGGGCCGCTTCGCCCTCGGCCCGGCGGCTGGCGATCTGAGTACCCTCGGTGACGGTGAAGTCCTCGTGGTTGGCGGCCACCGCCTTGACGTCCTCGTAGCGGGTGACCGACCAGAATCCCGGGCCGTCGGGCTCAGCATTCCAGTGCAGCGGATCCTCGTCGCGGAGCCGGGCGAAGAGGGCATGATCGGTACCGGCGGTGAACGGTTCCAGGTCCATCAGATCGATGGTTTCGGCGGTACTCATGTCAGCTCCCTGCTTGCCTCAATTTGTGACTGTCTAGTCACTAAAGCATAGTCTAGGGTGTGGTGTAAACCACATGCAAGCGCTAATATTGCTGAATTAATCGAGTCCTAAGGCCAAATCCCCTGGTCATGTATGTGACCAGACATTCACAATAAGGGGAATCGTGTATCCACCCAGCATCGCCCGCGGCCATCCCGAGCGGCCGGCCTATGTGATGGCCGGATCAGGACAGCGCCTCAGCTATGGCGAACTCGATGCCGAGTCCAACCGACTGGCCCAGTTCTGGTGGCACCACGGGGTTCGGCCCGGCGACGCGGTGGTCATCGTGATGGAGAACAACATCTGGTGGCCGGTGGCCGTCGCCGCCGGCATGCGCAGCGGTGTCTACGTGACACCGGTCAACTGGCACCTGGCGGTGCCCGAGCTCGCCGCGCTGCTGGCGCAAGCCGCACCGACCGCTGTTGTCACCAGCACCGGAATGGCCGCGGTCGCCGTCGCAGCACTGGCCCGCGGCGAGCTGAAGCCCACCGTCATAAGCGTCGACGGCCCGGCGCCAGGATGCACCGACCTCGCCACCGCCGTCGCGGACGTCTCCGCCGAACCACTCGCCGACGAGCTACTCGGGGCCCGCGTGTTGTTCAGCGGCGGGACCACCGGGCGGCCGAAGCGCTTCGTTCAACCGCTGCTGGGCGTGCATCCGGCCCAGGCGCCACCGCGGCATTCGGATCTGGTGCACCGACTGGGTATCGACGAGAACACGGTTCTGCTCTCGCCGGCGCCGAACTACCATGCCGCGCCGTTCACCTTTGCGCTCATCACCTTGGCGGCCGGCGGCACAGTCGTGTGTATGGAGCGCTTCGACGCAGCCGCGGCCATGTCGGCCATCGTCGACTATGGCGTGACCCATTCGCAGTGGGTGCCGACCATGCTGATTCGGTTGCTCCGACTGCCGCAGCGCGAGTCCATCGCACTTTCGCCCACCCACCGCGCCGCATTCACCTCCGGTGCGCCCTGTCCGCCCCACGTCAAGACCGCGATCGCGGACTGGTGGGGGCCGATCCTGCACGAGTACTACGGCGCTTCGGAGGGCTACGGCCACACCTACATCGCACCAGAGGATGTTCGCGCTCATTCCGGGTCGGTGGGAAAGCCGTTGGGTAACACCCGGATTCACATCGTCGACGACGAGGGTGTCGAGGTGCCTGTCGGCGAAACGGGAACCGTTTGCTTCGAGGCGGTCAAAGGTGGCGACTCGGCCGCGACTGGTCCGCAGCTGAAGGAAATGGGCGACCTCGGCCGTGTCGACGAGGATGGCTTCCTCTATCTGCTCGGCCGTGCCGGGTACATGATCATCTCCGGCGGGGTGAACATCTACCCCGAGGAGATTGAAGCCGCGCTGAGCGAGCATCCGGCCGTCGCGGATGCCGGGGTCGTCGGTGTGCCCGACCCGGAGTTCGGTGAGAACGTGAAGGCCGTCGTCGAACTCCGGGCCGGTCACCACGCTGAACCGGCCGAACTGATTGAGCATTGCCGGGGACGAATTGCCGGCTTCAAAGTGCCGCGCATCGTCGAGTTCACCACCGATCTCCCGCGACTGCCCACCGGAAAACTCGACAAGGCCGCGTTGCACGCGCGCTTCGCACACCCCTCAGCTCGTACGCACATCCCCCACCAGTGAAGGAAACGTCATGATGTCAACAACAACCGATCGGTTTGAACTGCTCCACGCGCTGAAGGTCAAAGGCTTGGCGACCGACGACTTCTTGATCGCGATGACGGGCTTGACCGCGCGCGACGTCTCCTCGTTGGTTGGTGTGCTCACCGGCGAGGGGCTGGTCGTGCGCCGGGAGACCCCCCGGATGAGCGGGACCATGATCACCGCGGAAGGCAAGTCCGCCTACGAGGAGCTCGGGCGGGATTCACCGCTGGCGCCGTCGGCACGTGGCCGGGTCGAGGAGGTGTACGCGGCCTTCCTGCCGGTGAATTCGGCGTTCAAGGGGGTGTGCGCGGCATGGCAACTGGATGCGGCCGGCAACCCGAACGATCACTCTGATCCCGACTACGACGCGGCGGTCATCGCGGACCTCGGTGCCATTCACGAGCGGGTGATCGCTGTGTTGTCACCCGCAGGCGAGGCCGTGGCTCGCCTCGGCCGGTATCCTGCCCGACTGGCTGCGGCGCTGAGTCGGATCCAGGACGGCGACCGCGCGGCATTCGCACGGCCGATGTCCGACAGTTATCACGACGTCTGGATGGAACTGCACCAAGACCTCTTGCTCACCGCTCAACGGGAACGGGACGAGGCCGACGAAGGTTAGGTCGCCGGTCGCAGGCGATCAGGTCGGCCGGCTCGCGCAGTTTCGCGGGGCCCGGCGGATCGTCGTCAGTTCGGGACGGTGCGGTGCAGATAGGCGAGCTGATCGGCGACGACCTGCTCGAAGGCGTCACCGACATAGATGCTGAAGTGCCCCTCATCGTAGCTGTCGACGGTGACCTGCGGATTGCGCTTAGCCGCACGACGGGTGGGGCCGGCCGGTGCCACTGAATCGTGGTCGCACACGCATACCAGCGTCGGCACCGTGGTCTTCTTGAGCCAGCGGGTCGGGGAGTGCGCGGGGATCGCCAGCCCGATCCGGGCGGACACCTGATTGACGAACGGTGCGCCGGGCGGAACGAGAGACAGATAGCCGGGCACCACATCCGGCGCGGTCATCAGCGCCGTCGTGCCCGGTTCGCCGGCCAGCGGCACCAGCACCGGATCGCGGCGCAGTACCGACGAGGCGATGTCCGCAATCCCGCGCGCGGTCACCTTAGCCGCGACCAGCGGCTCCATGGCGAGCACCGAGGCGATACCGCTGGTGAACGGACACTGGGCGATCACCGCGGCCACCTTGCCGTCCCGGGCGCCGGCGACGATCACATGCCCACCACCGAACGAACTGCCCCACAACACCACCCGCGAGCCGTCGGCGTCGGGCAACTGTCGCGCGTACGCGATGGCCGATGCCCAATCCTGCAGTTGCCGGCTGATCGACAATAACTGGCGTGGCTCGCCGTCGCTGGCCCCGAAATGTCGGTAGTCGAATACCAGGCAGGCGTATCCGGCGTCGCAGAAGCGCTCGGCAAAAGCGTCCAGCCGCATCTCCTTGATCGCGCCGAGGCCGTGCGCCATCACGATGATGGGCGGCGGCGACGATCCGGCTTCGCGAGTGGGTTGGTAGAGCCACCCCCGGCAGGTGGTGTCGTGGGATTGGAACTCGATGTCGGTGCGCATGGTGAAGGTTCCTCCTGGACGTCACTGCAGCTTCTTGACTAGAACAGTAGGCGCTTCACACCACCTCAGCGGGTGGGTGTGATCGCCCGATTCGGTCCACGGCGCGGCCGGATCATGATCGACTTCTCCGCAGGTTCACGACTATCAGAGGGAACGAGATGGAACGACTCACGGGCATGGATGCGATTCCGGTGAACGCCGAAGCGGGGCCGATGAACATCCATATCACCGCGCTGCTGCTGGTGGATCCGCGGCCGGCCGGGCCCGGGTTCGACGCCGACCACCTCTATGCGCTGCTCGCCGAGCGGCTCCCGCGCAATCCGCTGGTCCGGCTCCGCCTGGTACACAAGCCGCTGCGCCTGGGACAGCCGGTCTTCGTCGACGACCCGGACTTCGACGTCCACAAGCATTTGCAACGCCTCGCGGTCCCAGCCCCCGGCGGCCCGCGGCAGGTGGCCGCCTTGATCGACGAAATCCACCGGCACCGGCTCGGGCACGACAAACCACTGTGGGAAGCCTGGGTGATCGAAGGACTAGCCGACGGCCGGCTTGCCCTGGCCGTCAAGTTTTCGCACGCCTTGTCCGACGGCGTCGGGGCAGTGAACCGGCTGCTGCCCACCCTGCTCTCCACCGACCCCGACCACGACCCGGACTACCCGGAGCCGGGACCTGCCGCACCGCTGCCGGGCACCGGCGACCTGTTGGCCGACTGGCTCGCCGAATCGGCGGGCAACGTGGCCGGGGCGGCGCGGGTCGTCGGCCGCGGCACCCCGCAGCTGGGGCGGGCCGTCGCCGAGCGTCTGCTGTCGATGGCCGCCGCACCCCTGCGCCGTCTGCGCGGCGGCGAGATCGACACCGACCCGCGCCTGCGCGCGGCCCCGGCCGACACCCCGCTGAACCGGCCGATCAGCGAACGCCGCAACAGCGCCTACGCCGAGGTGGAACTCGACCGGATGCGCGATCTCGGCGCGGCCTACGGCGTCACCGTGAACGACGTTTTCATTGCCGCTTGCACCACCGCCCTGCGGCAGTGGCTGCTGGCCCACGACACCGTCCCCGATGGGCCGCTGCAGGTCTTTGTGCCGATTTCCACGCGCAGCGCCGACGATGACGCATTCAACAGCTGGAGTCTGGCGTTGGTCCGGTTGCCGGTGTTCCTCCCTGATCCGGTGGAGCGGCTGACGGTGATCCATCAGGCCACCAACCGGGTGAAGTCTGGTCGCGGCGCCAACGGGCCGACGGTGGACGTCGTCGACCTGGTGCAGCTGGTGCCGCCGACGCTGCTGCGGATGGCAGCCAGCACCTATGTACTCGACCTGGTGGCGCCGCTGCGGCCGCCGTTCTTCCACGCGTGCTTCTCCAACATTCCAGGTCCGCGGGGCCCGCTGTGGCTCGGCGGCGCCCGCCTCGAGGGGATCTACCCGTTCGGCCCGCTGTTCCAAGACATGAACGTCAACCTGACGGCGGTCTCGTACGACGGTCACTTCGGGCTGGGAGTCGTCGGCTGCCCGGACAACGTGCCCGACGTCTGGGAGATCAGCGACGCGTGGCTGGCGGCGCTCGGTGAACTGGACCGCAACCGACCGCAGTGCGCGCCCCTCACCACTCCACGGGAACGGGACGAGGCCGACGAATACGAGGGTTCGGCGGACTGAGGAACTGGGAGATCGGCTCGTCGGCGTCGGGCGCTAGCAGGGGTTCCGCGACGCCGGCGATGCCGCTTAGGGCAGTCACTGACACGTATCCGTTGACGACGGCAGCGCCGTCGGTGCCGCTGCGGAATCCGCTGTGACGTTCGCGGCGGTGTAGTTCGACCGCGGCCTCATGTCGGCTGGTGTGCAGGGAGAACATGCTGCCCCGGCCCAATGTGGTGACCTGTACGCCACGTAGCTGCGCGTAGTCGGTGTCGGGAACATTGACGTTGAGGGTCAGCCCGGTGGCGCCCGCGGTGATCATCCAGTCGACCAGTTCGCCGCCTACGCGCGCCGCGGTGTTGAACCGGTGGTGGGGGGCGAACCCGCAGCTGATCGCCAGACCGCCGATCCCGGCGACCTGGGCGGCGAGCACGGCCCCCACCGTCGATGAGAACAGGATCGAGCGCCCGGTGTTGTGTCCGGGATTCACCCCGCTGACGACGAGTTCGGGCGCGGGGCCGAAGGAGCCGGAGCAGGAGGCGAGGACGGCAAGTGCCGGTGGGCAGTCCAGGGCGTACACCGGCACCGACGGCCCCAGGGCCGGCAGTGTGAGGGCATCGAAGCCGATGAGCGTCCCGTCCTCGATTGATCCCAGGGCGCTGCCACTGCCGCTGCGGTCGGAGGTCGGTGCCGCGACGGTCACCTCATGGCCGGCGGCGACGAGCGCGGCGGCGATGGCGACGAGCCCCGCAGCGTCGTAGCCGTCGTCGTTGGTCACCAGAATCCGCATGGTGGTCTCCCGTCGTCACCTGTTCACTGCTTTCGATAGTGACTGATCGATCACGTAGTTGTCCAGTATTGGAAATGGTCCAGATGTCCATAGTGCTGGTAAACCCAGAAAATTGACCACCAATACCCTTGACAGGGTGTCGTAGCTCACATATAAATGTGACAGAGCGTTCGCTAACGAGATTCGCTGCTTGACCCTCGCGCGACGATCCTCCAGCTACCGCAGCCCCACCTTGAGGGCATGGAACGGAAGAAGACAGCAATGAGCACCTGGCCGTTGATGGACGAGCCCTCGAAGGTATTCCCGCTCTACTCGCGGGCCAATGTCGGCGAGATCTTTCCCGACCCGATTACTCCGCTGAACGCCTCGCTAGGCTTCCAGCACACCCTCGAGCCAGGCTGGCGGGACGCGTTCGTCGCCTGCGGCGTCTGGGACGACGACCTCTATGACGATCAGGTCGCCTTCAATGTGTTGCCGGGATTTGGTAGCTACCTCTACATCAACATGTCGCTCATGCGACTGTTTGGTGTCCGCGTCCCGGGCATGAGCGCCGAGGCAGTCGATCTCCAATACTTCGGCGACATGCCCGGCATCCCCAGCTATGAGAGCGAGCGTCGCGACTTCGACGAGAACCCGGAGTTCGAGGCCAAGGCGGGACAGTGGCTCGCCGAACAGGTCCTCGGCGCCACCGACCTTGCGGCCTACGACACCGACCGCGTCGAGGTCGATCAAATCCGTCGCGACCGGCCCGACCTCTCGGCACTGAGCAACGCCGAACTGGTCACTCGGATGAAATCCTTTGAAACCCTGCTGCGTCGGCTGTTCAAACACCACATCGAGGCAAGCCTGAAGTCAGGCGTCGGACTGGGTGCCATCGCGCAACTCGCCGACGCGGTCGGCAAACCCGAACAGGCCCTGGTGCTCGTGGCCGGCTTGGGCAACGTGGACTCGGCCGGACCGTCGCTGGGCATGTGGGAGCTGAGCCGCGCTGCCCAGAAACCGGCTGTGGCGGCCATCTTCGACGGCGGCGTCAAGGGACTCTATGCGCGACTGCAGGCCAGTGATGCCGAGTCGGTGAAGACGTTCACCGCCGCGCTGGACGCCTTCCTGGCCGAGTGGGACTTCCGTGGCCCATCCGAGTGGGAGATTCGTGCGATCACCTGGGGCGTTGACCCCGATGTCGCGCTGGCGGCCATCGACCGGATGCGCGCCGTCGACGACTCGCAGGCGCCCACCGGCAAAGCGGCGGCGAAATCTGCCGAACGCGATGCCGCGGCGACGGAAATCCGCGCGATGCTCGCTGCTGATGCGGAGGCATCCGCGCAATTCGAAGCCGTCCTCAACGCCTCAGCGCTGTGGATGCGGGGCCGCGAGCGCGGCCGCACCACCGCCGCCATGCTGATGCATGAGTTGCGGCTGCCAGCGCTGGAACTAGGCCGACGATTCGCCGCCGAGGGCGTGATTGCCGACGCCCGTCAAGTGTTCATGCTCTTCGCCGAGGAACTCGACGACTTCATCGCCAATCCTGCGTCCTACCGGGCCACACTCATTGAGCGGGAACAGGTCTACCTCGAACTATTCGACCTGGTGCCACCGTTCGTCGTCGACGGCTCCGCGCCTCCGATCTCGGAGTGGGTGAAGCGATCGGATGTCAGCACCACCGCGGTGACCAGTGGCGAGACCATCACCGGTGTCCCGGCCTGTGCCGGCACCGCACGCGGGCGAGCACGCGTCATCACCAGCCCCGATGACCCATCGGCACTGGAGCCGGGCGACGTTCTCGTCGCACCGATCACCGACCCGTCGTGGACGCCGCTGTTCGTGACGGCGGCCGCTGTCGTCGTCGACGTGGGCGCGCCGTTCTCCCATGCCGCGATCGTTAGCCGTGAACTTGGTATTCCCTGCGTGGTCTCGGCCACCGACGCCACCAAGCGCATCGTCGATGGATCCTTCATCGAGGTCAACGGCACGACCGGCGCAGTCACGGTGGCCTGAGCGGGGAGGAGAACCAGATGCACGCCTCCGACCTGTGCCCAGAGTGGCTCGACCGCATTCTGCACGAGAGCGGGATCATCGACCCGACGGTCAGCGTTATCTCGATCGGGACCGAGCCCATCGGGACCGGTCAGGTGGCCGACAGCATTCAGACACGCGTTTGCTACTCCGGGGACACCGCCGCACCGGCGTCCTTCGTCGCGAAGACGAGCTCGGCGAAGGAGCAAAGCCGCGCGGCTGGCCGCTCGGAGCTGAACTACCTGCGTGAGGTTCGCTTCTATCAGGAGATCGCACCGCGGCTGTCCGTCCGGGTACCCCGTTGCCACCATGCCGAGATCGACTCGAACAACACCGAATTCGTGCTTCTCCTCGAGGATCTGAGCCCGGCCCGACCCGGCGATCAACTCCGCGGGTGCACGGTCGAGGAAGTGGGGGCAGCGGTCGAACAGGCCGCGCACATCCACGCACCCTTCTGGGGTTCGGTGGAACTGAAAGGCAATGCCTGGCTCGACATCTCCGACACCTATTGGGCCCGGTTCATTGAGATGATGCCCGGATGGTGGTCCGGCTTCGTCGAGCGGTACCGCGATCGCCTAGCGCCCGACGACATCGAGTTGGGGCAGGCGTTCACCGATCACATCGCTGACTACTACGCCGCACTGCGAACCATCCCGTTCACCGTGCAGCACGGCGACTTCCGCCCCGACAACGTTCTGTTCGACGCGCTCGACGGGAAAGTGCCGCTGGCAGTTCTCGATTGGCAGACGGTGATCTTCGCGCCGGGGACCGTGGATATCGCCTACTTCATCGGGGGGGCTCTATCGCCGGCGATGCGACGCGAGCACGAAGGTGCCCTGCTGGAGCGCTATCACGGCGAGCTGGTCGCCCAGGGGATCACCGACTATTCGATGACTGACCTCCTGCGTGACTACCCGATCGGTACCTTTCAGAACTTGGTGATCGGGGTGGCCGCAGCAATGCTGGTGGCGCGTAGCGATCGAGGCGACGACTTGTTCGTATCGATGGTCGCGAATGCGCTCGCGCATGCGCGTGACCATGATGGTCTGGCCGCGATTGTGGACACCGTCGCGCGGCAGGGGTTCGCCCATGCCTAAGTCGTTGACGACCGGGACGACAGTTGCCTCCGGGACCGTCGTCGGACTCGACCAACTCGGGTTCTACACCTTGGGTGGACATGTCACCGATCCGCGTGAGATGTTCGCCGAGTTGGCGTTGGCGCAGGAACTCGGGTTGGGGCAGGCCTTCATCTCCGAGCGGTTGAACGTCAAGGAGGCCTGCGCCTTGTCCGGGGCGGCTGGCGCGGTCACCGACCGGATCGGCATCACCACTGCGGCAACCAACATCAATACCCGTCATCCAGCTATTACCGCAGCATTCGCCACCACTATGCATCGACTTACCGGTGGTCGGTTCGCTCTTGGCGTCGGGCGCGGTCTTCGCCCGCAGATCGCGGCGATGGGCCTGGCGCAGACCACGACCGCCCAACTCGAAGAGTTTGCCGGACTGATGCGTCTGCTGTGGCGCGGCGAGACGGTGACCGACTACCACGGCCCGCTGGGGGACTTCCCCGCGGTGAGACTTGACCCGACCTTCGACGAGGACATTCCGTTGTGCACCACGGCCTTTGGGCCTGACACATTGGCGATGGCCGGCCGGGCCTACGACATGGTGGTACTGCACACCTTCTTCTCCGAAGAGACCACCGCGCGGGTGGTCGGCGAGGTCAAACAGGCCGCCGAGAAGGCCGGGCGCGACCCTGACGCGGTGAAAGTGTGGTCCTGCTTCGCGTCGGTCTGCGACGACGTCGACGAGCAGACCTTCTTGAAGAAGACCGTGGGTCGGATTTCCACCTACCTGCAGGTCTATGGCGATCTGCTGGTTCGCACGAACAGGTGGGATCCTGCGCAACTCGAGCGGTTCCGCCAATCTGAGGTCGTCCAGAGTCTGCCCGGATGGGCCGATGCAGTGGGTGACACGGCGACGTTTGAGGCGTTGCGAGAAGTGATCCCGCCCGAGTGGTTGGAGTGCGCGGCCACCGGCTCGGCTGAACGATGCGCCGAGCTGGTGCGCGGCCAATTCGACCTCGGGGTCGACGGGGTGATTCTGCACGGGTCCACCCCCGGCGAATTGGCTTCGACGGTCACCGCCTTCGCGGTTCACAACGATCTCGACGAGGTACTGACATGACACTCAGCGCGGTTGCCGTCGTGCGTCGCTATCTGTTCGAGCTGTATAACGACGGCAATGTTGATGTGGTCAACGAGATCTGCGGCGAGCCGCTAGCGAGGCATAGCGCCGACGGGATCGTCACCTTGACCCGCGCCGAGCAGATCGCCCGGATCGAGAAGGACCTGGCCGCGCACGACCCCAAGTTCACTGTCGTCACCCTGTTCGGCGACGACTCCCACGCGAGTCTCACCTGGAATGCGAAGCGGCTCGCCACCGGCGAAGAACTCTGCGGCATCGAGATCTTCCAGGTGAGCGAGGGTCTCATCACCGATGTGTGGAACTCCAACTACTTCGAAGGATCCTGGTCATGAACGCACCATCATTGTCCCCCGAGCCTGCCGTGATCGACGGGACCGCGCAGATCACCCCGGCCTGGGTGCAGTCGGTGCTGCGGCACTCCGGCCTGCCCGATGCGATGGTGCGGGCCGTGTCGGCTGAGCCGATCGGTGCGGGCAACGTCAGTGACTGTGTGCGGGTGGCGATCACCTATGACGCCGCCCCCGGTGGCGCGCCATCCTCGGTCGTCGTCAAGCTCAAACCCAGCGACCCCGGTGCGCATGCGCACGGGTTGCACAGCGGGGCCTATCACCGCGAGATAGGGGCGTTCCGGGCGATCGGTGAGCGCAGAGCCGGACGAATCCCGTTGGCGTACTGGGTGGCTGGCGACGAGACCAACATCAACCTCGTCACCGAAGACCTCACCGGGTCGACGATACCGGGTAATCAGGCGGCTGGCAGCACGGTCGATCAAGCTCAAGCCGTACTCGTCGAGTTGGCGCGGGTGCACTCGGCCTTCGATCCGATCTCGCCGGACTCAGCGCCCGAGTGGATGATTAGGCTCGCCGATGTCTGCGACTACTGGTCGACTGCGGCCCGCGCTGGCGCCGATGCCGCCCTCGTTCGCTTCGCCGACATGTTGCCCGCCGAAGCGCTCGAAGTTATTGATGAAGCCGCTGACCTCGTTCGCAATTGGCATTTGCTGCCACAACAGCGATGGAGCTTCACTCATGGCGATCCGCGGGTGGACAACGTGCTGTTTGAGGAAGGTCCCGACGGGCCGTCGGCGGTGCTGATCGATTGGCAGGTCACCGGCGTGCGCAATCCGATGTATGACGTCGGCTACTTCATGTCGGGCAGCATCGACGCCGACCTGCGTAGCGAGCACGAGATGGACCTCATCCGTCGCTACGTCGAGGTGTACAACGAGCGGGCCGGCGGCTATGACCTGGCGACTGCGGTGTCGGACTATCAGATCCAGTTGCTCAGCGGACTGTTCATCTCCCTCGCCGCGATTGATGTCTTGCCTGACACCGAGGTGGTCAACGCGCTGATTCTTGCGCTCCTGCAGCGCAACTGTGCGGCCGCCCTGGATTGGCATTCGGTCGCGGCGCTGCGCAACGTCGTCAACGCGGTGAGTGTGCGCTGAGGTGGAACTGCTGCTGATCCGGCATGCCCGCCCGTTCCACGTCGTCGACGGCGACGGCGACGGTGACGGGGCCGACCCGGACCTCAACGAGGACGGCCTGATTCAGGCACGACGCCTGGCCGGGGCCCTCGTCGCCGGGCGGCACGGTGAGGTCCACCGGCTGGTGAGCAGCCCGATGCGCCGTGCCCACCAGACCGCGCAGATCGTGGCCGACCAGCTGCCGCTACCGCTGACCGTCGACGAACGGCTGGCCGAACTGGACCGGGGCTGGACCAGCTACGGGGTAGACCTCGACGGCTACACCGACCGCCGCCTGCTGTGGGCGGACATGAACTCGGGGCGGCTGGGGGTCAATACCTTTGACCCGGTGGCGTTCACCGAGCGGGCCATCGCGGGCGTCGAGGACGTGATTGCCGCCACCGATGAGAACGCACGGGCAGCGGTGGTCTGTCACGGCGGCGTCATCAACGTCTATCTGGCGCACATTCTGGGCGCGCCGCGCAGCTTCTTCACCCAGCCGACCTACACCTCGGTGACCCGGATCCACGCCCTGGCCAACGGGCATCGAGAGATTGTGTCGATCAACGAGGCAGACCACCTCAACCGGGAAGGACTCGAATTTCGTTGACTACCAACGACCCTCAACAATCAAACGAAGGATCCCTGCGCGGGCGGACCCTCATCATGTCTGGCGGCAGCCGGGGGATCGGTGAAGCAATCGCGTTGCGGGCGGCAGCGCTGGGCGCGAACATTGTGCTGATCGCCAAAACGGCTGATCCGCACCCGAAACTCCCGGGCACGATCTTTACCGCGGCGCGGGCCATCGAGCAGGCGGGTGGGAATGCCCTGCCCATCGTCGGAGACATCCGCGACGACGACCAAGTGCATGCCGCGGTGGCGAAGGCCGTCGGGCAGTTCGGTGGCATCGACATCGTGGTGAACAACGCCAGCGCGCTGGATCTGACTCCCAGTGATCAGATCGGCATGAAGCGCTACGACCTCATGGCCGACATCAATTCGCGCGGCTCGTTCTTGTTGTCCACCACCTGTATTCATCAGCTCCGCGAGTCGCCGAACGCGCACATCCTGACCCTGTCGCCGCCGATCACGTTGGAGCCGAGCTGGTTTTCTTCGGTCCCGACGGCCTACGCGATGTCGAAGTTCGGGATGTCGCTGGTCACCGCTGGTCTATCGGCGGAACTAAGCGCCGACGGCATTGCGGTGAACTCACTGTGGCCGCGCACCACCATTGCCACCGCTGCGGTCAGCAATGTGCTGAGTGAGCAACTGGTATCGCGCAGCCGGACCGTCGACATCATGGCCGAGGCGGCGATCTCCATCGTTTCGAAACCGGCGTCGGTCGCCACCGGCCGGTTCTTCATCGACGACGAGGTACTCGCAGCCGACGGCGTCACCGACTTCGGCGGTTACCAGGTCGACCCCGCCGTGGCCCTCCGCGATCTGGAACTAGACTTCTGGATGAGGTGGAATGAGGACTGAGATGACTGTTGATCGGCTGCTGCCAACCGACGAGGCCCACGAACTCATCGCCCTGACGCGCGATATCGCCGATAAGGCGCTGGCGCCCATCGTCGACGAGTACGAACGATCGGAGACCTATCCGGCCCAGGCCTTTGCCACGCTCGGCGAGGCCGGGCTGCTGAGCCTGCCCTACCCGGAGGAGTGGGGTGGCGGCGGGCAGCCCTATGAGGTCTATCTGCAGGTCTTGGAGGAGATTGCGGCGCGGTGGGCCGCGGTGGCGGTGGCGGTGAGCGTGCACAGTCTGGCGTGCCACCCGCTGATGGCCTTCGGTACCGACGCGCAGAAGCAGCGCTGGTTGCCGGACATGCTCAGCGGCACCACCATTGGGGCCTATAGTCTGTCCGAACCGCAGGCCGGATCCGATGCGGGCGCCCTGCGCTGCCAGGCGACCGCGGTCGACGGCGGGTACCGGATCAACGGCACCAAGGCCTGGATCACTCACGGTGGGGTGGCGGACTTCTACAACCTGTTCGCCCGGACCGCGGAGGGCTCCAAGGGCATCTCCTGTTTCCTCGTGCCCAGCGACACCGAGGGCCTGTCCTTCGGGAAGCCCGAGGACAAGATGGGACTTGCTGCCGTGCCCACCACGTCGGCGTTCTACGACGATGCCGTCATCCCGGGGGAGCGGCGGATCGGCGCCGAGGGGCAGGGGCTGGCGATCGCTTTCAGTGCGTTGGACTCTGGGCGGCTGGGGATCGCCGCCGTCGCGGTCGGGATCGCGCAGGCCGCCCTCGACGAGGCGGCCGCCTATGCCAACGAGCGCACCGCCTTCGGCACGACGATCATCGAACACCAGGGCCTGGCCTTCCTGCTGGCCGACATGGCCGCGGCAGTGGATTCGGCGCGGGCGACCTACCTTGACGCGGCCCGCCGCCGCGACGCGGGGCTGCCGTATTCCCGGCAGGCGGCGACGGCCAAACTAATCGCCACCGACGCTGCGATGAAGGTCACCACCGACGCGGTTCAGGTGTTCGGCGGCTACGGCTACACCCGCGACTTTCGCGTCGAACGCCTGATGCGCGAAGCCAAGATCACCCAGATCTTCGAGGGCACCAACCAGATCCAGCGGCTGGTCATCAGCCGCACATTGGTGTCTCGGCCGGTGGGTCGGTAGACAGCTGGTGCCATCGCCCTGCTTCCGCTGGTGCGGGAGTCGGGCCGCGCTATGCAGAGAGCGCGAAGAGGTCCGCCGCATTGTCGTGCAGCACCTTGCGCAACCAGTCGTCGCCGAGATCCAGCCGCATCAGCGACTCGATGCCGTGCGCGTACGGATAGGGGATGTTCGGGTAGTCCGATCCCCAGAAGATCTTGTGACCCAGGGCTTTCACCCGCGGAAGAGCATCGCGCGGATACGGCGCATCCAGTTCGGCGAAGTCCGTGAACGACATCGTCGTGTCGAGCCCGACATGCGCATACCGCTCGGCTAGGCCGAGGAAGTCCAGGTACTCCGTCGTGCCCATGTGCGCGACGATGAGCCGCAACTGCGGGAACCTGGCTAGCACGGCGGCGACCGGATCGGGGCCGGTGAACCGGCCCGGCGCCGGACCCGAACCGCAATGGATGATCACCGGCAGGCCGGCCTCGGCGATCATGCCCCAGACCGGGTCGAGGAGTGGATCGTCAGGGGAGAAGTCGCCCACCTGCACATGTACCTTGAAGATCCGCGTGCCGGCGTCGATCGCGGATCGGGTGTACCGCGCCGCGCCCGGTTCGGGGTAGAAGGTCGAGGTGTGCAGGCAACGCGGCTCACGCGCGGCGAAGGCGCCGGCCCACGAGTTGAGCCAGGCGGCCATTTCGGGTTTGTGCGCGTAGATCATGGACGTGAAGGCGCGGACTCCGAACGCGTCGAGCCCGTGGACGCGGACCTGTTCGCCGGCGCGGTAGGCGATCGGCCACTCGCGCCCGAGCAGTGGGCCGACCGAATCGAAGTAGGACCACACTTTGGCCAGCACATTGTCCGGCATGAAGTGGGTGTGGATGTCGACGATGCCGGGCAGACCCAGCGGTTCCCAGAGTCGCCGGACCGACGTCGCGTCGGCGGTGGTGAACGGTGCTGGCGTTGCGCCGCGTTGGGGGCTCACGCACGCAGCCTAGTCCGACGGGGTTCGGTTTGTTCCGAACACCGCGTCGATGGTCTCGGCGATCGGGCGGAAGACGACGCCGAGGGCCTCGGCCGCACTGTTGTCGGGGTTGGGCGGGTACAGCAGGTACTGGGCTGCTGATTCGCTGAGCTGGTCGAGTTTGCGCGGGACCAGGGTGCGATGGCGGTCGGCGAGCCGTCCCAGGCCCAGTAGCGCGGTGTTGGGAATGGGCAGGTAGCGGACCCGATGCCCCGATGCGCGGGTCAGGGTCTGGGCCAGTGTTCGGCCGAATGCTTGATGTCCGCCGGCAACGAAGCGGCGTGCGCGGTGCCCGGGTTCGAGTAGGCGGACGTGTAGGTCGGCCAGATCACGGACGTCGACGAGGCTCAGGCCGGCCGTGCGGCCGAGTACCCCGATGTCGGCCAGCGTCAAGACACCGTCGCCGGCTTCGCCCAGGTGTCCGGCCGCCGCTGGGCCGGCGACGCCGGTGGGGTAGGTGATCGCGATCGGGGCGCCCTGGGCCTGGAGGTCGCGGACGTAGGACTCGACGGCGGTCTTGGCGTGACCGTATGCCCCGGCACCACCGGTCGGCGGTAGATCCGTGCGCATCACCGCGCCGCTCTGGGTCCACAGCACCGCGGCGCTCGACACATGCACGATCGGGTCGATCCCGGCGGCGACGGCCTGCCCGATGACGTTGCGCGAACCGGTCAGATTGCGTTTGACCAGAGCGTCGGCGTCCTCCGTGTGGTGCAGTGCCACCTCCGCCGCGGCATGCACCACCGCGTCGCACGAGTCGAGGGCCCGTGCCACCGCCGCCGCGTCGCCGATGTCACCCACAACGACCTCGGTCGCGTCGATGCCGAAGAAGGCCGCGGCCTTCGCCAGACGTTGCGGGCTGCGGACGAAAAAGCGCAGGGTGTGCCCGCTATCGTGAATCGCCTTGGCCGTCCAGCCGCCGACAAACCCGGTCGCCCCGGTGATCATGACCCGCACTGATGCCCCTCTGCTCGAGAGCTTCACCCTAACGCTTGGTGAAAAACTAGAACCTGTTCTATTCTTGAATTAGAACAGGTTCTAGTTCAGTCGAAAAGTCTGCAGAATGAGTGGGGTGCACAGACAATGAAGGCGCCGGAGGGAGTAGCGATGAGCGAGGGTGAGCCGCCGGAAGTCTCGGCGAAGGGTTCGACGCCCGGTTGGGATCCCGAATGGGTGGCACGGGTGATGCCGGTGCTGCGCGCGGTGGCCAAGAACTACTTCCGCTCCGAGGTTCGCGGCATGGACAAGGTGCCTGACGGCGGGGTGTTGCTGGTCAGCAACCACTCCGGCGGTATCACCGCCTACGACGTGCCGCTGATCGCTGTCGCTTTCGCTGACGAATTCGGCGCGGATCGGCCGCTGTGCACCCTGGCCCACGACCTGATCTTCCTCGGCGCCGGCGACACGATCTTCAGCAAGTTCGGCTTTCTGAAGGCTCATCCGCGCAACGCGGTTGCGGCGCTGCGCGATGGCTTGGCGACCCTAGTCTTCCCCGGTGGCGTCTGGGACGCCATGCGGCCGACGTCGGAGTCCACCACCATCGACTTCAACGGACAAAAGGGCTACGTTCGCACCGCCGTCGAGGCGGGTGTTCCGATCGTCCCCATCGTCACCATTGGTGGCCAGGAGACCCAGCTGTTCCTCAACGACGGAGCCGGACTGGCCAAGGCCCTGCGGTTGGACAAGCTGATGCGGGCCACGCGTGCACCCCTGATCCTCGGCTTCCCCTTTGGGCTGACCTTCGGGGTACCGCCCAACCTGCCGCTGCCCTCGAAGATGGTCACCCAAGTCCTCGACCCCATCGACATCACCGCCGAGTTCGGGGAGAACCCCGACGTCGACGCCGTCGACGAGCTGGTGCGGACCCGCATGCAGGACGCGCTTGACGAACTTGCCCGCAACCGGCGCTTCCCGATCATCGGCTGAGGAACTCATGAACCGCATCCGCCAACGAATCGGCCGCCTGGCGTGGATCATCCGCGTCCTGGTCAGCAGTGGGTTCCTCGCACTGCTGCGCCCGGACCGCTACGTGCGCATGGGGCTTTCCCTGCGCCGCCAAGGGGGTGCCAACGCGGTCACCGGCATCGGCCTGGCCGCCGCGCAATACCCCGGCGCCGTCGCGTTGCACGACGACGCCGGGTCACTCACCTGGGCGCAACTCGACGCCCGCGTCGACGCCCTTGCCGTCGGACTCACCGAATTGACCGCCCGCCCGCCGCAGACGGTCGCCATCATGTGCCGCAACCACCGGGTGCTGGTGGAAGCGCTCGCCGCGACCATCCGGATCGGAGCCGATGCGGTCCTGCTCAACACCGGCTTCGCCGGTCCACAACTCGCCGACGTGCTCAAGCGCGAGAAGGCCGACATCCTCATCGCCGACGACGAGTTCGCCGGCCTCGTCGCCCAGGCGCGCGAGACGAACTCGACCATGCGCTGTGTCTGGGCCTGGCAGGAGGGCAAAGGCCTGCAGGCCGACCCCGACACCACCGAACACGTCATCGCGTCGCGGCTGGGCCGGCGCCCGGCCCGCCCGCGCAAACCCGGGCGCGTCATCCTGCTGACGTCGGGTACCACCGGTACCCCCAAGGGCGCCAAGCGCGCGACCAGCGGATCGGACGTGACCTCGCTGGTCGCCATGCTCGACCGCATCCCGTGGCAGGGCGGGGAGACGATGGTGATCGCCGCGCCGATCTTCCACGCCTGGGGCTTCGGGCAGATGGCGATCGCCGCCACAATGCACGTGACGATGGTGATGACCCGCCGTTTCGACCCGGAGAACACCCTCGACCTGGTTCGTGATCACCGGGCGACGGGCCTCGCCGTCGTCCCGGTGATGCTCGAACGGATCATGGATCTGCCCGCCGCAACCCTGGCTGCCAAGCCGATGCCCACCCTGCGGTTCGCCACGGCGAGCGGGTCGCGGATGCGGGCCGATTCGCTGATCGCGTTCATGGACCACTTCGGTGATGTCGTCTACAACAGCTACAACGCAACCGAGGCGGGACTGATCAGCACGGCAGTCCCCGCCGATCTGCGCCACGCGCCCGATACTGCGGGACGGCCCATCGCCGGCACCACGGTGCGCGTCCTCGACGAGCAGCTCGACCCGGTGCCCACCGGCGAGATCGGCAAGATCGCCGTCGCCAACGACTCGGCGTTCGACGGCTACACCAGCGACGACACCAAGGATTACGCCGACGGGTACATGCTGTCGGGCGACCTTGGCCGGTTCGATAGCGATGGCCTGCTCTACGTCGTCGGCCGTGACGACGAGATGATCGTGTCGGGGGGCGAGAATGTCTACCCACTCGAGGTCGAACAGGTTCTCGACGCCTACCCCGGCGTCGCCGATGCGGCGGTGATCGGGGTCGACGACGAGAGGTTCGGCCAGCGACTGGCGGCCTACGTGGTTCGGTCCAACCCGGCCGTGGACGCCGACACGCTCAAGGAGCACATCAAGGGCCAGCTCGCCGGCTACAAGGTGCCCCGGGACATCCACTTCATCGAGGTCCTGCCCCGCAATGCCACGGGCAAGGTACTCAAACGGAACCTCTCCGAGAAGGGAGACTGATCCGATGCTGCAGCGACTCTCCGGCAACGATGCCCTCATGCTCAACATGGAGAACCCGACCACGCCGATGCATACGCTGAAGGTCGCGATTCTGGACTCGTCGCGGCGCGGCAGCCCGGTTACGCTCGACGAGTTGCGCGCCGTGCTGCCGCGCTACCTGGGAAACTTCCCTCGTGCGAACCAGCGCGTTGAGACCGCGTCGCAGACTTACAGCGCCCGTCCCTTCTGGGTTCCCGACCCGGACTTCGATATCGCCGCGCACCTCGACGAGCGCAGCGTCGACGAGCCGGGTGATCGGGTCGCGCTGGATCGAGTGTTGTCCGTCCTGGCCGTCGAACAATTGGATCGCCGCCGACCGTTGTGGGCTTTGACGTTGGTCAACGGGCTCGCAGACGGCCAACAAGCCGTCGTCGTGCGGGTTCACCACGCCGTCGCCGACGGGCTCGCCGCCCTCAACATGTTCATGACGGCGACCTCCGAGGAGGGGGGGACGATCACCGCCGCACCAATCCCCGACGTCGACCCGGTGACCCGGGAAGAATTGCTGCGCACCGCTCGGGCGGAGTCAAAGCGACTCTTCCGGAACGTTCCGCGAGCCACCGGCCGGCTCGTCCGGGGGATGATCACGTCGCGGCGCTTCGAGAACCGGCACCTGGTGCCGATGCCGATGGAGTCGGCGCGAAACAGTTTCTCCACGCGCAGCGGCGGCGAGCGGCGGTGTGCCAGTGCCAGTCTGCCGTTGAAGGACTTTCAGCAGATTGCCGTCGCGGCCGGGACAACCGTCAACGGTGCGCTGCACGGGGTCATCGCCGGGGCGAAGCGCGCCGAGATGATCGCCCGCAGCGAGGATCTGCGGTCACCGGCGGTGACGGTCTTCGGTGTCGCCGCGGACATGGCGTCCAACCGCACCGCCGGCAACGAGATATCGACGGCACTGGCGTACCTGCGCACCGACATCGACGACCCGGTCGAGCGGCTGACCGCGACGGCGCAGAGTTGCGCCGCGGCGGTGAGCAAGCGGCGCACCATCGGCTTCGAGCTGACCGATCAGATCGCCGTCTACACCGGGCGCACCGGGCCGGTGTTTCGCAAGCTGGCGGCGCCGGTGACGCCGCGCGTCGTCAACAACATTACGACCGCCAACCTGCCCGGACCACGGCAGACCCGGTGGGTCGGCGACATCGAGGTCGTCGATTGGATCTCCTTCGCCCTGGCGATCGCACCGGCTGACGTGAACCTCACCGCCTACAGCTACGCGGGCCGGATCAGCATGGGCCTCATCACCACCCCCGAGTCGATGCCCGACCCCGAGCGTTTCCTGCGCCGCGTCGAAGAGTCGCTCGAACAGGTGCGGTCCGCACTGATCGCGCGCGGACTGCTCGACCCCGAGGCGACCCGGGAACCGGCCACCGAGCCGCCGAAGAAAGCGAAGTAATTGTGGGAGTAAGCAAATGGGACACGACTGTGGCCCGAGTGGGTTTGTTCGCGAACATCGTGCCGCGAGCGGTGGCCAGTGCCCGGGCCGCCGGGCGGGGTCACGCCACCCTGGGCATCCCCCCGTCGAAAGTCGGCGCGCGGACGGTGGGGGAGTCCGCCGTCGATGAGCTGTTCGTGGCGATCAACTCGGTGCTGCGCGACGTATCGTCGATCGACGACCTTGCCGAAGCCGTCGTGCGGTGCGAGGCTGCGGCACCGGTCCTCACCGACTTGGGTGTGACGGGTGTCAACCAGCCCCAACCGGTCCCGACGATCCTGCGTCGCAGCCGCAAGCGCTTCACCACCACGACGTACGAGCACATCGACTTCTCGCCGAAGGTGGAGTTGCCCGAGCCGTTGGCCGGCTACGCCCCCTATCTCGACGGGGTGTTGTCCGCCCGCCTGCTCGTCCACGACGAGCCGAACCGTCCGTGGATCATCTGGGTGCACGGTGTCGGACAGGGCCGGCCCGACGACATCTACTCCTTCCGGGCCGCCCACCTGCACGAGAAACTCGGCTACAACGTGGTCTTGCCGGTGCTGCCCGCCCACGGCGCGCGCAGCCACGCGAATGTCGTCCATCCGAGCTTCGACCCGCTGGAGAACATCGCCGTCACCGTGCAGGCGATCGCTGAGGTGCGGACGATGGTGTCGTGGGTCGGCGCGCAGGATCCGGCAGCCATCACGGTTGCCGGCACCTCGCTGGGCGGACCGCTGGCCGCCATTGTCGCCGGGCTGGAACCATCGGTCTCGTCGGTGTTGGCGCTCGTTCCGATGCTCGGGGTGCACGCGACGCTGGCGCACCACCTCGACCGGGCCGGAAAAGTGGGGCGCGACGCGGCCGCCCTGCTGCGTTCGGACAGTGTGCGCGCCGTGTCGTCGGTTGTTGACCCCTTGGCCGTCTTGCCGTATGCGGAGCCCGATCGCCGGCTGGTGATTGCTGCGCTCAACGACCGGGTGACCTGGGTGACCGCGGCGCAGCGGTTGCACCATCACTGGGGCGGCCGGATCGAGTGGTATCCCGGTGGGCACGTGGGTCATGTCTTCTCCGGCCGGGTCCGCGAACTGACCGACCAGTTCCTCACCGAGGGTACCGACTAGCCGCCCACCTCAACCCCGCCGAGTGGGCACCTCAACCCCGCCGAGTGGGCACCTCAACCCCGCCGAGTGGGCACCTCAACCCCGCCGAGTGGGCACCTAGTCAGGAAGAAGTTCCGGGTGCGCATCGGCGACGATCTCGTCGTGGTCGTCGGCTAAGACGAAACCGGCGGAGATCGCAGCGTCGACGGCCTCGGCGTAGGTCCGCAGGTAGTGCTCCACTGAGTCGTACCGAGCTGCCAGCACCTCGTCGGGAATCGGATGTGTACTGCCAAATAGCAGGCAGATTCGCGAAACCGGATCAGCAACGATGCCGCTCAGGACTGTGGTGGGCGCTTGGACGCATGGCGTCCGGACCCCGCCGACGGCATTGCCGACATCGTCGAGTAGGAGCACCGGGTCGGCATCAGTCTCGACGAGTCGTAACGGCTCAGCGGTCGGGGGCGCATCATTTCCGCGTGCCCATGCGACCAAATGGCGAAGGGCGGCGCGTAACACAAACCCTTGTTGGCCGCGATTGACCGGGTCGGGGCAGCCGAGGTACTCCTCGAATGGGCCAACCTGGACCAGATCGGCATGTGCGGATCCGGCGATCTCCCATACACGTAGGCATTCTGAGTCCCGTTGTCGGGCAAGGAAGAAGCGGAAGTTGGTGAGCAGGTCAGTCTCGGTCTGCACGATGAACACCGGTGCTCCGACATCTGGAATCGCCATTGGCCCACCGGAAAACGCCCGATTGATGTCTGCGGGTGCCCCGACCGCACCGAACGGGAGGCCCGCCACCGCGCGGCTGTGGATCAAGAAGCCGTCAAACACGTTGTGGGCGGCGGCAAACGAGTTCACATAGGTCGTCAGGGCCATGGCCGACTGGGATTCGCCGACGGCGAGCGTGCGCGCAACGGCCAGGTCGGCGAGCGGTCCGCCGGGCAGGCCGGATGCGATTGCGGCGAACATGTCGTAGCAATAGGCGTCACCCGGGTGCGACATCTTGGCGTAGCGGTCCGGATCCTTGGCGGCGAGTCCGCTTGGCCCGGCATCGACCTCGACCGAACCGCTGCCCCCTTCGACGCCGATGTACTGCGCCGATACCCCCACCCATGCATGGCCGGCGCGAACCAGTTCTGCTGCGACGTAGGTGTATTCGGGAGCCGCATCGGCACCGCTGCTCACGTTGAGCCATTCGACGACGAGGGTCCCGCTGAACTCATGAGGCGAAGCCGGTCGGCGCACCAAGACCCTCGTGGTGAAGTCGGCCGGCGGCGCCGGCCCGGTGGGTGTGAGTCCAGGGACCGATCCGGTCACTGCGTACTCGGTCTCGGTGTAGTCGTGCGCGGCCAGGTCGGGGCCCGGCGTCGCACTCATCAGGGAATGGCCAGCGCCACCGGTCAGTTCGGTGAATTTCACGGTCAGTCCTGTTTCTGCGCCTTGCGCCAATTGTTGATGGCGGTCCCGAAGATAGTGTTCATCTTCGTGCCGACTGGCCACCCAGCGTAGTAGCAGAGGAAGAGAGCAATTTCCTCGAGCTGTTCGGGAGTTAGCTCCCCGTTGCCCAGGGCGGCAGCGGACTGGATCTCGGCGACGTCGACGTGGCCACTTCCGGCGAGTAGACCGAGCAACAGCAGGCGACGATCGCGGTTGGAAAGCCCCTCGCGCGACCACACTTCAGCGAATAGCTGATCGGCGGTGTGGGCAAAATGCAGACCTGGGCCGTCGGCCATGTCCCACCCGTACACCTCGGACATTTTGTCGACGCCACGTTTGCGGTGCTCGGTGCCTTCGCCGCCGGCCGCGGTTCCTGAACTCATTGCTGTGCTCCCTTGCTGAGTGGGGGTTTGCGGTCTGCGCGTGGAGCGATTCCCAGGCCCGACGCCAAGTTGGCGCGCGCAATCGTGCCGAGCGGGAGCTCGACGTCGAGCTGGTTGCCCAGTGCGAGTGCCAGGTCGAGATCCTTTTCGCCCAAGTTGACCACGTGGGTGAAGACGCCGTGCCAGAAGTCATCGGGGTCGATTGGTGCGGTGGTATCGCGCAACATGATCGCTCCGGCTCCGCCGGTGATCGCATCGGTGTGGCGGACGACCCGGCCAAGTTTGGTCAAGTCGATGCCGGCAGCCTCGGCGAGCCGGGCCGCTTCGGTTGTCGCGGTGAACGAGATGAAGTGAAGCAGGTTGCGCGCCAACTTCATTCGTGTTCCCGCGCCAACGTCTTCACCCGCGTGCACGACCATGTCCCCGGCGAGTTTGAGTGGTTTGGCTACGCGCTCGTACGCCTCCCGTGGACCGCCGACCATGATCGCGAGCCGGCCCTGCTCAGCGCCGGGCGCGCCGCCGGAGATAGGGGCATCGAGGAGTTGGACGCCTCCTTCGGCGCAGACCGCCGCGAGGTCGGCTGCAGTGTCGGGGCCGATTGTCGAGTGGAGGGTGATGATCGTGCCGGGCTTGGCGGTGGTGAGTAGATCCGCGACGACCGCTCGCACCTGCTCGTCGTTGACGACACAGATCCCGATAATGTCGGCCGCCTCGGCGACTGCGGCCACCGAATCAGATCGCGCTGCACCAGCTTGGGTCACCTTTGCCAGCGCGTCGTCGGAAAGGTCGAAGACGGTGAGCCCGCCCGGCCATGCGGCCAGGCGGGTGGCCATGGGGCCGCCGATGTTGCCCAGGCCCACATAGCCCAGGCGTACCGTCGCCGCCTCGCTCATGGCCGGTAGACCTGACCGCCGTCGACGTTGAAGATCTGGCCGGTGATCCAGTTCGCCTCGTCGGAGAGGAGGAATTTGCACATGCCGACGTGATCTTCGGGCTTGCCGAAGCGCTTGAGCGGCAACTGCTTCACCATGTCTTCGACCATTTCCATGGGAGTTGTCGTGCGGGTCGCCTCGGTGTCGGTGGGTCCGGGGGCGATCGCATTGACGCGGATGTTGTTGCCACCGAGTTCATTTGCGAGCTGGAAGGTCAGGTTGTTGATGCCGGCCTTTGCCAGGCCGTAGAAGCCGCTGTAGAGGTAGGCGGCGGTGGAGGACTGGTTGACGATCGAGCCACCATCCTTCATATGCGGGTACACGGCACGGGTCACTGCGAGCGCGCCGTCGAGGTTCACGCTCATGAACTTCTTGTAGTAGTCCCACGGGACGGTGATCAAGAAGTCGAGCTTCATGCCGCCATAGATGGCGGCGTTGTTCACCAGGCCGTGGATAGTGCCGTAGCACGCAACCGTGGCGGCAGCCAATGCCTCGGCCGATTCGGGGTCGGAGACGTCGGTGTGAACGTACAGTCCGCCGATATCGGCGGCGACCTTTTCGCCGGCCTCGTCGTTGAGGTCGGCGACGACGACATTGGCGCCCTCCTCGGCCAGGCCTCGGGCATAGCCCTCGCCAATACCACCGGCGGCACCGGTGACGATGATGGTCTTTCCGTCGAAACGTCCTGAGCTCATTGGGCTTCCTATCTATTGGGTTGGTTGGTTGGTTGGTAGGTAGTTA
>NZ_DIAX01000002.1:92748-92940 GCF_002414845.1 Gordonia sp. UBA5067 | reverse complement strand
AGATGTGTACGACCTGATCAGCCAGATCCGTGCTGCCGGCGCGAAAGTCCGCCTCATCTCCGACGGTGATGTGGCCGGCGCGATTTCTGCCGCTGACGACGCCAGCTCCGTCGACCTGCTGATGGGCGTCGGCGGCACCCCCGAAGGCATCATCACCGCCGTGGCGATGAAGTGCATGGGCGGGGAGATCCA
>NZ_DIAX01000002.1:91337-92690 GCF_002414845.1 Gordonia sp. UBA5067 | reverse complement strand
CGCCCGAGGGCGTGATCGCCGCCGCGGCGCTCAAGGCCATGGGCGGCTCGATCCAGGGCAAGCTGTGGCCGCGCGACGACGCGGAGAAGGCCAAGGCGATTGCCGCCGGGCACGATCTGGACCGGGTGCTGACCACCGACATCCTGGTGCGCGGGGAGAACACTTTCTTCGCCGCGACCGGCGTCACCAACGGCGACATGCTGCGCGGCGTCTCCTACCGGGCCAACGGCGCGACGACCCGGTCGCTGGTGATGCGCTCCAAGTCCGGGACCATCCGGCGCATCGAGAGTGTGCACCGCACCGCCAAGCTGCGCGAGTACGCCCGTATCACGGTCTAGCCGGTGTGGGGTGAGGTCGCTTTGGCGCACCCCGGGGGGCGGCGAGGATTGCCGTCTTAGGCTGCACTAACCAGCCCGTTGGCGCGGGCGGAAAGTAGCATTGCCGATTGTGAGCACACCAGCACAAGCTCCCGATTTCCAGTACTCCGACCTCCTGCCGACCGGCCCGGACGAGACGCCCTACCGGCTTATCACCAGTGCCGGCGTCTCGGCCTTCGAGGTCGACGGCCGGCAGTTCCTCAAGGTCGATCCGGCCGCGATCACCGCGCTGACCGCGGCGGCGATGCACGACATCAGCCACTACCTGCGGCCCGCACACCTGAAGCAGCTGCGCCGGATTATCGACGATCCCGAAGCGTCGGGCAACGACCGCTTTGTCGCACTGGACCTGCTCAAGAACGTCAACATCTCCGCCGGTGGCGTGCTCCCCATGTGCCAGGACACCGGCACGGCCATTGTCATGGGCAAGAAGTCCGAGGGGGTGCTGACCGGTGCCGATGACGCGGAGGCCGTGTCGCGCGGCGTCTACGACGCGTACACGAAGCTCAATCTGCGCTACTCGCAGCTCGCCCCGCTCACCGTCTACGACGAGAAGAACACCGGCACCAACCTGCCCGCGCAGATCGAGATCTATGCGACCGAACAGGGGCCCGGGGGACCGGAGTACAAGTTCCTGTTCATGGCCAAGGGCGGCGGCAGCGCGAACAAATCCTTCCTCTTCCAGGAGACCAAGGCAATCCTGAACCCTAAGCGCCTGTTGGAGTTCCTCGACGAGAAGATCCGCTCGCTGGGCACGGCGGCCTGCCCGCCGTATCACCTTGCCGTCGTGATCGGCGGGACGTCGGCGGAGTTCGCCCTCAAGACCGCCAAGTACGCCTCCGCGCACTACATCGACTCGCTGCCGACGCGGGGGTCGATGGCCGGCCACGGCTTCCGAGACCGCGACTTGGAGGAAGAAGTCTTCAAGCTGACCCAATCCTTCGGCATCGGGGCGCAGTTCGGCGGCAAGTACTTC
>NZ_DIAX01000002.1:82723-91232 GCF_002414845.1 Gordonia sp. UBA5067 | reverse complement strand
GGCGGCAAGTACTTCTGCCACGACGTCCGGGTCATCCGCCTGCCGCGCCACGGCGCATCCTGTCCGGTGGCGATCGCGGTGTCCTGTTCCGCTGACCGCCAGGCCCTGGGCAAGATCACCGCCGACGGGGTGTTCCTCGAGCAACTCGAGACCGACCCGGCGCAGTACATGCCCGAAGCCGGGGTCGCCGAGGACATCGAGGGCGGCGAGGTCGTTTCCATCGACCTGAACCGGCCGATGGCCGAGATCCTCGCCGAGCTGTCCAAGTACCCGGTCAAGACACGACTGTCGCTGACCGGCCCCCTCGTCGTCGCCCGCGACATCGCCCACGCCAAGATCGCCGAGCGTCTCGACGCCGGTGAACCGATGCCCGATTATCTGAAGAACCATCCGGTCTACTACGCCGGGCCGGCCAAGACTCCGGCGGGCATGGCGTCGGGGTCGTTCGGCCCCACCACCGCCGGGCGGATGGACTCCTACGTCGACCAGTTCCAGGCCGCGGGCGGCTCCCTGGTCATGCTCGCCAAGGGCAACCGGTCCAAAAAGGTCACCGATGCGTGCGACGCCCACGGCGGCTTCTACCTGGGGTCGATCGGCGGTCCGGCGGCGCGCCTGGCACTGGACTGCATCAAGAGCCAAGAGGTCATCGAGTACCCCGAGCTCGGCATGGAGGCAATCTGGAAGATCGAGGTGCAGGACTTCCCCGCCTTCATCGTCGTCGACGACAAGGGCAACGACTTCTTCACCGACCCTTCCGGCACGGTCGACGTGCCGATCAGCGGCATCAGGATCCGCTCCAAGGAGCGCTGAGTCTTCACCCCGATCCACAAACTCATATCGGGCATCGACACATCAGCGCGGCCTCTCCTGAGGCATCCCTTCCTCCGACGCCGGAGGGCCTGACATCCCGAGTACGGTGAGAATATAGGGCGACCTGACTACGGAGGATCCCGATGACCGAGCAGGAATACCGCATCGAACACGACACCATGGGCGAGGTCAAGGTGCCCGTCGACGCACTATGGCGAGCACAGACCCAGCGCGCAGTAGAAAACTTCCCGATCAGCCACCGCCCCCTCGAGCGCACCCAGATCCGCGCACTCGGCCTCCTCAAAGCCGCCTGCGCGCAGGTCAACAAGGACCTCGGCCTACTCGATGCCGAGCGGGCCGACGCCATCATCGCCGCAGCCGCCGAGATCGCCGCCGGCAACCACGACGACCAGTTCCCCATCGACGTGTTCCAGACCGGGTCGGGTACCAGCTCCAATATGAACGCCAACGAGGTGATCGCCTCGATCGCCAAGCGCCGTGGCGTCGAGGTCCACCCCAACGACCACGTCAACATGTCGCAGTCCTCCAACGACACCTTCCCCACCGCAACTCATGTCGCGGCGACCGAAGCGGTAGTCACCGATCTGGTCCCGGCACTGCAGCACCTCCACACCGCACTCGCCGCGAAGGCCGACGATTGGCGTGAGGTGGTCAAGAGTGGCCGCACCCACCTGATGGACGCGGTGCCCGTCACGCTCGGCCAGGAGTTCGGCGGCTACGCCCGCCAGGTTCAGGCCGGCATCGAGCGCGTGCAATCGACGCTGCCCCGCCTCGGCGAACTACCGATCGGCGGCACCGCGGTCGGTACCGGGCTCAACGCCCCGGACGCCTTTGGCACCAAGGTTGTCGCCGAACTGGTCAAACTCACCGGCGTGGACGCTCTGCGCCTGGCCACCGACAACTTCGAAGCACAGGCCGCCCGCGACGGCCTCGTCGAGCTGTCCGGCCAGCTCAAGACGATCGCCGTCTCCCTCACCAAGATCGCCAACGACATCCGCTGGATGGGGTCTGGCCCGCTCACCGGACTGGGCGAGCTCGCCCTCCCCGACCTGCAGCCCGGCAGTTCGATCATGCCCGGCAAGGTGAACCCGGTCCTGCCCGAGGCGGTCACCCAGGTCGCGGCGCAGGTCATCGGCAACGACACCGCCGTCACCTGGGGCGGCGGCAACGGCGCCTTCGAGCTGAACGTCTACATCCCGATGATGGCGCGCAACGTGCTCGAGTCGATCACCCTGCTGGCCAACGTCTCACGGCTGTTCGCCGACCGGTGCGTCAGCGGGCTGGTGGCACACACCGAACGCCTGCGCACCCTGGCGCAAAGCTCACCGTCGATCGTCACCCCGCTCAACAGCGCCATCGGCTACGAGGAGGCCGCTGCCGTCGCGAAACAGGCACTCCGGGAGGGCACGACGATCCGGCAGACCGTGATCGACCGGGGACTGATCGGCGCGAACTTGACCGAGACGGAGTTGGACGATCGCCTCGACGTGCTCAAAATGGCAAATCTGGACCGCGAGCGCTGACCACATCCGCGAAGCGCCATCGCGGCCTAATCTGGAAGCGGAGGTGCGACGATGACAACCGCGTTTGTCCTCTCCGGTGGCGCGAATCTGGGTGCGATGCAGGTGGGGATGCTTCGCGCTCTCGTCGACCGGGGCATTGCGCCCGACGCACTGGTCGGGACCTCGGCGGGTGCGCTCAACGCCGCCTACATCGCCAACCGGGGCGCCACCCCCGAGGTCGTCGAGGAGCTCGGTGACGTCTGGCACTCCCTGAGCGCATGGAAACTGTTCCGTCCACACGCCCGCCAGTTGATCGGCGCCCTCGCCGGTCTGCAGCCGGCCCTGTTCAGTTCCCGGGGGTTGCGCACGCTTATTCGCAAACACCTGGATTTCGACCGGATCGAGACCACCCGCACCCCGCTGACCGTCGTGGCCACCGACTTGTTGACCGGGGATCAGGTCGACATCGACACCGGGCCGGCCGCCGACGCCATCCTGGCCAGTAGTGCGATTACCGGCCTCTACCCCGCCGTCGAACTCGGCGGGCGCCTGCTCGTCGACGGCGGTGTCGCCGACAACACCCCAGTCTCCTCGGCAGTCGAGTCCGGTGCCGACATCATCTACGTGCTGCCCTGCGGCTATCCGTGCGCCCTGGCCGCGCCGCCGACGACCGTGGCCGGCACCCTCCTGCACACAATGTCGCTGCTGGTCCAGAAGCGCCTCGTCCGTGACATCCGCGAGTACACCGGCAAGGCCGACCTGCGGGTCCTGCCGACGCCGTGTCCGCTGACCATCGGGGCGCTGGACTTCTCCCGTGCCGACGAGCTCATCGAGCGCGGATACGAGGCGGCCGGCAGGTTCCTCGACATCGACGGTGGCCGCCGCGTCGCGCCGGGCGCCCACATCGACCTGCACGTGCATGCCTGACCGATTGGGCCACCGCCAAGCAGCGGCCCGCTGCGGTCGCTAGCCTGGGCGTCATGGCAACACTCGCCGCCTTTCCCGACGACTGGCAGACTGCACTCGTCCTCGTCGCCCATCCCGACGATCCGGAATACGGTATGGCTGCCGCTGTGCACCGCTGGACGAAGGAGGGCCGGCGCGTCGTCTACGCACTGGCGACCAGCGGCGAGGCGGGAATCGAAGGCATGCCACCCGAGCGGTGCGGTCCGGTCCGCGAGGGCGAGCAGCGGGCGTCGGCCGCCGTGGTCGGCGTCGCCGAGGTGGAGTTCTGGGGCTTTCCCGACAGCGAGGTGTGCAACACCGCCGAGTTGCGCGCCGCAGTCGCCGAAACGATCAGCCGAATCGCGCCGCACGTCGTTCTCGCCACCTACGGCGGTCCAGAATGGGCGCCGGGGTACCCCAACCAGCGCGACCACATGGAGTTCGCGGCCGCCGTCCGCGAGGCCTACGACGGGCTCGGGGACCTGCAGCCGCGCTGGTTGTTCGAGAACGGTCCGCAGGCCACCCACGCGGTGGCGGTGGGTGACGCAGATATCGACGCCGCCGTTCGATCGCTGGCCGAGCACCGCGAGTACCTGAGCGTCCTTGACCCGAATACCCCGGTCGGCAAACAGGCCCACGACCAGGTGGCGATGACGACGCCATCGCGCGCAGACTTCGGCGGTCACCGCGCGGTCGGCTTCGAGGTGGTCCGAACTCGGGACGCATAGCCCTATCGGGACCCGGCAACGCTGATTAGCGTGGAGTGCATCCGACAAAGGAGGCGCGCATGAGCGACCACGAAGTGAAGATGATCATCCTGTCCACCGATGACCTGGACTCCTCGATCAAGTTTTACGAAGACTTGGGGATGGGATTGAAGTTCCGCGACGGAGCGCATTTCGCCGCGCTCGACGGCGGTCCGGTCACCCTCGCGCTGGCCACATCCGTCGACCACCCGATCCACGGACAAGTCGTCGTCGGCATCAAGACCGCCGATGTCGACGCCGCCGCCAAGGCCATCGAAGCGGCCGGCGGCGGAATCATCAAGGGCCCGTATGACGACGCCCATGAGCGCCGCGCGGTGGTCTACGACAACCAGGGCAACGGGCTGGTGTTCTACAGCCCGTTGCAGCGCTAGCGTTTGGCCGGCGAGCGAAAGTGGCCCTTGACCGGATCCATGCCGCACCGTGATCCTCATGTGACTCAAACAGTGAATCAGGCTGGCACACTGAAATGGTGCTGAAGTTACTGCAGAGAAATTTGAGACTAGTGGGACTGGCGGCCGCGGCTACCGCGGCGGTGCTGGTGGTCCCGGCAGTGGCGAACGCTGCCCCGGGAACCCCCAACAGCGGAAACGGTTCAGTGGACCAGACGCTGAACAGCCTCCTCGATGCGCTCGCCGGCGGCGGTAAGCCCACGCCGAGCGCCACGGCGACGACGCAACTCCTCGTCGCGACCGGCAAGGACGCGTCGGACACCACCGGCACCCTGACCGGCTACGAGCGCGCGGGTACCGGCGATTGGAAGATCGTCATCGAGCCGGTCAAGGCGTTTTTCGGATCCCAGGGCCAGGGCGAACCGAAAGACAACGTCCCGCGCACGCCCAGTGGCACGTTCGCGCTGGACCAGGCCTTCGGGCGCAAGGCGAACCCGGGCACCAAAATGCCCTACCGCCAGGTCACCGCAAAGGACTGGTGGGACTCGGACATGAAGTCCCCCACCTACAACACGCTGGTCACCAAGGACCACAAACCAAGCGCTGATGCCGAGAACCTGTACAACATGGGCCCGGTCTACGATTACGCCGTCAACATCGCCCACAACGCCGCCCGCACCCCGGGCAAGGCATCGGCGATCTTCCTGCACGTCACCAACAACCAGCCGACCGAGGGCTGCGTCGGGGTCCCCGAGGCCACGATGGTCAAGATCCTCACCTGGCTCGATCCGGCCAAGTCGCCGAAGATCACCATCGGCGTCAACGCCCAGGCGCCGACCGGCGACGCCGCCGGGGCCGAACCACCGGAGCAGAAGAACTCGCCCAACGGCGGGGTCGGCATCCTCGGCGGCATCGCCGAGTCGCTGCTGAATCTGATTCCGAAAGCCCTCGGGACCATCACCCAGAGCTGACCGGGAGTCAACCAGAACGGGCCAAACCCACCGCGGTTTGGCCCGTTCTGCTTGCTCGCGCCCGGTCTAGTTGAACTCCTCCAGCATCTCGGTGACCAGCGCCGCGATCGGCGAGCGCTCCGAGCGTGTGAGTGTGACGTGCGCGAAGAGCGGGTGGCCTTTGAGTTTCTCGATCACCGCGGCCACCCCGTCGTGGCGTCCGACGCGCAGGTTGTCGCGCTGCGCCACGTCGTGGGTCAGCACCACCCGCGACCCCGACCCGAGCCGCGACAGCACCGTCAGCAGCACGTTGCGCTCCAACGACTGCGCCTCGTCGACGATGACGAACGAGTCGTGCAGCGAGCGACCGCGAATGTGGGTCAGCGGCAGCACCTCGAGCATGCCCCGCGCGGCCACTTCGTCGATCACCTCCGTCGACGCGAGGCCCTCGAGCGTGTCGAACACCGCTTGCGCCCACGGCCCCATCTTCTCCGCCTCGCTGCCGGGCAGATAGCCGAGTTGCTGGCCGCCGACGGCATAGAGCGGCCGGAAGACAACGACCTTCCGCTGGGTGCGGCGCTCGAGCACTGCTTCGAGCCCGGCACACAGGGCGAGTGCCGACTTGCCGGTGCCGGCCTTGCCGCCCAGCGACACGATGCCGACGCTGTCGTCGAGCAGCAGGTCCAGCGCCACGCGCTGCTCGGCCGAGCGCCCGTGCAGACCGAACGCTTCCCGATCCCCGCGGACCAACTGCACCCGCTTGTCGGCATTGACCCGCCCCAGCGCACTCGATCGGCCACTGATCAGCCGGATCCCGGTGTGGCAGGGCATGCCCCGGGCATCGTCAATATCGACGACACCCTCGTCGAACAACTCATCGATCTGTGCCGAATCCACCTCCAGCTCGGCCATTCCCGTCCAGCCCGAGACCACCACGTCCTGGGCGTGGTACTCGTCGGCGGCCAGGCCTACCGCACCGGCCTTGACCCGCAACGGCGTGTCCTTGGTGACGAGGGTGACGTCCTTGCCCTCCGCACGCAGGTTCAGCGCGCAGGCCAGGATGCGCGAGTCGTTGTCGGCGGTGCGGAAGCCGCTCGGCAGGACGGCGGGATCGGTGTGGTTGAGCTCGACCTGCAGGGTGCCGCCGCACTCCCCGATCGGAATCGGCCTATCGAGCCGCCCATATTCGCTGCGCAGGTCGTCGAGGAGGCGCAACGCCTCCCGGGCGAACCAGCCCAGCTCGTGATGATGGCGTTTGCCCTCCAGCTCACTGATCACCACCAGCGGCAGGACCACATGATGCTCATCGAAACGCGTCACGGCTTTCGGGTCGGAGAGCAGCACGGAGGTGTCGAGGACATAGGTACGAGTAGTCACGTGGACTCCTACGTCGGTGCGGCACCCGCTCCGACTGGGTGTTTCAGGTGACCGGTCGGTCCGTGCCGTGCGGCCGGGCTAGCCGCGCGAGCCGAGGACCGGGGCCGGTCCCCTCGTGTCGTTAGACTCCACGAATTTCGGACCTCCCGGATGAACCACTTCCCCTGCGGTCCATCGAACTCGACGCTACGCCGCGCGGGCAACGATCACCGGTGGCGCGCCGATCCCCCGATGAACATTGCGCAACGCCCGCGCAAACCCACCGAACGCACAACACCCCACACCTTTTGGTGTGGGGTGTTGGGCCGGTACCACCGCTCACCCACCGCGGTCCGCGGTGGGTCGAGCTCGCCCGGTTAAGCGCTGGCAGCCAGGGCGAGGATGCGCTCCTTGCCGGCCTGTGCCTCGTCGGACAGACCGTCGACGCTGTTCAGGTTGATCGCGCCGACGATGGCCTGGGCAATCGCGGCACGCGACTGCGGTCCCTCATAGCCCGCGATCAGCTTGCGCTGCTCGTCGAAGTCGGCGACGTCGGCGCCGATGGTGTCAATGTGCTCCAGCGCCCAGTCGATTCCCTCGACGGTCGCATTCTGGTCGGCGACAATCCCGGCGCTCAGGAAACCCAGGAAATAGCGCGCCTGCGCCTCATCGTCGGCGGCGATCTTGGCGAGGATCTGCGTCAGGACGTCGTCGTCGACCGCGCCGCGCATCGCCGCGATGAAACCGGCGGTCTGCAACTCGTGCACCGCGAGGAGTGCGAGGACGCGCATCGGCGTCAACGACTCGACATCCTTATCGTGCTGGCGGTAGCCGGCGACGACGTGGATGCGGCGACGGTTCTCGGCATCCACCGGATCGACAGATCGGGTGACGACCAGGTAATCGCGCAGCACAATCGCGTGCCGATTGTCCTCCGCGGTCCATGCGCCGACGAGGGCGCGCCAGTCGGAGAAGGCGGGGAAGAACATCGCCAGAATCCGGTGATACGACGGCAGGTTGTCCTTCAGCAGGAGCAGCGCGATCAGCGCGGCTTTGACCTCGTCGGACATGGTGCTGTCCGCCGGGTCCCAATCCTTGCCGCCGAGGAAGGCGAAGTTCCGACCGAGGTCCCACGGCACCCAGTCATGCGGGTTCCACGGGGACGCCTCTGCCTGATGCTCCTCCGACAGCTCGGGGAGGGCCTTTTCCAGTGCGATGACGAGATCGTCGGTATCCAGGATGCTCACAGTCGAACAGGATACCCGCTCTAGACCCGGCTCATGAGGCCCCACCGCTCAAGACCCTCGTAAAGCGGGAAGTCGAGGGCAAGCGACGCCACCCGCGCGCGCAGGGCGGACACGTCGGCGGCCGCCCCGGCGGCCAGTGCCGTCGCGATGATGTCGGCGACCTCCGCGAATTGCTCGTCACCGAAACCGCGGGTGGCCAGGGCCGGGGTGCCGATCCGCAGCCCCGACGTGACCATCGGGGGCCGCGGGTCGAAGGGCACCGCATTGCGGTTGACGGTGATGCCGACCTCGTGGAGCAGGTCTTCGGCCTGCTGACCGTCGAGCGTGCTGTTGCGCAGGTCGGCGAGCACCAGGTGGACATCGGTGCCACCGGTCAGGACCGAAACCCCGGAATCGGCGACGTCGGACCCGGTGAGGCGTTCGGCCAGGATCCGCGCTCCCGCCAGCGTGCGCTCCTGGCGGGCCTTGAACTCCTGCCCACCGGCGATCTTGAGCGCGACGGCCTTGGCGGCGATCACGTGC
>NZ_DIAX01000002.1:19749-82613 GCF_002414845.1 Gordonia sp. UBA5067 | reverse complement strand
CCTTGGCGGCGATCACGTGCATCAACGGTCCGCCCTGCTGGCCGGGGAAGACCGCCGAGTTGAGCTTCTTGCCGAATTCCTTCTTCGCCAGGATCAGCCCGGAGCGTGGCCCGCCCAGCGTCTTGTGCACAGTCGTCGAGACGACGTCCGCATGCGGCACCGGGTTGGGATGCAGCCCGGCCGCAACCAGCCCGGCGAAGTGGGCCATGTCGACCCACAGGAAGGCGCCGACCTCGTCGGCGATGGCGCGGAACGCGGCAAAGTCGAGAGTCCGCGGGTACGCCGACCAGCCGGCGCAGATGACCTTCGGCCTGGTATCGAGGGCGATCTTGCGCACCGCGTCCATGTCGATGCGGAAGTCTTCCTTGCTCACGCCGTAGAAGACGTTCTCGTAGAGCTTGCCCGAGAAGTTCAGCCGCATGCCGTGCGTGAGGTGACCACCGTGGGCGAGGTCGAGACCGAGCAGCGTCTCCCCCGGCTCCATCAACGACATCAGCACTGCGGCGTTGGCCTGCGCCCCCGAATGCGGCTGCACGTTGGCGAATTCGGCGCCGAACAACTCTTTGGCCCGGTCGCGCGCAATGTCCTCGACGACGTCGACGTACTCGCACCCGCCGTAGTAGCGGCGTCCCGGATAGCCCTCGGCATATTTGTTAGTCAGCACACTGCCCTGCGCCTGGAGCACCGCGCGCGGCACAAAATTCTCCGACGCGATCATCTCCAGGGTGTCGCGCTGCCGGGTAAGCTCGCCGTTCATCGCCGCGGCGACATCGGGATCGAGCTCCGCCAGGGACATCGCATTCACCGACGTTGCCTCATTCGCCTCAGCCATACCGGCGAGTTTAGTGGGACAACTCCGCCCGCAGCCGCGCCGGGGTCAGCGGCTCGTCGAGGAGCCGGGCGAATCGCACCGGCCGGTCGGCACCGGCATCGAGCCACTCCCCGAGTAGTCGGTACCCCTCGACGTAGGTGCTGATGTATGCGCGCCACAGCGGCGAGGTGAGGAAGCGCAGCATCTGCCGGGCACGATCCTCACTGACCAGGAGCCATCGGGCGAGGAACTGCGTGACCTCGACGGCATCGGCATGGCGATCGTGCAGCATGAGCGCGGCGTCCTGGCGCACCGCGAGCAACCCGGCGGTCGCCTCGCCCACCGCCGCCGCCCGCTGCGCGTCGAATCGCAGGCCGAGGTCGGCGTAGACCGCCGCCGCCCAGTGCGGCCAGTCCGGCCCAAGGGCAGCGCGCAACGCATGATCGGCGAGTCCCTCGGCCATCAGGCACTGCGGCGTATTGACCAGGAAGATGGTCTGCTCGCGCTGGCCGCCGCCGACGAGGATTTCCTCCTTGCGGCAGTGCTCGGTGTGGTGGCCGGGATAGGCCTCGTGCGCGATCAGGTGGGGCAGCGACGACAGGTGTTGGGGCACATCGGTGTTGATCGCGACCCGCGAGGTGTAGTCGCCGAGGTAGTAGTTAAATCCGGACCACGGTTGGTCGGCGACGATTTCGAACTCCACCGTCTCGGTGACCGGCAGGTCCACCGTCTTGCGCACCTCGTCGCGCAGGGCCGACGCGAACGCCCGCACGCAGTCGCCCAGCCGTTCGGCGGGGATCTCGTTGGCCCGTTGATAGCTGCGGTAGGCACCGCGCAGCGTTTCCGGGTCGTCGGCGACGCCGAGGGCGTCGGCCAACTCTCGATGCGACCGGCGATAGGCGTCGGGATCCTGCGGCATGATGTCGACGTCGAAGTAGGCACTCACCTCGTCGACGAATCCGACGTCCTCGCCGGCGAACCGGGCGGCGGAGCACTCCAGCGCCCGCAGGTGCGAGGAGACGAAGGCGGCCCGCGCCGGCGTCAGACCGGCGGGCAGTCGATCGCGCAACTGGGCGGCGCGACGGCCCAGCACCACCGGGTCCGGGACGCCCTCGTCACGGACCTGCGCGCGTAGCCCGGGGTCGCCGGTGTAGGCGTCGACGAATCCTTCTTCGAGGAGGTCGAAGGCCAGGCCAATGCGCAGGTATTCGGTGACGATCTCGTCGTCGTCGTGGACGTTCACGGTGCCGAGCATTCCACAATCGCCCCTCCCGCGTGGCGGGTGTCGGCGCGGGGGAAATAGGCTTGTCCAATGCCGTCCGGTATCACGCAGCGAAGAGCGCGGACCCGACCCGACCGGGGCCGCGGGTGAAACGAACCTCGGGGCGCGACCCCAGCTTGTACCTGGAGCTCGACCGCAGGCAATGGCGCGAATTGCGCGAGGCGATGCCGATGGTGCTGACCCAGGGTGAACTCGACACAATCGCGGGTATCGGCGAGCGACTCGACCTCGCCGAGGTTGCCGACGTCTACCTCCCGCTGTCCCGCCTCATCCATTTGCGCGTTGCCGCCCGGCAACGCCTCTACGCCGCGACATCGACGTTCCTCGGCGAACTGCAGACCTCGCGCCAGGTGCCGTTCGTCATCGGGATCGCTGGCAGCGTCGCAGTCGGCAAGTCGACCACCGCCCGCCTGCTGGCCACGCTGCTGGCCCGCTGGGACACCCACCCGAAGGTCGATCTGGTCACCACCGACGGATTTCTCTACCCGACGCGCGAGCTCGAACGGCGCGGAATCATGCACCGCAAGGGTTTCCCGGAGTCCTACGACCGCCGCGGCCTGCTGCGCTTCGTCACCGAGGTCAAATCCGGGGCCCGCGAGGTCACCGCGCCGGTGTACTCGCACCTGACCTACGACATCGTCCCCGATGTGCGGCACTACGTCCGCCAGCCCGACATCCTCATCATCGAGGGGTTGAACGTGCTGCAGACCGGCCGAACATTGCAGATCTCGGATCTGTTCGACTTCTCGGTCTATGTCGATGCGAAGACCGTCGACATCGAGAAGTGGTACGTCTCGCGCTTCCTGCAGATGCGGACCACCTCCTTCGCCGACCCCAATTCACACTTCCACTCCTATGCCGGACTCAACGATGTGCAGGCAACCGCTGCCGCTCGCGACATCTGGACCTCGATCAACCGGCCGAACCTGGTGGACAACATCCTCCCGACCCGTCCCCGCGCCGACCTCGTCCTGCGCAAGGACACCGATCACTCGATCAATCGGGTGCGCCTGCGGAAGCTGTGAGCCACTGATCCAGCGTCGTCCCGGTGGTGACATCGGGGTGGTCGGGAATCAGGCCGCCGTTGCGCATCGCCGCGCCCCCGAACCGGATCGGCACGACGATCCGATGCTCTCCGCGCGCCGCCCAGAGGGCTCGCGCCACCTCGACGAGGTCGAGTTGCCGCGGTCCGCGCACCTCGAGGACCGCCGGACCCGGCTGCAGCACCTGCTCGACGATCACCTCGGCGCCGTCGGCGGCGGCCAGCGGTGCCGTCATCATGTGCGGCATCACCGCGACCGGTCCGAGCGCCAGCTGCTTGCTCACCGTGTCCGCCAACTCGAACCATTGGGTGGTGCGCACGATCGTCAACCGGTCGTCGAGCCGGTCCCGATAGACCGCTTCCTGCGCAGCCTTGCCCTGGTAGTAGCCCATTCGACGATTGACCGCCGGATCCGCCGCGTTGCAGATCGATAGACAGACCACCCGGGCCCCGGCCGCGGTGGCGGCGTCGGCAATGTTGCCGGCCGCGGTACTGAAAAACGTCTTCGCCGTCCGCGCCGACTGCGTCGTCACGTTGAGACAGTCCACCACCATCTCCGCGCCGGCGAGCGCGTCGGCGAGCCCCGTTCCGGACTGCGCGTCGACCCCGCTGCCCCGATGTGCACGGACAACCTCAACGTCCCGCTGCTCGAGCCGGTCACTGACGTATTTGCCCATCGTTCCGCTGGCCCCGACGACCACGACCTTCATGACACTCCTCCTTCGCAGCCAACCTGATCCACGTATTCAGTCTTGATTCGCAGGCCCGGTTAGACAAGATGACATTCTTCACGCAGCGACGTTCTTCACCCAGCATCTCGGCTCGGGAAATCGCGCCACATCTGCAACCTCGGCCCGGGCCACCGCACTCATCCGACGAGATCGCACGCGGCCAGATACCCGAAGACCAGGGCCGGTCCGATCGTTGCGCCCGGACCGGCGTAGGTGTGGCCCATCACCGCCGACGAGACGTTGCCCGCCGCATAGAGTCCCACGATCGGCGAACCGTCGGAGCGCAGGACCCGGGCCCGTTCGTCGGTGATGACCCCACCTTTGGTGCCCAAGTCCGCGGGCACGATCGAGGCCGCGTAGAAGGGCGGGCGCACGAGCTCCCCAAGACTCGGATTCGGCTTGTTGGTGATGTCACCGTAGTAATGGTCATACGCCGACTCACCACGGCCGAACTCGTCGTCGACGCCGCCTCTGGCCGCAACGTTGAACCGGTCGATCGTCGCCTCGAGCGCACCGTCGGGCAGCGCCAGCCGCGCGGCGAGTTCGGTCACCGAGTCGGCCCGGATGAGCGCACCACTGTCGAACCAACGCTTGGGCAGCGGCGCCTTCGCCGCGCGTCCGGCGAACAGGTATCGATCGCGATAGCCCTGATCGAAGATCAGCCAGGCCGGCAGATTCTGTGCCGGACCCTGCCCGCTGCCATTCGGCCCACCGAACATTGCATGGGTGGCCTCCACATACGGCAACGACTCGTTCATGAACCGGGCGCCGCGATCGTTGACGATGATGCTGCGAGGCAGCGAGCGCTCGGCGAGCGCAAACCATGGACCACTTGGCAGCGGGATGGACGGTGCCCACCAGGCATCATCCATCAGGTCGACCGCAGCACCGAGTTTCGTGGCCGCAACGATCCCGTCACCGGTATTCGACGCCGCGCCCAGCGAAAGGTCCGCACCTGCCGGCGGTCGGTGGTAGCGCGTGCGCATCGCCGCATTGTGATCGAAGCCGCCACTCCCGAGGATCACTCCGCGACGGGCGGTCAGCCGCGTCCCATCGTCGAGTAGCACGCCGGTCACCCGGTCATCGTCGACGATCAGCTCGGCCATCCCGCACCCCAGCCGAATGTCCACGCCAGCGTCACGCATTCCGACCATCAGCGCGGCAACCAGCGCCCCACCCATGCCGACGAGGCGCTGTCCGCGTAGCTTCGCCAGCATCGTGCGGGCACCGATCTTGACCATCCGCTGCGGGCCGCGCCAATGACGCATTCCGGTGCTCAACCATTTGTAATCCCCTTGTGCCACCACAACATTGAGTGGTGTCTTGGTGTAGAACGGCTCCATCGTGGCGTAGTCGTCGCCCAGCGCACGCACGTCGAACGGCCGCGGTTCCACCGATCGGCCGGCCGCCCGTCCGCCGGGCTTCTCCGGCAGGTAGTCCGAATACCCCTTGACCCACATCAGCCGCAGCGGCGCCCAGTCACACAGCGCCCGCAGGGCTTCGGCTCCGCGATCGACAAATGTATCGATCCGGCGTTCATCGACGTCCCCGCCGGCCAATGCGTGCAGGTAGCGACGCGCGTCGTCGAGGGTGTCCGCACCCGCATTCGCCACGAGCTCGTCGTTGCCCGGGATCCAGATCCCGCCGCCCGACCGGGCCGTCGATCCACCCCACCGTGACGACTTCTCCACCAGGGCCACGTCGAGTCCACTGCGGGCCGCGGTGATCGCGGCCGCCATCCCGGCCGCGCCAGACCCGACAACTACCACGTCAACTTCTTGCACCACATCACCATTTTGATAGTTTCGTTCCATATGACAGTTACTATCACATTAAGGGTTGGTCGCGCTCTGTGTCAGAGTGAGGCGATGAGTTCCCCCCTGCGCGCACGACAGCGTGAACACGTGCGCCGGGCGATCGATATCGCCGCGCTAAGCCTGTTCACCGAACACGGGTACGACGCGGTCACCACCGACCAGATCGCTGCTGCCGCCGGGGTGTCGGCCAGCACGTACTACCGCCACGTCCCGACCAAAGAGGACCTGCTGCTGCGCCCGATCAGGGCCAGCAGTGCGGCCATCGTCGAAAGATTCCGCACCACCCAAACCTCGTCGCCGGAGGCAGACCTGATCTCGGCGATCCGCGAGCAAACGCAGTCAATCCGTGACACCGCTCCATCGCGGTGGCGCGAGATTATCGCCGACGTACCGGGCATCCTCGACCGCGTTCGAATGATTGACGACGACGATCGGGCACGACTCATGGCGATTACCGCCGAACGCCTGCACCTCACCGATCCCGACGACCTGCGGGCCGGCGTCCTGGTCACGACCGTGCTGGCCGTCGTCGAGTTCGGCTACCGGAGATGGCTGACGGCCACCACGGCAGATCCGTTGCTGGACCACATCGACGCGGCGCTAGCAGCACGCTAGGGCGTCATCGAGCGGCCGTTGGCCGGCCCGGAGTGGATCTGCGATCCACTCACCGGCCCGGACTCCCCCTCCGCTCAGCGGGGTTCACCGTCGAAGCGGTTTTCACCCAGCGTCTGCATGAAGCCCGGGCCGAGTAGCCGATACTCGTCGGCAAACTCGTCGGCCCAGGCGGGAAACGGATGATGTGCGAGATACTCGTTGCCGAAGCGCGCATCCTCCGACACCTCGGTGACACAGAAATCGGGAATCGCCAGATCGGTGACCGGCCGCGCCCGTTCGACCTCGCCGACCAGAAGCGGCGCATTGTCGGCCAAGAACCGGTCGACGACCCACCCGTCCTCGCCCAGCCAGATCGAGTACCGGACCTTCGCGATCAGCGCCAACGACCTGGCCGCGATAGAGCCGGCGACCAAGGCATCGATCTGACGCTCGGCCTCATAGCGCGTGCCCGCCACCGCCGGCCCCTTCGCGCCGAGCGTGCCCAGGGAATCGGGGCGCTCGGTCAGCGTCTGCGCCAACCGCCGCGGCGGCGCATCCAGGTCGATCGAGTCAACCGGTCCACTGATGCGCACCCGCACCGCGAACCCGTCGTCGGCAAAGACGTAGGCCTGCACGATCAGGGTCGGCGAGGGGTCGCTGGCCGCCGCAGCAGGCAACTCGCGCAGCAGGAATTTGCGCTCGAACTCGAAATCGCCGAGTCCAGCAGTTGCCTCGCACGCGTCGGCGTCGTCGTACATAGGCCCAATCTATGTGACTACCAGCCGATTCGCGGTTAACGGCCGAATCGGCGATTCCGCGCGCCGAAGTCGCGCAAGGCCCGCAGGAAGTCGACCCGGCGGAACTCCGGCCAGTACGCGTCGGTGAACCAGATCTCCGAATAGGCGCTCTGCCACAGCAGGAAGCCCGACAACCGCTGTTCGCCCGAGGTGCGAATGACCAAATCGGGATCCGGCTGCCCCTTCGTGTAGAGGTTGCGGTCGATCGCATCGACGGTGACGGCCTCAACCAGGTCGTCGTCGGACTCGCCCTTGGCGATGTGCTCGGCGAGGAGATCGCGCACCGCGTCGACAATCTCCTGACGCCCGCCATAGCCGACCGCGACGTTCACGTTGAGCCGGTCATCGTGGCGGACGGTCCGGTCGGCCGCCGTCTTCAGCCGCTGCGCCGCGACAGCGGGCAACTGGTCGATGTTGCCCACGAGACGCACCCGCCAGCCGCGCTCTGGCGCCGAGATCTCGTCGACGATATCCGGCACGATCTCCATCAGCGCGTCGAGTTCCTCGGAGGGGCGAGCGAGGTTCTCCGTCGAGAGCAGGTAGATGGTGACGGTGCCGATGCCGAGCTCGTCGCACCAGGACAGCATGTCCGCGATGCGCGCCGCACCCACCCGGTGACCGTGGCTGACATCCTCGAACCCCGCCTCGCGAGCCCAGCGCCGGTTGCCATCGCAAATGATCGCCACATGTCTGGGCAGCCGACTCCGGTCCAACAGCTGCGTGAGCCGTCGTTCATAGACCGCGTACATCGGAGTACGCAGGGTGTCCGGAATGATTTTCATCGTTGTTCAGCGTACGCGCCGCCAGTGATACCCAACACGAAAGACGCGGAGCGCGAGACAACCTACGCTACCGTAGGTTCATGATCCCCGAGATCCCCGCACCGATGCAGCTGGAGTTCAAGCCGCGGCTGCGCGGCGTGATCCACCAATACTCGGCCTGGGTGTCGACCCTTGCCGTCATCACCCTCGTCGCCGGCGCCACGCACCTCAAGGGCATCGGAGCCGCCCTGGCGTGTCTGGTCTACGGATTCACCGCCTTCGGCCTCTTCACGGTCAGCGCGACCTATCACCGCCACAAATGGAAGTCACCGCGTGCCGAACGGCTGATGAAGCGGGCCGACCATTCGATGATCTTCCTGTTCATCGCCGGCTCCTACACGCCGTTCTCCTACCTCGCCCTGCCCGCGCCCACGCGCTGGTGGGTGCTAGGCATCGTGTGGGGTGGGGCGCTGACCGGCATGGCACTGAAGGTCGCCTGGCCCGATGCACCGCGCTGGCTCGGCGTCGCCCTCTACATCGGCCTCGGCTGGGTCATCATCATCAAGGCGACCAGCCTGATCGAATACTCGGGATGGCTGATCATCTCGCTGCTGGCCGTCGGCGGCCTGCTGTACAGCGTCGGGGGAATCCTCTACGCGGTTCGCTGGCCGAACCCGTGGCCGCAGACCTTCGGCCATCACGAAGTGTTCCACGCGTGCACGGTGATCGCGGCGCTGGCGCACTACACGGCGATCTGGCTGCTGCTCCTGCGCTGACCCCGGCCGGGCCGTGAGCCTGCCGGGCAATGCCCGTCGGCGCCGCTTTAGACTCATCGCATGCTGGCCGTCGCAGCCCCGGGGACCGATCGCGTCCGGGGAACCGTGCGCGGCGTGGCCGTCGGAGCGTTCGCGGCGTCCGCCGCGATCGCGGGCCACACCGTTGCCATGCCGGCCGACATTCCCAGCATCGGCAGCCTGGTCTTCGTCACCGCTATTTGTGGTGTCCTCGGCGCGGTGGCCAGCACCTCGCGCCGGCCCACGCTGTGCCGGCTGACGGCCATCCTCGCCGCATCGCAGGCAGTGGGCCACCTGACCCTGTCCATCGGCTCAGCGCATCCGATACCAGCGCCGACATCGACGATGATCGCCGGGCATCTCGTCGCCCTTGTGCTGGGGGTCGCCGTGGTCGACGCCGCCGATCGGGCCGCCCGGCGCGCCCTGGCCCTGCTGCACCGACTTCTGCGCACCCGAACACGACTCGTACGCCCCGGGGCCCGCCTGTGGGCACTGGTCCTGTCCGACGCCCCACGCATCAGCAACCGGGACGCCGCCGGACAACACATCAGGCGCGGTCCCCCGGTGCACGCCGCAGCCGTCCACCCCTGAATCCAGCGCACCACAATCTCGCCGACCACCATCGTGGCGGCCCGGCCGGTGTGCGCCCCTTACCGAATCGAGTCGTCACCGTGGTCCGTCCACTCCTGCCCATGATCCGTCGCCTGCACTTCTATGCCGGCATCCTGGTCGCACCTTTCCTGATCATCGCCACCATCACCGGTGGCCTCTACGCGGTGGCCCCCACCGCGGAACGCGTCGTCTACCGCCACCTGCTGCACACCGACTCCGACGGACCGGCACGCAGTGTCGCCCAGCAAGTCGCCAGCGCGCGCGGGCAGCACCCCGGTGCCGCGGTGACGGCGATCGAACCCGCTGCCGCACCGGGTGAGACGACCCGGGTGTATGTCACCGACACCAGCCTCGGCGAATCCGAGCGCCGCACCCTGTTCGTCGACCCGGTGTCGGCCGCGGTCCTCGGCGAAACCGTCACCTACGGCAGCAACGGCGCGCTGCCGCTGCGCGCCTGGCTCTCCCAGCTGCACCGCACCCTGCACCTCGGCGAACCCGGCCGCCTCTACAGCGAACTCGCCGCATCGTGGCTCTGGGTGGTCGCGCTGGGCGGCTTGGCGTTGTGGGTCGACCGGTTCCGCACCCGCCGTCGCGCCGGCGGTACATCGTGGTGGCGGGTCGCCGCCGTAGAGCGCAGCGGCACCAAGCGCAGCCGGACGCTGAGCTGGCACGGCGCGGTCGGCGTGTGGCTCGTCGTCGGCTTGGTCTTCCTGTCCGCGACCGGACTCACCTGGTCGCGCTATGCCGGGGCCAACATCGCCGAGCTGCGCACTGCATTGGACTGGGAGCGGCCCACCCTGCCGACCACGCTGCCGACCGCACACCACCATGAATCGGGTGGCAGCGCAGCAATCTCGCCACTGGCCCTCGATTCCCGGCTCGACGACCTGCTGGTCGTGGCCCGCGAGCAGGGACTCGACGGCCGGGTGGAGGTGGCGTTGCCCACCGGACCCGACGGTGCGGTCACGATCACGCAGACCCGACAGCCCTGGCGGTTCTCGGTCGACGCCATCGCCGTCGACCCGAACACCATGGCGGTGACGGCGCGGCTGCCGTTCTCCGACTGGTCGCTCCCGGCCAAGCTGACCGACTGGGCGATCCAGCTGCACATGGGCATCCTGTTCGGCCTGGCCAGTGCCCTCGCATTGTTCGCCCTCGCGATCCTGCTCCTGACCGTCATCGTCCGCGGCTATCTCATGTGGTGGCGGCGCGGTCCCGGCACGCAGCCGGGTGACGCACCGAGCCGCAGTACCTGGCGCAGTATCGCCGCGAGCGCAACGCCGGCCACCCGGATCGCGTACGCGGCACTGCTCGCCGGCGTGCTACTCGTCGGCTGGTTCGTCCCGCTGCTCGGCCTTCCGCTGCTGGTGTTTCTCGCTCTCGACACGATGATCGGCCGGCGCAGCACCCCCGAACCGCAGCAGGAGTCGGTTGTCGTGCAGACGTAGGCTGAGCGCATGGATCCGCGATGGCAGCGCTTGGGCGCGGTGCTGCTGGTCGCGGCGCTGATCGTCGGGGGACGCCTCTGGTACGTGCACCACCGCAGTGGCACGTTCTGGGACGACGCCGCCATCGGCACCTGCGTCGAGCGGATGGCCTACGGCCCGTTGCACCAGTTGATGTCCGGCCGAGGGACCCCGGCGCCCCGAACACCGACCGTCCCGTGCGACGACCCACGGGCCAATTACACGGTGATCTCGCACCACCTGGACACGCCAACCCTCGATGAGGTGACCTGCGCGGATGGCACCAAGGATCTGAGGATGCCCGGCCGGATCCGGGCGACGTCGAGCAACGGCCGCGGCTTCCAGCACATGTCCGCGTGGGGAGTCATGTGTGCGGCGCCCGTCCTGCACCCCGGCCGCTGCTATCCGGTGGGCGGCGACCGCGGCGGATCGGTGGCCGCGGCGCGCGACTGCGGCTTTCGCACCTGGCTGGTGACCGGGAAGATCGTCGGCACCAGCGATATCCGCCGCTGCTCCCCCGCAACCGGACTGGTCCTGACCGAACCCGCGGTCACCTATTGCGAGACGACGGCCCCGCTCCCCCCGGAACTGCGCGCTAACCACCTGGCCAAGTACTTCACCACCCAGCCGCCGCCGGCTGGTTGATGCTGCGCCGCAGTCCCCGTCAGCGGTGGGTGCCCGCCGCCGCGAGCGTGTGCAGCACCTCCTCGGTCGCATCCCAGGCCATGCACTTGTCGGTGACCGACTGGCCGTACACGAGGTCTTGTGCGTCCGGCGACTGCGCTCCGCCGACGAGGAAGCTCTCCAGCATGACCCCGCTGACCGGCGCACCGGCCGACACCAGGTCGGCGATCTCCGTGGCCACCACCGCTTGCCGCAGGTGGTCTTTCCCCGAGTTCGCATGCGAGGCGTCGATCATCACCCGCGCCGGCAGTCCCGCCTTGCCCAGCACGCCCGCCGCGCCGGCGACGGAGCCGGCGTCGTAGTTCGGCCCGCCGGTCCCGCCGCGCAGGATGACGTGGCAGTCGTTGTTGCCCGCCGTCTCCACGACGACGCCGTTGCCGAAATCATCGAGTCCGAAGAACACGTGCTCCGATGCGGCCGCCTTCACCCCGTCGACGGCGACCTGGACGTTGCCGTCGGTACCGTTCTTGAACCCGATCGGCATCGACAAACCCGAGGCCAGCTGCCGATGCACCTGCGACTCGGTGGTCCGGGCACCGATGGCACCCCAGGCCACCGCGTCGGCGATGTACTGGGGGCTGTTCGGCTCGAGGAACTCGCAACCGACGGGCAATCCGAGGTCGATGATGTCGAGCAGCAGTGCCCGGGCGGTCCGCAGGCCGCGCTCGACGTCGAAGGTGCCGTCCATGCCCGGATCGTTGATCAGCCCTTTCCACCCGATGGTGGTGCGCGGCTTCTCGAAGTACACCCGCATGACGATTTTGAGACGATCGGCGTACCCATCGGCCAGCGGCGCGAGCTGCCGCGCGTAGTCGATCGCGGCAAGCGGATCGTGGATTGAGCACGGCCCGACGACGACGAGCAGTCGGTCGTCGCGCCCGGCCAGAATGTCGGCGATCTCCTCCCGGTCACGGGAGACGGCAATGGCCCGGCGTGCCGTCAACGGCAGTTCGCTGCGCAGCGCGTCCGGCGTCGGGATCGATCGGAATGCCCGGATGCGCCGATCCGACGTCGACGGGTGCGCATGCAGGTCGGGGGTGGTGGTCACTTGATTGCCTCTCGCGTGGGTACCGGTTCGGGCCCCGCGTCGGAGCCCTGAAAACAAGGAAGCAGCAACCAAAATGGTCGCTGCTTGGGGCTCCGGATGTGGACGTGCGTGCGAAACTAGCGCTTCACCGCGGGCTCACCCAGAGCCACGGTAAAGCGCCAATAGGCGCGCACGGTGTTGTTCACGTCGCTCACCGTACCAAAATCATCTCCGGTCGGGGTAACTGAGGACATCGTGGCCACACCGACCCCTAGGACGGACGAAAATTGCCGAACTCACGCCGGATCTCGTCGGGATCGGCCAACGGCAGCGAGCAGGTCGTTCCCCGGCAGACGAGAACGGTGTCGGCGGGCTGATCGGCAAGCTCATCGGCAGCGAGGCCGACTGCGGCGGCCGCGGTCACGACGGCGCAGCCCGGGGCGAGCCGACGGGCAAGGGCGAGCTTCGCCGCCGACGACGCGGTCACATGCATCGGTCCGGCCAGCTGGGCCTCGACCACCGCGAGCCAATGTCCGGCGGCACGCGGCGCCTTCGCCAACAGCACCGCCGCGCGCGCCAGTGTCTGGGCGCCCAACTCCGCGTACCCACCGGCGGTGTCGGGACCGGACAGCATCGACGCCATCAGCAGGGCCTCGGCCATCAGCGACGCGCCCGCCGGCGTGGCGCCGTCAGCCGGGTCGCGCGGGCGCACGATGAGCCCGCCGCCGGCGGGTGCATCGAACCACGAGCCGGGTTCGGCGACATCGGCGAAGCTGTCGATGGCTCGGTCCAGCACGCCGATTGCCGCTACACACCAGCGATCTTCACCAGTCGCACAAAACAGGGAGAGCAGCGCGACGACGAGGGCCGCGTGGTCGTCGAGCATACCGGCCGGCGTGCCGACGGTGCCGTTCAGCGACACCCGGCGCACCTCCCCGCCGACGAGGTGCCCGTCCAGCAGCACGTCGGCACAGCGAGCGGCCCGCACCACCCACTCGGGCCGGTTCAGTCCGACCCCAGCCTCGACCAGCGCGGTGATCGCGAGCGCATTCCACACCGTGACGACCTTGTCATCGCGGGCCGGCTGCGGCCGGCGGTCGCGCGCGGTGCGCAGCGCGGCGACCACCCGGCCGAATCTCTCGGGGTCGTCGGGATCATGCGCAAGCTGCAGGGTGGACTCCCCCGCCTCGAAGGTCCCGATCGTCGTCACCCCGAACACCGCCGCCGCCCAAGCGCCGTCGACGGGGCCGAGAATGTCGATCAGCTGCGCCGGGGTCCACACATAGGTCGCACCCTCCACGCCGCCGGCATCCGCATCCAGGGATGACGCGAACCCGCCACCGGGCGTGCCCAGCGCCTCGTCGAGAAACGCGACGGTCTGCTCACACACCCGTCCGGCCAGGCCCTGGCTATCGCGCCGCGCGAGTTGCGCGTAACAGCGCAGCAGCAGCGCGTTGTCGTACAGCATCTTCTCGAAATGCGGCACCACCCACGCCTCGTCGACGGCGTAGCGCGCGAACCCGCCGGCCAGTTGGTCGTAGATCCCCCCGCGCGCCATCGCCTCCGCGGCCCGCACGACGACGTCGACCGCCGCCGGCGATCCCACCCGTTCGTCGTGGCGCAGCAGCGCGAGCATCGTCGACGACGGCGGAAACTTCGGGGCGCGCCCGAGCCCGCCGTGGACGCGATCCTCGTCGGCGATCAATGCGGCGACCGCAACCCTGGCCAAACCGGCGTCGACGGAGGTCGTCGCGGCGGGCAATCCGGCAGCCGCCTGGGTCAGCTGGCCGCGCACCTGCTCGGCCACCCTGCCGACCTCGTCAGGGCGCTCATTCCACGTCTGCGAAATCGCGGTCAACAACTCACCGAAACCGGGCTGCCCGTGCCGTGGCCGCGGTGGAAAGTAGGTGCCGCAGTAAAAGGGCTCGGCCGCTGCGGTCAGGAAGCACGTCATCGGCCAGCCGCCCTGACCGGTCATCGCGATCGTCGCGCCCAGGTAGACCGCGTCGATGTCGGGGCGCTCCTCGCGGTCGACCTTGATGCACACGAACCCATCGTTCATCTGTGCGGCCAGCACAGGATTGTCGAACGTCTCATGGGCCATCACATGGCACCAGTGGCAGGCCGCATACCCGACCGATAGCAGGACCGGCACGTCCCGGCGCGCCGCCTCGACGAAGGCCTGGGGGCACCACTCCCACCAGTCGACGGGATTGTCCGCGTGCTGACGCAGGTAGGGGCTCGTCGCATCGACGAGTCGGTTGACCATCGCGGCCGACTACTTCTCCGACGACGGGGAATGTGTCGGGCCGCCGGTCGCATCGACGCCGCCGGCGCCGTCATCAGTGGCACCGTCATGAGTGGCACCGACGTCGTCGGTGCCCTCGTCGAAGGCCTGGTCGGGCCCGGGGTGGTCGGCGTCGAACGACTCGGGGAGCTTGCGGAGTTGCGAATTCATCGAACGGATCAGCAAGGCCGTTCCCGCCAGCAGGACAAGGATCACCAATAGCCCCAACGGGGAGGCCTTGCCGAACTCGGGGCCCTTGGTGGTGTCCACCGGCACGGCGAGCAACTCCGTCAGATTCGATGCAACGATCGCGATCGTCGGACTCATCACTCCTCGATCCCGGTGAACAGGTCGGTCTCAGGGATCGACGTCGTCACCCGTGTCTGCGCCAACTCGAACTCTTCGGTCGGCCACAAGCGCTGCTGCCACTCCAAGGGTACTGCGAAGAAAAACCCATTCGGATCTATCTGCGTGGCGTGCGCCCGCAATGCGTCGTCGCGCTGCCCGAAATAGTCCGCACAAACGATCTGGGAGGTGACCCGGCCCATCATGTCGCCACCATTGCGATCCCATTTCTCCAGCCACTCCTTGAACGGACTGTCCCGCCCGTGGCGGTCGAACTCTTCGGAGAAGCGCAAGATTCGGTCGCGGATGAATCCGTGGGTGTAGTACAGCTTGCTAATGGTCCACGGATCGCCGGTGCCGGGGAAGGCGCCGGGATCCCCAGCCTCCTCGTAGGCGGCCACCGAAACCTCGTGGCATCGGATGTGGTCGGGATGGGGATAGCCGCCGTGCTCGTCGTAGGTGACCATCACGTGCGGCCGAAAGTCGCGGACCACGCGCACCAGCGCCTCGGTCGACTCCTCCAGCGGCACCGTTGCGAACGATCCTTCCGGCACCGGCGGCAGCGGATCACCCTGGGGAAGTCCGGAGTCGACAAAGCCGAGCCAGGTTTGCGAGACGCCGAGTGCTGCGGCCGCCTCGGCCATCTCGTCGCGACGCACCTGTGGAAGATTCTCCAAGATTCCCGGCCGATCCATCGCCGGATTCAAGATGTCGCCGCGCTCGCCACCGGTCAATGTGACGACGAGGACGTCGTGGCCTTCGGCCGCGTAGCGCGCGATCGTCGCCGCGCCCTTGCTGGATTCATCATCGGGATGCGCGTGAACCGCCATCAGTCTGGCCATGCGTTCATGGTAGGTATTGACGGGTGAACGCATCCGACGGGGGCGCATACGGACCCCGCGCCACCTACCCGGCCCAGCGATCGTCGGTATCGCGGCGCCAATGGTTCCTGGTGCTGACGGGGGTGGTCGTGGCAGCGGGTGTGGCGCTGGCCGTCCTCGGCTTCCAGAAGTTCGGAAGTCCGGACGTCTCCGGCGAGGGCACGGGCTACTTCATCACCGGCCCCAACACAGTCGACGTCCAATTCACCGTCAGCCGGTCGGATCCGGCGCTACCGGTGTCCTGCGTGATCCGGGCCCGAGCCAAAGACGGCAGTGAGGTCGGCCGGCGCGAAGTCCTGGTCGAGGCGGGAACCGCGCCCCGAGTCGGCGTCCGCGCCACCGTGCACACCTCGGCTCGCCCGGTGACCGGCGAGGTCTTCGGCTGCGGGCCGACGGTGCCGCCTTACCTCACCTCGCGAGACGACGACAGGTGACCGAGACCGCCGCCCGGCCCCACCGCGCCTACTTCGCCGCGACCGGGAGCCGTTATTTCCCCGTGCTCGTCGGCCTGTTCGTCGGCGTGATGCTGATCAGCAATGTCACGGCGTCGCGCCCAGCCGTGTTCTTCGGGTCGTGGCTCACCTTCGATGTGGGCCCACTGCACGTCAACGGCCTGCCGACCGATGGAGCATTCTTCCTGTTCCCATTGGCCTACGTACTCGGCGACGTCATCAGCGAGGTGTACGGGTTCCGCGCGATGCGACGCGTCATCGCCCTTGGCTTCGCGATCCTGCTGGTCGCGTCGGCGAGCCTTTGGCTGGCCGACCACTTGCCGATGTCGGACCCGGTGACCGAGGCCCAGACCCACGAACTGCAGACTGCCTTCCACACCGTCTCCGGCGTGATCCCACAGATCCTTCTCGCCGGTCTGGCCGGCTATCTCGTCGGCGAATTCCTGAACTCCTATGTCCTGGTGCGGATGAAGGAACGCTCCGGTGAGCACCGGTTATGGGCGCGCCTGCTCGGTTCGACGGTGGTCGGCGAGGCTGCCGACACCATTGTGTTCTGCGCGATCGCCGCCCCCGCCCTGGGCTTCACCACCTTTTCGTCGTTCGCGTCATACACGGTCGTCGGATTCGTCTGGAAGGTTCTCGTCGAGGTTGTCGTCATGCCGGTCACGTATGCGGTGTGCGGATGGCTCAAGCGCAAGGAGCCGACGTACGGCCCAACCGAACTGTCGGCAACGAACAGATAACGGTTGTGCCTCACAACACAACGACTGGTAGGCTCGATGAGCAGCACGGCCCCAACACGCGGGGCCGTGTTCAGTTGCATTTAGGACAGAGTCCACTCCGCGGACCCACATCAATGAGGCGGGCTGCGCGGAATTCGGACCAGAAGAAGGAGTACCCATGACCGACACCACCTGGCTGACGCAGGAGTCGCACGACCGCCTCAAGGTCGAGTTGGACACCCTGATCGCCAACCGTCCGGTCATCGCCGCCGAGATCAACGAGCGCCGGGAAGAGGGCGACCTCAAGGAGAACGGCGGCTACCACGCCGCGCGTGAGGAGCAGGGCCAGCAGGAGGCGCGCATCCGCCAGCTGCAGGAATTGTTGAACAACGCGAAGGTCGGTGAGGCGCCGACGCAATCAGGTGTCGCACTCCCCGGCTCGGTCGTGACCGTGTACTACGACGGCGACGAGTCCGACACCGAAACATTCCTGATCGCCACCCGAGAGGACAGTGGCGCCGATGGGCTGGAGATCTACTCGCCCAGTTCCCCGCTCGGCGCGGCCCTGATCAACGCCAAGGTCGGCGATACCTGCAAGTACTCGGTGCCCTCCGGCGCCCAGGTGAAGGTGACGCTGGTCAAGGCAGAGCCTTACCACGGCTGACCGACCCCGTCTGACCGGCCTCGTTCCCTCGCCGTTTCGTCGAGCCCACCCCGATCGGTGGCGGATCGACGAAACAGTGGTGGGCGGGTGTGGACGGAGTCGCTAGACCTCGTCATCGCCGGGTTTGCCCGCGAGCCGCTCGCCCAGCTCCGCCTCGACCCGCGATCCGTCGGTGAGCTCCGGCGACTGCTCGGGCAGCATCGATTCGACGTCGGGCAGCAATACGGCGGGCGGGACGCCCAGCGCGGCGGCGAGCCGATAGACCGTCGACAACTGTGGATCGGAGATGAACGGCTCGCGATTGCTGCGCGCCCGTTCCAAATTGGAGACCTGGTTGCGATGCAGGCCGGCTTCATGCGCCAAGGTCTCCTGTGAGAGACCTCGTTGCCGTCTGACCTGTACCAGCCGAAAGGCGAACGAGTTCGCGTAGGACCCCCAATCGAGGGCTCCGCGGACTCGTCTGGGCACGCGTTCAAATCTTGTTTAGCCACATCACATTGTCAGCACACCAAGATGTGCGGGCACCGTCGGCGGAAATCTGGGCACGATCGGCGTGATGCTCACCACCCACCGGCTCGCACCGGTTGCACGAAAAAGTGTTAGTCAGTAACACTTAAGACATGTCGTCATACTTGTTCAGCCTCGGACGCTTCTCGTTCCGCCACAAATGGTGGGTGATCGGCGCCTGGGTCGCGGCGCTGGCCATTCTCGCCGGTCTCATCAGCGGCCTGCAGCCGAAGTTCTCCAAGGACTTCGATCTACCCGGCACCGACGGCGGTGTCGCCATGTCCCAGATGCAGGAGTATTTCCCCGATCTGACCAAGTCGCAGACCGAGGCCAACACCCTGGTCGTCATCGGCACGGACAAGAAGAACGGCCCCGACGACACGCTGGCCAACCACACCGACGCGATCAACGCTCTGGTGGCCGACCTGCAGAACCTGCCTGACGTCGCCGACAAGAAGGCGATCGTCAACCCGGTCATCGCCGCGCAGGCCATACCCGCGATCGCACCCAAGGTGTTGGGCGACCATGGACGCGTCGGACTGATCTCGGTTCACCAGTCGACCAGCATCATGGACCTCAAACCCGAGAACAAGCAGGCGCTCACCGACATCCTCGCCAAACATCGAGGCCACGGCCTACAGGTGGAAGCGACGATGGGCGTGATGCAAGCCCAAGAACAGCCGGGCAAGGCCGAGATGATGGGCTTCGCCATCGCCTTCGTCGTGATGATCATCGCCTTCGGCGCCATCGTCGCCGCGTTCATCCCGCTGATCACCGGCATGGTCGGTGTCGGTCTCACCATGATGCTGCTCATGGTGTCGGCCAAGTTCGTCAGCGTGAACCAGACCGCGACCGCCATCGTGACGATGCTCGGCATCGCGGTTTCCATCGACTACGCCCTGTTCATCGTCTCGCGCTACCGGACCGAGCGCAGCAGAGGGGGCGATCCTGCGGATGCGGCCGGACGCGCCGTCGGCACTGCGGGCTCAGCCGTGGTCTTCGCCGGCCTCACCGTCATCGTGGCTGTCGCTGCGCTGATGGTCATCGGTATTCCGTTGATCACCCAGATGGGCCTGGGCGCCGCCATCGCCGTCGCCGTCGCCGTGCTCGCCGGCCTTACGCTGATCCCGGCTCTCCTGGGCGCCGTCGGCCGATTCGCCTTCACCCCCAAGATCCCGTGGATCCGCCATGCCGAGGAATCGGCCACCGCCGACACCCTCGGCGTGCGGTATGGGCGGACCATCGTCAAGCGCCCCATCCCGTTCATCGTCGGCGGACTGTTGATCCTGTCGCTCGCCGCGATCCCGATGAGCCGGATGGAACTGGGCATGGACACCGTCTCCGACGACGAGGTCGCCGCACAGACGCTGCTCAAACAAGGTTTCGGTGAAGGTACCGGCGCCGACCTCTTCGTCGTCGTCCATGCCGGCAACGGCTCGGTGACTGCTGCCGCGGACGCCGCCGTCAAGCAGATCCAGGGCTTGGCCGACGTCGCCGCCCCGACCACTGTCAGGTGGATCGGCAACGGCACGGGACCCAACCCCAACGAGGGTGCGAACACCGCACTCATCCTGGTCACCCCGACCAGTTCCGCGTCGTCTCCACAGACCCACGACCTCGTGGAACGCATCCGTGCCACCAGCCCCGACATCGCCAAGCAGAACGCCGAAATTCACGTCGGCGGACAGACCGCGATCATGTCGGACCTGACCGCCAAGCTCGACAGGGCCTTGATCCCCTACTTGCTCGTGGTGGTCGGGCTCGCGTTCCTGATCATGATCGGCGTCTTCCGGTCCGTGTGGGTGCCGCTGATCGGGACGCTCGGGTTCATCTTCTCGGTGCTGGCAACCTTCGGTGCCACCGTGTTGTTCTTCCAGGAGGGCGCACTGGGCCTCATCGACCACACCAAGCCGATCCTGTCGTTCTTGCCGATCTTCCTGATCGGCGTCGTCTTCGGCCTGGCCATGGACTATCAGGTGTTCCTCGTGACCCGAATGCGCGAAGAGTACATCCACGGCATGAGCGCCAAGGACGCGATCATCGCCGGCTACCGACACGGCGCGCGGGTGGTGACGTCGGCGGCGATCATCATGATCAGCGTCTTCTCCGCGTTCATGCTGGCACCGGACACCATGGCCAAGATGATGGGCTTCGCCATGGCGATCGCCATCTTCTTTGACGCGTTCATCATCCGCATGACAGTGGTACCTGCCGCGATCGCGCTCCTCGGCGACCGCGCCTGGGGGTTGCCCAGCTGGCTGGACAAGCTCGTCTTCAACTTCGACATCGAGGGCGAAGCGGTTCGCAACCGGGGGCTCGAGCCCGCACCGGCCTAGTCATGTCCACGCATACCGACGGGCGCGGACTCGGCCCGAACGTGACCGGCACCGGCGGGGTGCGGGCCCTGAAAAAGGCCCGCACCCGCACCGCCATTCGCACGGCAGCCATGGAACTGTTTGCGCGACAAGGCTATTCGTCGACGACGGTGGAGCAAATCGCCCAGGCCGCGGGGGTGTCGCACACGACGTTCTTTCGCTATTTCCAGTCGAAAGAACAGGTCATCATCGGCGACGATCTCCAGGAGCAGCGCGAGGCCTCCCTGCGCCTCATCCCGCCCGGACTCAACCATTTCGACCTTGTGCGCCACATGATCGCCGATCTCTTCGCCATCGGAGTCGCTGATGAATGGGCGTCGAACTACGACCGGATGGCCGTCATCAACGGCGACCCGGAACTTCGGTTCGCCCACCAACTCGAGACCGAGCGGGTGATCACCGAGGCCACCCAGTTCATCGCGGACTACGCGGGTGTGCCGATCGACGATCTCCGCCTTCGAGTATTCGTCGCCGCGGTCAGCGGCGTCATGTTCCACATCGCCACCTCCGGCGAACGGATCGAAACCGACGACGCGTTGCCCCGGCTGTTGGCCGCACTCGACCTCCTCGAGCGCGGCCTCCCGCTGAACTGACTGGTCGTGACTACTTCTTGGTGGGTGAGCCACCCAGGTAGGTGTTGACCACGGGAATGGCCCCCACCTTCTCCGGCGCGGTCGCCAAGGGATTGGCGCCCAGGACCACGAAGTCGGCGACCTTGCCCGGCTCGAGTGACCCGACCCATTTCTGCAGTCCGTGCTGGGTGGCCGGCTCGATCGTCACCGCACGCAGGGCTTCGGCGATGGTCGCCCGATGCTGGGGGCCCAGCACGTAGCTCATCGTGAAGTCCGGGTATGCCCAGGTCTGCCGGGTCACGGCCTGCTGGATATACCAGAGCGGGCGAGCGGGCGTAACCATCGAGTCGCTGTGCAACGACCACGGTATGCCGTACTCACGGTCGTAGCCGATCGGATCGATGTTCTGCGCGGCGCCAGAACTCAACATCGCCTGGAAAGCATCTCCCCAGTACGCGACATGTCCGATGAGGTGGGTGACGCGCACGTCGAGCGCGGGCACCTTCTTTCCGCCGACCTCGTAGTCGCCGCGGCGCAGTTTGGCCAGATCCGCCGACACCGACTCGTCGCCGACGGTGTGGTGGATCAGCAGGACCGGTTCGGTCGCCTTCTTCTGCAACTGCAACCTGGCGAGCGCTTCCAGCGCCCACCTGTTGGCCCCGTTGCCGTTGGCGTGCAGCTGAATCCGCCAGTTGCCGGCCAGCCAATACTGTTTGAGGTCTGCGACGATCGCGTCGGGACCCGCGACGTCGGCACGACCTTCGCCGCCGGTGTCACAGTGGCCGCCGCTCCGGTAGGCGACGGGCGGGGCCAGCTTGCCCGTGCACCCCTGGGTGGAACCGTCGATCCACAGCTTGATGCCGCCGGCGCCCAGCCAGTGCGGCAGCACGCACCCGCGGTCGACGGTCGGGTCGCAGCCGGGTCCGGTCGACTGGATCCCGTCCCGTGCCGCGGTGTCAAAGGTGACCGCTCCGGTGACGCGCAACGGGAAGTCCTTGCTATCGGCCAGCAACTGGTCGGCGGTGAGCTGGTTTCGGCCCTGAACACCACCGTCGGTGATCGTGGTGAGTCCGGCGGCGCGCAACTTCTCGATCGACTTCATCACCTCGGGCCGGTTCTCGGTGAACAGCTTCGCCGGATCTGAGGCGCTTGCCCCCGCAATATTGCTCTTCGCCATGGCCGCCAGAAACGGGGCGTACCCGGCGGCTTCCTGCAGCTCACCGGTGAATTCGCCACTGGCGTCAGTCACCCATCCGCCGCCGTTCTGGGTAACCGCGCCGGGAACCGCACATTTCGGTTGGCCGCCGCAAACCGCGGCAAACGCCTTGTCGTTGGCGTAGGCGAGGTGGCCCGACTGGTCGAGAATGAGGACCGGACGGTCCTTGCTCACACAGGCATCGAGGAAGCCCTTCGGCCGCTGCGTGAACGTCGCCGGTCCGCTGGTGCCGCATCGACCGGGGATGAACTGCTGGCGCGAGGGGTCCAGGTTCATCCCGAAGATGAACTCGGGCGCATTCCCCGCGGCCGGGGCGATGGCCATCGACTGCAAAGCCGACGCGACGTCGGCGAGCTTTCCACACTCGACGCCATCGCGGGTCTCGAATGGCGGCGGCAGGCAGGGTGCGATGTTGTGCGTGCCCATGAGGTCCTGAAGGATGGTCGCCCCCAGGTGCATGTGCGGCTCGACGAATCCCGGCATCAGCACCTGACCGGGATCGAGCCGCACCGTCGTGACGTCTGCGGGCAGGCCTGCCCGGACATGGCGTTCAGTTCCGATCTTCACGATGTGTCCGGCGTCGTTGACCGAGACTGCCTGCGCGACCGAGTTCTTGGCGTCGACAGTCAGAATCGTGCCCAGGTAGACGGTCGATGCCGCATCGTGCCCGCTCGGGCCGGTCTCCGAGCCACATCCGGCAACGACACCGAGAAGTGTTGCCGCAAAGAGCATTCCCAGAACCCGAGCGCGCGTCAGCATGCCTGCCTCCAGAAACGTGATGCGACGATCGCTGCACCCTACGCCGAACCACGACGGTCGACGGCAATACACTCGGATCCATGCCGTTCGCATTGGCCCCGATCACCGAGTCCTTCTTCGACGACGCCCCGACGCGATACGTCATCGACGTCACCGTCCCGGCAGCGCCCGACCACGTCTGGTCGGAGTTCGCCCGGCAGAACACGCTGGACTGGTGCCGGGCACTCACCAGGGTGACCTACACCAGTCCCGAGCCGCACGGCGCGATGACCACGCGTACCGCGGTGCTGCTCGGCGGAGTCACCGTGCACGAGCAGTTCTTCATCTGGGATGAAGACCCCGCCGCGCACCGCTACCGGCACGCCTTCTACGGCAGGGACGCCACGGTGCCCGGTCTGAAGCACTTCGGCGAATACACGGCAGTGACCCCCGCCGACGGCGGTGGCACCCGCATCGTGTGGAAGTTCGCGCTGCAGATGGGCGGAGTCGCCCTGCCCGCCCCCATCTCGTCGAGGGTTGCTGCGCTGGCCTTCGGATCCGTCAAGAGGGATACCGTCCGCCACTTCGGCGGCTAGCCGCACCGGGCACAGCCGGCGAGAATCCGGGCACAGTCGGCGAGGCCGCCGGGCTTAGGACAACGCGCGGTCCAGGTCGCCGATGAGGTCGTCGGCATCCTCGATGCCCACCGACAGTCGGACCAGATTGTCGGGGACCTCCAGTAGCGACCCTGCCGTCGACGCGTGGGTCATCGCAGCCGGATGCTCGATCAGCGACTCGATGCCGCCGAGCGACTCGGCCAGCGTGAACACCGTCGTGCGGGCGCACAGGTCCTGGGCGGCGGCACGGCCACCGGCCACCAGCACCGACACCATGCCGCCGTAGCGCTTCATCTGCTTGGCGGCGAAGGCGTGGCCGGGATGATCGGGCAGCCCCGGGTAGAGCACCTTCTCGATCTTGGCGTGTGTGCCGAGGAACTCGACAACCTTCTCGGCGTTGTCGCTGTGCCGGTCCATCCGCACGGCGAGCGTCTTGATGCCGCGCAGTGTCAGGTACACGTCGAACGGGCCGGGCACCGCCCCCGCGCCGTTCTGCAGGAAGGCGATCGCCTCGTCGGTCTCGGCGGAGTCGGTGACCAGGATGCCGCCGACGACATCAGAGTGGCCGCCGAGGTACTTCGTCGTCGAGTGCAGCACGATGTCGGCGCCGAGACTCAGCGGCTGCTGCAGGTAGGACGACGCAAATGTGTTGTCCACCACCAGCTTTGCGCCACCGTCATGGGCCACCGCAGCAATTGCCTCGATGTCGCCGATGTTGAGCAGCGGATTGGTCGGCGTTTCGACCCACACCAGCTTGGTCTGCGGGGTGATCGCGGCGCGCACCGCGTCGACGTCGTTGACGGCGGCCACCGAGTAGGTGATCCCCCACTGGCCGAACACCTTGTCGATGAGCCGGAACGTTCCGCCGTAGGCATCGTTGGGGATGACCAGATGATCCCCGGGGCGCAGCATCGCGCGCAGCGTCGCATCGGTCGCGGCCATCCCCGATGCGAAGGCGCGCCCGTACCGTCCGCCCTCGAGCGCCGCCATGTTGGCTTCCAGCGCACGGCGCGTCGGGTTGCCGGTGCGCGCATACTCAAAGCCGTCGCGCATACCGCCGACGCCGTCCTGGGCGAACGTCGAACTGGCGTAGATCGGCACGTTGACCGCACCGGTCTGCGGGTCCGGCTCGTACCCGGCGTGGATCGCGCGGGTCGAGAAACCCTGTCCCGCAATGTCTCGATCAGTCATGGCTTCCTCCGGCGATGGGGTGCTTGGTCACAAAGGCCAGCAGGTCGTGGCGGGTGATCACACCGATCGGCTTGCCGTCCTCGACGACCATCAGCGCATCGGACTTGCCGAGCTCGTTGGTCGCGGCGGAAACCGGTTCGCCGGAGCCGATCAGCGGGAACGACTCCCCCATGAACTTCGAGACCGGATCGGCGAGGCTGGCCGCACCGGAGAACACCGCCGAGAGCAGGTCGCGCTCGGTCACGGCACCGGCGATCTCGCCGGCCATGATCGGCGGTTCGGCACCGACGACGGGCATCTGCGAGACGCCATACTCGCGCAAGATCTCGATGGCATCGCGCAACGTCTCCGACGGGTGCGTGTGCACGAGGTCGGGCAGGGCCCCGGACTTGTCGCGCAGCACGTCACCGACGGTCGGCTCGGCAGCATCGCGGCCGTCGAGGGTCGAACGGAGGAACCCGTAACTACTCATCCACTCATCGTTGAAGATCTTCCCCAGGTAGCCGCGACCACCGTCGGGCAACAGCACGACGACCAGCGCGTCGGGTCCCTCGCGCTTGGCGACCTGCAGCGCTGCCACGACCGCCATCCCGCAGGAGCCACCGACGAGCAGGCCCTCTTCACGGGCCAGGCGCCGGGTCATCTCGAAGGAGTCGGCGTCGGAGACCGCGATAATCTCGTCGGGGACGCTCGGGTCGTAGGCCTGCGGCCAAAAGTCCTCGCCCACCCCTTCCACGAGGTAGGGCCGTCCGGATCCACCCGAGTACACCGATCCCTCGGGGTCGACGCCGACCACCTTGACCGCGCCGCCGGACACCTCTTTGAGGTAGCGGCCGGTACCGGTGATCGTGCCGCCCGTGCCGACGCCGGCCACGAAGTGGGTGATCTTTCCGTCGGTGTCGCGCCAGATCTCCGGTCCGGTCGTCTCATAGTGGCTCGCCGGGCCGGCCGGGTTGACGTACTGGTTCGGCTTCCACGCCCCCGGGATCTCGCGGGCGAGGCGGTCGGAAACGTTGTAGTAGCTGTCCGGGTGTTCCGGCGGGACCGCGGTGGGGCACACGACGACCTCGGCGCCGTAGGCACGCAGCACGTTGCGCTTGTCCTCGCCGACCTTGTCCGGGCACACGAACACGCACTTGTATCCGCGCTGCTGGGCCACCAGGGCAAGACCGATGCCGGTATTGCCCGACGTCGGTTCGACGATGGTCCCGCCTGGCTTGAGCAGTCCCGCCTCTTCGGCGGCGTCGACCATCTTGACCGCGATGCGGTCTTTGGAACTGCCGCCGGGGTTGAGGTACTCGATCTTGGCGGCGACGGTTCCCGACCCCGGTTCGACCACCGAGTTGAGCTTGACCAGCGGCGTGTTGCCGACCAGGTCGATCACATGATTGGCGATGCGCATACTTCTATCGTCGCACCCGATTGGCCACTGGGCACACCGGCCCCGTGGTTCCCGGTCCGCACGGGCCGAACACAGTAGTGTTCAACCCGTGCCGTCAGCTGATTCCGATGAGAAGGCCGACCGGCTCCTCCGCGACGTCGGTGCGACGGTCGTGGCCGCCGGTGCTAGCGCCGCCGCGTCGTATGCCGCCTACAGCTATCTGAACTCGCAGGCGGCGCACGCCCGTCAGATCATCCCGCACCGCACCGACAACGCGCCCAACGGCGACGGCGTCTACCTCCCCGACGGTCAGGGGCCGATTCCCTACACCCGCGGCATGGACGTCGACCTCCATCTCGGGGTGTACGGGGATTCGACCGCTGCGGGCCTGGGGGTGGATACCGCCGAAGAGACACCGGGCGTGCAGCTCGTCCGCAACCTGGTCCGCGAGACCGGTAAGACGGTCCGTTACAGCAACAAGGCGATCGTCGGGGCCACTTCGAAAGGCCTGGCCGCGCAAATCGATGCGTCGCTGATCGCGAAGTCCCGCCCCGACGTCGCGGTGATCTTGATCGGCGCCAACGACGTCACCGCGGTGAACCGGGTGCGGGCATCGGCCCGCCGGCTGGGCCAGGCGGTACAGCTCCTCGTCGACGCCGGCGCCAAAGTCGTCGTCGGCACCTGCCCCGACCTCGGCGTCATCACCGCCATCCCGCAGCCGTTGCGCTGGGTGATCCGCCAGTACAGCCTGCGGCTGGCCACCGCTCAGCGCTCCGCGGTACGCGGCCACGGAGGACGCGGGGTACCCCTGGCCGACGTCCTCGCCAAAGAGTTCCTCGCGCGACCCGAGCACATGTTCTCAACCGACAACTATCACCCCTCGGCGGCGGGCTATGCACTCGCCGCGAGCATCCTGCTGCCCGAGGTCCTCGACGCCGTCGGCGAGTGGGGCGGGCCGCTGCCGAACCCGCCGGAGGTGTCCGAGGTCGCCGAGTCGCGCCGCTTGGTCAACCGGTTGAGGCGGTTGCTGCCGTCCGCATTCGCCCGATAGCGCCTCGGGGTAATGTGACCGACATGCCTGAAGCAGTCATCGTCGCCCATGCCCGCTCCCCCATCGGCCGCGCCGGTAAGGGGTCCCTCAAAGACGTCCGTCCCGACGAACTCAGCCGCCAGATGGTGGCCGCCGCGCTCGGCAAGGTCCCGCAGCTCGACGTCGCCGACATCGAGGATATCCACTGGGGCATCGGTCAGCCGGGCGGCCAGGGCGGCTACAACATCGCCCGGGTCGTGGCGGTCGAACTCGGCCTCGACCACGTACCGGGCGTGACCGTCAACCGGTACTGCTCGTCGTCGTTGCAGACCACCCGCATGGCCATGCACGCCATCAAGGCCGGCGAGGCCGACGTGATCATCTCCGGCGGGGTCGAGAGCGTCTCGTCATTCGGCATCTCCGGGGCCGCTGACGGCCTGCCGAACTCGAAGAACCCCGAGTTCGACGAGGCACAGGCCCGCACGGAGAAGGCCGCGCTGGGCGGTGCCGGGACCTGGCACGATCCCCGCAACGATGCTTTCCTGCCCGACGTGTACATCCCGATGGGCCAGACCGCCGAGAATGTCGCCGCGTTCACCGGCATCTCGCGCGAGGACCAGGACCGGTGGGCAGTGCTCAGTCAGAACCGCACCGAGGCTGCGATCGCCAGCGGCTTCTACGCCCGCGAGATCGACCCGGTCACCCTTGCCGACGGCACCACGGTGACCGCCGACGACGGGCCGCGCGCCGGCACCACCTACGAGAAGCTCAGCGGGCTGAAGCCGGTATTCCGGCCGGACGGCACCGTGACCGCCGGCAATGCCTGCCCGCTCAACGACGGCGCCGCCGCACTGGTCATCATGAGCGACACCAAGGCCAAAGAGCTGGGCCTGACGCCGCTGGCGCGCATCGTCGCCACCGCGGCCACCGGCCTCTCGCCCGAGATCATGGGCCTGGGCCCGATCGAAGCGGTCCGCAAAGTCCTGCGGATCGCGGGTAAGACGATCGCCGACATCGATCTTGTCGAGATCAACGAGGCGTTTGCCGTGCAGGTTCTCGGCTCGGCCGACCAACTGGGCATCGACCACGACAAGCTCAACGTCTCCGGTGGTGCGATCGCACTGGGCCACCCGTTCGGCATGACCGGTGCCCGCATCACCACCACCCTGCTGAACAACCTGCAGACCCACGACGGCACCTTCGGCATCGAGACGATGTGCGTCGGCGGCGGGCAGGGCATGGCGATGGTGCTCGAGCGCTTGAGCTGATCGGACAACAAGCAGCGGCCCCGAGGCAATCCTCGGGGCCGCTGCTGTTGGTGCGCGTCAGTTGCGCTGGAAGTAGCTCAGCAGGCGCAGGATCTCGATGTACAGCCAGACCAGGGTGACGGTCAGGCCGAGGGCCACGCCCCAGGCCGCCTTCGCCGGAGCGCCGGCGTGGATAAGGCGGTCAGCCTGGTCGAAGTCGATCAGGAAGCTGAACGCCGCCAGGCCGATGCACACCAGGGAGAAGATGATGGCGATCGGTCCGCCGTCGCGCAGGATGCCGGCCGAATGGGTGAACAGGCCGATGACCAGGTTGCCGAGCATGAGGACGACGACGCCGATCATGCCGGCGACGAGCATGCGGGTGAACCGCGGTGTCACCCGGATGGCGCCGGTCTTGTACACGACGAGCATCCCGAAAAACACGCCGAAGGTGGCCAGTACGGCCTGGCCGATGAGCGCACCCGCGTTGGTGCCGCCCTCGGCAACACCGCCGCCGATGTTCCAGTTGGCGAAGATGTGCGAGATGGCGCCGACGAAGAGGCCCTCGAAGGCGGCGTATCCCAACACAATGGCCGGGTTGTCCTGCTTGCGGCCGAAGGACGCGACGAGGACGAGGACGAGGCCGCCGACCATGCCGATGCCCCACAGCGGCATCGCCAAACCGGTGTTCGCCTGGATGGCCGCGTATGCGGCGACAGCGAAACCGGCCAGCACGGCCAGGGTGATACCGGTCTTGGCGACGACATCGTCAATGGTCATGGTGCGTCCGGCCTGGGCCGGCGCGTACTGCGGCTGGCCGGCCGAGTCGAGGATGACGCTCTGTGCGCCGGGCACCATCTGCCCGAAGCCGGCGTATGGCGCCGACTTCTCGTTATCGCGGACGACGCCGCGCATCACGGGATTGCTGGACTCTCGCACAGCATGCTCCTTCATGGTTGGGGAGGACTTTGGTGGCTCTATCATTGCTTGTAACGCTCGGCGACGCCGATCGGTTCCAACTTTACCTTTTCTTGACTATTGCGGCGTCGGAGGCAGGCCCGCGACGAACCGCTCGACGTCGGCACCTGGAGCATTATCGCCGATCAACGACATCACGCTGCCGCCGAGACAACTCGCACGCATGACCGACTCGGCGACTTGAAGGTCATCACCCCAGGGTAGATCGGGCTTGGCGATCATCAGCGACGCGGCGCCGTGGGCCACCGTCCACAACTCCAGCGCCATCCGCAGGGTGTGCGCATGCGAGTCGGCAGCCGGTGCCGGATTGGGGTACCAGCCAATCTCGACGAGCCCGCCCACACCGTCGGCGAGTCGCCGGAATGCCGCGGTGCGCAATGCTTCGTCGACCACCGGGGTGCCCTCCCCGCCGGTGTGGCCGAAGGCGAATCGGTAGGCCGCCGGATGGTCGATGGCGAACCGGACGTAGGCCCGGCCGAGTGCCAGCATCCGGTCGAGCGGATGGGACTTTCCGGCCTCCGCGTCGGCCATTGCCTCGTCGAGGTGATCGAAGTAGCGTCCGCACACCGCGTCCAGCAGCGCATTCTTGTGGGTGAAGTGCAGATAGATCGCCGGCGGGCTCACTCCGACGGCGTCGGCGACCGCCCGGATCGACACCGCGTCGACATTGTCGTGCTCCTCGAGTAACACGGCGGCGGCATCAATGATCTCGCCGCGTAACTGCTCCCCCGATCCGCGCGGGGATCGGGCGCGGCACGCCATCACGACTGCCGCCTCACGATTCGGACAACCCGATTCGATCGTGCAGCCGGCGCAGCGGCGCCGGCGCCCACCAATTGGCGCGCCCGGCCAGCCGCATGAATGCCGGGACGAGCAGCATCCGGATCAGGGTCGCGTCCATGAGGACCGCGATGGTCAGCCCCAAGCCGAACATGCGCATGAACGAAACCTGCGAGGCGATCATCGCGGCGAAGACGATGGCCATCAACAGTGCCGCCGCAGTGATGACGCGGCCGGTGCTGGCGAGGCCGAAGGCCACCGCGTGATCGCTGTCGGCGCGCGTCTTGCCCGACTTGAGCCACTCTTCGCGGATCCTGCCGAGGAGGAAAACCTCATAGTCCATCGACAAACCGAATGCGACGCAGAACATCAGAATGGGCATGGTCGCGGTGATGAACCCAGTCGCGGTGGTGCCCAGCGCACCGGCATTGCCCTCCTGGAAGATCCAGACGATTGCCCCGAATGTCGCCGAGAGGGACAGCATGTTCAGCACCAGCGCCTTCACCGGCAGCACCACGCTGCCGGTGAACAGGAATAGCAGGACGAAGGTGGCGACGGCGATCCACAGCAGCACCCACGGCAGGTGCCGGTAGATCGAGGCCACGGTGTCCTCGGTCGATGCGGCGATCCCGGCGAACTTGACATCGGTGTCAGCGGGTTTGGGCACGGCACGCAGGCCGGCCAGCAGCGCCTTGCCCGCCTCATCGAGCGGATCGGTGTTACTGACGACGGTGAGAACCCGATGATCACCGCTACGATCCTCCGATTGGCGCGGCGCGATCGGTCGGCCCTGTGCGAACACCCCGTCGGGACTGGTCACGGCATCGACGCCGGGCACCGCGGACAGTCGGGCCGCGTAGTCGTCGACGACCCGGTCCGACGACCCGCTCACGACGACGGTGACCTCGCCGCCAAGCTTTCGCGGGTAGTCCGCACGAATCTCGTCCATCGCCACGCGCGAGGAGTGGGAGGTGGGCAGGATCCGGTCGTCGGGAAAGCCGAGTTTGATCGACAGGAACGGTGCACCCAGGACCATCAGCACGGCCGTGGCGATGAGCGCGATGGGCACCGCTCGCCGCAATACCCACTGCACGAAGCGGTACCACCAGGTCTGTTCGACGGGTATGAAGCCGTGTTCGGGCCGGCCAAACAACCGCCGCACCGGTTTGCGCAGGTCCCCGGAGTCGATCCGGTCGCCGAGCACCGCGAGCAGCGCGGGGGTGATCACCAGCGAGCCGAGCAGCGCGACCACGACGACGGCCAGGCCGGCATAAGCGAAGGAGCGAAGGAAGTACTGCGGGAACAGCAACAGCCCCGACAGCGAGAGGCCGACGGTGATCGCCGAGAACGTGACGGTGCGCCCAGCGGTGGCCATGGCGCGGTAGATGGCCGATTCACGCGACCCGCCGCGGGCGACCTCCTCGCGATAGCGGGTGATGATCAGCAGTGTGTAGTCGATGGCCAGTGCCAGGCCCATCGCTGTGGCCAAGTTCATTGCGAAGATCGACACGTCGCTGAAGAGGGCGAACAGTCGTAGCAGCGCCAGTGTGCCCGCGATGGCGAAAATGCCCACCGCTAGCGGCAGGGCGGCGGCGATGATGCCGCCGAAGATGAGGACCAGCGCGACGAAACTGATCGGAATCGCGATCGATTCGGCGAGAAAGAGATCTTTGGAGACCTGTTTGTTCGTATCGGCGAATACCTTGCCCTGCCCGGTGGCGGTGATCCGCACGCCGTCGGTCTCACCGGCGAATCGGTCGGCCAGATCCTCGGCGTGCCCGGGCGCCACGTTCTCGCCCCCGGCGAGTGGGACGACGATCAGCGTCGACGACTTGTCCGTGCTGACGAGGTTCTTCGCGGCGGCTGGATCGGACCAGATGGAGAGGATCGGCTGCTGAACGAAGTCGAACTCTTTGAGATCGGTCACCAGTCGCTGACCGACGCGGGCGACGACGGGGTCGGCGGTGACGTCCCGGTTGGGCGCGTCGAGTTTGAAGATGACTTGGATGCCGCCCCGCTCGAACTCGTTCTCGAGTATTTTCGCCGCCTGCGCGGACTCCGAATGCGGATCCTCGAACCCGCCGGAGAGCAGGTGTCCGGCGACGCCGCCGCCGTAGACGCCGAAGAGCACGAGCAGCACGAAGGCGCCGATGAGAATGGTTTTCGGCGCGGCGAGCACCGTGCGGGTCAGGCGTTCCACGTGATCCTCCAGCGATTTGTTAGTGGCGTTAAGTTAACGTGCGAAACCAACCTTGGTCAACCCTCGGTCCGCGCCGCGTTCAGGGCAACCCGTCCGTTCCGCCCCGATTCGAACGCCGAACGTGTTCGACTCAAAGAATGCCCGAGCATCCCGACCTCCCCGACGGCGCCGTCCCGGAGAACTCCGCCGAACTCGCCAAACCCTCGGCATCGCGGCTCGACGTCAAGGCCATCGCACCCGCACTGGCCGCCTGGCTCACCGACAAGGCGGGCTCACCGGTCACCGTTACCGGGATTCACCTGCCCGACGGCAACGGCATGTCAAGTGAAACGGTCATCGTCGACGCGCAGTGGGGTGGCGCGCCGCACCCCCTGGTCGCCCGGGTGGCCCCCGACCCGAACAACGACCCCCTCTTTGCTTCCTACGATCTGGACAACCAGTTCCGGCTCATGGCGTACGTCGGGCAGCGGACGACCGCGCCCGTGCCGCCGCTGTATTGGAGCGAGCCCGGCACCGACATCATCGGTGCGCCATTCATCGTGATGGGCCGCGTCGACGGCGACATCCCGCCCGACGTGCTGCCGTACACCTTCGGATCATGGTTGACCGAGGCCGACGAGCAGGATCGCCGGCGGCTGCAGCACCAGACGGTGCACACGCTGGCCGCCATCCACGCCGCGCCCATTCCCGTCGACCTGCTACCCGCCCCCCGCGCGGGAGAATCCCCTCTCGCCGCGCACGTCCGGCGGCTCACCGAGTTCTACCGGTGGACGACCCGCGACTGTCCCGGTTCGCCGCTGCTCGAACGCGCCCTCGCGTGGGTGCACGAGAACCTCCCGGCCACCCAGGACGAGGTGCTCTGTTGGGGGGATGCCCGCATCGGCAACGTGATCTACCAGGACTTCGTCCCCGCCGCCGTCCTCGACTGGGAGATGGCCACCCGCGCCCCCCGTGAACTCGACGTCGCATGGGGTATTGCGCTGCACCGCTTCTTCCAGGACATCGCGCAGCTGGCGGGGGTCGCCGGGCTGCCCGCTTTTTGGCGGCGCGCCGACGTCGAGCGCGACTACGAGCAGGCCGCCGGTGCGCGCCTGCACGACATGGACTTCTATCTCACCTACGCGACGCTCTACTACGCGATGATCCTGTTCCGCATCCAGACCCGCGCGATCGACTTCGGCCAAGCGGACGAGCCCGCCAATCCCGACGACAAGATCCTCAACCAGGCCACCCTCGCCGCAATGATCGCAGGAACATACTGGGATGGAGTAGGAGAGAACCGATGATCACCCCCGCCGACGAGTTCCCCATCCACCAGGCTCCCCTGCCGATCGCCTGGCCGGCGTCGTCGGACCGCAACTTCTACGATCGCTCCTATCTGTGCGCGCATGACCGAACCGGTGACGTTTTCGTCATCATGGGCGTCGGGTACTACCCCGTCCTCGGTGTGAAAGACGCCTTCGTGCTGGTGCGCCGAGGGGAGGTACAGACCGCGGTGCGCCTATCGGACGCGATGGACGGCGACCGGTTACACCAACATGTCGGCACCCTGGCGATCGAGGTCGCCGAACCGCTCAAGTCCTTGCGCGTGACCCTCGACGAGACCGAGGGGATCGCGCTGGACCTGACCTGGACGGGTCTGTTCGACGTCGTTCAAGAGCAGCGACATCTCATGCGCCAGGGCACGCGAGTCACCCTTGACGCCCAGCGTTTCGCGCAGGTCGGCTCGTGGTCCGGACGGATCATCGTCGACGGCGAGACCATCAGCGTCGACCCGGCTACCTGGATCGGCACGCGCGACCGCTCGTGGGGCATTCGGCCGATCGGCGAAGCCGAGCCACCCGGGCGGCCGGCCGACCCGCCCTTCGAGGGCATGTGGTGGCTCTATATGCCGATGGCCTTCGACGACTTCGGAATGGTGCTCATCATCCAGGAATCGCCGTCGGGGTTCCGCACGCTCAACGACTGCACCCGGGTGTGGCGCGACGGCCGCGTCGAGCAACTCGGCTGGCCCCGCGTACGGATCCACTATCGGCCGGGCACCCGCCTGCCCACCGGAGCGACAATCGAGGCCACCGCCGCCGACGGGTCGCCGGTCACCATCGAGGTTGACGCGCACCTGGGGACGGCGCTACACGTGGGCGGCGGCTACGGCGGCGACCCCGACTGGGGCCACGGCCAGTGGAAGGGGGCAGGTTTCGTCGAGCGCGTCACCTATGACGTGACCGATCCGGCCGTGGCCGGGCGCATCCCGTTCGGCGTCATCGACCACGTCGGACACGCGGTGTGCCGCGAGGCCGACGGGACGCAGCAGGAGGGCTGGGGAATGTTCGAGCACGCCAGCTTCGGTCGTCACGATCCGTCGGGCTTCGCCGATTGGGGCGCGGTGGCACCGTAGCGGCCGGCGGGGACGCTGTGCCAACCATCGGCGGTGGGACGGTTCCACGCAGGTGGCGCGCCTCGTGGTCACCGTTGCCACCTTCCACCTCGTCGATCGTGTCAGCGCACCCCGGCGACAGTCGCAGAAATGGTCGCCAGTGTCTGGCCATAGCCGACCGCGCCGGGACGAATCAGGGAGAGATGCGTCGCGCCGGGTACCTCGACCAGGCTGACTCGAGCCGACGGACACCGCGGCCGCGCCCGAAAGTCCCGGGCATTGGTAATCGGCACCACTCGGTCGGCCGTCCCATGGATGGCGACGATCGGTACGGCGGGACAGGCCTGCGCGGCCGGATCTGCCATCGCGTAGCGCTGCGGGAACTGTGCGGGCGACCCGCCCAGCAGTGCGTCGACGTTGGCGTCGCCGCTGTGCGCCGCCGTGGTGAGGGCCAATGGTGCCGCAATGGCGACGGAGGCGGCCGGCCGGACCGCCGCGTGCTGGGCGGCCCATACGGCGAGCTGACCGCCCGAGCTGTGCCCGACGAGGATCACCGAGCGCCCCACCTGCGGGAAGATGTTTCCCAGCGAGGTGGCGAACGTCGCCGCCGCCGAGACATCGGTGAGGGTAGTCGGCCACCCGCCGCCGGACCCCACCCGGCGATACTCGACGTTGTACACCGCGTACCCGCGCGCGGCCAGGTCGCGCGCCATGCTCCCCAGCCCGGCCAGGCTCACGCTGCGGTCCCAGCCCCCGCCGTGATAGAGGACGACAAGCGGAGCCGGGCCGGTCAGCCCGCGCCGCGGCAGGTAGAGGTCGCCGTAGTTCTGCCCCGGATCGGCGTTGGCCACAGGATAGGCAACGCGAAGTGCGCCGTTCAACTGCACGCCCGACGCGGTCGGCGCGGCCGAAGCGGCCGGCACGCCAACCACAGCAGCGACCACACCTAACGCCATCAGCAGAACGGTGATTCGTTTCACGCCCGTTATCTTGCCGTGACGAACCTTAAGAAAACCTTAACGCCGCTCTTTCAGTTCGGTTCAGAGTCCCCACAGCAGAGCAGGCGCAACCTGAATCCAGATCGCCGCTGCGGCGGTCTGTTCCAGGAAACGAGAGAGTGAGGACCTCAATCATGGTCACCAAAAAGATCAGCCGGCGGACCCGACGCCTGGTGTCTGGCATCGGTATTGCCGCGGTGCTCGGCACCGGTGCCGGGTTCGGCATCACGCACGCGGTGGTTTCCCACCAGGCGCCGGCCTCGCACGCCTACAACGTCGATCAGGGCTCCCATCACGTCCGCCCCGACCACAACCGCCCGGACGTCCCCGGGCAGCCCGACATTCCCGAGCCCGGCGATGTCCCAGACTGATCGCCACGCCATGCCGCCGACGCCGGGGGACGCCACCACGTCCGTCGGCGTCGGCGTGGGCTCAGGCACTTCACAGCACCCGGCGGGCACGCTGAAGGACATGCGGATTCTTCTGGTCGAGGACGACCACAACGTCGCCGAGACGGTGCGGCGGATGATGGTGGCCGAGGGTTGGGTCGTCGACGTCGTGCACACCGGCAACGACGGCTGGGAAAAGGGTATGTCCGAGACCTTCGACATCATTGTCCTGGACATCATGCTGCCGGGCCGCAACGGCTACGAGATTGTGCGCGATCTCCGGGCCGCCCAAGTGTGGACACCGATCCTGATGCTCACCGCCAAGGACGGCGAGTACGACCAGGCCGACGCCTTCGACTTCGGCGCCGACGACTATCTGACGAAGCCGTTCTCCTTTGTCGTTCTGACCGCGCGCCTGCGCGCCCTGGCTCGGCGCACGGCCCCGGAACGGCCCGCCGTCCTCGCCGCGGGCGACCTGACCCTCGATCCGGCGGCACACATCGCCAAACGCGGCGATACCGCGCTGACGCTCACCCCGCGCGAGTTCTCCCTACTCGCCTACCTGCTGCGCCACAAGGGCGAAGTGGTCACGAAGACCGAGATCCTCGATGGCGTCTGGGACATCAATTTCCACGGCGATGAGAACGTCGTCGAGGTCTACATCAGCTATCTGCGCCGCCGGATCGATCAGCCCTTTGACCGCAAGGCCATCGAAACCGTCCGCGGCGTCGGCTACCGGCTCTCGGCCGACGGCGGCTGAGCGGCCCCGTCCAGCGGCAGCCGGAACCCGATGGCCGCCCCCCTGCCGGGGGCATCGCCGACGACGAGCTCCCCGCCGTGCGCACGAATGATCTCGTCGACGATGGACAGCCCGAGCCCCGAACCGCCGGTCGCCCGGCCGCGGGCATCATCCAGACGGACGAAACGCTCGGTGACGCGGCCCTTGTCTGCGTCGGGAATGCCCGGCCCGTCGTCCAGAACGGTCACCTCGACCATGCCATCACCGGTGCGGACCATGTCGATGGCGACCCGCCCGGTGGCGTGCCGGACCGCGTTGTCGGCGAGGTTGCGCAGTGCGCGGGTCACCTTCTCCTGGTCGGCGTCAATCCGGGCCGACACGATTCGCGCCTCGACCTCAAGGTCGGTGAGCGCCTCCAGTCGGGCGACCTCGGCGCCGACGACATCATCAAGGTCGACGGGGGCCCGGCGCAGCACGATGCCACTCTCGTCGGCGCGGGCGAGCAGCAACAGGTCGGCGACCATCTGCTGCAACCGCAGCGCATCGGGCAGCATCACCGACCCCACCGTCTCCGGGTCGATGGGCTGACCTTTCGCGTCGGCGAGATCGAGCAACCCGACCAGCGTCGTCAGCGGACTGTTCAGCTCATGTGACGCATCGTTGACAAAGCGGACCTGCTGCTGTCGGGTCCGATCGATGCGGCCGAGCATCTGATTCATGGTGGTCGCCAAGGTCGCGATCTCGTCGCCGGTCGCGGGAACCGGAACCCGCCGGCTCAGGTCGCCACCAGAGATCTCGTCGACGCGCCGACGGATGTCGTCGACCGGGGCCAGGGCCCGTCCGACGAAGACGTAGGTCAGCACGGCCATACCGATCACAATGAGTGGGAACACGATGCAACACAGGATGGCGACCGTCACCACCAGCCGGTTGATGGGAGCCTCCGCCGCACCCACCGCGACGGTGAGATCGCCCTCCGGCGTGGCCACCCCGATGGCACTGGTCCGGTACTCGACATCCGGGTCCCCGGCGTGCGCACCGTGGACGAGCCGAAGCCGCCCGGGCAGCACCGGACCGCTGAGCGGGCTCGAGTACCTCTTGTTGTTCACCAACCTAACGCGACCGCTGGCGTCGATAATCTGGATGACGTCGACGTTGTGGGCCTGGGCGAGCAGCGTGCCGTCGACGCCCCCGACCCCCTCGGAGGCGATCGCGGCCCTGATCTGATCCGCTCTGGCCTGGGTCGCAGCGTCCGCGGCACCGAGCAGGATGCGGTGCAAGACAAGCACCATCGCCAGCGCGGCAACGGCCAGCGCGGCAGTGACCAGCGCGGTCGCCAGTAGCGTCAGCCGCACTCGGACGGGTCGGACACTCTCGCGCGTGCGGTGAAATCGCTGCACGATCACGACGCTAGTGCACGACTGTCATTCTCGATGCGATCGGCGCGGCTGACCGTCAAGTATCCGACCAGAACGACGATGACCGCGAGGAAGACGAGGTTGACGGCCGTCGCGTTCATACCGAGGCCGCCCTTGTCGCCCGGCTGCGTCAGCAGGTCGCCCATCGAGGCGCCGAGTGGCCGGGTCACGATGTAGGCCGCCCAGAAGGCCGACACCGCATTCAGCCCGACTCCGAGGTGGGCCCCGGCGATGACGACGATCACGACGACGAACATGATCAGCGATCTGGTGTAACCCAGGTTCATCTTCTCGGCGATGAGATCGCCGGCAGCGGTCCCCAGCGCAAAGGTGACCAGGATCGCCGACCAGTAGAAGATTTCGCGCCGCGGGGTGCGGATGGAGTGGATCGACAGGGTTCCCTCGACTCGGTACCAGGCCGTGAAGACCGCGACCAGGGCGACTGCGAAGACCGCTGTCGACACGGCCAGCGGAACCCGGAGCACATCGGTGAGGTTGTCGGTGATGAGCGTGCCGGTGACGCTGATCAGCAGGACCGCGGCCCAATACACGACCGGGAGGTACCGGTCGGAGCGAAACTGCACAGTCATCACCACCGCCAGGACGGCGACGGTGACCAGCGTGGTCATCTGCAGGCCCAGACCGAGATTCATGTTGAGGTAGTCAGCGGCCGTCTCGCCGACGGTCGTCGCGAGGACCTTGATGATCCAGAAGAAGGCGGTGACCTCGGGAACCTTGCTGAACAGGGCTACCGCGGGCGAGTTGTCCCGCCCTACCGAGTGGCTCATAACAGTCCCTTCACATCGATGCGCTCGCCGACGCGGCGCAGGACCACGTCGAGCAGCGGCGGTACCGCCAACGCCGCGGAGAGGCCGAGTAGCGCACCGCCCGTCACGTCACTGAGCCAGTGCGCGCCCAGGTAGAGGCGGGTCCAGGCGCACAGCACGATCACGGCGACGGCCAGCACCGTCGCAGCCAGCGCACGGGCCCGGGGCAGGCCCGCGACCGTGACGGCGAGCAACGTCATCACCAGCACCGTCGTGCCGCACACATGTCCGGACGGATACGAGTACGTCGACTCGGGCGAGCCGACCTGCAGCACCGCCGGTGGCCGGGGGCGGGTGACCGCAAGTTTGATCATGGTGTCCAGGCCGGCGGCGATGGCGACAGCCCCGGCGACGGGTAGCGCGCGGCGCACCGATCGGTCGCGAACGATGAGCGCCACGACGATCAGCGCGGTCCAACCGGCCATCGCGACCGGACTCAGCAACCGGCTCACGTCGTCGACGATTCCGGTGAGCGCAGGACTGCGGGTACCGATCAAGCCGTGCAGCACCGCACTGTCCACCTGGAACGGGCCGGGGTGGATCGCCACCAGGACGGCGCCGAGAAGGGTCAGCCCGAGTAGCGCGGCTCCGGCCGCACTGCGTTTGTCGTATCGAATCTCCACGCGGTCCACCGTCGCGCATCTGCGCTGAGGGGACCCTGAGTCCGAATCCGGAATATCCCGCGCCGCCCCGGGGTTACACGAACAGATAGCTCAAATTTGAACTATTATTCGGACACAAATAAGGAGATCGGACATGCCAGCTATCACCGCCGACACCCTGACCCTGCCCCGGCTGCGGGAACCGGGCCTGGAAACGGTCGAACGCACCGTCACATCGCTCACCACCGGTCCGCGCGGCTACGAGGGCGAGGGCTTTCCGGTCGTCCGCGCCTTCGCCGGCGTAAGCACCGCCGACCTCGACCCCTTCATCCACATGGACCAGATGGGCGAGGTGGACTACGAGCCGGGTGAGCCGCGCGGCACGTCGTGGCACCCGCATCGCGGCTTTGAAACCGTCACCTACATGATCGACGGCCGATTCCAGCACCAAGACTCCACCGGCGGAGGCGGGCTGATCGAGAACGGCGCCACCCAGTGGATGACCGCCGGCTCGGGCATCCTGCACATCGAGACGCCGCCCGCCGAACTCGTGGAGTCCGGCGGCCTGTTCCACGGCATCCAACTCTGGGTGAACCTGCCGGCCGCCGACAAGTTCCTCACCCCCAAGTACCAGAACTTGGAGGGACAGGGCCTGGCGCTGGTCACCTCCCCCGACGGCGGTGCACTGATCCGCGTGATTGCCGGTGAGATCGACGGACATGCCGGACCCGGCGCCACCCATACGCCGATCACCTTCGCCCACGCCACCATCGAACCGGGAGCGGGCGTGACCGTGCCCTGGCGGCCCGACTTCAACGCCCTGGTCTATGTGCTGTCCGGGCACGGCACGGTCGGCGCCGAGCGGCGGCCGATCCACCAGGGCCAACTCGCCGTCCTGGGTGCGGGCGACGCGATCAGCGTCGCAGCCGACGCCGGGCAGGATTCGAACCGGCCGTCCCTCGAGGTGCTCCTGCTGGGCGGGCAGCCCATTCGGGAACCTGTCGTCGCCTACGGGCCGTTCGTGATGAACACCCGCCAGCAATTGATCGACGCCCTTGAGGACTACCAGGCCGGGCGGCTCGGGCAGATCCCGCCGGACGCGATCATGCCGCACACGGTGCGCTGAGCCAGATGAGCAGGGTCGACCCCCGATGGGCGGCGTGGCAGCCGTTCATCGAAACGTCGGCGCAGATCCAAACCCGGCTCGACGAGGATCTGCGCCGGCAGCACGGACTCACACTCGCCGACTACCAGGTCTTGCTGCTGCTCTCCCACGCGCCGCAGCAACGCCTGCGGATGAGCGAGATCGCCGACGCCATGGTGTTCTCCTCGTCGCGCCTGTCCTATCAGATCGACAAACTCGGGCGCACCGGACTGGTCCGCCGCGAGCGCGACGACACCGATCGTCGCGGGAACTTCGCCTGCCTCACCGACACCGGCCGCGGCGCACTGCGCAACGCCGCCGACGACCACCTGGCCGTCGTCGAACGGCTCTTCGTCGACAAGCTGACACCGGCCGACGGGACCGCGTTGCTGGCGATTCTGGCACGACTGAACACGGCGGAGAACACGCAATGATTACCGTCTACCCCGGACCCGACCGCCATCACTGGAGCAACGAGTGGCTCGACTCGTGGCAGTCTTTTCCCGCCACCGGGAACTATGACCTGGCCGGCAACGCCCACGGCGTCTTGCTGGTCAACAACGACGACACGATCGATCCCGGCGAAGGCCTCGACCGCCATCGCCACGCCGATGTCGAGATCCTGACGTGGGTCATCGATGGGGCCGTCGAGCACCGCGACTCCCACGGGAATGCCTCCGTCCTGCGCCCCGGCCAGATCCAGCGGATGACCGCGGGCACCGGAATCGCGCACAGTGAGCGCAATGCAATGCCGCGCGCTTCGCACACCCCGTCGCGAGTGGTGCAGATGTGGGTCGCCACGGACACCCCCGGCTTGACGCCCGGCTACGCCGAAGTCGATCTCACCGACGACCTGGCAGACGGGCGACTAGTCCTGGCGGCATCGGGGCGCCCGGGAGTCGCCGGCGCCGTCTCCCTGGCCAATCGCTATTCCTCGCTGCACATCGCGCGCTTGGCTCCCGGCGGGCGATGCGAACTGCCCGCCGCGCCGTTCGGCCATCTCTACGTGCCCACCGGCCACCTCGCCCTGACCGGAGCAGACACCGCACTCGTCGCCGGCGATGCCGCCCGCTTCTCCGGCACCCGGGCCACCGAGGTCATCGCCGTCGACGCGACGGAACTGCTGTTCTGGGAGATGCACGCCCAGCCGGTATTGTCATCAGTCGCGCCCCTATAGCCCAATTGGCAGAGGCAGCGGACTTAAAATCCGCCCAGTGTCGGTTCGAGTCCGACTGGGGGCACCATGACATCCCTGCCGGTCTCCGGCCGGCGGCCGGCCCGAGCAGCCAACGAGAAGCAGCTGAACTCAGCTGATGCGGTGACGGGGGATGGTCTTCTTCAACGCGCGATATTGTCCGTCCGGCACCGGCGAGAGAATCAGCTCGTTCGGGCCTCCCGTCAGAACAACGGTGCAGTTTGGGACCAATAGCTGGTCTCAAACTGCACCGTTGTCAGTGCATTCAGGAGTGGCAACCCTCAGGCGAGGACCTTGACGTTGTCCGTCAAGTCGACTTCCTGATAGGTGATCTCCTTGGCGGCACCCGCGTCGAGCTTCTTCGACGAGATGGCGAGGCCAACCGCGGACTGGATGTACAACGTTTGGTTGGTGAGGTCGTAGCCGACCCAGTACTGCGAATAGTCGCTCATCGGGTTGTTGTCGCCGGAGTGCTCCAGACCCGGGGGAACGATCACCGTGCGGAAGGCTGCGTAGAGCTGGTCGATGCCCTCGGCACTGTCGAACGGCCGCAGGTAGCTCGACAGGTTCAGTGCCCGAACCATGCGCGACGGCGCGGTGTAGTCGCCCGGCAGACCGAACATGCCGAAGCCGGTACCACCCTCAATGGGCTCCAACTTGTACCCGGTGGGCAAGGTCGCCGGACCGTTCGGGTCGATGTTGGTCAGGTGGATGTAGTTGCGAACGTTGATCAGGTGCCAGTCGTACTCGGGGCTGTTGGTCATCGCACCGATGAAGTCGTACATCTTGAACGCACCGTCGTTGACCGGCTCCAGCACGATGCCATCACCCGTCGGATCGACGAACGAGAAGTGCAGCGTCATCGAGATCGACTGCCCGAGCGCCTTGTACGGCTCGTTGACGAGGGCGAACTTCTCGTAGTCGGCCTTGATCTCGGCGACCGTCGAGTACTGGGTCAAAACGAAGGTAACGAACTCTTCGGCCAGCAGCGCCGTCTGCTTGCGGGCGGCGATGTCGGCCGCCGATCCGTAGTCGGCCTCCATGAGGACCTGGGTGTCGCCGGCCAACCCCTTCTCGTTGATGCCGTCGAACAGGACCGGAGTGTTCTTCACACCCATCCCGATGGTGGTGTACTTGCTCGTCCACGGCGTCGCCTCGCTGGGCACCTCGATACCCGCCGGCACCGTCGTGACGACGACCAAATTATTCATCGCCGCGGGCATTCCCGTGTCGTCGCCGAACATCGGGAAGGACAAGTCCATCGTCCGACCCCAGAAGTAGTCACCGGTCTTGGACTTGATCCGAATTCCTGTACACATACGCTTTCCCTTAGCTCGTAATTGGATACTCCGCCGACCACCCTATGTGGCTTCACAACCGTTCGCACGGAAGCGGACATTCCCAACGCGGTCGCCAGAATCGACCAGGACCAAAGTCCCAATTCGGCCGCGCTAGCCGCAACCCTACTTTTCGACGACTATCTTGCCCATCGCGCCGCGATCGCCGGCGAACATGCGGTGGTTCAGGAAGGTATAAGTTCCCGGCTCGAGGAAGGTCAGCTCGACGAACCCGCCCTCCGCCGGAAGCAGCCCGAGTACCTGCGCGCCGCCGCGCAGCGAATCGTCGGGACGCAGCGAATAGGCACCCTCCTGATAGACGGTGTCGAACTGGGTCCCGATCACATGGAAGGACAGCGGTTCATTGGGCCCGGCGTCGAGTACCCACATGCGGATCCGGTCGCCGACCTTCGCGCGTAGCGGGCGGTACACGTACTGATCGGCGTAGCCGTTGAACATCACCAGATCCGGTGCACCCCTGGCGACCTTGTCCGCGTCGATCGGTCCACCATCGGGGCCGAGGTACCACTCCGACTGTGTCACCAGGTATTCCGCAGTGACCGGCGCGAGTCCCGGTGGATCGATGATCACCGCGCCGAACATCCCCGCGGCCAGATGCACCGCCATCGGCATGGTCGCGCAGTGGTAGAGCCAGATCCCGGTGTGCTCGGCGCGGAACCGGTACACGAGCGACTCGCCGGGATTGATGTCGCGCATGTTGACATCGGGCGACACCATGCCCGCGTGGAAATCGACCGAATGCGCCATCGTGCCCTTGTTGACCAGGGTGATCTCAAAGACGTCGCCCAGCTTTCCGCGCAGCGTCGGCCCCATCACCGCGCCGTTGTAGGTCCACACGGTCTGCCGCACCCCGGGGGCCACCTCGCCCGGACCCTCGGTGGCCTCGAAGGTGTAGCGGTGCACGTTCGCTGGTGGCGCGGGCGCCAGCCGCGCATCGCGCGCGGCGAAACTCGGCGCGGGATGCTTCATCAGATCGACGACGGCCGCGGGACCGCTGGCCGACGAGTTCATCTCACCCATGTCATGGTGGTTCGGACCACCGGGCACCTGCACGTGAAACACCATGCCCTGCTGGCGATGTCCGACGATCGAGCACCATCCCTCGACCGGCTTGCCGATGATCCCAGCGTCGATCACGCCGACGGCTCCCGGAACTATCCGCCCGGTCGACTTCCCCGTGGCCAGTACGAGATCGTGAATCATGGTGTCCCGATTGGTAACTCGGATGACCAGCCGGTTTCCTGCCGGAACCGTAGCCGTGTCCGGGGTGAATCGCATGTGTACCGCGTCGATGTTGACCGTGGTCGTCTGCCCGGTCGGTGTCGCGCCGGCGGACGCGTCCTCGACCGCCCCGGTCATCCCGCCGCCCATCGCGGTGCCGACGGCCACGACCAAGGCGATCGCACTGGCCGCCGCAACACCCTGCAGGGCCAGTTGCGGGCGACCCGGAACCGTCTGCCCGGCACGCTGCGCCACCGTCGGCGGATCCGCGGCTAGTGCGCGGCGAACCCTCACCGCACTGATGCCGGCACTCATCATGATGGGGAAGAACATGATGTAGGCGAGCATCACCAGCGACGACAACGCGACCTTGACCCAACTGTCGAGGTCGGGCAGCAGCCACAGCATCAACCCGCCATTGATCACCAGCACGCGCCACAGCCACCAGCGGTTCATCTGAGCGGACCCCGCCGCAGTGATCTGGCCGCCGCCCATCATCGTCGGCAGCAGATGACTCATCACCCCGATCAGCAATTGCCCGGCGAATCCCGCCAGGAAAGGCACGGTCAGCAACGTGATCCGCTCGACCACGAACGGGCCGCTGATCAGCGTGTCGCCGTACAGGGCCAGGGAGACGAACAACCACAGCAGTGCCGCAACGATCGACGCCGACGCGTACGTGTCCGGCAGACGTCGTGCGATCGCCTTGACGAACGGTGCGGCGACGACGATCCAGCCGATGGCGTACACCGCCACCCCGACTGCCGCAATCGCCGGACGGTCGCTCAACGCGCCGCCGCAAATCACCGTGATCCCGCCGATCAGCACAGCGAGGGCGGCCGGCCGGCGCCGGGCGGTCGCCTGATCGTCGCCGAGCAGCCGCGGGAACATCACGGTCAGGACGCCCGCCGCGGCCAGCCCGAGGAAGCCGAGAATGTTGACCGCCTGGTGGGCGACAAGGAATCCGGCCTGGGTCGGATCGGCGAACCCATAAGCCAGGGCCACACCAAAACCGGCGCCGACGGGCAGAAACACCGCCGAGGCGACGAAGAACCACACGCTGGCCGCATGCTCTGCGCGACCCTCACCAGCAGCCACCCGGTGCCGCTGCGCCTCGACAATCAACAGCGCCATCGCCACCGCATGCCACGCGACGACCGCGCCGATGAGCACCGCACCAACCAGTGTGACCGGCCAGCGGGCCAGCTGCACGCCGCCGATGGTGACGACCAGTCCAGCGTTGAGGGTGTAGATCCGCACCAGTTGCAAGCGATGCCGGGTCTCGGGCAGGTGGTAGCCCAGGAAGCGCTCCCCCAGCGTCTGCGACCACAGCAGGATCGAGTTGGCCACCAGTCCGATGGTGAACATGTGCACCAACAACCAGCGTGAGTCGGGAATCGCCCAATGCGCGAAGCCGACGAGGATCAGCAGAAGCATCCAGACCCGGATCGGCAGCCCAGCACTTCGGTGCCAACTTTTGGGGCGGTTCGGTCGTCGGATCCTCACGTGATCAATGGTAGTGACAACCGGGTTATCTGAGACCTGGGACGAGATGTGTCTCACATCGGCGCATCGTCGCAGCTCGACAGTTCGTTTACCGCAGTGGAATCCGTCGCCAAGGCGGTGCCGTACCGAACTACTCGCCCCGAGTGTCGCCACCGGGTCGGCTACAGTCCGGGTTAGCACTCCAATCATCATCGGCACCACATCATTCGGAGCAACAATGCGGGTCACGGGAAAAGTCTTCGCGGTCACCGGCGCCGGTAGCGGCATCGGCAGGTGTGTCGCACTCGAACTCCTCGCGCGTGGCGGGGAGGTCGCCGCAGCCGACCTCAACGCCGACGGCCTAGCCGGCCTGGCCGCCGAAGCGGCGGCCGGTGACCGGCTCTCCACCCACGTGCTGAACGTCGGCGACGAGGACGCGTGCCGCGCCTTCCCCGCTGCCGTTGCCGCCGCTCACGGCCAGGTCGACGGACTGTTCAGCATTGCCGGCATCGCGCAGAACTTCGAGACCACCGACTCCATCCCCGACGCTCGGCTCCACCAGATCCTCGACGTGAACTTCTACGGGACAGTCTCGCTCATCCGGGCCTTTCTGCCGGTGCTCGAGGAGCGCCCCGACGGCGGGGTCATCCTGATCACCTCCAGTCTGGCCGCGCTCGTGCCGGTCCCCGGTGCCGCGACCTACGGTGCGTCGAAGGCGGCCGTCGCACAGTTCGGCTACGGCCTGGCCCAAGATCTGCGGAATGCCAAATCGAAGGTCACCGCCACCACGGTGTTACCCGGAACCATCTGGACCGAACTGGTCCGCGAGAGCGCCAGAACCCTCGGGACCCCCGAAGCCGTCGCAAAGGCCTTCGCCATGCCGGCCGATAAGGCGGCGCACCTGATAATCGAGGCGACACTCAAGGGCCGCGGGCGCGTCGTGATCGGCAAGGACGCCCACCTCTACGACTTCCTTCGGCGCTTCAGCACCACGCTCGCCGAGCGGGTCTCTTATCTGCAGGTGGCGAAGTTCGTCTACCGCGACCGGCCGCCGGCCCCCCGCCCCACGGAAGACTGACATGCGCCTCGGTCTCGTCACGCCGATCGTCACGCGCGTCCCGCGCGCCCACTCGCCGTGGGAAGCAGCGGCCGGACCCGCGGAACTGGTACGGGTCGCAATGGCCGCCGACAAACTCGGCTACGAGCATCTGACGTGCAGCGAACACATCGCGATTCCCGTCGACATGGCTGCGGCGCGCGGCGGCACCTACTGGGACCCGTTGTCCACCTTCGGGTTTCTCGCCGGTCAAACCGACCGGATCCGTTTCCTCACCCATGTCCTCGTACTCGGCTACCACCATCCGCTGGAGATCGCGAAGCGCTACGGCACGCTCGACCGGATCAGCAATGGGCGCCTCACACTGGGTCTGGGCGTCGGCTCCCTACGGGAGGAATTCGACCTGCTCGACGCGCCGTTCGACGAGCGCGGCGCCCGGGCCGACGACGCGCTGCGGGCGTTGCGCGCCGCCTGGGGTACGGCGATCCCCCACTACGACGGCGAGTACTACCGCTTCGACGCACTGGTGGTCGATCCGCAGCCGTCGCAACAACGCGTACCACTGTGGATCGGGGGCCGGACCCGTCGTTCCCTGCGACGCGCGGTGGAACTCGGTGACGGCTGGGCACCATTTGGCCTTGCCCGCCACCAACTGCGGGAGCTGCTGGACTCGGTGAAACTCCCGACCGGCTTCGACGTCGTCCTGCCCGCCCCGCCCCTCGACCCCGCCGCCGATCCCGACGCGGTGGTGCGAACGCTGGCTTCCCTGGCCGACGCCGGCGCCACGGTCGTCAACGTCGCACTGCGGGCCGGGTCCGTCGAGGAATACGTCCAGCAACTGCACACCTTGGCCGGCCTCGCCGGGCCGGCTGTTGGACGGCCCTGATGGCCGGGTTCGACGACCGGCTCGCCGCCCTGGAGGCGCGCCTGCGACTGCTGGAGGATGAACGGGAGATCGTCGGCCTTATCGCCTCCTACGGCCCGCTCGTAGATGCCGGGGCCGCTGACGACGTCGCGGGTCTGTGGACCGACGACGGCGTCTACGAGGTCGATGCCTACCTGATGAATGGCGCGGCGGCGGTGGCCGAAATGGTCCGCTCCGGTCCCCATCAGCACCTCATCGCCGGCGGCTGCGCGCACTTTCAGGGGCCGGTGCACGTGCGCGTGGACGGCGACGTCGCAGTTGCGGTGGGCTATTCCCTGCTCGTCGCGCATCGCGACAATCGCCACCACCTCGCTCGCGCCACCGCGAACCATTGGGCCCTGGCCCGCACCACGGACGGCTGGCGGGTGACCCGACGGACGAGCCGGCTACTCGACGGGAACCCCGCCGCGCCCGACCTCGCCGCCGGGCCGCTCCGCTCGTCCTAATCGGGTCTTCTGTCAGAGTCTTCCGGCCGGGTCCGCCATTGCGGCCGGGCGCAATCGTCGTCGCGCAGGCTGGCCCCGGACAGCGCTGGCGGGCACTATCCGCGGCGCCGAAACCGCGCCGCCACCCACCCGCCGACGAGAACGAGCACGGTAATCGTGACTACCGCCGCGTTGGACACGCTCGAGGTCGTCCGCATAATCCATGACTCCAGCCGGAACTGGTCGGTCGCGCCGACGATTCCACCGAGCGAGGCGGTGCCGTCGGTGAGCAACAGCACGACGCCGACGGCAATGGTCAGCACCCCGCCAACGATCATCGTCCACGTGTTGCGCCAGCGTCCGATCGCTACCTCGCGCGGGCGTACGAGCCGCCGCACCAGCGGGAACCGGTCCCACGCGAAGGCCAGGATGAGCAGCGGCACCACCATGCCCGCGGCGAAGACCAACAGGGTGATGCCGCCGAGAGCCGCATTGCCGCCGAGTGCCGCGTAGGTCAGCGCCGCGCCGAGCAGCGGGCCGGCGCAGACGCCGGCCAGTCCGTACACCGTGCCGAGGGCATAGACCGCTGCCGTCGCCGTGCCGGCGGAGGGGATAGTCGTCGTGGGCATCGGGATGGCAATACCGGCGAGCATCACGACGCCGAGTGCGATAACGGCCCACGCGGCAACGGCGACGAACGTCGCGCGGTGCTCGTTCACGAACGATCCCAGCGTGCCGGCGAGGATGCCGAGCGGGACCAGCGTCGTGATGAGGCCGAGGTAGAAGACTCCAGTTCGCGCGAGAAGTGCGCCCGGACTGGTGAAGGCATAGGAGAAGAACGCCGGGAGCAGCATGACCGAGCACGGACTGAGCAAGGTGAGGATGCCGCCGAGGAAGGCACCGAGAAGGCCGAGTTCCACCGTCAGCCGGCCTGCTTGACTGCGTCGTCGAGATACTTGCGGAAGGTCTCGATCGGCTGTGCACCGGCCAGCGCCGACCGCCCGGCGACGAAGAACGGCACGCTCGACACCGTCAACTGCTGCGCCGTCGCGGTGGCGGCCTGCACCGACGTGACCAGGGCGTCATCGTCGAGGGCCCTCTCGAAGCGCGCAATATCGGGCACCCCGGCCTTTCTGGCGAAGTCGATCAGCTTTTCGCGCGGCAGATCGGGGTGCCCCTTCTCCGGCGCGGCGGCATACACGACTTTGATGAACTCGAAGTACTTGCCCTGCTGGGCGGCGGCCAGGGCGGCCGCACCTGCCTTCTCCGACTGCGCCCCGAAGAATGCAATGTCGGTGACCTCCAATCGCACCTTCCCGGTCTGGATGTACTCCTTGTCGATCACCGGCAGCAGTTCACGATTGAAGACCGCACAGAACGGGCACCGAAGGTCGGTCCACTGCACCAACACGACCGGGGCGTTGATGTCACCCATCGCCATCGGATCCTTCGGGTCGCGGCGTACCATCTGCAGTTCGTCGGGCCGCGGGCCCAGTGGCGCCGCCGACGCCTGCGCAGTCGCGTTCGTCGGCGCCGAAGTCGAGCCTTCCGGCGCGCGCCTCGACGTCATCTGTGCGACAAGCACCAACGCGGCGAACACTGCAACCACGACCAGCACAATGACGATGAGCCGCTTGCGCGACGTCTGGCCATCCGGTGTCCACCCATCCGGTCTCGGCCCAGCTGACTTCGACCCAGTTGACTTCGACCCAGTTGACTTCGACCCAGTTGGCTTCGACCCAGTTGGCTTCGACGAGGATTTTGCGGAATCGCTCATATCCCACATCTATCGGCATTCCGTTGCCGACGCCAATCGGGGCCGGCCGTCGATGACGGTCGACACCTTGCGCGGTGTGGTCAGGCTGTGATGAGGCAATGACCTACGTGACCCAAATAACCCAATCCAACGGTGACCACCTGGTAGTCCCCGCGCGGGGACGGCAACGCCAACTAGCGTGGGGGCATGCCGATCGTGCCCGTCGATGACGCCAATCACGACGCCGCCTGCCAGTTGTTGTCACACGCGTTTCGTGATGACCCGATGATCCGCTGGCTCATGGGCGAGAATCGCCGGCGTGACGACGCGCTATTTCGATTCGTGGGCAACTACCACCGCGCGCCAACGAGTTCGGACTTCTACGTCGACGAGGCCGGGCGGCCGCTCGGCGCCGCCATGTGGGATCCGCCGGGCTACCGGCCCACGGTCAACAGGTGGAAAGACACCACGAAAGCGCTCTCCATCTTCCGCACCCGAATCCGGCGCGGAGCCATCGTCGAAGAGTTGTTTCCCAAACTGCGCCCCAAGGAACCGCACTGGTATCTCTCCACGATCGGCGCAATCGAACAGGGCCGCGGAATCGGCAGCGCCCTGCTCGAGCACCGGCTGTCTCAGATCAGCGGCGCCGCCTACCTGGAGAGCTCGAACCGGACCAACATCCCCCTCTACGAACGCTACGGATTCACCATCGTCGACGAGGTCGTCCTGCCCCTGAACGGCCCGGCCATCTGGCCCATGTACCGCGCGGCATAACCCACACGCACCGCCGCCCTGAAATGGCTACCGTGGACGACGTGGACTTCCGCATCTTCACCGAACCCCAGCAAGGCGCCAGCTACGACGACCTCCTGGCCGTCGCACAACGGACCGAGCGACTCGGCTTCGACGGCTTCTTCCGCTCCGACCACTACCTGAAGATGGGCGATGCCACCGGATTGCCCGGCCCGACAGACGCCTGGCTCACCCTTGCCGCACTCGCCCGCGACACCTCTCGGGTAAGGCTCGGCACTCTCGTCACGTCGGCCACCTTCCGGCTGCCCGGACCACTAGCGATCTCGGTGGCCCAGGTCGACCACATGAGCGGTGGGCGAGTCGAACTCGGCTTAGGCGCCGGATGGTTCGACGCCGAACACCTCGCCTACGGCATTCCCTTCCCATCCGTCGGCGAGCGGTTCGACCGTCTCGAGGAACAACTCGCGATCATCACCGGGATCTGGACGACTCCCACCGGGAAGACATTCTCCTTCGACGGCGACCACTACCGCCTGAGCAATTCCCCTGGACTGCCCAAACCAGTCCAGTCACCGCCACCGATCATCATCGGCGGGCAGGGAAAGACCCGCACGCCGGCCCTTGCGGCGCGGTTCGCCACCGAGTTCAACGTCGCCTTCCAACCGCGCGACGTCGTCAAACGACAATACGGCCGCGTCGATCGAGCCTGCCTGGAGATCGACCGCGATCCGGCGAGCATCACCCGATCCGTCGGCCTGGTGCTGTGCTGCGGCCGCGACGACAACGAGTTCCGCCGCCGGGCCGCCGCCATCGGTCGCGACGCCGATGAGTTGCGGGCCAACGGTGCCGCGGGCACCGTGAGCGAGACTGTGGCCGCCATCGCGAAGTATCGCGACACCGGCGCGACCCGGGTCTACCTGCAGGTGCTCGACCTCGCCGACCTCGATCACCTCGACCTCTTCGCCGAAGAAGCCGCACCACAACTTCGTTGAGTGATGCTCACCCGAACCTGGACGCCACCGTTCACCCTCGATCTCATCGCGACCGTCGCCGTCCACCGCCGCGGCAGCGGGGATCCGGCACTGCGCATCGGCGCTGACGGCACAGTCTGGCGCGCAACGCACACCCCCGACGGACCCGGCACGCTGCGCCTTCGGGCCGACTCAGGCAGTATCGAGGCGCGCGCGTGGGGCCCGGGGGCCGCCTGGTTGCTCGACCAGTTCCCCGACTACCTGGGCGCCGCAGACCAGCCTGAGGCCCTGACCACCGACCACCCAGCGGTCACCCGCCTGCAGCAGCAGGCCACCGGGTTGCGCATCGGCAGATCCGAGCGCGTGTGGGAAGCCCTCGTGCCGGCCGTACTGGAGCAAAAGGTCGTGGGGACCGAAGCGTGGCGCGCGTGGCGCTACCTGTTGCGCCAGTACGGCGAACCCGCCCCGGGGCCGGCCGATGCCCTGCGCGTACCGCCACCACGACGCGACTGGGCCACCATCCCCGACTGGGAGTGGCACCGCAGCGGCGCCGAAGCGGTCCGCATGCGCACCATCGTGCGCGCGTCGAAGATGGACGTCGAGCGGGGCGCCGATCACCTACAGACGCTGCGCGGCATCGGCCCGTGGACCGCGGCGGAGGTTCGCCGACGTGCCCTCGGCGACCCCGATGCGGTACCCGTCGGCGACTACCACCTGTCGGCGGTCGTAGGCCACACGTTGATCGGCGAAGCCGTCGACGACGCTGGCATGCTCGAACTGCTTGCCCCATTCGCGGGCCAGCGTGGCCGCGTCGTCCGGCTGTGCGAGCGCCACGGGACCCGACCGCCCCGACGGGGTCCGCGCATGTCGGTCCGGGACTATCGAGCGTTCTAGCAGAACGCTCGGGCGCCGGCCCGCCCTCGATGCGGCACCGCAGCAGCGCGCCGCGTAATAGTGTCGAATCCACGGGAGGCTCCCATGACCAGCACGATCAACGCATCGCCCACCATCGGTACCAGCCACTGGTATCTCGCACCGCCAGGAGCTCGGTCGGGTATCGGCGCACCCGCCGATACCGCGGCCCCGGTCGCCCTTGTCGCCCCCAAGCGATTCCACCCCCTGCGCGGGTACTCGACATCGGTGGAGTTGGTGACCCGTCAAGGCGATCTACTGCTGCGCGACGCCGCCCGCGCGGCCGGCCGGCCGGGCGGCGGCGTCCTGCACTACCGCGTCGCCGGCGGTCCCGGGCCGGTCGTCGTGGTGTTCGACCCGGCCCACATCAAGACGATCATGACCGCCGACGAGTCCATCGCCCCGTCGGCGACCCGCCAGTCGCCACTGGCGCCCATCGTGGGAAGCGAATCAGTCCTCACCTCTGTTGGTGACCGCCACCGCCAACAGCGGGCGCTCCTGCTCCCCCGGTTTCACGGGAAGGCGGTCGCACGGTATCAGGACAGCATCGATCGGGCCACCGACGCCGGCCTGGCGGCATGGCCCGTCGGGAAGCCCGTTGCGCTGGCCGAAGTCGCGCAGCGGATCACCCTCGACGTCATCATGTCGGCCATCTTCGGTCTCCCCGATCCACACGACACCACCGCAGCCGAGCGGGACATGCGGACCGCGATCCTTCGATTCCTCCGGTTGTCGACGACGCCGATAGCGACCGTGTCACAGCTGGCCAACGCGCGCCGCACCGAACCCATCGGCCTTCTCAAACTCGTGATGACCGCCGTCGACCGCACTGTGTACCGGGTGTTGGCGCAGCGGCGCACCGACGGTGATGCCGACACCCGTGACGACATCATGTCGCTACTCCTCACCGCCCGCGACACCGACGGAAAACCGTTGTCGGACACCGAGATCCGGGATGAATTGATAACCCTGCTCCTCGCCGGCCATGAAACGACGGCCAACGCCGTTGCGTGGACCTTCGAGCGCCTGACCCGCGCACCGGGTGTCTACCGCCTGGCCCGCCGCGCTGCCCGGCACGACGACGAGGACTACCTTGAGGCGCTCATCAACGAATCGATGCGCTCACGACCGGTGGTGCCCATCGTCGCCCGTGAACTCAAGGCCCCGTTCGACCTGGGCGACACGCGCGTCGGGCCGGACGTCGTGGCTCTGATAAGCATCCTGCTGCTGCACCACCGCGACGACCTCTACCCACAGCCGTTCGCGTTCGAGCCGACAAGGTTCCTCGGCGTCCGCATCAACCCCTATGAGTTGATGCCGTTCGGCGGCGGGATCCGGCGCTGTCTGGGCGCACCGCTGGCGATGGCCGAGCTGCGGACCGTCGTCGGCGCGATCCTGCGCCGCGTCGAGTTGCGCACCACCAGCGCACCGCCGGAGAAACCCCTGCATCGCAACGTCACAATGATCCCCGGCCGCGGCGGAATCGTCGTCGCCGACTCGATCACCTGAGCTCGACCACCCACCCACTCGAACCCACACAGCGCCGTTTCGTCAGTGCTGCACCGATCGGTGCGGCACTGACGAAACGGCGGTGTGTGGAGCGGCAGCTAGTCCGCTGCCTGCAGGAGCTGCTCGGGTGTCTTGCCCGTCGCCTGGAACACCACGCGCCGACCGACGGCCACCGCGTGGTCGGCGAAGCGCTCGTAGTAGCGGCCCAGCAGCGTGACATCGACGGCGGCGGCGACACCGTGCGGCCACTCACGGTCCATCAACACGCTGAACAGGTGGCGGTGCAAGTCGTCCATGGCGTCGTCGTCGGCGCCCAGAGCGAGCGCCGCCTCAGCGTCAAGCGTGTCGAGGACGCCGTGGGCGCCGTGCGCCAGCCGCACCGCAAGCCGGCCCATCTCCGCGAAGTAGCCGCGAACCTCTTCCGGCAGTGCCGGCTCGGGGTGGCGCAGGCGCGCGACTTTCGCGACGTGCAGAGCGAGCTCGTACATGCGGTCGATGTCGGCGGCGATCTGGAAACCGCTGACGACCTCACGGAGCTCGCCGGCCACCGGCGCCTGCAGCGCCAGCAGCTTGAAGGCCTTGTCCTCGGCCTCGGCGGCAAACACCGACATGCGCTCACGGTCGGCGAGCAACTGCTCGGCGACGCCGAGGTCGGCCTGCAGCAACGCCTGGGTGGCGTGCTCCATCGTGGCGCCGGTCAGCTCGCACATGTCGCCGAGAGTCCTGTTCAAATCGGCCAATTGCTCGTGGTAAACGGTACGCATCGGATAAGTCCTGCTTTCCTGAAGTGGGTGTGGTGGGTGGAAGCGACTAACCGAACCGGCCCGAGATGTAGTCCTCGGTTTCCTTCTTGTCCGGATTGGAGAACACGGCCTCGGTGTCGTTGAACTCCACCAGCTGTCCCGGCTGGCCGACGCCCTCCAGGTTGAAGAAGGCGGTCTTGTCACTCACGCGAGCGGCCTGCTGCATGTTGTGCGTGACGATAACGATGGTGAATTCCTTTTTCAGCTCACCAATCAGATCCTCGATAGCCAGGGTGGAGATCGGGTCGAGGGCCGAGCAAGGCTCGTCCATCAGCAGCACGTCGGGCTCCACCGCGATCGCACGGGCGATGCACAGGCGTTGCTGCTGACCACCCGACAAGCCGCCACCGGGCTTGTCGAGACGGTCCTTGACCTCTTCCCAGAGGTTCGCCCCGCGCAGGCTGCGCTCGGCGATCTCGTCGAGCTTCTTGCCGCTGCGCTCACCCTGGAGCTTGAGGCCGGCGACGACGTTGTCGCGGATCGACATCGTCGGGAACGGGTTGGGCCGCTGGAAAACCATGCCGATGGTCGAGCGGACGGCCACCGGGTCGATGGCCTTGCCGTAGATGTCCTCGCCGTCGAGCAGGACATGCCCGGTCGCGTACGCGCCGGGGGTCACCTCGTGCATGCGGTTGAGGGTGCGCAGCACCGTTGACTTGCCGCAGCCCGAGGGGCCGATGAAGGCGGTGACGCTGCGCGGCGGAACCTTGAGCGCAACATCCTTCACAGCCAGAAACTTGCCGTAGTAGACGTTCAGATCGGAGATATCGAGGCGCTTGGCCATGGTGTTTCAGTCCTTAGAGAAAAGGGAAGTTCGGGGATCAGGATTTCTTCGGCGCGAAAGCCTTGGACACAACCTTGGCGCCGACATAGGCGATCGCCACCAGGATCACCAGCGTGAGCGCGGCGCCCCACACCTTGTCGAAGGCACTCGGTCCCTGGCCGTATTGCTGCACCATCATCAACGGCAGCGATTCCTGGTTGCCGGCAAACGGATTCCAGTTCATCGCCCTCGTCGATCCGACGAGGATCAGCACCGGCGCGGACTCTCCCATGACGCGCGCGATAGCCAGCATCACGCCGGTGACGATGCCCGAGAGTGCGGTCGGAAGCACGATCCGCACGATCGTCTTCCATTTCGGCACACCCAGCGCATACGACGCCTCGCGCAGGTCCTGCGGCACGATCTTCAGCATCTCCTCGGTCGCGCGGACCACGAGCGGCATCATCAGCAGCACCAGTGCGACGGCGACGAGGAAGCCCATTCGCGGCAGTCCCAGCGTCGTGCGCCACACCGCGTACACGAAGAGCGCGGCGACGATCGACGGCACCCCGGAGAGGATGTCGACCATGAAGGTCGTGGCCCGTGCCAGGAACGAGGTGCCGTCGCTGTACTCGACGAGGTAGATCGCGACCATGATGCCCAGCGGCACCGAGATCACCGTCGCCAGCAGCGTCTGCACCACGGTGCCTACGATCGCGTTTGCCGCGCCGCCGTAGCGCGCCGACTGTACCCACCAGTCCGGGTCGAGGATCGGGCCGATGCCCTTGGCGACCAGGGTGACCAGCAGCCACACCAACGGGATGAGGGCGATGACCACCGCCACCACCACGGCAACCTCGGCCGTCGAGTTCACAACCTTGCGGCGACCGCTGAGCGGCTTGAAGCTGGACCCGGGAGGTTTGACCGAGTCGCCGAGCTCGGTGGTTTCGACTGTCGTCATGTCAGGCCTGCCTTCTTCCGACGATGGCTCGCGCCGACGCGTTGACGAGGAACGTGAGCACGAACAGCGCCAGACCGGCAGAGATGAACGCGCCGGTCTTCGCGGGGGTGTCGAACTCGGCGGCATTGTTCGCGATCTTCGTCGCGAAGGTCTCGCCGCTTTCCATCAGGTTGAAATCGATCGGGCCGGTGTTCGAGATGATCAGGTACAGCGCCATCGTCTCGCCGAGGGCCCGGCCCAGCCCGAGCATCGAGCCGCTGATGTAGCCGGAGAACCCGAACGGCATGACCGCGGTTCGCACGACCTCCCACTTGGTGGCACCAAGGGCGAGTGCTGCCTCGCGGTGCGCGACCGGCGTCTGCGTGAACACCTCGCGGGTCACCGCGGTGATGATCGGCAGGATCATGACGGCGAGCACGATGCCGGCGGTGAGCAGGGTGCCACCGGTCGACATGTTGGTCACGTTGCTCTTCGGTTCCTGGAAGAACGGCAGAAAGCCCAGGTTGTTGACCAGCCAGTTATTCACCGGCACCATTGCCGGTCCGAGGATCAGAATGCCCCAGAGACCGTAGACGATCGAGGGCACCGCGGCCAGTAGGTCGACCAGGTAGGTGACCGGGCTGACGACGCGCTTGGGTGCGTACTCGGTTAGGAAGATCGAGATGCCCAGCGCGATGGGCATGGCGATCACGAGGGCGATGACCGAGACGAACAGCGTCGCATAGATGAGCTTCGGAATGCCGAACTGCAGGTCACCGCCGTCGACGATCCAGCGGCCCTGATAGGTGAAGAAATTTGCCTTGTTGTCGATGAGTGACGGCGCGGCCTGAATGATCAGGAACGCCGCGATCAGCGCGATGACCAGCGTGACGAGGATTCCGGACCCGGTTGCGAGTCGCCGGAAGACCACATCGCCCAGGCGGCTGACCGCCGATCCGGTGAGCTTCGAGGGGGGCTGCCCGCCCGATGACGCCGACGGAGTCCCGTCGGCGTCATCGGTTACGGCCGGCCGCCCTGGTGAGGAGGTCGCCATGTCTTGTTGCGAAGTCACGTCGCTACTTCAGCGCGTCGATCGTCGGCTTGATCTTGGCCTGGTATCCGGCGGGCAGCGGCACGTAGCCCAGCTCGCCGAGGCCGGTCTGACCGTCGTTGAGGATGGTCGTGAATGCCTCACGCATCGCCGGCGCGGTCTTCGCGCTGGAGTAGCCGGCGCTACACACGACCGAGTACGGCGTGAGGATCAGCGGGTAGGCGCCGGGCGCCTTCGACTTGAACAGCGCGTCGGCGTCGACGACGAGGTCCTTGGAGCCCGGGGTCTTGAACTCGATGCCGTCGAGGGCTTTGGCAGCCGAATCGGCGGTCAGCTTGACCGCACCGGCGCCGAAGTCGACGGCGGCAACGCCGAGGTTGTTCTCGGTGGCGAAGCCCCACTCGACGTAGGTGACCGCGCCAGCAGTCTTCTTCACCGTGTCACCGACACCGGTCGACTTCGACGCGGCCGAACCGCCGGCGCCCTTGAACTCCTTGGAGTGCTGGTGGGGCCACGCCTGCGGCGCCGCGTTCTGCAGGAACTTCTGGAAGTTGTCGGTGGTACCGGAGCTGTCGCTGCGGTGCACCGGGACGATCTTCGCCGCGGGGAGCTTGGCTCCGGGGTTCAGTGCGGCAATGTCCTTGTCGTTCCACATGGTGATCTTCGAATCGAAGATCTTCGCGATGACCGTGGGCGACAACTTCAGGTCGTCGACGCCCTCGAGGTTGTAGGCGAGCGCGACCGGCCCGGCGACCAGCGGCAGGTGCCAGGCGTCGTTGCCACCACAGCGCGCCTTGGCCTTGGTGACCTCTTCGTCCTTGAGTGGCGAATCCGATCCGGCGAAGTCAACGTCGCCGGCGAGGAACTTCTTGATCCCGTCGCCCGACCCGCTGCCGGTGTAGTCCAGGACCGCACCCCCCTTGTCGGTGAGGACCTTGCTGAAGTGCTCCATCGCCTTCTGCTGTGCGGTCGATCCCTCGCCGGTGATGGTGGTCGAACCCGAACCACCGCATGCCGACACCGCCATGACGGCTGCCACTCCTGCCACTGCCGCGCTCGCGCGGACACCCTTGCGCTGGATATTCACGAATCGTCCTCCGGTCTTGGGCGGCCCACTGTTGGGGCTCGTCGAGATCGGACGCTATGGGTCGGGGATGGACGATCCGGGGACTGGAGGTGAACGGCACACAAACCGGGGCTGTCCGATTCACAAAGGTTCTGCACGCGTGAGGCGGGGCGGGCACAATTGCCCCTGACCTGCCCGGACCCGCAGTTACGAGCAGTTGCGCGGCAACGCCGTGGCGACGCCGTCGCTGATCCCCCGCGCGTACGCGCTGAGGGCTGCGGCCGGCACCGGGGTCGAACCGCCGGATCCGCCGGCGGGGCCGAATTCGTTGTACACCCACGGCGTGTTCACCGCGAGCAGCGAGACGACGGGGATGTTGCCCGCCCACAGCGGGGCGCGGCCCCCGAAGTCGTTGTCGCGCACCACCACGCGATGGCCCTCAGCCTTCGAACGCGCCTGCGCCATGGCCGCCGCGTAGCGCTGACTCGACGCGGCCGTCGCCGGATTGGTGAATACCACCCGGCGCGGCTGGCCGTCGGCGCCCATTCCGGTGCGATACAGGCCGACCCGCTGCGGGAAGACCGCGTTGACCCCCGGGCTGGTGTGGATGCTGACGGCGATCGCCGCACCGGCCTGCTCGGCGCGGCTGACCCGCTCGCGGTAGCTGACGCTTTCCCGCGGGGAGCGCTTGAGCAGTACGACCCGGTAGCCGCGTCCGCGCAGCGTCGCGGCCACCTGCTGCGCGACGGCGAACACGTTGCCGTCCTCGGCGCCGTTGGGGTAGTCGATCTGGGCGACGCCGGTCGTCGCGTCGAACGACCCGATCCGGACCGGGTTGTGACCGGGGTCGAGGGCAACAACGCGCGGCGCGCACGGCAGCAGGCTCGACGAGCCGGGCGAGGCGTGTGACGTGGCGGAGCCGACCGGCTCGCCGCCACAGCCGGCGACGGCCAGCGCCGAGCATCCGACGGCCAGCGCTACCCGCATCCGCCTCACGCGCGACGGCCGAGCCCGAGCATGCTGGCGACACCGCGGCCGACCGATTCGACAGCGCTCACCGGCGCCAGCGCAGTGTCCACGATCCCGACGATGCGCTCGACCCGCGCCACGATGGCCTCCAGGCGAGACATCAAGTCCTCGACCTGGTCGGCCATGCCGTCGACCCGAGTCATCGTGGTCGACAGGTTGACCAGTGATGCGTCGAAGGTGGTGAAGGTTCCCTCCAGCGTCCCGATCGTTCCACCGAGGCCGACCAGCACCTCTCCCATGTCGCCGAGGATCCCCTCGACCTGGTCGACGGTCTCGTCCGCGTTCAACGCCGCCTGGGTGAGCTTGCGCAAACGCTCGCGGCCGGTGCGCGAGCCATCACCGCGCGATCCACGATCTGCCATTCGCCGATTATCGCCTGCGTCCGATCCTTGTGTCAGGGCAACACGATTACGCTTATGTCTCGTGTATGTGAAGGTTTGCGGGTTGACGACAGTCGAGGCGGCGCTCGTCGCGGTCACCGCCGGCACCGACGCGATCGGCATCGTGATGAATCGCACCTCTCCACGAGCCATCGATATGCGTGTCGCCCGGGCGATCCTCGCTGCCGTCGACGGCGGGGCGGACACCGTGCTCGTCGTCAACGACAAGCCGGCGAAGGCAGCCGCCGACCTCGCCGCCGACCTCGGCGTCGACGTGCTGCAACTCCACGGCCGCTACACCGCTGACGACTTCACCGCCGCACAGTCGCGGATCGCCCGACTGTGGCGCGCCACCTCGCTCGCCGACGACCCGGAGTTGACGGTGGGCGCCTACGGCGAGGAGGCGCTGCTTCTGGACGCCGCCCGCCCGGGATCGGGTCAGCGGTGGGACACCGCCGAGTTGGCGACGCGCCCCGGCGGGCGATGGATTCTGGCTGGCGGGCTGACCCCCGACAACGTCGCCGATGCGATCAACGCCGCCCACCCGTGGGGCGTGGACGTCTCTTCGGGCGTCGAATCCGCCCCCGGCGTCAAAGACCACCGGGCGATCCACGACTTCATCGCCGCCGCCCGGCAGGGCGGGGCATCATGACCGCATGAAGCTCTACGCGGACACCCCGATCCGCCGCTCACGCCAGGTCCTCGGCGACCTGTGGCTGTTGGCCTGGACGGCCTTCTCAATCTGGTTGGCCACCAAGGTCTATGACGTGACCATGGCGCTCGCGGTGCCAGGGCACAAGATCGAGAGCGCGGCCACGACCATGGGCGAGAAGCTGCGCGATGCCGGCACGAGCGCCGATAACGTGCCGATGATCGGCGACAAGCTCGCCAAGCCGTTCGGCGGTGCCGGCGGCGCCGCCGACGCGATCGCCGACGCCGGGCGTTCGCAGGCCGAGGCGGTGCATACCTTCGCGTGGTGGTTGGCGGTCGCGGTGGCGATCGTTCCGATCGTCATGATGGGGTCGATGTACCTTCCGCTGCGCCTGCGTTTCCTGCGCCGGGCCAGCACGCACGTGCGCCTGCGGAACACCGAGGCGGGCATCGACCTGCTCGCCCTGCGGGCCATCGCGACGCAGCCGCTCAACGTCCTCAGCGCCATCTCCGACGACCCAGCCGGCGATTGGCGCGACCGCAATACACCGGTAATCCGTTCGCTGGCGGCCGTCGAACTACGCGACTGCGGACTGCGGCCGAGCACGGCGTTAGAGTGATTGGGTGGCACATCTGCTGTCCCGTCGGGACCTTGACTTCCTGCTCTACGAGTGGCTCGACATCACGTCGCTGACCGACCGTGACAGGTTCTCCGCACACTCCCGCGACACATTCGACGGCGTCCTCGACCTATCTTCGGAGATGGCCGGCAAGCTCTTCGCGCCGCACAACAAGGCCGGCGACCAAAGCCCGCCCCGCCTTGGCGACGACGGCCGCGTCGAACTGATCGACGACGTCAAGACCGCGCTCGACGCCTACGCGGCGGCCGACCTCATCGCGGCCGCATTCCCCGAGAGCCTCGGTGGTCTCGACCTGCCGACGACGATCAGCCGCGCATCGATGGCATGGTTCCAGGCCGCGAACCCGGGCACCTCGTCGTACGCCTTACTCACCACCGCCAATGCCAACCTGCTCGCCGCGCACGGATCGCCGGAGCAAATCGACACCTGGGTCCGCCCCATGCTGCGCGGGGACTTCTCCGGCACGATGTGCCTGTCTGAGCCACAAGCCGGTTCCTCGCTGGCCGACATCACCACCAAGGCGCTGCCCGTCGGCGACGGCACCTACCGGATCAGCGGCACCAAGATGTGGATCTCCGGCGGCGAGCACGAACTCACCGACAACATCGTCCACCTCGTCCTCGCGAAGACTCCCGGCGGCGGTCCCGGTGTCAAGGGAATCTCGCTGTTCATCGTGCCGAAACTCCTGCCCGACGGGACCCGCAACGACGTCGCCCTCGTCGGCCTCAACCACAAGATGGGCAACCGCGGCACCAGCAACACGCTGCTGAACTTCGGCGACGGCACCCATCCGGTCACCGGCGGCACCGGCGCGGTCGGCTACCTCGTCGGCGAGGAGCACCGCGGCCTGACCTACATGTTCCACATGATGAACGAGG
>NZ_DIAX01000002.1:0-19630 GCF_002414845.1 Gordonia sp. UBA5067 | reverse complement strand
GTTCCACATGATGAACGAGGCCCGGATCGGCGTCGGCTTCCTCGCGACGGCCATCGGATACGCCGGCTACCTCGCCTCGGTCGACTACGCGAAGGTACGAACCCAGGGGCGACCGGTCGCCGGCCGGGACCCGGCGGCCGGGCCCGTGCCGATCATCGAACACGCCGACGTGAAACGCATGCTGCTGGCGCAGAAGTCGTATGTCCAGGGCGCTCTGGCGCTGGGCCTCTACTGCTCGCGGCTCGTCGACATCGAAGCAACGTCCGACGGCGACGAGCGTGCCCGCACCCACCTGCTGTTGGAGGTGCTCACCCCGATCGCCAAAGCCTGGCCCTCCCAATGGTGCCTCGAAGCCAACAGTCTGGCGATCCAGGTACACGGCGGATATGGCTACACCACCGAGTTCGACGTGGAGCAGTGCTACCGCGACAACCGTCTCAACCCGATCCACGAGGGCACCAACGGAATCCAGGGCCTGGACCTGCTGGGCCGCAAGGTCGTCATGGCCGACGGAGCCGGGTTGGCCCTGCTCATCGAGACCATCACCGCCACGATCGAGGCGACGCCGGCCGGGGGTGCGCCCGCCGAATTCGCCGCAGCGCTCCGCATTGCCATCACCGATCTGGCGGCCACCACCGCCGCATTGTGGGCTGACGGGAATCCTGCTGTCGCACTGACGAACTCATCGGTCTATCTCCAGGCCGCCGGGCACATCGTCATCGCGTGGATGTGGCTGGAGCAGCTGATCGCCGTCGGTGACTCCGCCGGCGCCTTCTATGACGGGAAGCGGGCGGCGGCCCGCTACTTCTTCCGGTTCGAACTGCCCAGCACCCGGCCGCAGCTGGCCCTGCTGGCGTCGCTGGACCAGACCACCGCACAGACCGACCCGGCCTGGTTCACCAGCTGATCGGGCGCCGGGTACAACTGATCCCATGAACAAGCAGGTGGCGCAATTCTGCATCGCCGTGGATCTGGCCCTGTTGGTCGGCCTGGTGATCTGGCGGCCCTGGGGTGCGCTGGGCATGCTTGTCGCCGCGACGGTGCTGTTCACCGCGGCCATCGGCGGGCTACTCCTGCCCAGCACGACCCCGTCCGATACTGGTACCGGCCCCGGCTTCGCCCTGCGTCGGGTTCCTGACCCCAAGCCCGAACCTGTCCGCCGCGAATGGGATCGGGCTGTCGAGCACCACCGGGACGTGCTCAGCGCCTACGGCGCCTACGAACTCGACCCCGCCATGCTGCTGCAGTACCCGGCTATGTGGGATTTGAGCGCCGCAGCCGTCGTGGCCTTCCACGACGCCCTCGAAGTTGCGGGCGGCCTTCAGACCGAGGGGTATCCGGGTCCCGATTCCGCGCGCGAATACATCGACGCGGTGACGACGCTGCGGACCAACTGGGCCAAGGCCGACCGGTACGCGCGGTCCACCGGAACATCGACGTTGCCCGACGCCGATGCGCAGTCGTGTGACCGCGCGCTGAAGCTCCTGCGCCACGCCGAAGGCACCGAGGGACCGGAGCGCGCCGCCTACCTGCAGCAGGTGATCTCCGCCGTCGACACGCTCGGCAACCGCGGAGTGATCCACCCGCCCACGCAGATTCAGGCCACGCTCGCCGGTCAGGTACGCAAGGCCATCGAGCGGTAGTGGCGCCGCCTACCAGCGGCCATCGCGCAACCACCGTCCCTCGAGGGTGTAGACGCCGGCCGCTCGCTGCGACGGCGGCCCCACCTGCATGCGGATGACGGCGCCGTCGTCACCGGCCCCCGGCGCACGGCCCACCGCGAGTCCGATGAGGTCGGCATCGTAGGCCGGCGCCTTTGCCCGCGCCATCAGGTCGGTTCGCACCGCGAGCAGCGTATCGGTGCTCAGCGCGCTCAGTGCGAAGCCCGCACTGCTCCGCCGGCCGGCGCCGGCCCGGCGCACAAGCGGGAAGGCGCCCGGCACGACGACGATCTCGTCGACCGGTCCGGCAACGAAGTCGATCGCGAAGCCGCCGGAGTTCTGGACCGCCGACGCCGAGATGGTGGACGCCGCATCGTCGAAAGCGCGGTAGTCGAAGCCGCCGACGTTGAGCGCGTTCGGATCGAGGCCCGCGTCGACCAATACGGTGTGGGCGAGCGGGAGCATGGTGTCCAGCGACGCGGCGGCCGCGGTGCCGGCCACCCGGCCGTGCTGGTCGACTTCGATCTCCTCGCCGGAGATAGAGAACTCCGCGATGAGTTTGCCGTCCTGGTAGCGGCGTTTGACGGTAATCCCGTCGGAGGCGTGTGGCGACTTGTCGAGCATCTTCAGCTTCGCGGCGACGGCGAACACGTTCGCGCGGGCCTTGTCGAGGTTCGCATCGGCGATCTCCGCGCGGGAAAAGGTGGTGCGGTCGGTGGCGCGCCGCCGGGTGGGGCGGTTCCACGCGCCGTTGAACGAGCGCGCGGCGGTGATCGCCTCGCCGGTACGCGTGTCGAGGACCGCGACGCTGAGCCAGTCCGGGCGCGCATTGATGTTGAGCACCGTTGCCGACCCGTTCACAACGAGTCGGTCGGCCCGGTCGAGTGCGTCGTGCACCTGGGCGTTCGGGTTGGCCGAAATCTGTTGGCGCCCAGACCCTGTCTGCGCGTCGGGGGTGAAGCCGGGATCACCGACGCCGGGCGCGACGGGTGTGCGCTGCGCGCCGGCAATGACCACCGAGGGAATCCCGACCATTAGCGCCGTCACCGGCACCACGATCAGCGTCGCAACCGCCTGCCGCGGGTGCGCCGCGCGCAACGACATCACGCAGGCGAACACGATCAGCACAGCGGCGACGACGGCGACGACGCGAACAGTCGCGTTCGACGCCACCGCGACCGCGCTGAGGCCGATCGCACCCGCTGTACCGGCGATGACGACGCGAAGGATCGGAGCACTCCCCATGGACTGACCTTAGCCACCGAGCGGACGCTCGGTGTCGCGTAGATTGGGTTCGGTACACCTTCCCTCCTGAAAGGCGGCGCCGATGGCCATCACCGATTTGTTCTCCGTGCACGACAAGGTGGTGGTCGTCACCGGCGCGTCGTCGGGCCTGGGGGTGGCCTTCGCCACGGGGTTCGCCGAGGCTGGAGCCGATGTGGTGCTCGCCGCTCGCCGAGTCGACCGCCTCGCCGACACCGCGCAGGCGATCGCGCCGACTGGGCGCGCGAGTCTCACCGTCGCCTGCGACGTCGCCGACCCGGACGCCTGCCAGCACGTCGTCGACGAGGCGATGCAGCGGTTCGGCCGAGTCGACGTCCTGGTCAACAACGCGGGGGTGGGCACCGCGGTGCCGGCGACCCGCGAGACCCCCGAGCAGTTTCGCTCGGTCGTCGACGTCAACCTGAATGGCTCCTTCTGGATGGCGCAGGCGTGTGCGCGGGTGATGGAGCCGGGCAGCTCGATCATCAACATCGCCTCCATCCTCGGCATCACGACGGCTGGGCTGCCGCAGGCGGCCTACTCGGCGAGTAAAGCGGGCGTGATCGGTCTGACCCGTGATCTCGCCCAGCAGTGGACCGGCCGCAAGGGCATTCGGGTCAATGCGATTGCGCCCGGCTTCTTCGCCTCGGAGATGACCGATGAGTATCCGCCGGAATACCTGGCCACCCAAGCCCTGCGGATGTTGTCGGGCCGCATCGGGGATCCGGCCGAATTGGCTGCGACCGCAATCTGGCTGGCGTCCGCCGCGTCGGGCTATGTGACCGGTCAAACCATCCCCGTCGACGGCGGTTTGACCATCACCTGACTCCGATTCGGCGGTTTTCCTGGGATGCCCGATTCCTCTCACCCGCGGCGGGTGGCGTACGGGCGGGGCTCGCGCGGGAAATCGCCGGACCGGTCTCGTCGGGGCTACCCTGAGTCGCGATCATTATCCGGTGATCGAATCAATCAATCTCACAAGGAGATTCCTATGAAGCGACGTCTCTCGCTGACCTTGGTCACGGTCGCCGCCGGCCTGAGCCTCGGGTCCCTCGCCATCGCCCCCGCTGCGGCGGCGACTCCGGACGCCGGGACCAGCGCCATTACCACCTCCGGTTGGCGCGTGTGCATTTACGGCCCCCCGATCGGCTCGATGTCGTTCAACTTCTGCTTCCCGTGATCGAGTGGGCTCTCGCCGACCCGGCCAACTGTTGATCGGGTCGGCGAGAGCTGTCTGGCACCCGATCCCATCGGCGCGGCAGCACGTCGTGAAAGGCACCTACGGGCGTCGGGTGCAACGCAGACAACGCTTGACTCCCAGCGTAGAATCAATACCCATGAAGACCCGAATTCGCACGGCAGTAGTGGCGGTGGCCATCGGTGCGCTGGCGTGGACCGCGCCCTCGGCGCAGGCAGCCCCCAGTGAACCGGTCCGCCACGACGCCGCTGGCTCGCTGTGGATTTGCGTCGGCCCACCGCTCGTGTTCCCGATCCCGGGCACCCCGGGCAATGTCACCATCGCCCTCTGCTTCTAACAGCGGCTCTCCGTGTCAGCTGGCCCCTTTGCGGGGATTACTCGTCGTGAACTCTTTGCCGCCGCCGCTGCGGTCGGCGGTGCCGCGGCATTGACGTCGCTGGCCGGACCCGTCATCGAGAAGGCGTACGCCGCCGATCCCGTCGGCACCGGCTCACTGTCTGATATCGACCACTTCGTATTCTTCATGCAGGAGAACCGTTCCTTCGACCACTACTTCGGCACGATGTCCGGGGTGCGCGGATTCGCCGAGCCGTCACCGTCCTGGAAGCAGTACGGGTGGGCCCCGGGCGTCGGGCCGACGCGACGCGGGTACACGATGCCGTTCCGCCTCGACACGACGCGCGGCCCGACACTCGACGGCGAGTGCATCAACGATCCCGACCATTCGTGGGCCGGCATGCACCAGGCCTGGAACGGTGGCCGCAACGACGGTTGGCTGCCGATGTCGATCGCGTCGGTCGGGGCCGCCAATGCGCCCGCGCTGATGGGCTACTACGAGCACGAGGACATCCCGATCCACCGCGCCCTCGCCGACGCGTTCACCGTGTGCGACAACTACCACTGTTCGGTGCTCGGGCCCACCAGCCCCAACCGGCTGTATTGGATCAGCGCGCACCTCGACCCCGCCGGCGTGCGCGGTGGCCCGGTGCTGCATACGCCAACCGTTCTGCCCAAACACGTCTATCGCTGGCGGACCATGCCGGAGAACCTCTCGGACGCCGGGGTTTCCTGGAAGGTCTACAACAATCGGGATCAGGGTCCGATCTCCACCGCGCTGCTCGACGGGATGATCGGCTGCTTCGCCCAGTCGCGCGATTCCGATTCCGAACTCGCCCGACGCGGAATCGCCCCGACCTACCCCAACGACTTGGCAGCCGACGTCCGGTCCGGCCGGCTGCCGAAGGTGTCGTGGGTGGTGCCGCCACTCCTGCAGTGCGAGCACCCGGCACTGCCCGCCGCATTCGGTGCTGCGGGACTCATCGATCTGCTGCGCATCCTGACATCGAACCGGGCGGTGTGGGAACGCACCGCGCTCATCGTCAGCTACGACGAGAACGGCGGCTTCTTCGACCATGTCGTGCCACCGACCGCGCCAGCCGGCACTCCGGGCGAATACGTCAGTGTACCGAATTTGTCAAAGGTGAAGTCCGCCAAGGGGATTCGCGGCCCAATCGGCCTGGGTCATCGAGTCCCGGCGCTGGTGATCTCACCCTACAGCCGAGGCGGTCTGGTCGCGTCGGAGATATTCGACCACACTTCGCAACTGCAACTCATCGAACGGCGCTTCGGCGTCGAAGTCCCGAACCTGACGTCGTGGCGCCGAGCGACCACCGGCGACCTGGTGTCGGCTTTCGATTTCGCAAATCGGCCCCGAGCCGGGCGGGTCCACCTGCCCGACCCGCGCCCCCGGATCGACGCGGCCATCGCCCAGTGCGGCCCCAACATCGCACTGGGCACCGCCACCATGGGCGCGCCGTTCCCCGTGCCCCCCAACCGGATGCCGCAGCAGCAGCCCGGATCCCGGCGCGCGCCGCGATCGACAGGTACCTAGCCGATCGAGAACGGCCGCCCGAAGAAGTCCAGGATCTGCGTCGCGAACTCGGTCTCGACGCTCAGACGCAGCCACGACCGCGCCTGCGCGTAACCGGCGCACCCGGTGAGCCCCAGTTGTGCGTTCACGTACCGGTACCTGGCGTGATCGGTGTTCTTGAGCCGGTAATACGGCTCGTGTCGCTCGGAGCTGAAGTCGTCCTTGCGCTCGGCGTCGGTCAGGTTGAAGAAGGCCGCCTGCCCCGGACCGAGGTGAACCGCCTCCCCCGCCCCCAGTGCCTCGATACCGCCGCCGATAGCGTCCGCATCGCCTTCATCGCCGCTGCTGTCCGCCCCGGCGAAGTTCACCTGGCAGCCGACGATGTAACCGGGCCGCACCTTCATCTGTTTCACCTTGCGCGACGCGGTGATCTGGTAACGCCCCGAGACCCACACGTTGCGGTGCAGCGGGGTGCCGCCCAGCGACGGGTTGATCAGGGCCCGTTCCGCGGTGCGCTTGAGGGTCAGCACCGTGCCGTCCCCCATGCGCAGCGTTTTTGCCTCGCCGGGCAGCGCCACGGGGATGTCGGCAGCGGCGCGCGCCGGGACGATTCCGGTCGCGCCGGCCATCGCGGCCACCACCACGGCCGCGGCCGCGGTCACGCGCAGCGGGTTGCTCATTCTCATCACGGTCAGCCGATCGAGAACGGCCGGCCGTAGAAGTTCACCGTTTGCATGGCGAAATCCGTCTCCACCATCACGCGCACCGTCGAGCGCGCCTGCGCGTATCCGGCGCAGCCGGTCAGCCCGAGCTGAGCGTTGACGTAGCTGAACCGCGCAACACGCGTGTTGGTGAACGTGGGGTACGGATCGTGCTTCTCTGCCCCGAAGTCATCGGCGTACTCGGTGTCGTTGATGTTGAACTGCGCCGCCTGGCCGGGGCCGAGGTGCACCGACTCCCCGGCGCCGAGCGAATCGATACCACCGCCGAAGGCATCCGCGTCGCCCTCGTCGCCACTGCTGTCGGCCCCAGAGAAGTTCACCTGACAGCCGACGATGTAGCCCGGCTGCACTTCGATCTTCACCACGTCGCGCGAGACGCGGACCGTGTACTTGCCCGACACCCAGGCGGCGCGGTGTGCCGGGGTGCCGCCCATCGATCCGACGACCCGCGCACGCTCCCGGTTGCGGTTCAGGGTGATCACCGTCCCGTCACCCATCCGGTAACTGCTGGCCTGGGCCGGCAGCGCCACCTGCTTCTCGGCCCGCGCCGGGGCCGGCACACTCAGCACTGCTGCCAGGGTGGCCACCGCCGTCCCGGTCGCGGCCAGGAGCACCGCACTGCGTGTCACACGCTTGTTCATCATCATCCTCAGTCGTCGTCGGTGCCGGTCAGCCGATGGTGAACGGCTTGCCCCACAGCTGGATCTTCTGGTGGTTGTTGCCAGTGGTCTCGACGACCGCCAGCGACCGGGCCTGGGCGTAGCCGCCGCAGCCCTGGATGTCCATCTGGGCATTGCGCCAGTTGAAGTAGTAGGTGCCCGGCTTGGTCATCTGCTTGCGGTCGACGAGGGCGTACTTAACCTCTCCCGGCGAGAGCGGCAGATTCAGGTTCCCACCGACGCCCAGCAGCGGGATGCCGCCTGTCTCGCCCGTAAAGTCGAACAGTCCACCCAGTCCGAGCCGCAGGCCGGCATCCAGCTGTCCGATGCTCACCTGGCAGCCGACGACGTAAACGACCGTCGTCGTACCCCCGGCCCCGGTGGTGGAAGTACCGTTCGAGCCCGGCATCGCGTCCTCGCCCCGCGGGCCGTTGTTCGGCCCGGCATCGCTGGTGTCGATCCCGGGTGCGACGACCCGGACGTTGCCCGACACCCAGGCGCTGCGACCCATGCTGTTGGCCGCCATCGACGGGCCGACGCGGACCGATTCCTTGCTGCGATAGATGGTCAGCCCCTCCCCGACGGCCTTGCCGCCGGGCAGCCGCTGAAATGAGTCGGCATGCGCGGTCGGCACTGCGGTGAGGAAGGCAGCGGCGGCGGCAATACCCACCAGCGCCAGACGCCATGGGGTACGCAGGTGGGCAGTCACGATCATGTTCTCCTCAAGACGCGGTTCGGTCACGATTCCGGCATCCCGTGCCGGATCCTCCGAAATGGGATTCTATGCAGGCCTGAGAGAAAACTAAAAGCCCATGCAGAAGCCTGCATACGCAAACTTCCTCAGTCGTATTACACCGTCGTTAACTCACGCCACATCGTCGGCGGCGAACTGGCGAAATCGGGCATCGGCCCCGATCGGAAGAATTTACACGGCGCCACGCCGCGCAGCCGGCCATCGCGCTAGCCCAGCATCGGCACGAGGAACCGGCGGGCCAGGTCGGCGAGTTGGGCCTCATCGTCGAGGTCGACTATGCCGCTCGGCGTCGTCAGGAACGACGCCGAAACCCGCACCATCATCTCGGCGACGAGGTCGACGTCCACGTCGGCACCGACATGGCCCGCCACCTGTTCGCGGCGGAGTTGATCGGCGACGAACTGCCGCACCACCGTCACCAGCCGACCGTCGTCGCCCACCATGGCACGGGCCAGCGAATCCGGCTCGGCGGCCAGCAGGCCACCGATGATCGGATTGCGGCGGATCGCGCGCAAGGAGCTGGTGAACCCCACCACGACCCGGTCCTGCACCGTCGCGACGCCGCGGATATCGAGCAGGAACTGCTGGAAGTAATCACGGTATTCGCGCAGCGTCACCTGCTCGACCAACACATCCTTCGTGGGGAAGCGGCGGTAAACGGTGATCCGGGCCACCCCGGCTCGACGGGCAACGTCCTCCATCGTGGAATGACGCACGCCGATGGCACTGAACTGTTGCCGCGCGGCGTCGAGGATCCGGGTCGCGATGTCGTCTGGGGCCGCTGAATCGGCTGCGTCGGCGAGCACCCGTCCCAGCATCGCGGCAGCTCTCGGATCCTGCTCGACCACGCGCAACCCGCCCTCCGTGACCTGGCCCGACCTGGCCCGGGAGTTTAGCACGACCAAAACTCAGCTCCCGTATCCGCCGAAGCCGCTCGATCCCCCGTCCAACCAGTAGAGGAGGTTCTGCATGTAGTTGAAGAAGCCCATTGTCAGTCCTGCTTTCCGTTGCCGATTGTGTCGTCACGCATTTCCCGCCACTACTTTCCCGCCCACCGCTTTCCCGCCCACCGCTTTCCCGCCCCCCGCTTTCCCGCCCACTGGAGGGCACCCACCGGGCACAAGGAGATCGCCACCGATACCGCTGCGCGCCCGGGGATGGTGTCGGTGTCGACGACGATCGGGTAACCCCACTCATCACGGGTCAGGGCGCCGTCGAGGAGATACACGCACACCCCTTTACCGGTGCAGGTAGTCCGATCCACGACCAGCGTCATCATTTCCCCACTTCCACCGGGCGTAAAGCACGGAGCGCCGAGTCGACAAATCCGGCAACTCCGTCGGGGTAGTGGCACGCTCCCCGCCCGGCCAGTTGCCGCACGCGGTGCTTCACCTGGTCGGATCGTTGCGGCGTCGGCGAGCGGCGCAGCGCGGCGACCGCATCGCGTAGCCCCGGCACGCCGAACATGCACGGCCCACATTGGCCGGCCGACTCGCCCGCCGCGTAGTCCAGGGCTGCTTCGACCTCGCGCCACGGGTCGGCCCGAGCATCGATGACATCTACGACGCCGCTACCCGGCGCAATCCCGAACGGCGCCAAGCCGGCCCGCGACCAGCGGACCCCGGCTTCCTGGTGGGCGGGAAGGAATCCACCACCCAATCCACCGAACCACCGCGCGGCCACCTCGACGACCGGGCCGCCGCCCACCGACAAGAGCTCCTCGAGGGTGAGCCCCGCCTCCGCGTCGTAGACTCCGGGCCGAGCCACCCCGTTGACGAGCGTGACCAGGCGCGGACCGGGTTCGGCCGCCGTGCCGAAGGACCGGAACCATCGGACCCCCCGGTCCATGATCTGGCTGAGCCGCCACACCGTCTCCGCGTTGAGGACCAGCGTCGGACGGAACCGTCGGCCGCGCCGATCGTGGGATCCGGTCACGACCGGGGCAGACCGCATGAACGGGCGGGCGAGGCCGCCGTGGGCCAGGCTCACCAGCGACGATTCCTCCGACGCCACGTAGCGGCGGGGAACGGCCAGGGTTGCGACTCCCTGCGCCCGCAGCTGCGCCAGTACCGCCGAGTCGCGGCTCGCGGCCACCTGGATCGAACCCCGGGTGACTGCCTGCGCACCGGCGAGCATCTCGGCGAGGTGATGGGTGATCACCCAGGCATCCTTGGCCGCGCCGAGCTCGCCGTCGCAGGCGTTGACGATCAGATCGGCACCGTGCTGCGCCGCCACGGCCACCTTTGCACCGGTACGGAAGTCGGCACCGCCGCGTCCGGTCAGCCCCGCGTCGTCGAGTAGCGTCGACAGGGTCGTCACGTCCACTCCCCGGCGGCAACCCGTGCCCGGCGCCGACGATCAGGGCTCGTGCTGCACACCCGCCAGACGGTGGACAGCCCCATGACCGCGCCGCACCCGAGGGTGATGACGAGGAAGACCGGCTTATCGGCCGACGCCATCGTCACCGCGTGGACGACCGCCGCTACCGCCACCACGTAGGCCAACCAGTGCATGGCATGCCACCCTCGGCGCGAGAGCCGCGGGCGCAGCCAGGAGGTGAGGGCGACCAGCCCGAGCGCATCGATGGCGACCGCACCCCACCCCACCCCGGCCGGCCGATACCCCCCGGTGAAGGGGACGATCACCGCTGACCACGCGAGGTCCACATAGGTGTCGATCACCGCGGCGCCGATATGAATCGTCAGCAGCCCCAGCACGCCCAAGGTGAGGTAGCGGTGCAGGCCGGCCACCCAGCCGGCCATCGCCGTCGGCAGCGGTCGATCCGCCGCGGTCACCGCACCCGCGACGACGACCACGGTGAGAAGAACCAGGCTGACCACGCCGCCGGCCCGCGAGACGAACCACAACCAGGGACTGCTCATCGGGGCCGCGCCTCTCGGGTCGGTCCCGCCTCCCACCCGGGAGTGGTGGTGATGCGGCCGCCCGACCCGATCAGGCAGGCCGCGACGCCGCGGTCCCGCAGCCACCGGGGTGCCGCGGCGCCGAGGATGACCGCGGCCGTCGAGGCAGCGTTGGCCTGGACTGCGTCGGGTGCCGCACAGCTGACCTGCGCCCACCAGGCGCGCGCAGGTGATCCACTGCGCGGATCGATGATGTGGTGGCGCGCGCTGCCCTGATGGATCCACGTGCGCACCTTCGTCGATGAGGTGGCGAAGGCCTGCCCCGTCGAACAGACGGTGTGGCGAACGGTGCCGGTCCAATCCCGCACCCCGATCGCCCAGCCGCCGGGCGGCGCCGCCCCCGCGACGGCGATATCACCACCGAGGTTGCACAGGTATCCGCCGGTCCCCGTCGCCGCCAACTCGGCGGCGATCGTGTCGGCGGCCCACGCCTTGGCGCTGGCCCCCAGGTCCAATGCGACACCCGCCGGTAGCACCAGAAGGCCACAGCCACTGTCGAAAACCAGTCCCGCCCGGCGTACTTCGCGTCGGCGCCGCCCGGGCACCGGGAAGTCGCGGGTCGCCAGCGCCCCAGCCTGCTCGCGCTCACCACGGGCCGTGACGACGGCCAAGTCAGCGTCGTATCCGCACGCCGCCAGTTCTGCGCCCAGCGATGCGCACACCAGGCCGTTACTGAGGCGTTCGGCACGCAATGCGGCCGTCAGGCAGGCACTCAGCGTCGTCCCGACCAGCACCCGCAACGATCTGCTCGGGTCGGTGCGGGCCAGCGCCGCGCTGCGCGCGTTGATCCGGGCGAGCTCGGAGTCCTCCCGAAAGCGGGAGACGGCCCCGTCGAGCGCACCCAACCGAATGCGCATCAGCGCCGCCGCGCGACCGAGCTCGCGCCGGTCGGTGCAGGTCACCGAGACGGTGGTACCGATGGCCGCGAAGGTCTCGGTGGCGCTAACCGCCTCAGCGCAGCCCGGGGTCACGACGCCTCGGTGGTCGAGTGTGGCGGCTTACCCGTGCCGCGCACCGGGGTCACTGGAAGCCAGTCAAGCGGGCCGAATTGTTCGGTCATCGACGCCCCTACCGGTTGGGGCCGCTCCTCGCCCTCGGCACTGAGCGCGGGGTGGCAAGCACCCAGGCCGACTGCGATGGCGGCGGTCGCGGCGCCGGCGGCCGCAACGATGAGTGCGGCCCCTCGGCGGATCATCCGAAGGTGCGGGAGCGGGCGCCGATGGGGGCTGCGGGTCATGACTCACCTTTGATCGTCGGTCAGAAGTGCCGGTTGTGCTGCGGTAGCTCGATGGAGATCGGCATGCGGAGTTCAGACATGTACCAAAGGACAAACTGCCGCAGAAACTCGTCGAACATCCAGTACGCGTTGTCCATTGGCGGCGCCACATTCAACACGCCCTGGCGCACCGCCAGGTAGGGCGCCCAGCTGACCTCGAGCAGCGGACTCCAGACCGGCTCGCGCGGGACTCTGATCCAGTTCGCGATCTTGTCACCGAGAATGAACCGGGTGAACGCCCCTAGAATCGGTTTGCTCAGCAAGGTCAGATCGAGCTCGTTGCCGAGTCTGAGGAGATCGTCGGCCAGCCGGATGCCCTCCCGGGTGGGGGCCAGCACGGGCTTCAACACCTGTGTGGACTGCACGTTCGCCTCCCGCCACGACGCCGGCAGGTACTCGTCCCTGATCCCGAGAAGGTGCCCGCACACCTGCCAGGTGTGCAGGTAGCCCTGTGATTCATGGCGACTCGCAGGGACCCCCCACTTGGTCAGGTTCGCCATGATCGTCGTCGGCAGGCTGTGCCAGGTGACCATCAGGTCGTCCTGACTGATGGGCACGTACTGCTTGGGCCAATGCGGCGACTGCGGTAGCAGGTGGCGGACCGCGGCGTGAATCATCCGGGTCTTGACACAGGTAACCGTCATCTGGCCGTCGGGCGCGTAGGCGTTGACCGTGCCGATGTCGTAACCGAGCTTCGCTGTCTTGGCAATGCGGTCTTTGAAGAACTGGCCGCCCTTCGAGTAGTACACCGCCCGCGCCTCGTTGGGGATGACGGTCGACATCATGCCACTGGCGAACGCATAGAGGACCGAGATGATGGTCCCCTGCTTCTTGGTGAACTCGAAGCCGCCGGCCAGTTTGTTGTGGTCGGTCCACGGGGGGAGTATCCGCGCGTACTCGATGAAGTCGCGCAACTCCGCCGGCAGCCCGCTGGGCACTTCTTGGCCATTGCGCACCCAGGTCCGCAGCTCCGCGTTGATCCGATTGACGTTGTGACGTTCGAGGACGTTGGCGATCACTGCATCGGCTTCGGGATCCCACACGGTCCGCGGGTCCGCCCCGGCGCCCTGCCCCGCCACCGACCCCTGGGGCGACCACGACCACGGCTCCGCGCGCGCCGACGCGTTGGTCATCGCGAGCGCTCCGAGACCCCCAAGCGCAACCCCGCCCGCTTTCAGCGCGTCCCGCCGATTGACGTCGCGTCCTGTCATGTCAAGCCCCCTCGATGCCCACTGAGATACAGAGATACGTGACACGTATTCTTGTATCTCAAATGGCAGCACAGATGCGACGTAGATCACAACCGAATCGAGAAATACCCGGCATCCGCCGTTTCAGCAGAAGCCGCGCGGCAGGCTCTCCGCGTTACGACTGAGCCAGGTGCCGACGCGATCGAGAGCGGCTGTGCCGCTCGCCATCGACGTGCCGTTGCCGAAGGTCACCATGGCAACCGCAGTCTGCGACCCGTCCCGGTGACCGATCAGCGCGATCTGACGCACCACGTAGCCACCCTCGGTGCCGGGACCCCACCCACCCTTGACGCCGGTGTGCGCCTTCATTCGCTCCGCACCCCACTGCTGGTTGCCGTTCACCCGCCCCATCAGCCGGCGCACCCGCTCACTGCCCGGCAGACACGCGAGCCCGGCGGTGAAACGGGTGGCGTTCTCCACGGACCATACGGTCTGGCCGAAGATCGTGTACGGCGACCGCGTGGGCACCGCGGGCACCGTCGAGCGGGCGTCACCACCCTCGCGGAGCACCCGCGTCACCGCTGCGGCCGCCTGTTCATCGGACCCTAACGAATCCCACAACGCCTGCGCCGCAGAATTATCCGAGGCCGCGATGGCAGCGACCGTCGCCGGCATCGGGCCGCCGTGTTTGCGCTCGGCGGCAATCGCGAGCGGCACCTTGATCGTCGACCACGCCACCTGTGGCGGGTTGACCTCGCCGATCACAATCGGGGTGGCGGCCACACCCACCGGCGCGATCGCCACTGCGACTTTCTGCGTCAACCCGAGCGGTTCGAGGGCCTGGTTCAACTGCAGTGCCGCCGCGCCGAGTTGGACCCGCGCAACAGCCATTGCCGGGCCCGGCGCCGGCCGCCTGGCCGACGGGACGGGCGTCGACGACGAGGACGGGCTTGACGACGATGCCGTCACCGTCTGCTCGCCCGTGCCGCATGCGGACACCGCCAATCCGGACACGGCCACAACGGCGAGGAATGCGGGCAGGGAACGACGGCTCATGGCACCTAGTAGATATGCACGACGGCGTCATTGCCGCCGCGACACACCACAATCCCGCGTTCGGGAAGGCAGCTCATCGCGTAACTCTGCCCGGTCACCGGACTGTAGGCCGTGACGGTGCGCGCCTGCCCCTTCGGGCCCGCAGCCAGGTAGGCGTCGCGCACGGCGGCGGCGAACTGGCACGACGTGACCGCGGTGCCGACGCCGACGGTCCGATCGCACTGCGTCGAATCCGGCGGCGGGTCGGCCACCGTTGGCACGGCCTCCGTTCGGGTAACCGTCACCGGTCCGGGCACCGACGTCTGCGAGGAGCCGCCACGCCCGCCGCTGACCAACATGACCAGCGCGATGATCGCCCCCGCCAGCACCACCAGCGCGAACACGCCCAGAATCCATGGGACCGCCGAATTCGCCGGCGGTCGCGGCGGCTGCGCCGGCTGGTACGGAGTGGGGCCGGTCTGATAGCCCGGCGCATTCGCATAAACCGGTCCGGTCGGATACATCGGCGCCGTCGGGTAGGCCGGACTCGTCGGCGGGGCCGGCGCGGGCGCCGAAACCGTCGTGACGGTCGTCGGACTCCACGACGAGCCGGTGTCGAGGGCCGCGCGCGCCGCCGCCGCAAAATCCCCGGCGGTGGCGTACCGCGCCGCCGGGTCGCGGGCCAAACCGCGGGCCAGCACATCATCCAAGCCGAGCGGCAGGCTCGGATCGATCGAGCTCGGCAGCGGCAGATCGTCGAGCAGCGCAGACTTGATGGCAGCCGCGTGGGTGGCCCCGGGGTGCGGTACACGCCCCGTCAGCGCCTCGTAGGTTGCCACCGCGAGTGCGTAAACATCGCTGGCGGCAGTGGCCTCCCGGCCGTCGAATATCTCCGGGGCGAGGTAGGCGATCGACCCGATCGCCGTGCCGAGCTGTGTGAGATGCGGTGCCGCGTCGTCGGCGGCGCGGGCAATGCCGAAGTCCACCAGATAGGCGAAGTCACCGGGAGTGAGGAGGATGTTCTCCGGCTTGACGTCGCGATGCACGAGCCCGGCGGCATGCGCCGAATCGAGGGCCTGCGCCACGTCCTCGGCAATCGATACGACGCGGGCGGGGGCCAGCTTGCCCGAGCCGCGGATCGCCGCACGCAAATCGGATCCCTCGACCACGCGCATGTCGAGGTAGAGGGTGCCGTCGATCTCACCGAAGTCGTGAATGGGAATGATGTGCGGGTCACCGAGCCGGGCCGCCGTCCTCGACTCGCGGCGGAACCGCTCGGCATATACCTCGTCGCCGGCGAGCGCGGTCGGCAACAGTTTGAGCGCGACTGTCCGGTCGTTCTTCGTGTCGACGGCGCGGTAGACCTCGCCCATGCCGCCGCGACCAAGCAACTCGCCGAGCTCGTACCGCCCGAACGTGGTGCCCGTCCGATCTCCGTCAGCCATGGCAGCAGCATACGGCGAGCACCCGGTGCGCACGGATCAGCCGGATCGCCCGGGATCCCATCGAGACATGCCGAGGAAGACCAGTACCAGTTGCCGTTTGGTGCGGTCGATCACCTCGGTTTCCACGATCGCGCCACGGTACTCGCCGTCGAGCAGGTCGGCGACGGCCGTCAGCATGACGGTGACGATCAAGTCGGCGACGAGTTCCAGGTCATCAGGCGTCCACGCGACGAGTTCGGGGATGCGGGCGAGGTCGATCGCGAGTTCCTTGGCGAACAGCCGCAGCTCGGTATCAATGGCCCGGCGGATCTCGGACACGCCGCCGTGCTGCTCACGGACCAGGAAGCGGAACTGCGCCTCGTTGTCGCGCACATGGTCGAGCAGGATCTCCAGCGAATTCGTCGCCGACGGCAGCGCGTTGCGGGCGGCCAGGTCGCGCCGGCCCTCGCGCAGCGTGCGCCGCAGCACGCGCATCGCATCCTCCACGAGGGTGACTCCCAAGTCCTCCATCGAACTGAAATGCCGGTAGAACGCCGTCGGCACGATTCCCGCCCCGCGCGCAACCTCGCGCAGGCTCAGACCGGAGAAGCTGCGGTCGGCGACCAGTTCCATCGTCGCGTCGAGCAGGGCCTGCCGAGTGCGACCCTTCTTCTCCGCTCGCGACTCCGGTTCCCGCGGCGCCCGCCGCGCTGACGAGCCGCGCGCACGCGTCGTTCGCGGCTGGTCGCGCTGATCGTCGGCCGGGGTCACAAGGGTTGAGTGTACGACGGTGACGACCGTCACCCCTGCACCCCTTGACGATCCGCCTACATGTGGCACACTTTTGGGTGTACATCCGTTCACTGGATTTCGGTGACCGCAATCAGCCCCCACAGGAGGCACATCCGATGAGCACCCGACTCGCCACCTTCATGGGGTCGGTCGTCCAGGCCGCCCTTACCCCGCACCCCGTCGACCGCTATCTCGAACTCGTCGACCCGATGCTCACCTGGCGCGACCTGCGCGCCGAAGTCATCCGCGTCCGGCGGGCCACCGACCGCACGGTCACCCTCACACTGCGCCCCACCCGCCAGTGGAAGGGTCACCAGGCTGGTCAATACGTCCAGGTCAGCACCGTCATAGACGGAGTCCGGCACAGTCGCTGCTTCTCGCCCGCCAACGCCGCCGGGGACCGGCGCGACGATCTTGAGCTGACGATCGCCGTCCACGACGACGGATTCGTCTCGCGCCACTTGCGCGAGCACGCGCACACCGGGATGGTGCTCGGCCTCACGCAGGCGGCGGGCGACTTCACCCTGCCCGCCGACCCCGGCAGCAACATCGTCTTCATCAGCGGCGGATCTGGGATTACACCCGTACTCTCAATGCTGCGCACACTTGTGGCGCGGAACCACCAGGGGGCGGTGACCTTCGTCCACTACGCCCGCACCGCCGACGACGTCGCCTACGGCGCGGAACTGGCCAATCTGGCCGCCCTGTACCCGAACCTGGACCTGCGTCTGCACTACACGCGCGCCGGCCAGACTGACCGCACCACCGGCGACCACACCGCCGGCGACCACTTCACCGGCGACCACCTCGCCGGTATCGCGACCGACGACGCGACGATCTTCCTCTGCGGCCCCGCGTCGCTGATGGACGCCGTCGGCGAATACTGCGCAGCTGCCGGCATCGCCGAACACCTGCACACCGAGGCCTTCACCCTGGCCGTCCCCGTCACCGACCCGAACGAGCCCATCACCGGACAGGTCAGCTTCACCGCCTCGGCGGTAAGCACCCCCAACGACGGTCGCACCCTCCTCGACCAGGCCGAGGGCGCCGGCCTCTCGCCGGAGAGCGGCTGCCGCATGGGCATCTGCTTTTCCTGCGTCACCGTCAAGAAGTCCGGCTGCACCCGCAACATCCTCACCGGTGAAATCGATTCCGAGGCCGACACCCACATCCAACTGTGCGTCAACACTCCTGTTGGCGACGTAGAAATCGAGGCTTAAGCGCATGGCAATCCAGCTCAGTGACAACTACCAGGCCAAGGCCGAGCGCCTAGCCGTGCTGCCCAGCACCGACCTTCCGCCCATCACCGAGGTCAATCTGACCCGCGAGCAGGTCGAGACGATCGGCCGCGAACTCGAGGAGTTGCGCGCCCGCATCATGGCCGACGTCGGCGAGTCCGACCGCGAGTACCTTTACAAGATCATCCGCACCCAGCGCGGGCTCGAAATCGGTGGCCGGGCCCTGATGTACCTCGGCTGGTTCCCGCCGGCATGGCTGGCCGCCGTCGGCCTGCTGGGGGCGTCGAAGATCCTCGACAACATGGAAATCGGCCACAACGTCATGCACGGCCAATATGACTGGATGCGCGAGGACACCTACAACTCCCGCGAATTCGAATGGGACACCGTCTGCCCGGCCGACCAGTGGAAGCACAGCCACAACTACAAGCACCACACGTTCACCAACATCATCGGCGAAGACCGCGACGTCGGCTACGGCATTCTTCGGATGGCCCGCGACCAAGAATGGAAGCCCCTCTACCTGGGCAACCTGGCCTTCGCCACGGGGCTGATGGTGCTGTTCGAATGGGGCGTGATGGCCCACGACCTGGAGGTCGACCGGATCGCCGCCGGCGAACGCAAGTGGTCCGACATCAAGAGTCTCGTCAAGGGCATGTGGCGCAAGGCCAGTAAGCAGGTCCTCAAGGACTACGTCATCTTCCCCGCGCTGACCGGTCCGCTGTTCATCCCGACGCTGCTGGGCAACGCCTCGGCCAACCTCATCCGCAACCTGTGGACGTTCTCCATCATCTTCTGCGGTCACTTCCCCACTGGCGCACAGACCTTCAGCAAGGAGGAATGTGCGAACGAGACGCGCGGGGAGTGGTACATCCGCCAGATGCTGGGCTCGGCCAACATCACCGGCAGCCCGTTGTTCCACATCATGAGCGGCAACCTGAGCCACCAGATCGAGCACCACCTGTTCCCCGATGTGCCGGCCAACCGGTACCCGGAGATGGCCGAAGAGGTGCGCGACATCTGCGAGCGCCACGGCCTGCCGTACAACACGGGCAACCTGCGCGGCCAACTCGGATCGACGTGGCGGAAGATCGCCAAGCTCAGCGTGCCGAACTCGTGGACCCGCGACGATGACGACCTGGTCGTCAACATCGAGCGCGCGTCAGCGGCCCAGGCCAGCTAACGCGGCGCGGCGGGTAGGCTGATCGGCTATGAGCGACGATACGCCGCAGCGCCGCGAAATCGACTTCGACAAGCTCGAGCGCAACAAGGACTTCGCACAGGAGGCCGTGCAGACGACGGCGACGCGCGTCGGGAGGATCGCCACGATCATCACCGGCGCCGTCGTCGACGTCGCACGCGAGGTCGGCGACCTCATCTCCGATGGGTTCGAGATGCGCGAGGCGGCCAAGCGGGCCAAGCACGATTCCGCCCGGCTCGACCGGCTGGCCCGTGAGCGCCTCGGCGAGTTCGACCCCGCCGACGAGTTGTCCGAGGCCGCCGGCGGCCCGGAGGAACTCATCCAGGGAGCCCACCTCGAGGCCATCGAGGCCCGTCGCGACGATGAGGAACAGTGAGCGCACCCGCGCTGCCCCTGGTCACACCGGTCTCGGCGACGGTACCGAGG